>WRIZ01000049.1 GCA_009782475.1 Oscillospiraceae bacterium | reverse complement strand
CACAGTTGTCGATAATGCCTTTCTCGATCACCGACAAGCTGTGATTGCGGTCGAGCTGTTCAAACAGGGATAGGATAAACTCCGATTTGTCGATGATGGGGTCTTTGTTGTCGCCGTACCCCTCCACCATATCCATTGCGTTGATGTGGTCGGCGCTGCCCGCCGCTATGCGGATCGTCTGCCCTCCGAGGGCTTCTATCAATGCCCCGTACTCGCCCTCCGGGTCGCAGCAAAGAATATCATCGTCCGTAGAGATAGCCAAAAACGCCAGTTCAGTCTTTGCGCCCATGCTCTTGCCGGAACCGGGGACGCCCAGCCGGAACCCGTTAGGGTTCAGAAGATTGCGCTTGTCGCAGATAATCATGTTGCGGGATATGGCGTTGATGCCGTAGTAGACGCCGCCCCGGTCGGATACCTCCTGTACGCGGAACGGGATAAACACAGCCACGCTCTCGGTTGTCAGCGTCCGCAGGGCGTCTATCTTCCTCACGCCGTAGGGTAGCACGGTATTCAAGCCGTCCATCTGCTGATGTTTCAGAATGGCAAACTGGCATAGGTTCTGCCGCCCGATGGAAAAGAGTGTTTCGGTGTCGCTGTCAAGCTGCTCTTTGGTGTCGGCGGTCAATACGATGGTCATAACGGCGAACATCATGCGCTGGTCGCGGGAGGTCAGATCGTCCAAAAACTCCTTGCTCTCCTTGCGCTGGAGTTCCATGTCGTAGGGAATGACCGCGCTGAAATTGTTGTTGGTGTTCTGCCGCCGCTGCCAGTTGGTGATGTTGGTTTCCACGCCGAGGACGCGCTTTTCCACTTCCCGCACGGCCTCGTCGGTCGGGATGGGGATGATGTCAATGCTGAGTATCATGTTTCGGTTGAAGTCGCAGAGTTTGGAAACCATCGTGTCCTTGATGAAGTTGGCATAGTCCCGCAGAAACACGACACGCCCGTACTTGTCGCCCATAACGAAATGGTCTTTTTGAAACTCAAACGTGTCCGGGCTGATGAAGTCTTTGAAGCTGTGGCCGTGGCGCATGAGGTGGCGGGCGTCGAAACGGTAGCCGCTTTCCTCGCCCGGCCTAAAGAAGTCGTGCAGCAGGCGCAGCTTGTCCCCGGCGTCTAATACGATGGCCTTTGAGCCGAGCCGGTTCAGGTGAGAGGCCAAGTCCGTGCCTACACGGGAGAAAAAGTTGCGGGCTTCCTCTATGTTCTTCTTGAACACGCTGACGGTGATGTACTTCATTTGGATAAACCCGTTCGCGCCGGTGGCTTCGTCTAACAGGATTTTATTGTACTCCGTGCGGTATGTGTCCAGCGCGTCGCCTTTCAGCGGAATGAGGATAGACCGTTTGAATTCCTCTTTATCCAGCTTCTTGACGATGATGGTGATTTTGTAGGTCGCGCCGCTGTCAAAGGAGTTCAGCAGTTCGCTGTATTCCAAAAACATGGCTTCCTGATCCTCTTTGGACGCCACGGCGTAGTTGATGTCCTCAAAGCGGAATGTCTTGGCGTAATAATTTCCGACCATGAAGATACCGTCATCCCAAATGGCTTTGATGGGGATAACGTCCTGTACGCCTTTGGGAATGGTGAACCGCTCCCGCGCCTGACGGAATAACGCTCGCAATGTTTTCACTTCCGCTTCCCTCCCTCAATGTTTAATGCTTCGGCGTAGATGTTCGTTGCCCTGAATGTCAATTTTTTGGGTATAAGAAACTCGCTCTTAATCCAAGCCCAAACAAACTTCTCCGCCGTCATGCCGTTATACCTGATAAAGCCCATAGCGGCGAACGGGGCCGCGCCGAGGATGCAGACCCACGACACGGTTTCCGTGCCGAGGTGCGGCTTTAGGAAAAAGTACGCGCCCACGGCCACGGCGATTGCGGCCAACGAAAAAATGAACTGTCTGAGTGACAGTCCAAAAAACATGGATTCGGTATAGTCCCGGATTTCCCGGTTGATTTTGACTTCCATCCCGTCACCTCGCGCCGGCGTCCCGCGCCGGGGGCTTGGGCTGGTGTTCGCGTACCGTTCTGCCGTCTGATGGCTTGATGAAGTCAATGCGCCCCGCCGAATAGATGGCGTTGTCGGTGAGTTGCCGCTGCCATGCGTCCTGTGACGGCGCCCACTTGAAACCGCTGGCTTTCAGTTGCGCCCGCTGTGTGTCATTCGGCTTTTCGTCAAAGAAAAGCTGCAAGCGGTTTATATCCGCGTTCGCTTCGGCGCGGCCGCCGTCAAACTCCCAGCCCTCGAAACCCCGCGACACTTCGGCCAGCTTGCTTTCCAGCCGCTTGATTTTGCTGTTGTTGTCCGTCAGGGCATAGGTGGAAAACGGCTGCTGACGCTCCCATGAATGGGGCGATGCCGCTATTTTGGTATCCAGCTTCGCCGCCTGTACGTCGGTAATGCCGGGAGCGCCCATGCAAGTGCCGGTCTTACGCCAGTATGCGTTGACCTCTTTCATGGTAGCCTGCAATTCCACGCATTTGCTGAGTTCTTCGGTCAGCTTCTCCGCGCTCTGCGGCTCATAGGTTGTTGTTCTTGT
>WRIZ01000048.1 GCA_009782475.1 Oscillospiraceae bacterium | reverse complement strand
CAATTGAATGATAAATTGACAAGAAGGCAATTTGGATATTTAAGTGAGCCCTTAATATCTCCCCCCGTAATAATTCTAATATGTGGTGGAGACCATACTGATGACTATCGCAAGGGATTTGAAATACTAAAACAAAATAGATGGTTCCAAGCAGCAGTCAAAATTGCATTCGCTATTGGAAGTGATGTTAATCTTGAGATTCTTGAAGAATTCACTGGGAATGTAGATGCTGTTTTTGCAAAGATAACGTCGGAAGTATTAGATTGTGTCGACAATAGATACATGATATAGTAGAGGAAACATCGAAGGAGGTATTCTCAATACTATCACATCGTCGACATGATATCACAGATGCAGTATGGGAATTGATCAAACCGTTTACAATCGGCAACAAAGGAACATGGGGAGGAAACGCCCGTGACACCCGCCTGTTTATCAATGCCGTACTATGGATACTGCGAACCGGAGCGCCTTGGCGCGATCTCCCGCCGGATTACGGGAATTGGAATACTGTACAACGCCGTTTTTGCCGTTGGAGAGACAAAGGTATATGGGAGAAGATGCTGGAAGCGTTGATTGACGATCCCGATTTTGAGTGGCTTATGATCGACGCCAGCCACATTAAAGTACATCAGCATGGGACTGGAGCCGTTGGCGGGAATCAGGATATGGGAAAGACAAAAGGGGGCTCAATTCCAAGATTCATCTGGCCGTGGATGCGCATGGTATGCCGATCAGAATTGTTATCACAGCGGGTACCGTTCATGATTGCAAACAAGCTTGTGCCCTAATCGATGGTTTCACAGCGGAATGGTTGTTGGCAGACAGAGGATATGATAGCAACGAGATCCTTGACAAGGCTATATCACAATATGGGTATTTACTTGACTAACACACCTACAATTTCTTGTGGCCAAGCAATTCGTCCTGGGTTACAGGCGAGACCCGCATAGCGCATTCGAGCAGGCGGTAGAACAGTAAGCCTCTGTCGGCGGATTTACGGCGGTTGAAACGAAAGACATATTCATCGAGATAAGCCTGCAAATGTGTATCCTGTACCGCGCCCTGATGCGTTCCCAGCAGCCAGCGTTTGAGAAGAGAAGCAATCATGTGAACATGGGGCAATGGGTTTTCCGGGTCGGCTACCTCAAATTTTTTCGGGATAGCGTGCGCGTATCCGCTCGAACCGACCGAAGAAAAGCCACTCCAGCCATCGGTGATAACAGTGCTGCCGGGTTCGACGTTGTCTTTGATGAACTTCTTCACAAGCGATTCGCCCGAGACATCCGGCACAACCGCCATGCGCACACGCCCAAGTTGATTCTTGCCCTCCAAAAGCTCAACGCCAACAACCACAACGCTTTTGTTACTTGTACCACGGCCTCTTTTGCCGCCGTGCTCCTCGCCGCCGACGTAGCATTCGTCCACTTCAACGGTTCCGGACAGTTTGCTTCGGCTCGGATACACCATCGCCTTGCGGATTTTTTGCAGCCATGTCCATGCGGTCGTGTAGCTTTTCAACCCAAGAACCCGTTGCAAGCCCATCGCGCTTGCCCCATTCTTCTGGGTCGTTACCCACCAGATAGCGGTGAACCATTCCTTCAGAGGCTTCCTGGTGTCTTGGAAAATCGTCCCCGCTATGACGGAGGCTTGATACCTGCACCTCTTGCAAGTGTATAATCTGCTGCTGACAGACCAAGCGCCTTCCGACTCCCCGCACTTCGGGCAGACGAACCCTTCGGGCCATCTCAATTGATACAGATAGTCCCGGCACTGCTCTTCCGCTGCAAACCGCGTCGTGAACTCGCTGAACGTCATCGGATACTCTTTCATGCCTCATACTTATACATCTGGTAGGCGTGTTAGTCAAGTAAATACCCACATTCAGCAAAAAGGCGTATCGCCTTGAAAGCGGGGGCAGGCGGACGTATCTCGCGCCGTTCGCCTTTGCCGATATCGACGATGCCTTCGCTTACAGCAGATTGTTCATGCTGGCCGCCGGGGATGGCGACATACAGATCATTTCATCGCCCGCCGCCGCGCGCCGCGCCGAGCGCGGGCGTCAATCGCCCAGGCGCGGCGCGGCCGGAGCGGGCAAAGCACCGGCCCCGCGGGCGAGCGGGGAAACCGAAGCCGCCGAGGGCGTGCAGACCTCGTTCGCCGAGTGATGAACGGCCGCGGCCTCGCAAGCGCCGCCGCGAACATATTGGACGGCAAGAATCCGCCCTACACGGTGGAGGACTTCCGCGCGGCGATGCCGGGTTTTACGCCGGATATCGCGCCGGACGGCATCGTGGAAGCCTGCGTCGCGCTCGCGGATTCCGTGATAAAGCGGCGACGCTGGGACGCCGCCTGGCAGGAGGGCATGAGGCTGTTCATCGCCCATTTTCTTACGCTGTACGCGGAATCGACGCCCGGACAGGGCGCGGGCCTGGCCGGCGTGATCAACGCGGGCACGGTCAAAGGCAACAGGACGTCCAAATCGGTCGGCGATATCGCGATAACGTACGATATGGCTTCCATCATGGACGATCTGAAGGGTTACGGTTCATGGAAGCTCAGCGCTTACGGCGTGCAGTACATAACGCTGGCAAAGGCGTTTAACCGGGGAGGGATGGGGGTGCGCTGACGGTGGCGCGTATCACCGAGCGCGGGCGCGGGCCGGGGTTTAAGGCCGCCTCCGCTTTTCTGAGGGAGCACATTGCCGTGGTCGGCATTCCCGCCGCCGCGGACGGGCGCGGCGGCGGCATGGGCAACGGTTTCCACTGTGTGAAAATCCGCGCCGAGGGCCTTGTCAAAAAGAAGCTCCCCGTAGCCGGTGGTTCCCAGGGCAATAACCTCAAGGTTGATTCCGGCGGCCCGGTATTTTTCATGCATATCCAGCAGGGCCTGTTTGATAACCTTCAGCGGTTCGCCCTTGTTGGGACTGTAAAAACTGTCAATAACATTTTCATCTTCGTCTATCAAAACAAATTTGCTGGTGGTCGATCCCGCGTCAATTCCCATGTATACACGGAGAGTTTCACCCCTTTCCATTTTCAGCGTTGTTACATCGTGGTTAATGGCGAATATTCGGTGGCGTTCCTCAAAGTTTTCCCGTTCTTCTCTGGATGCAAAAAATACCTGATCCGGGGAATAAGCTTGGCTTGCTGATCCGGCGGAGGATGCATTTCCGGTACCAAGCGCAGTCAATTCACGAAACATGGAAAGAGAGGTCAAGGCTGCTTCGGGGCTGAAGCCTTTATCATAATCCTTGAATAGCTCGTTAATTGAAAGAGCTGTACCGTAGGCGATAAGGGTCTCGCTGTTAGGCGGCCGGATAATATCAGCCTCACTCAGGTTCAGCCTTCCGGCAAATGCCTTGATAAGGGTGGGGTTAAAGGCCAAAGGCCCGCCCTCAAAGACAACCGGCGGCTTGATTTCCAGCCCCTGCGCGAGCCCGCCTATGGTCTGCTTCGCGATTGCGTGAAAGGTAGACAGGGCAATGTCTTCCAGTAGGCCGCCTTGGTTCAACAGGGGCTGGATGTCGGTTTTGGCGAATACTCCGCAGCGGCCGGAGATGTCGTAAACCTGTGTGCCTTTGGCGGCAAGGCGGTCAAAACTCTCAACCGGGATACGTAAAAG
>WRIZ01000047.1 GCA_009782475.1 Oscillospiraceae bacterium | reverse complement strand
GCTGCCTCTTTTGCTGATGTGTTTTGGGGCTTCGTGTAGAAGAAAACCTCAACTTTCACATTCTGCGTAATGTTTGACCCCGGTTGGCGCAGCCAACCGGGGCCTTTGTCTTCGGTCTGAAACCCCGCCTTACGGCGGGGTTTTTGCGTGTTCCTTAATTTTTGTTATACGCGTTGTCGATCGCGTCTTGAACAACCTGTTTCCATTGTTCGGTAAGCTGGGATACCGTTGTAGACCCGTTGAGCAGCCCGACGATGCCGAATTCATTTTCACTGGTTTTGATGCTCAATGGCTCCCATATGTCAAATTGGGGTTTCTCGCCAAGTTCCTGACAGAACTGGAATCCTTTTTCGTCATCGGCAAAGTAGTCCAGCACCCAAAACGCGGCGTCGTTGCGGAGCTCGAGGTCGCCGCCGTGCCAATTGTTGTAGTCAAACCAAATGTCATACACGGTGAACGGATCCTGAACCCCTTTGGGGATCATATACACGTTGCCCTTCAGGTTGGCGCCTTTGATCTCGTCTTTGCTGCTGACATTCGGGCCGAGAGGCCACGGAACCATACGGATGGTATAGTCGCATTCGTCCATTTCCTCGTTGCCGTATCCTTTGGAAACGCCGAACCTCTGCGCCAGCCATGCAGTCCAAGCGAAGAAGGCGGTTTTGCCGGTGCTCCAGTCGTTGTTTTCCCAAAATTCAATATTGCTGTCCCACGGTTTGGCGACGTTGTGTTCGTTGCACATTTTATAAACGAAATCGAGGACTTCAAGGGTATTCGAAGCCGTCAGTCCTTCAACGTCCGTCAGGGCAATACCGGTATTGTTGGAAATAAGGAGATTGTCAAGCAGGGGGACATGGGTGCCGCCCCAGCCGAAGGTGCCTCTGTTGCTGTCGGTGGTGCCTTTCATGATGTCAAGCCAGGCGTCCCACGTCCATCTGCCTTCTTCCCAAAGAACCTGCGGGTCGGGCTGGTTGAACTCCTGTAAAAGATCCCAGTTGTAGCCAAGCATATAAATGGCGTTGTAATCCATCACAGGCGACGCTCTCATGATGTAGTCTTTTTCCAGCCCGCAGACATTGATGGAAGACATGACGTTCCGGTCGGTGAAGATGTCGCTGCCGGGTCTGGCAAATTTCTCAACAGGCAGGCAGTAATCGCCGAGGATAAAGGGGATGCCGAAGTTTACGTCCATACAGTAGATGTCCATGTCGGGCTCGCCGGCCATGATCGAGGTGGAGATGGATTCCTTTGCACCGTTGAAGGTAAGGTCAACGAATTTGAGTGTGATGTTGTAGCGTTCCTCGATGGCGCGCATGTTTTGCATCCGTATTTCGCCCATCATAATGTCTTTCTCGGAAGCGGGGATGGTGTTGCGGTTGGAGTCATAGATGTCGTCGGGGTTCCACCAAATGCCGACTTCGAGCGGGCGCGTGGAGGGATAGCGGTTGGCGCCTGATTCATCCGATGGAGCGACTGTGCCTGTGTCGTCTCCGCCGCCGCATGCCGCGAGCAGCGAAAAGAGCATGACAAAGACGAGGGCAAACGAGCAGAAGCGTTTCTTTTTCATAGGTCGTACCTCCTTATAACTACATGCGTAGTTATATTGTAAACTACATGCGTAGTATTGTCAAGCCCTTCTTGTTTTTTTTTGCCGCATATGATATGATGGATCAAAAAACCCGATAAAGGAGAGTTTCCGTGATACGAAGAATCGCCCTATCCGGCGTCATCGCCGCCATGTACATAGCCTTGGTATATGTCAACGCCGCGTTCGCGTTCGGCCCGGTGCAGTTCCGCGCTGCCGAAGCATTAACGCTGCTGCCGTTTTTATTCCCGGCGGCAATCCCAGGGTTGTTTGTGGGCTGCGCTGTAAGCAACTTCATCTCTCAATACGGCATCCTTGATGTCGTGTTTGGTTCGGCGGCAACCCTTTTAGCCGCCATTTTGACCGCGAAATGCAAAAACCGCTGGCTGGCGGCGGCACCACCGGTCGTTATCAACGCCCTTGTTATCGGCATTCTGATTGCCCTGCTTGACCCGGCCGCCGCCGAATACGGCTCATGGGCTGTCCCGTTTTTCATCGCCTCTGTCGGTTTTGGGCAGCTGGTCGTCTGCTATGGGCTGGGCGTACCTCTGACATACGCACTGGAAAAAGCGGGTTTTTCAAAAAGACTTTCAATAAATCGGGGGAACAAATGATGGAGAAATATATTCAAGACGCAATGGCGCGGTTTGGTGAATTGATCGAACAGCAGCTCAAACGGGTGGAAAAAATGGCAAAACAGCCGGAGTTCATCGACTATAGCAAATTGGACAAGCTGATCATCGGCGTTTGCGGCGGCGACGGGATCGGCCCTTCGATCACGGCGGCGGGAAGGATGATCCTAGAAGAACTTCTGCGCGGGGAAGCGGTTGAGTTCCGCGGCATTGACGGATTGACCATCGAACGGCGCGCCGAAGTGAACAAAGCCATCCCGGACGATACGCTGGCGGAATTGAAAAACTGCCATGTCATCCTCAAAGGGCCGACAACCACCCCCCGTTCCGGCGACCCCTGGCCCAACATCGAGTCGGCCAATGTCGCCATGCGCAAAGAGCTCGACCTCTTTGCCAACGTCCGCCCGGTCAAAGTGCCGGATCAGGGGATCGACTGGGTCTTCTTCCGCGAGAACACCGAAGGCGCGTATGCCGTCGGCAGCCAGGGCGTCCATGTGACCCCCGGCTTAGCCATAGACTTTACCGTCACCACCACAGGCGGTACCGAACGCATCTGCCGCCAGGCCTTTGAATACGCCCGAAAAACAGGGCGCAAGCGCGTCACCGCCGTTACAAAGGCCAACGTGGTCAAAGCAACCGACGGCAAATTTTTATCCATTGCCGGGGAAATGTCCAAAGAATACCCGGCTATCGCTTTTGACGACTGGTATATCGACATCATGACGGCCAAGCTGCTCGACGAAAAACGCCGCCGGGATTTCTCCGTTTTCGTCCTGCCCAACCTCTACGGCGACATCCTGACAGACGAAGCCGCCGAACTGCAAGGCGGCGTGGGAACAGCCGGATCGGCCAATATAGGCAAGCGTTACGCCATGTTCGAGGCCATCCACGGCTCCGCGCCCCGCATGGTCGAAGAGGGGCGCGCCCCATACGCCGACCCGACGTCGGTGCTGCGCGCCTGTGTGCTGCTGCTCGAACACATCGGGCAGGCGGAGAAAGCCAAACTTTTGGAGCGCGCGCTGGACATCTGCGCTTTGGAAGAACGGAAGATGACCGTGACCGGACGCGATACCGGCTGCACCGGAACGCAATTTGCGCAATATGTGCTGGAAACGGTCGAACGGTTGAAAATGTGATGAAAAAGCGTGGTTGGTGTATTGTTTTGGCGTTGTCGCTGCTCTTTTCAGCGTCTGCGCCGGTCACCGCCGCGCCCGGAACGAACGACGACCCGGTGGTCACCCGTTCCTATATCGAAGAAATATACCTGCCCTCCCTCATGCTTAAAGCGGATGCGGCAATCAACAAGCAACTCAACAGTCTCTTCGCGGAGATATTGGCGTTGCTGAATGGCACCGCGCTTTCGGTCAATGAGGCCGCGCTGATGCGCAAAATTATCTCGCGGATCGAATGGAAGGCATCCTCGCCCCAAATGGTGGAGCTGAAAGCCGGTTCGCGGCTGACGCTGAAACAGGGGGCTTCGGTTCATCTTGTTTCCGGCTCGGCCTCTCATGAGAGCGGGACGCTGGTTGACGTCACCACAGGGAAGGACGTTGCCTCAAAGGCCGGGCTGACGGTCAACCATAAGGTGATCGGCATCAGCGGGGAGGCGGATGTGAAAATCACCACCAACGCGGCCGTGCTGGTCGCCGGTAGTGTCCGCTTCACCCCGCCGTATGCAGCCATGTACAAAGACCTGTGCGACGCGCTGATGACAATGAGGATCATCAATACCTACGAGCTGGAACGCAACACAACGAGGATGGAGATGTTCATCATCTTTGTCACCGTCCTCGGCGTCAAGGAAGCCGCCTATTCCCACCATACCAACCACCCGTTCAGCGATGTTGCCTGGGGGCATGAATACGTTGCCTATCTCTATGAAAACGGTCACACCGCCGGGACGGGCGGCGGCAGGTTTTCCCCCAACGACCCCGGTTCGGTGCAGCAGCTCTGCTTTATCATGCTCAAAGCGTTGGGGTATCAGGACAGGGTGGATATTGCCTACGAAACCGCCGAGGCCGACGCGGTCAGGCTGGGATTGTTTTCCCAAAGGGAGATCGACATCCTTACCGCAGAAGAATTTACACGCGACGCCATGATGTATATGACTTACTACAGCCTGTTCGCCCACTATAAAAACAGCAGCGAACGGGTCATCGACCGTTTGATCGCGTCCGGGCTGGTTTCAGCCGAAAACGCCGCCAAGGCATACGATTCGGTCAAACGGGAACGGTTTTGACCGATTGGTTCAATATCATAAGAAAATCCCCGCCGAAAGGCGGGGACTCAGACTGAAGACAAAGTCAAACTGTCACAAATCTGTCAAACCCCTTGAAAGCATTGTGTTTTCAAGGGGTTTATGGTATAATAAGGCAAACGGATCTAAAGGTGGCGGAAGGTATGCTAACA
>WRIZ01000046.1 GCA_009782475.1 Oscillospiraceae bacterium | reverse complement strand
AGCTTTCCCTTATAAGTTTTCTGGTTCTTATTCTTTCACTAACTCCTCGATAAGCGCATTATATGTCTCTATAATATCCGAAAACACAAGGCTTCTATGACCGCTTCGCACAAGCCGCAGCACCTCGCCCGAATGGGATATAATATCACGCTCTATATGCCGCGGAATACGGACAGCTTCCTGTGTCAGCCGGTTTATGTATATCTCTTTAATGTATTTCTCAATCACGGGAAACATGTTTTGAATCAAGAACGCTTTTTTTACCCCCATGACCTCCCCGAAACGGATCGTGTTGCATTTAGGTCTCTTTATCCCTTTGCCCTGTTGCTTTTCGATCTTATGGTTAACTATACGCAAATATTTATCCACTTTTGAAGAAACGGGAACACACCACAGAATCAAAGGATTCTTCCTATCGGGAAAAGCATAAAAGCATGGACGGTCATGTTCCTTACCGTCAACCGTCTCTTTGTTTCTCATCAGTTTGCGGTCTTTATCATGGATAGTAAAAAAAGCATCCATTATAAAGCAAAACTTCCCCTGCTCCATAAATATCCCTCTTTCATAGTTTAAGGCTCCATCATTGGACGGAGCCTTAAAGACATTTGTGATCGGCCACTTTATTTAGACTCCGCGCGCCGATTGGCGGAGAAACATTTGTGATCGGCCATTTTATTTAGACTCTGCGCGCCGATTGGCGGAGAAACATTTGCGTACCTTACGGTACACTTATAGTATACGCCGCTAAAATAAAAAGTCAAGAGAAAATTATTGCTTTTTATAGCTCCGCCGTCTCACACGCCAGCCCTTGCGCTTCGGCGACAGCCCCGCATACCAGCTTGCCTTTGTAGGTGTTCAGCCCTTTGAACAGTGCCGGGTCTGCCTTCATCGCTTTTTCCAGTCCCAAATTGGCCAATTTCAACGCATACGGCGCGGTGGCGTTGGAGAGAGCCAATGTCGAGGTGCGCGGCACGGCTCCCGGGATGTTGGGGACGCTGTAATGCACCACACCGTGTTTGATATAATACGGGTCTTGGTGGCTGGTTGCGTGGTCGATGGTTTCGGCAATGCCGCCTTGATCGATGGCGATGTCCACGATAGCCGAGCCGGGGCGCATGGTTTTCACCATCGCCTCGGTCACCAGCACCGGGGCTTTGGCTCCGGCCACCAGCACGGCTCCGATCAGCAGATCGGCTTGCTGCACCGCATAGGCGATGTTGGCGGTATTGGACATCAGGGTTTCCACCTGACCGGCCAGCAGTTCCTCAATCCGTGCCAGCCGCTCGACCGATATATCCAGCACGGTAACGCGGGCTCCGAGCCCGGCCGCGATGCGCGCCGCCCCTGTCCCAACCGTCCCCGCGCCGATCACGACGACATGACCCGGTGCCACGCCCGGCACGCCGCCGAGCAGGATGCCGCTGCCGCTGTTGATCTTTTGGAGCAGCTGGGCACCGATTTGCGGCGCGATCCGACCCGCCACTTCGCTCATCGGTGCGAGAAGGGGGAGCGAGCCGTTGGAAAGCTGCACCGTCTCAAAGGCGACGCCGGAGACTTTGGCGTCCATCAGGGCTTTGGTCTGTTTCCTGTCGGGCGCGAGGTGCAGATAGGCAAAGATGATTTGGTTTTCACGCAATAACGCATATTCCGGCTCCAGCGGTTCTTTGACTTTATAAATCATGTCGGCTTTGGCGTAAACCTCGGCCGCGGTATCAACGATTTTCGCGCCCGCCGCGGCATAATCCTGATCGGAAAAGCCGCTTCCCGCGCCCGCGTTATGCTCAACCAACACGGTATGCCCGGCTTTTGTCAACAGTTCAACGGTGACCGGGATGCCGCCCACACGGTTTTCCTGTGCTTTGATCTCCTTTGGGATTCCGATGATCATAACATCCTCCCCTTTCTATTGTTGCAGTATAACATAAAAAGGAAGCCCCGCGCAACTGCGCGGGGCAATTTTTTTATCTGCTTACTGGCGGTTGGTGATCGAGAAAATCTTGAATCTGCCTTCTTCTAATATGAATGTGTATACTAAGAGGTTCGTGTTTTCCCCGGCTTCAGCATCGAGGATGTATTCATCCCCTTCCACTTGGCCGATGTGTGTCTCCCATCCGTTGCTATACAGATTCTCTAAATCCCGGTTCAGGATGCTGAAAACCAACACAATCTTGCCGTCTTCCTCATCATTCTCCATCCGGCGCAAGAAGACCGGGATATACGATTCTGTTATACCAAGTGCCTGATAAGGCACCAGCTTCCCGTCCGCGACCGCTTCTTCCCGGTATGCCGGGAGGATGTTTTCCGCGTTTGCGGAAAAATACGTGTTGTAATAATCATCTACAATTTTTGATTCGATGAAATACCCATACTCATAGTTTTCCCGATAGGCTTCCGCTTCCTCATCGCTCAGGCGCATATCCAGCAATCTTGGCACAAACCGAGAAAAAAGCAATGAATAGATATTGATTCGGACGGTACCGTCTTCTCTGAGAAGCCCTTCAAATGACGTCGAGGCAAAACCCTGAACCATGCGAACCAGCTCTTCGACCGTATCCGTCATTTCTACCCCGGGGAAAACCGGACAGTCCGCGCTGACGCGATACTCGTCATCATTGGAAATCAAATCCGTCGGCAGCGGGCCGTTCTCTTGGCTGATTTTGAAGTAATAATTCATTCCGGTATACGCATCCGCGCTTCCCCAGGTGATCATCACGAGAAGGAGATACTCACCCCGCCCCGGAGGCTCCATAAACGCCTTTTGGCCGGAATACACCCAGTTGAGCCTAGGGTCGTAAAGGTTATAGGTCAGTTGATAAGGCTCTCCGTCTATTATGACATCAAAGTCGCCTTCAAAGGGGATGACGGTCAAATCCTCCTCAAACACTTCCGATGCCGACGGTGCGATCATGTCTCTAAACACCTGCCCGTCGTATCCGTTTATTACGTATTCAAGCGGTTGGTATGTCTCCCCGCCCGATACGACTGTCACGGAACCGATCTCATACGGCTCGGGGGAAACCGGGGGCACGGATACTTCCGGCGTATGGCTAACGTCCGCAATCGGCGGCGCGTCGTTGCCGCTCCAAAAGCTGTATCCCAAAAAAAGCATCACGGCGATCATGCTCACCGCAGCCAGCGTCCCAACAACGCGCGGCCACATGCGCTCCCTTCCCGAGCCGTTCCTTAGCCGGGTGAGCGTTTTGCTTTGCAGCTCCGCGCTTGCGGACAAACCGTCGTAATAGTCTTTATACCCTTTCATAAAGCCCTTCTCCTTTCAACGCCGATTTCAGCAGTTTTCGCGCGCGAGCCAGCTGATTGCCCACCGTCGATTCCTTCTGCCCGGTGATGTCCGCCGCCTCTTTGATCGAATAGCCCTCGTAATAGTAAAGATGGATGACGATCCTGTACTTTTTGGGCAGCGACAGAACTGTTTCGACTAGGCCGCTCTGTTCTTCCGACCGCGCCGGATGGCTTTCCAGCAGCGGAACGGTATTTCTCCGCCAAAATGAGCGGAGGCGGCTTTTGCAGAGGTTAATTGTCACCCGGATGAGCCAGGCCGCTTCATGATCTTCCGATTCAAACCGGGGCTGTTTTTCAAACAGCTTTATGAAGACGTCTTGAAAAACGTCCTCAGCCTCGGTTACGCTGCCCATGATGGCGACGGCGGTGCGGAATACGCTGTCTTTGTGTTTTCGGATCATCTCTTCCAAAAAACCCACTCCCTTCACCCTATATACGCATGAGCGGCGCGATATTTCGCATGGTCTAGAAAATTATAGCAAAAAACCCCGCGCGGCGCACGGGGTCTGTGATCTTTCTTCAGCAGCTCTGTTCCTCTAAGTGCCTCGCGTATCCGGCCGGAGCTTCAAACGGGTTTCCGTATTCGCTCAGGCGGGATATGTAGGCCGCGACACGAACCCGCGGCCCCGTCACCCGGACGGTATAGCCATACGCCTCCCAGCCGGACAAGGTCACACCGCCTGTTCCGTGGGCGTTTACCGCGTCTAGGAAATCATCTTTATCTTGAAAACGTATGTATACATCGGTTTCGGCTTCCCGTTCGACGGTACAGAACACCAGCCATCCCGCTTGATTTTCAAAGGCTTCGATCACGACGCTCGCGGGGGAGATTCCTGCCTTTTCCAGCTCCCGCATGGCATACAGCTCGGCGTCCTCCTGACAGAAGGCATCGCCCGCCTCAGCCCGTTCCACGGTAAACGCCAGCCCGACCCGGTCTTGCTGCATGAAAACCAACGCCGCCACCCACTTTCGGTATTTGCCTCTATTATACCTCCAGGGGGTGGGTTTGTATAGCTGTAAAGTTTGGTAATATGCCGTATCCCCCCGGGTATTACCCAGCGAAGACGTCTCCAAGCACGATATTACAGCCGTCCAGCACATGAACAGGCGCGGTGTCGGTATCGGCGTAGGCGTTAACCACATATTCGCCGCCTTTTAACAGATGAACAGACACCGTTTTACTGTCCGGGTCGACGATCCAATATTCACGCACCCCGGCCTTTTGATATTTGTGAAATTTAACAAATTTATCGTGCCGTGAAGTTGAAGGCGAGAGGATTTCGATAATCATATCGGGCGCGCCGTTGCACACCTTGCCGTCCAGTTTGGCGGGGTCGCATACCACAACGATGTCCGGCTCGAACACCGACTCCTCTTTATCGCTCAACCGGACGCCGAACGGAGCCGGAATGACTTTACAGGGCTTGCCTTTGAGAAACTGCCACAACTGCCCGAATAATTCGCCCAAAATCTCCTGATGCGCTTGCGTGGGTTGGGACATCATAACCAGCTCTCCGTCAACAAGCTCGCAACGGATGCTCTCATCCCACGACGCCCACTCTTCATAGGTATAGGTTCTTTCCTTTTGAAGCTCTTCCATTGTCAACACCTCCTTATAAAAAAGCATATCACGGAAAAGGCGGAGTGTCAAATACCGCCCGATTTGATCTTCCCCCAGCTTCTCGGGTATTGCTCCGGCGTGGGCGCGACTTTGCGGAAACGGCAGACGGCGTGTGTTCTGCCGTCCGACAGTTCGTAGCGATACGGTTCTTCTTGTATTCCTCCAAGCCGCTCGACGCTGGAAAAGGTCTCCGGCGTTTCTTTCATTGATAAGAACAATCCACTCACGGTGACAAACGGCAAGCAAATCTCGCACAGCGCGGGCAGGGCGGCAACACCCCGCGCCGTTACCACATCAAACCGCTCCCGGTACGCCGGGTCATGCGCCAATTCTTCGGCGCGCCCGTGGAGACAAATCACGTCCGAAA
>WRIZ01000045.1 GCA_009782475.1 Oscillospiraceae bacterium | reverse complement strand
GGTAAGCCCAAGCAGCGACACCACAAGGCTGATGACCATGACATATACAAAGTCGCTAAGACGGGCATTCTTCACCATGAACAACGCCAAATCCGCAAGTCGCAGTTTTTTCAGCGCGAATGGCGTGTAGAAGCAGAAAGCGTCCTCGCTAATATTCGCCGAAGTTTTTTTGTTGATTTTAACCTTTTTACCGTCTTTATCCCGGTATGTATAACCGCCCATTTTGCCGGGCAGCAGAGCAACCGGTTCGCCGTCTTCTGTACAACCGAGGAATGGGTCAACCGAATCCTTCCACCATTCGCCTTTCAGTTCGACACGCCGCCGCATACAGCCGGATGGACGCATCATATATTCAATCCGTGTCTCCATGTCAGTCAGGCTTTCGGGAACTTCGGGAACTCTTATGCCGATATGAGCAAGTATCTCGCCAACCGCGTCGGTGGATGCTTTCATTTTTTGGGGTTTCCGCAGTATGGACACAAGGTCGTCAAAAGCACCCTCAAACATAATCTCGTCGCCGGTTTTCCGCGTATCTAACTGCTCGTCAAATATGTTTAATCGCTTCATGTAAACACATCCTTTCGCAAATAATTGTCAATTGTTCATTGTCAATTGTCAATTGACACACCCCCCCTATTCCGTGGCGACAAGCTCTTTATACTTGCCGTCTTTCGCAAAAAGTTCGTCGTGTGTACCGCGTTCGACAACATCACCCTTTTCTAAAACGATAATCTCGTCGCAATCGCGGACGGTGGAAAGCCGATGGGCGATAATCACGCAGGAACAACCAATTTTGCGGATATTATTCATCACCGTTTCTTCGGTCTTAGCGTCAAGTGCGCTGGTGGCTTCGTCCAATACGGCGATTGTCGGTTCTTGTGCCAACACTCTCGCTATTTCCAATCGCTGACGCTGACCGCCCGAAAAGTTCTTGCCGTTTTCGGCTACGGTTTGCTTGTACCCGCCCGGACGGGACACTACCGTTTCGTGAATGTCGGCATCCCGCGCCGCCAGTATCACTGCAAAGTCCTCAATGGACGGATCCCACATACGGATATTTTCCGCCACACTGTCCTCGAACAGCGTGACTTCTTGATCCACCATGCTTACCGAGCTGCGGAAAGAATACTCGTCAATATCCAGTCGGCGTCTGCCATCAAAGAGGATTTCGCCCTGCCACGGCTCGTACAGCCCGGTAATCAGTTTGGCAAGGGTGGATTTTCCCGAGCCGGAAGCGCCTACGATGGCGACGGATTTTCCGGGAGTCAGTTCAAGCGAAAAATCTTTGATCAGAGGATCCGAGAGCTTGTTATACCCAAAGGTCACGTTGTCGATTTTCAGGCTGCCGGAGAGTTTGCCGTCCAAGTCACCCGAACATTCCGGCTCGACTTTGTAATTCATCACATCCTCAATACGTTCCATATTCGTCCGCATGGTGGTAAAGCTCTGCGCCACGCCGGAGAGCTGCCCGACCGGGGCCAAAAACGAACCGAGGAAACCTTGAAAAGCTGTCAGGGTGCCGATGGTCATATGTCCGTCCATGATGAACATGACGCCGACCATCATCACGGTAAGGTTCAGAATCTGCCCGACGATGGAGGGGATCAGCCCAAAGTACATCGAGAACCGCTGGCCCGCCATGCCCGCGTTGTGCTGCTTGGCTAGATACCCGGCGTAACGCTCGAATACGCCGCCTTCCGCGCCGGAGGCTTTGATGGTTTCGATCATGTCAATACTCGACATGGTGAGGGAGCTTAGATTGCCGCCCGAGGACTGGGAGAGGCGGGCGAAGGTCACGCTCTTCTTGGCGGCATACTGCGCTAAAAGCATATTTAGCACCGCCGATGTGATACCTACGGCGGTTAAAATCGGGTTGTATTGCAGAAGCATGATGAAGTAAAACACCATCAGCCCCATGTTCATCAGAATGGGGGATAATTGCGAGATCAGCATACTGGCAATGCCCTCATTGGAGCCTTGCCGCATGAGAATATCGCCAGCGTACCGCTGGGAGAAAAAGTCCATCGGCAGCCGCAGTACATGCCACAAGAACTCCGCATTGGCGGTGATGGCGAACCGCCCCTCCATCCGCAGCTTGTATATGGCGTTGATCACCGCCATGACCACCCGGACAAGGAGTGCCGCCGACATTGCGAGGATAAACGGGATCAGCCAGGAACGCGTCCGGCCGCCCAGAATATCGTCCATGAAAATCCGGGAGAAGACAGGGTTCAAGATGTCGATCAGCGACCCGAATATCCCCATGACGAAGACGAACACAAAAGCGGGGATGGCTCCTTTCAGCCGGGACAGGGCGAAATTCAGCACGCTTCTCGGCTTGCCCTCCGGCACAAATTCCGGCGTTGGTTCAAAGGTCATCACGATGCCGGTAAAGGCTTTGTCGAACTCCTCAAGGGAAACGTCGGTCGTGCCCCGGCCCGGGTCGTTGATGACGGCCCGGTTTTTCTTAAAGCCGTTCAGCACGACGAAGTGATTGAAATTCCAATGGATGATGGCGGGAAGTTTTATGCTCCGAAGTTCTGCCGGCTCCATGCGGTAAGCCGTGGGTTTCAGCCCGTAGGAAACGGCGGCGCGGTAGATATTGCGGGCGTTGCAACCGTCACGGGAAACGCCGCAGTCCGAGCGCACCTGTTCCAAGGGGATCCACTTCTTGTAATAGGCCAGCACCATGCAGAGGGAGGCCGCGCCGCATTCCAGCGCCTCCATCTGCATGATAAACGGCACTTTTTCGATTTTTGGCATTACCGTCCCTCCCTAACTGAACATCAGGTCAATGGGTCTGCGTTCCGAAAGGATGACCGTAAGCTCACAAGTGGAACCTGTCGTCACATCCAGAGACGCGCCCTTTGACTTGGACCACCTGATACTCCCATCATCCGTGGTTTCCAATTCGATGACGACTTCGATCACATTCCCGGAGGGAATGGCGAGCAACCCGGCGTCCGACCCAAACTCGGCTTGCAGCTTGTCCGCCGTAACCGGGGTACGGCCTATGCTTTGCACTTTGCCGATGATGTAGCCGTACTGCTCACGGGGCGCGTAGTCCGGCGAGACGCGGACGCTCATGCCAACGGTCAGCGCCTTGGTTTCGTCGATGGGTAGGTAGCAGTAGACCGCTAAGGGATTCTCACCGGCTGCCAGCGCCGTGCCCGATAGTTCCGCGGTTTCGGGGATGGAGCCAAGAAAACCCCAGACAATGAACGCGGCAAAGGTCACCGCCAGACCGGCCAACATACACCATACGCCGGGGCCGGCCACCTTCATCGTTTCGTTCAGCTGCTCGGGGGACGAGATCCTGTCCAGCGCGCTTTTTCTGAAAATCTTGTTTTCCATTGAAGTGTTCCTCCTCTACCATGTAAGGCTTAACATGTTTGATTGCCCATACTCATGCGAGATTTGTTTTGCGATGCCTTTGACAAGTTCCGCCGGCATATCACCGCTTTGCGTTACGTCTCTGCTCTCCCCGCCGTAGGTGACCGAAAGCTCGAACTCTGTTTGGCTGTCGGGGAAGCTGAAATCAACGCTGATCAGGTCTGCATGGGGGATGAGGTTGACCGTCAGCTCCTCGGACAGCAGCCCCGCTTTGTTCGTGTTGGCTCTTGACAGCGTGTTAGCGGAGCAGAAATTCAGCAGGCTGTTGGTAAGCTCGATAAAGTCAAAGTTCTCGGAGTTTGCTTCATACCGATAGCTCTTGATTCGGTGTATAAACGCTTTTGTTTTCTCGCGCTTAGGGTTGTCAAATATCACATCGGGCGGGCCTTCCTCGTAGATGCCGCCCTCGTCCATATACATAATCCGGGTGGACACATTCTTGGCAAACGCCATCTCATGGGTGACGATGGCCATGGTCATACCGCTCTGGGCCAGACGCTTGATAACCGCCGTGACTTCGCCCACCATCGTCGGGTCAAGGGCTGATGTGGGTTCGTCAAAGAGCAGAATGTCCGGCTTCATGGACAAGCACCGGGCGATGGCGACGCGCTGCTTCTGGCCGCCCGACAACTGGTCGGGGTAGGCGTCCTCTTTTGAGGCAAGCCCGACGGTCGCTAAAAGCTCCCGCGCCGTTTTTTCCGCTTCAGTCCGGGGGATGCCCAGCAGCTTGGTCTGCCCGACACAGAGGTTATCTAGTATGCTCAAGTGGGCGAATAGATTGAAACTTTGGAACACCATGCCCATTTTTTTGCGGACTTCGTTGATGTTGGTGCGTTTATCCATCAGGTTTTGTCCCTCGAACTCAATCGTACCGGAGGTCGGCGGGTCCAGCATATTCAAGGCGCGGAGGAAGGTGCTTTTTCCCGTTCCTGATGGGCCGATGATGGTGATGACCTCGCCCTTTTCGATGGTTGTGGTGATCCCTTTGATGACTTCCAATTCGCCGTAGCTCTTTTTTAGGTTTTGTATCGCAATCATTTTCCATCCTCCTCAACCTTAACGCTAATCGCCGCCGCGGCAGCACCCACGCCCATTTCACGCGGGGCGCCCAGCTTTAGTTTTAGCTTTCGCAAGCGCTTGTTGGTCTTCCGGTTTATCAAGTTGAACAGCCAGATCATCAGCGATGCCGTAAGCAGGTAGACAAGCGCCACCATGATCAGCGGGAAGAAGGCGTCATAGGTACGGCTGCGGATGATGTCGCCGGCTTTGGTCAAGTCCACGATGGCGATGTACCCGACGACCGCGGTCATCTTGAAGGTGGACACAAACTCGGACATATAGGTCGGGAAGGCCACACGGACGGCCTGCGGCAAGGTCACGTTCATAAACGCGCCCACGTTGGAAAAGCCCATGCTCCGCGCCGCCTCGACCTGTCCTTTGTCGATGGTTAATATGGCGCTGCGGATGATCTCGCCGATGAACGCCGCGCCGTTGGCGCCGAACGCGATGACGGCGACCGTCACCCCGCTGATACTGCTCTTGGCGAAGATGACGTAAAAGGTAATCATCAGCAGCACGACAATCGGCGTACCGCGCAGTACGGTGACATACAGGCTGCCGATGGCGTTCAGGATGCGGTTCCTGCTCATTCGTAAACCGCAGATGCCAAAGCCCAGTAACGTCGCCAGCGCGAAGGCGAAGATCGTGATGATCAGACTGACACGCAAGCCGTCTACGATCATCTTCCAACGGTCTTCTTGAATCAGATTGCGCTCGAAACTGGTTTTCAGGCTTTCCCAAAACCCCGGTGAAGTTGGAGCGGACTCTTTTCGTATGGCGACCACAATACCGTCCTCTAAAATCGTGTCGGAGAAATCCACCGACTGCTTGCGCTCCTCGGTGACCGCGAACCGCGCCCCGGCAAACTCCGCCTTGCCCGACTGTACGGCGGGAATCAAGGCGGGGAAATCCATCAGTTGAATGTCTAACTCCATATCCATGTATGCGGCGAACCGTAACGCAATCTCCACTTCAAACCCTGTGGGCTTACCGTTTTGAATGAACGAATAAACGTCGCTGTTGCCCGTCGTGGCAAAGACGAGTTTTCCGTTTGCGGCGTCGTTTTCTATTTCGGGCATTTCGGGCGGCTCAGGGGTATCAAGCCAGCGTACCCGCAGTTCGTCGTAGACGCCGTTTTCACGCATTTCCCGCAGGAACGTATTGAAATTTTCCCTAAGCGCGGAGTGTTTCTTGCCAAAGGCAAGCGCGACTTCGCTTTCTGTAACAGGCGGGTAGAGCAGTGTCAAGTCTGGGCACATGACGCCAAACTTTTTGGCGAGGGCGGTACTGCTGAAGGTGGCGTCTACCTTGCCCTGCTTCAGCGACAGGATCGTTTCGGGAATGGAGTTAAAGTGCGCTTGTTTCGCGCCGGGGATATGTTCCTCTAAAATCGTATCCCACGGCGTACCCGTCAGGATGGCAAAAGTTTTGCCGGTGAAATCTTCAGCGCGGAAAGCCGTGTTTTGCGCGGCAGTTACGTCATACACGGCAACCGCCGCCCCGCCGACATAATACGGGTCGGTGAAGTTAACGCTCTTTTTGCGCTCCTCGTTGATGGTGAACAGGCTGGCGGCAAAGTCAATCTTGCCCGATTGGACCGCCGGGATCAGCCCGCCAAAATCCATCACGGAGATATCCAGCTTCCTGTCCGCAAAGGCCGCGAACCGCTTGGCAAACTCAACGTCAAAGCCGGTCAGCTCTCCGTTTTGGAAAAAGGAAAACCCGTCCACAATCCCGCTGGTGCCGAAGGTGAGCGTTGCGCCTGTGCCCTGAACAATAGCGGGCATGGGCGGCGAATCGGCGGAATCCAGCCAGCGGCTCATCATATCGCCGTAAGTGCCGTCCGCTTTGATTTGCGCGATGAACTCGTTTAACCCGGCAAGCAATTCGTCGCTGCCCTTGGCGCAGGCCACGCCGAAATCATCCATTGTGACAAACGGCTCCAAGAGCCGTATTCTCGAATCCTTTGCCGCGTACAGCCGGAGAGCCGCGTCGTCCTCCATGACCGCGTCAATCCTGCCGTTTTTGAGGGCTTCAACGGCGTCAACAATGTTATTGAAGTAAACAGGCTCGGCTCCGGGGATGTGTTCAAGGATGATTTCGTCAAAGACCGAACCGCTCCGCGCCGAGATTTTCTTGCCCGCGAAGTCCTCGGCGGAATACCGCTCAATTGATGTGAGCTGTCCCGTTTCATTTCCCGTACACCCCGCAAGTGTGAGCGCGATGAGTAAGATCAGCGGAAAAAGTCTTTTCATAGGTTTAGGCCCTTTCTTCTGTAATTTGCAGTGCCAGCATGGTAATATCATCAGCTTGCTCCGCACCATCCGCGAACAGGTCGATTTCCGTCTTGATCCGCCGGGTCAGCTCTGTCACCGTACAATCCCTGTTTTTGTTCGCAATCTCCAGCAGGCGCGGGTCTGAAAACAGATCGCCTTGCGTGTTCATGGCCTCGGTCACGCCGTCTGTATACAGATAGATCACATCTCCCGGCGCAAGCGTTATTTCATATTCCGTATAGCGCGTATCTTCCATGCCCGCGAGAATGAAGGCCGGTTTGTTTTTCAAAAACTCATATCCGTTTCTCCCCACAAGGGGGAAATTATGACCGGCGTTGACATAG
>WRIZ01000044.1 GCA_009782475.1 Oscillospiraceae bacterium | reverse complement strand
CCCGGGAAAGGGCAGAAGATACGCTTCCTGACCGGCAAAGGGTTTTCGCTGAACGACGTTGCGAGGGAATTGAACATAGGCAAAGGCGAGATACGGCTGATTTTGGATTTGGAGAAGGATTGAGGGGGTACATCATATGATAACGTCTAAACAGCGGAAAAGGGAACATACTATTGCTTTAAGAGGTGGTAATATGGCTCCTGTTTATCATGTTGTGATTCGCCCCGCCGAGGATTCGGGGGGTTATGCCGCCGTGTGTGACATGGAAAAAGGCGGCTGTGTCGCGCAGGGTGATACCATACAGGAAACGCAAAAAATGATGCTTGAATCGGTAGCGTTTTATCTTGAGGATTATCCTGAAATCACAAATTACTGCTTAGAGTTTGAATACTGCGATGTCTAATATACCGATACTTCCCGCTAAGGACTTTATAAAGCAACTTGCAAAATTTGGATGTGTTTTAATCAGTGTCCGAGGTTCACACCACAAAGTACATAACCCAAAAACCGGACATACCACCATTGTATCTGTCCATGCGGGTAAAGATGTTAGCAAGTGGGTTTTCTCCAGTACACTCTCTCAGCTTGGTATTGGACTCGATGATTTTTTGAAGACACTTTAGTTCTCGTTCAATTCTTTCGATATTTCTATGGATAGGAGTTGATTTGCCCCGTGATCAGAGGCTTATACACCGCCACGACGGCCATGCTGGCCAACAGCCGCAGGATGGACGTTATCACCAATAACCTCACAAGCGTCGAAACGGTCGGCTTCAAGGCCGATACCATGACGACGCGTTCGTTCAGCGATATGCTCATATCCCGCATTTACGACCCTTCTGTTTACCAATACAGCCAGGTGGGGCCGCTCAACTTGGGGATTCACGTCGATCAGGTCTTTACCGATTTTGACATTGGCTCCGCTGATGAGACGCGCCGCTCCACCGACTTTTTGATCGCGGGCGAGGGGTTTTTCGTTGTCAACTGGTTCCCCAAGGGGCTGACCGAAGAACAGGAAGACGAGACTGAAGTTGAGGAGCGGTATACCCGCGCCGGCAACTTCGCCCTCGACGGAGACGGGTTCCTTGTCACACCCGACGGTTACCATGTCCAGGGGGAAGACGGCGAACCCATCCTGATCGGCACGGTTGATTTTATTGTTGAACGCGACGGAACCATCCTGGTCGGCGACGAGATCATCGGCCGTCTGCGCACCGTGCGTTTTGAAGACAACAGCGTCCTTCGCAAACAGGGCGATATGCTGTTCAACATTTTCGGCAGATGGGAAGACGGCTTCTTTGAACCGGCCGGTGAACCGGAGGACTTCATCACCGACATATGGCAGGGATTCCTTGAAACATCCAATGTGGACATCGCAAGAGAAACCATCCGCATGATGGAAACACACCGCGCCTATGAAGTCAACCAGCGGGTGATCAATATGTTTGATGAATCTTTACGGATTTCCGTGAATGACATCGCCAAATTCTAAAAATCGTAACAGGAGGGTGTTATGTTTCAACCGTTACGGACAGGCGGGCTGGGGCTGACCGGCCAGCAGAGAAACATTGACGTCATCGGCAACAATATCGCCAACCTCGGCACAACCGGGTATAAATCGGCGCGGCTGGATTTTCAGGACAATCTGTATACCCGCATGTTCAACAAAGTGGAACGCGGCCCTCACATGAACCTCCAGCGCGGCACCGGCATACGGACATACCAAACGGCGCGCATATTGGAGCAGGGTGCTCTCGAGCTGTCGGACAGGGTTTTTGATTTCGCGCTGGAAGGGCCGGGGTATTTTGTTGTTGAAAACAACAACCCGATGGACGAAGAGGGGCGGGATGAGTTCCTATTCACGCGCAACGGCTCTTTTTATCTTTCCGATGAAGAGGGCAGCGTCTTTTTGGTTGACGCCCACGGACGCTATGTGCTGGACGCCGAAGGCGCGCGCATCCTGATCCCCGACCCTGTCGGCCTGCAATGCGATCCCGGCGGGATGCTGTTCTACACGAACGACGCCGGCGACTTTGTCCCCGTCGCCCAGTTCGGGCTGGCCGACTTCGTCAATCCGGGCGGCCTGGCGGCGTTCGGCGACAGCTACTTTATCCAAACGGTCAATTCAGGAGAGTTGCTGGGGGACGTCCCCGTTGTGATACACCAAGGATACACCGAAGTATCCAACGTCGATTTGGCCAATGAAATGACCCGCCTGATCCGCGCTCAAAGAGCATACCAGCTCGCGGCCCGCTGCGTGACGACGGCCGATCAAATGATGCAGGTGGCCAACGCGATCAGAAGCTGAAATTAGAGTTAGAGAAGGGAGACGATCAACGTGGACGCACGCCAATGCAAAAAATGCAAGAGATTGTTTCAATATGTGGGGAACCCCCTATGCCCCTCTTGCATCAAGGAAATGGATCATAAATTCAATGCGGTTCGAGATTACCTCTACGACAACGCCAACGCAAGTATGGAAGAGGTTTGCGAAAAGTGTGAAGTTGAAATGCCCGACATCCGCCGCTGGCTTGCCGAAGGCCGCCTGATGCTGGCCAAAGGGTCGCCGATCATGCTGCAATGCGAAAAATGCGGCGCGCCCATTCTCACCGGCAAACAGTGCGAACAATGCCTTGCCAAGCTGAAAAACTCCCTTCAGGGCGCCGCCGACTCCATGCGTCCGAAGGAAGAGAGAAAACCGCTTGATTACAATAAAGACAGCGGGAAAATGCACGTTGGCGTCGGCAAAAAAAAGACTTAAGAAAACAGATCGGACATACGATATACCGTTTAGAGAGAAACGAGGGGCGGACAGTATCCGCATAATCAATTCCGCTCAAGGAGGATGGAATCCATGAAAATAGGATCGTTGCCCGCGGTAGCAATGGAGCAGTATCAAAACAACCGCGTCAAAACAAAAAAAGCCGAAACAGCGTCTATGGGCGCAGACAGCGTTGAGCTGTCCGGCGCGTCCCGCCTGTTTGAACAAGCCCTGACGGCGGTCAAGGAGACCCCCGAAGCCCGTATGGACAGGGTGGAGGCCATCCGCGCGCAGATTTCCGCCGGAACCTACAGAATCAACGCGGCAGCCATTGCCGATAGAATGCTCGCCGGAACCATCGGCGAAACGCCGGGCGTAAGCTAGGCTTTAGGAGACTGCTCTTGGATTGGAAACAACTGATAAACGTCTTGACCGAAATCAAAGCGGTTTACACCGAGCTGCTGGCATTGACGGAAGAGACGAGGACGGCGGTTTTTGACAAAGATATTGATCGGCTCGACGCCGTTGTGCGCCGTGAACAGGAAGCCGCCGTGAGGTTGGAGCATTGGGAGAAGCGGCGTCTCGCGTGTATGGCTGTGCCGGAAGGCTCGCCCGATCCGCCGACGCTTCTTTTTTTTGCCGGTCAGGCTCCCGAAGAGGAGGGGCTTCGGCTCCGTTCCCTGCACGATGAACTGGACGGGCTGATACAGAACCTTTTGCTGAAAAACAAAGAAAATAAGAAACTCGTCGAATCCAAGCTGGATTATGTACGGTTCGCGCTGGACGCCCTTCAGGCCGAGCAGACAGCCGGTCTTTACGGAAGCATGTACGGTTCCGCGCCGCCGGACGGCGGCCTGATTCAAAAAACGGTCTTTGATCAAAAAGGATAAACCGGGAAAAGGAAGGTTTTGCCATGTTTCGTTCCACGTTTACCGGCCTTAATATTGCCAACACGGGCATCTCCATCGCGCAGCGGCAGCTGGATGTAACGGCGCACAACGTCTCCAACGCCAATGTGGAAGGATATTCGCGCCAGCGTTACATCAACAGCGCCTTCCCCTCCATGGGCTGGAATGTGCAGTTTGTCTCGCCTCAGCGCGGCAAAGAAGCCAACGGCGTCGAATCGCTCAGCCTCGATCAGATACGCGACCTCTTCCTCGACAGGCAGTTCCGCAACGAGCAGACCAAAGCCACATACTGGGATACCCGCTCCAACGCCATGTATTACATAGAAGACGTTTTCAATTCCATTGACGCCAACTCCCTCGACGGGGTCATATCCTCTTTCTTCGGAGCCTTGCAGGAACTGAGCAAAAACTCCACCGACGAAGCTGTGAGAACCAACGTTGTCTCACAGGCCAAACGGATGGTTGACGTCATCCAAACCTATGACCGGCAGCTCACCGCCCTAATGGAGCAGCAGAACTTTATGCTGATCGAAAAGGTCAAGAACGCCAACCTTCTGCTCACGCAGATGGCGGCTCTCAACGACAACATCTTCCGCTTTGAGTTGGGCGGCTCGATTGCCAACGACCTGCGCGACAAACGGGCTCTCATCCTCGACGAACTGTCCAGCCTGATGGATATTTCCTACGAATACGTCCCCTTTGAGCCGCCGATGTACAATATTTACGGTTTGGAGCTGTCGCAGCTGAAAGTATACGCCGGTTCCCAAGTGGGCGAGGATTTCAGCGACCATCTGCTGGTGAAGCATTACGATGCTTTCCACCTTGTTTTGCAGGAATTGGAGCCGGGCGACAACGAGATTTATGACGCCCTCGTAAACCAAGGCGGTGATTTCGATCCGCCGTATATGAACCTTTTCCTGTCGTATAACAGTCAAATAGAGCCCGGGGATACCAGGAGCCCCGCCTTTATCCATGAAAGCAACGAAATCAAGCTGGCTCCTTACAACGAAGACAGCGGTGATGGGCTGCTGGATTATCACGGCGGCCTGCTGCAAAGCTATCTTGACGTGCGCGACGGCACCGGCATCGGGGAAGAACGGATCGGCATCCCTTATTTCCTCAATGAACTCAACCGGATGGTTCAGTATTTCGTCGAAGCCTTCAATGAGATTCATCAAACAGGCTTCCCCATGCCCTGCGAAGCAAACGGTTTCAGCTTTATGCCCGGGATCGACTTTTTCAACTCGGACGGTCTGACCGCGCGGACGATCGGGCTGAGCGAAGACATCCTGCTGACGCCGTTCAACATCGCCGCTTCCAGTGCCGACGTCTCCCGTGACGCGGACGGGCATTGGCAGACCGGCAACAACGAGATCGTCCTCAGCCTCATCATGTCGATCAAAGAAGGGATCATTGAGGGGCTTGACAACTCGATTGAGGGTTTTTATAAAAACTATCTCGGTCTTGTTGCCAGCGAAGCGGCGTCCGCCAACAGCATGAAAGCCTCGCAGGAAATCCTCCTGCACGGCATCCACACCCAGCGCACCGCCGTCTCCAGCGTCAGCGAGGACGAGGAAATGACCAACCTGATCCGCTTCCAGCACGCCTACAACGCCGCCTCCCGCTGCATCACCTCCATCGACGAGATGCTGGACAGACTGATCAATGCCACCGGGAGAGTTGGATTATAAGAGCTGCTCTATCGGCTCATAGGAAGGATAAATTCACTTTATCCGACCGGCTATGAGCCGCGTATAGAGCGTAACATGAAGAGGTGAAACGCCATGCCTTATCGCGTAACAAACAGTATGATGGTTGCCAACTACAACCGCAACCAAAACGCGGCTCAGATGCGGATGGACAAATTCCAAACCCAGCTTGCCACACAGAAAAAGATCGCCCGTTTGTCGGACGATCCGGTCAATATCGTCAAATCGCTCAACGCGCGTTCCCGGCTGTATGACGTTGAGCAATACCGCAAAAACATTGACGACGCCAAAGCGTGGCTGACCCAAACCGAAAGCGCGCTGATAGAATTGAATGAAATCATCAAGCGCGGCTACGACCTTGCCGTTCAGGCGGCCAACGACGTCTACTCGGATGATGAGCGCACCGCTCTCTCCTATGAGATCCGGCAGCTGCGCGACCAAATCGCAACCTTGGCCAACACAACGATTGGGGATAAATATGTATTCGGCGGGTATAATGTTTCCAGCAGCCCGTTTACCTTCAACCCCAACGAGGATTTCATCACCTATACCGTCAGCCAAGACAAACTCATCACGGTAGACAGCTCGGGCGTCGTAATGTATAACTATGACCAATATCAGTTTGACTTATATGATGATGATTACACCGAATTCATCGAACCGGATCCCGACAACCCCAAGCAGCACATCGGTTATGAAATCAACATCGGCCTGTTGTTCGACGTTTCCATCTCCGGGGCTGATTTTATGGGGTACGGGAAATATGACCTGCCCATCATCAACGACGGGGAGAAGGACACCATCGAAGGCGTCAGCGGGAATGTCTACATCACCTTCAATGAGTTGTTTACCGTTTTGAATGCCTTCACGGAGCTGAATGTGACCGACAGGGATCGCGCGGAGATCCTCCATAAAAACTTGCAGCCTTTTGTATTGCGGCTTCAGGAAATGCAGAAAAACACCCTGACGCAGCTTTCCGAGGTGGGCGGGCGTATATCCCGGCTGGATCTGATGGCGGATCGCTACTCCAAAGACGAGATCAACTATACCCAAATGAAATCCGACGTGGAAGACCTGGATTTGGCCGAAGCTCTCATGTGGTTCTCCATGACGGAATCGGTCTACCGCGCGTCGCTGGGCGTGGGCGGGCGCATCTTGCCGCCGTCTTTGATCGATTTTCTGCGGTAACTACTGCTTCGCAAGGATGTGAGCGCGATGAGACTGGCCAGATATGAGATTCATACCTACAATACCGTTATGCAGACAACGTCACAGAAAGCCCGGCTGGAGGGAACCCCTCCCGAACTCAAACTGTCGATCAAAGATCATTTAGGGTCTGCCGAGGTCAACCTCCAAACGACCGATCCGCAAATACGGATCGACAACACCCGGTTCCGCGACAGCGTAGGGCTTAACACGCCGCTGGCAAATTTTGAAAAGTGGTTTTACAAAGCCAAACAGAAGGTGTATAATCGAATCGGTGAAATCGCCGCCGAAGGCGTTGCCATCATGAAAATCGAAAACAGCGGCGGCGCGGCGGCCATGTCAAGGATCGCCAGGAACAAAGGCGTCAGGACTGTCCAGCTGACCATTAAGCCGGCCGGGCTGCCGGAGGTTCAAGGGATTCCGGGCAGCCTTGAGATTCAGGATGTTTCCAGGACGCTTGAAATCAACTGGGTCGAGGGCGCGGATACAAGAAGGTATGTTCCCTGGTCTGTTTCCACCAACGTGGTGCGGAAACCGTCGGTCGACATCACCGTCGTACCCGGCACCGAAGCGTTGATTCCGATCGTGCATGGGCAGGGGCTCCGTTTAGACAGGGCGATATAGAGTTATACTTACCGAACAGGGAGGAAGACGTGTGAAAATCAATACGATACGGTTTGGCGAAGTTGACATTGCGGAAGAGAAGATCCTTACCTTTGAAAAGGGTCTGCCCGGATTCAACGACTGCTTCCGCTTCACCATCATCAGTTCAGAGGAAACAGACCCCTTCCTGTGGATGCAATCGCTAGATGAACCCGATGTGGCTTTGGCCGTTGTCAACCCCTTCCGCCTCTTCCCGGATTATGCCCCCATCGTGAACGAAGGCGATTTGGATCGCTTGGGGAATCCGGCGGATGAGGATATTTTAGCGTTGACGGTGGCGGTCATCCCGGTCAAATATGAGAATATGACCACCAATCTTGTCTCTCCCATTTTGATCAACTTAAAAAGCAACCAAGCCCATCAGGTCATCATGGAAAACAGCAGTTATCAAATCAAGCAGCCGATTTTCGAGAAGGTTCAACAACTGCTGGCAGAGGAATCGGAAGGAGGCGGCATGGATGCTGGTTCTGACGCGTAAAACAAATCAATCCATCTCCCTGGGGGAGAATATCCGCGTCACTGTTTTGGATGTGGAAGGCGACCGCGTCAGCATCGGGATCGACGCGCCGAGAGAAGTGCGCATCTTCCGCAGCGAACTCATTGACGACACCATGAAGCAAAACAGGGAGTCTTTGGAATCGGCCAATTTCTCACCGGGTTTTTTGAAAAAGAAGAAGGAGATAGAGTAAAGGCATAGTCTACGAGCATGTCACGCTCCATGCGCGAGTATGGGGGCGTACCGGCTTCGACGGGGATGTTGAGGCGTAATAAGCGGGCCGTGGCGTCAACCACGTTAAAAGGGCACCCTTATAAATTAAAGAACAACAACAAAACTGTTCTCGCCGCGGCTTGAAGCCGCAGCCGTCCTGCCCGGAAGGATCACGAGCCGGGAAGCCTAGCGAAAGCTAGGCACGCTGAAGGTTAGTAGGCGTTGGGCGTCGTTTAGTGATGAACGTGAGCCGCGTAAGCTTTGCCGCGGCCACGCACAATGAAGCTACTCAACCCCGGAGCCTGACCGCCGGCGCCGGGGGGCGGGAATGTAAACGACGGTATCCGCCCGGAGAAAGTTACGCGGAGATGTTTTCGGACGTGGGTTCAACTCCCACCGCCTCCACCA
>WRIZ01000043.1 GCA_009782475.1 Oscillospiraceae bacterium | reverse complement strand
TATGTGTAAAAAACGCTTTACATTCAGAGTAAAAAATGATATAATATCTACAATCACATTGCCCACTACATACCTTCCCGGGAAGACAGAATGGATGGATAAAATGATGACAGCTTATGCAGCCAATGAATCCCTGTCCGCCGGACGATAAAAACGCCCGGCGGCGGGGTTCTTTGCGTTAATATATGAAAAGGAGGTATCCGCCGATGGTTTAACCCGCGTATCCTTCCGTTGAGAACAGCGCAGCAATTTTTCCCGCATAAATTAAAACGAAAGGGTCATATGTTATGAGTAAAAAAACAATACGCTTACTGTCCTTATCCCTAGTGTTTTGCGTCATCCTTATCACCGCTTCCAGCGAAACAGCCCTGTCAAGCACCCGCAGCACGCGCTCGGTACATATCCTCTACGATTCCACCACCCCTGCCGGCTTACTGGCAAATATGAACACCATGTTTACAAGCTCAGTCCAAGCATTTGACAGAGAGTTTGGTCTCAATTTTACGGTTGCCGGCATTTCACAGACCAGTTTGCTCAATGGCGGCAGCTGTCTAAACACAAGCATCAATCAGCCATGTAATCTCTTAAGTACCGGTTGTGGATCAACTTGCAATGGAAATCATCACAAAAACGATGAACGGCTGCTGGGGAGGCTTCCGAACAATATCCCTGCGCATACGTTAGGGGTCGTCGGTCATTATTTGTGTACCGGATATCATGGTCAATCCGGAGGCATCGCTACAGGATCATCGGGAAGAAGTGCGTTGATCACAAACGAATGGCCTGAACCGTTGGACTTCCTTGTGCAGCATGAGCTTTCGCACAATCTTGGCGCGCCGGATCATGGCGGGTATGAAATCTGTGTTATGAGAGATGGCTACCCAATCTACCCATATGTAAAAGGTCAATGGTGCCACTCTTGCACTGTTGTCATGCGGCGTAATGTATAATATAAGGAGGATAAAGAAATGAAAGTCAAGTTAATGTCTCTTGCCCTCGCGATGATCGTATTGCTCACAACGCTGTCCGGCTGCGCGGAGACGCAAGAGGGCGTCGTGACCCCCGGGGATGAACCCGTCAGCACACCCTCCGCGAGCGTTGATGAAGCGGACGATGATATGCCTGTTTACTCGCATCGTCGTGCGCAATGGGTAGAAATACCTGTCGGCGAAGACACCGTTATTACAGAAGAGGTGTTGAAGTTGATCGAAACCTCAAAAACATTGCGCAAAGGAGACGAGGATTACACCTTGTTCTCTGAGAATGAGCTCTCGAAGATAAAAGAGTTTTACAGCCTTGATAAATTCAGCATTGAAGGATATGAACTTGGGTCAGCGTATGTCAGTTTAACCGGCTTCATGTTCCAGTATTTCCGCGAAAATTCGGATAAAAAGGCCAGTGCCGGTCGAATTGTCGTAGGCATAGACCGACAAGACTATTTGGATACGCACTTGCCTGACACCGACTTATTAAAATTTCACTTAGAGAGTCATAATCCTGGAGTTGTCAGTTTAACTAAGGACGATATGCTGTATTTTGAGATGGCAGGTATGATTAAAGCGCGGTTGGGGCGTACAACGGTAACCATACAACCGCAGATGCTTGGAGAGATGAGCTACGAGGAGCTACGCGATCTTGCTCTTCGTGTCATAGAAGCAGCCGAGCTGGTGACGGTGAAAGGATAACCGAGGGATAAGAGAAGGGAAACGCGGGGTTGACCGCCTCGCGTCTCTTTTCCCCAATGAAAGAGTGAATTGTCCTATTCATTGACAATTCAAATATCTATATGCAGTTATTATCTATCCCGCAAAAAAACAGAATCGACGCTCTGCACCTTGCCATGTGCTGTGTTTATGAGATAGATATTTTATTAACATGGAACTGTACACACTTAGGGAATAGTGATATTATGCGGCTTGCACAAAAGCATAACGACGTTCACGGGCTATCCACCCCGCAGATGATAACACCCGATTTTCTTGTTCGTAAATATATGGAGGTTGATTTTGATGAATGAAAAATATTATGACCCGATTGTTGCGGAGGTACGCCGAAACCGTGAAGCCATGCTTGCCGAGTTTGGCGGAGATACGAAAAAGCTGACTGCGTATTTTGAATCCAAGCGTCCCGAAATGGAAGCTGCCGGATTCCATTTTGTAACGGAAGAAGAACGGCAAGCGCGTATAGCGTGGAACAGACAACGGCGGGAAGCGGAAGATCGCAGGATTGCAAGCCTATAATGCACAGGGCTCCATAACAGGCAAGACCCGCGGCTTTTATCGGCCGCGGGTCTGATTTTTTATATCATGATAGGCAGCCCTTCTGTTCTATGGTATAATAACCCTCACAAAGGAGGGGTCGTCATGAAAACCATCACCATATCCAACAATCTCCATACCATTCAAATGGCACACATCGTCATCGGCGACAACAAGGTTTCCGAGCCGGATCAGCGGCGGTTTGCCTATTGGTGCTTCGATCAATACCTCGAACGCGGCGGGAACTGCTTTGACACCGCGCGCGTATACGGCGGCGGCGAGAGCGAGACCGCGCTGGGGGTCTACCTGAAGGGCAAGCCGCGTGATTCCTACCTCGTCTCGACCAAATGCTGCCACCACGACATGGGATGCCCGCCGATAAGCCGTTTATCACGCGAAAACATCCTCGCTGACGTTGACGCCAGCCTCAAAGCCTTGGGCTGCGGGTATGCCGACGTCCTTTTCCTCCACCGCGACGACATCTATACCCCTGTGGAGGAGATCATGCCCGTTTTGCACGGATTGGTGACGGCGGGCAAGGCGCGGGTGCTGGGCGCGTCGAATTGGACGGCCGGGCGGATCGCCGCCGCCAACGGGTTCGCCCAGGCCAACGGCCTGACCCCCTTCTCGGTCAGTCAGGCTTTATTCAATCTCGGGCTGACCACCGCCGCGCAAACGGGCGACCTCACCCATTTGGTGATGGATGAGGCCGAATTAAGCTGGTATAAACACACCCAGACGCCCGTCATGGCATGGTCGGCGATCGGAAAAGGCTTTTTCGCTAAAACAGGTTCGGGGCAACCGATGAAACAGCACGCAACCGACTATTACGCTTGGCTTCCCGAAAATTTTGCACGCGCGGAGCGTGTGAAAACACTGGCGGAAGAGCTGAATGTCTCCCCGTCGGCGGTGGCGTTGGGGTATGTGCTGTCCGCCCCTTTCCCCTGCGCCGGGGTCACGGCCTTCTCCACTGAGGAGCAGCTATCCGAGACCATGCAGGCGGCGGCGTTTGCGCTGACGGACGATCAGCGGACATATTTGGAAACCGGGAACGGTTAAACGCCGACCAACGCTTGGGTATCCATCGCAATGACCAATTCCTCATTGGTCGGGACGATCATAATTTTATTGACGCTTCCGTCAACGGAAATGATCCCTTCCTGCCCGCTTAATGATTTGTTTTTCTCCTGATCCAGCGTCATTCCGAGGCATTCCAACCCTTCGCTGACCATGCGGCGCACGACGACATGGTTTTCGCCGATCCCGGCTGTAAATACCAGCGCGTCGCAGCCGCCCATAGCGGCGGCATACCCGCCGATGGTCTTCCTCACGTTATAGGTAAAGATGTCCAGCGCGGCCTGAGCGCGGTCATTTCCTTCTGTCGCGGCGGCCAGCAGGTCGCGGAAGTCGCTGGAGACGCCAGAGATGCCCAAAACGCCTGATTTTTTGTTGAGGGTCTCGGTCACCTGGGTGATGGCCTGATTTTCTTTCACCATCAGGAATTGGATGATGGCCGGGTCGATGCTGCCGCTGCGCGTCCCCATCGGCACCCCTTCGAGCGGGGTGAACCCCATCGAGGTATCGACCGATACGCCGTGCTTGATTGCCGCCAGCGAAGAACCGTTGCCCATGTGGCAGGTGATGATTTTCAATTCTTCAGGAGACCGTCCCAGCACTTCGGCCGCCCGCTTGGCCACATAGCGGTGCGACGTCCCGTGGAAGCCGTAACGGCGGATTTTCAGCCGCTCGTAGTATTCATACGGCAGGGCGTAGAGGAAGGCCGCTTTGGGCATGGATTGATGGAAGGCCGTGTCGAAAACAGCCGCTTGCGGCGCGTGGGGGAGGACTTCCTGACAAGCGCGGATGCCGACCAGGTTGGGCGGATTGTGCAGCGGCGCGAGCGGCACGCAATCCTCAATGGCTTTGATGACCTCATCGCTGATCAAAACGCTGGCGTTGAACGCTTCGCCTCCGTGTACCACCCGGTGCCCGACAGCGCCGATCGCTTCCATGGAAGCGATCACGCCGGTGTCCGGCTGGGTCAGCAGCCCGATGACGGCGCGCACCGCCTCGGCGTGGTTGTGCATCGGCGCGTGGCTCTCGTAAACGTCATGCCCCTCGGCCACATGTTTGATATGCCCGTCCAGTCCGATGCGTTCGCACAGCCCTTTTGCCATAACGGTGTGTTTGGTCATGTCGAAAAGCTGATACTTGAGCGAAGAACTGCCCGCGTTGATCACCAATATTCGCATGGTTCCGACCCCCTTCTAAATCACTGCGACCATCATACCGCAATCAAACAGAAAAGGCAAGGGAAGATCACATGAACATTTGCGCCGTCATCGCCGAATACAACCCGATGCACTGGGGGCACCTCTATCACATCGCCCAAACCAAAAAAAAGCTGGGCGCGGAAACCCGCCTGATCGCCGTCATGAGCGGCCACGCCGTTCAGCGCGGGGATTTCCCCATCCTGACCAAATCCGCCCGGACGCGGATGGCGTTGGAAGCGGGGTTTGACCTCGTTTTCGAGCTGCCCGCCGCCCATGCCTGCGCTTGCGCCGAACGGTTCGCCCGCTCGGCGGTGGACATCATCGCCCGGCTGGAAATGGTGACCCATCTATCGTTCGGTTCGGAATCAGGAGATTTAGACGCCCTGCAAGCCCTCAGCCTTCTCCCGCCGGAAGAAATCCCCAAAGGGACGCCCAACAATGTGCTGGCGTTGGAATATCTGCGCGCTTTACGGTGTAAAGCCCCTTCCATTACACCGATCACCGTCCGGCGGCAGGGCGGGGCGCACGACGGTTTGAAAGACTGCGCCTCGGCCTACCGAAAACGAATTTTACGCACCGGGCGCGTCCCGTCCGGCCTGCCATTTGCGGACATTTGGCGGGCGGAGATCAAAGCCGGGCGGGCTCCTATATCGCTTGTTAAGCAAGAAGGGGCGGTTCTGTCAACCCTGCGCCGGATGACGGCGGCGGATTTTTGGGCGTTGCCCGACGTTGGCGGCGGCGGGCTGGCGCAGCGGCTCTTCCACGCCGCCGGGGAAGCCCGTACATGGGAGGAATTGCTGCATCTTGTCAAAACAAAGCGTTATACATTGGCACGGATACGCCGTTGCGTATTGGCGGCGTTCCTCGGAATGTCCGAAAAAATGGCAGCCGCCCCGCCCCATATCCGTTTGCTCGGCATAGGGGAACGGGGCGGGGAGCTTCTCTCCGTCATCAAAGAACCCATCATCAGCCGTCCGGCGGCGCACAAAGACGCCCTCTCGCTCGAATCGGCCGTCACCGATCAGCTCTCTTTATGTATGCCCAAGCCGGAAGCGGCCGGGCTGGAATGGCGGAGCGGGGTGGTGCGGATTCATTCCTCCACTTTGGTCATCCGCCCGCCGGAGATGCCGTAGATCACATCGGCCACCCCGGTCACCCGGCGGGAATGGGTAACGATGATGACACACTTGCCGTCTGTATGGGCAAGAGAGGTTAAAATATTCAAAATGTCCTTTTCCGTCTCTTTATCAAGATTCCCGGTCGGCTCGTCGGCGATGATGAGGCCCGGGCCGCCCGATAAAGCGCGCGCGATGCCCACCCGCTGCTGCTCACCGCCGGAAAGTTTCAAAATTGTCCGATCGGCTGTTTCGCGGTCGATGCCCACTTTCTCCAAAAGGGCGTAGGCAAAGCCTTTCTTATCCGATTCCTTGCTTTTGGAGATATTCATCGAGAGGACGATGTTTTCCGCGGCCGTGGCGTTTTGGATGAGGTTATACGATTGAAAAATAACGCCGATGCCTTTGGCGCGGTATTCGTCGCGGTCGAGTTTGGCGAGGTTTTGCCCGCCATGCAGAATCTCGCCGTCTGTGCATACATCCAGCCCGGCAATCAGAGAGAGCAGCGTTGATTTCCCCGCGCCCGACTTCCCGACGATGGTGTAGACTTTCCCGCTCTCGAAAACAGCGTTGACTCCGTCCAGCACCTTCTTTTTCGCCTTGTCGTATGTGTAGGATACATCGTTTAGTGTCAGCACATTCATCTCATCAGTCCCTTTCCTGCTAATTCCGTTCCATCAAAATCTTGATCGGTTCGTATTTGGTAATCTTGGTCACACCCGCCAAAGCCGCCGCCGTTGCCAAAGCCAGGGCGATGCCGATGATTTGGAAGAGGGTCGCAATGTCCAGCGAAACCGTCATTTCATCCAGCGGCTGGGCGTTGGCGGTGAATCCGCCGCCGATGCGCGCCCCGCCCATTTGGCTGCCTTGAATCCTGACCGGCCCGCCGCCCCCGCCGCCTGGAACGGTCATAAACCCGCCCGGCGCGGAGTTCTGCTCCTGAGCCGCCTCAACTTGGCTTACAAGAATCATATCGGACACCGGCTGCGACAACACCGCTCCGGCACCCAGCCCGATCGCCAGGCAAACGGCGGTGATGGCCAGCATCTCGCACCAAAGCCCGAGCGCGACTTTGCTCTTTTTCATCCCCATAGCGCGCAGGACACCGATCTCATATTTGCGCTCACGAATGGAAATGGACGTCAGCAGCAGCAGGATGACGGCTCCCAACCCCAATACAACGAACATGAAGATGAGCGATATTTTTTTCAGTTCCACCACCGGCTTGACAATGGTGTTGTAACTTCTTTCATCGGTTGTGACGAGGAAAGCATCGCTTAGTCCCTTTTCACGGGCTTCCGCTTCAAAATTCCCTATGTAGGCCGGGTCGGCCAAAAAGTAGCGCACATTGACTTGAACGCCGCTCTCGCCTGATTGGCGGGGTTGGAGCAGGGTTCCAAGCGTTGTTAAGACTTCGTTGCGATTATTGAAGTAGGCATACCCCGACAGCATCTCGTTTTCGTATGCGTCGTTCAGATCATAATAGAGCCCGGTGACCGTCAGTTCATATGTCACTTCGCGGTTCAGGCCGGCGATCCCGAAATCCCGGTTGAGCACCGATACGGTGTAGTCAATTCCGTTGACTTCCATCACATCGCCGTCTTCAGCCTCGTTTACATCGAAATCCTCCGGCAGGCCGGCCGACAGCAAGGCTGTAAAATGGATGACGTTGCCGATTTCGACGCCGTTTGCCTCCGCCAAATCCACACTGAGGACGCACTCGTTGTCGGTTTCAGGGAACCGCCCCGATTCCAGCGAACGAACCCCTTCGGTAAAGCTCTCCCATTGATCGCCCAAAAGCTGAAAATTGCTCATGTCGCCGCCTATGCGGAAAGCCATGCCGCCGGCACCGGGGATGCCTTGCGGTTGGCTTGGGTCGGTCTCGTCTTCATCATTTTGGTCGATAGCCCGGATGTCGCCGCTGTTCCCTCTGACGCTTCCGGTCGCCAAACTCTCTTTGAGAAAAGCCGAATCGGTCAGCATGAGCTGCAATTCGGCGTCCATTTGGGGGATGCTCGCCGAACTGAAAACCCTGTTGCCCCCGGCTGAACCTCCGTTTGACGCGGAGGAGGTCAGGCGGTCAATATCCAGCTGGATGAAGGCTTCGGAAGAGAAGCGAAATTGATAATCCTCAATGACGGCGGCCGAGGTGTTGTTGATGATGAGAGCCGTCACCGAGGTGGTGATGATGGCCAAAATGATGATGGCCAGCAGGATATTGCGCCCTCGGTTGCGCAAAATGTTGGCGAACGCGTTTTGGATGATGTACATAGAACCCTTCCCCTTTGCCCGTTTGGTTTCCTTCATTGTACCGTGTAATTTTGACGAACGTTTGGACATTTTGTGAACAATTCGAGAATAACGCTTCCTGTTCGGCGCAAACTACCGGGGAAAAGGGGGCGCATTTATGCTGCTTTGGCGTTCCATCGGACATACCGTTATACTATACTTTGTCGTCGTCATTGCCATGCGCCTGCTGGGCAAACGGCAGATCGGCGATATGCAGCCCAGTGAACTGGTCATGACCCTCCTCGTCTCCGAGATGGCGGCCATATCCATGCAAGACCCCGACCAGCCGCTGATCAACAGCATCGTGCCGATCGTACTGCTGGTCGTCTTGAATTTTGCCCTTTCGTTCGGATTTTTGAAGTCACGCTTCCTTTGGCGGGTCTTTGAAGGCAAGGAGTCCATTGTCATCCATCAGGGCAAGATCAAAGAAAAGGCCATGCGGCGCAACCGCATCACCCTGACCGAGCTATTTGAAATGCTGCGTTTGCAAGGGTTTACCGACCCTTCGCAGCTCCAGTATGCCATTTTTGAAAGCAACGGGTTACTAAGCGTTATTCCGTATGAAGCGCACAAGCCGGTAACGCCGGCCGTCATGTCGGTGCCTGTTCAGGAGCCGGGGATGCCGCAGATTTTGATCTCCGACGGCAAAGTGATGAAAAAAAAGCTGAAAAAACTCGGGCTGAACGAGCAATGGCTGACCAACGAGCTGGCGGCGCGCGGCATCGGTTCGATACAAGACGCCTTCATCTTCACCCGGGACGAATGCGGAAATATATATTTTTCCGCCAAGGAAAAAAAGAAGGCCGGGTAATTTTAATTTACCTATTGCATTCTAAAAAAACCGTGATATAATGAGTGACGGAATAGTTGGTATCGATGGCAGCGAGGGTACACCCGTTCCCATTCCGAACACGGCAGTTAAGCTCGCTCACGCCGAAAATACTTGGCTGGTGACGGCTCGGGAAGATAGGTAGACGCCAACACCAATCCAGCGCAAGCTGGCCGCGCTCCGGCGCAAGCCGGAGAATTGTCCTCAATAGCTCAGTCGGTAGAGCATGCGGCTGTTAACCGCAGGGTCGTTGGTTCGAGTCCAACTTGGGGAGCCAAACCATTCAAATCCGAACACCTCGCAAATCTTTACGATTGGCGAAGCGTTCGGATTTGTGCTGTATCTGTGACAGCCTTCGGCGGGGTTCGGAATCTATTCGACCGGCTGAAAAATTGACTTGTCCTATGGGTGAAAATGTGGTAGACTGTAGGATGTAGAGTGACGGCGATACTTGCTTGCGAATGAAATGCCGAAAGGCTATCCACAATTAGCGAAGGCAGGTTAACCTTATGCAAAAAAATATTACGGTCAATTCAAAGAGCCTATCAATAATGAAGCCTATCACAAATGCTGATTATAACGGTAAAACTGTCCTCACTGATTCAGCATGGGAATATGTCGAGCTATGGCTAAAAAGACAGCCAATTCAACAAGTAAAAGAAGCTCTTTTCTTTTGGCAGCAAGCAAAATATTTCTACTCCGCTTCTGAGTGCCTACCACGAAATTCAAAGCCGCTTACATCATATTACTGCTGTTTGAATGCCACAAAAACATTATTGTGCATAAATGGGATTGATGTCCACAATATTTCTCATGGCATAACTCAAAGTCGCCATGAGAATGAAGCCAGTAATGCCCTTGATAAAGCTGAAGTTATTTTTTTGGGCGGAGGTGTTTTGACTGAATTGTCTCGGTTTTTAGGAGAAGATGTAACGAAGAAAAGATTAGTTATCAAAGACCTTTTATACAACATTCCCTGTATACACAGAACATTTGCGATTACATATTCAGGAACCACAGAGTTGTTTATCCCGATAAAAAATATAGAATTTGTGCGGGAAGACACTACATCAAAGGCTTGGGTTCAATTTTCGGTTGACAGTCGCTATGCTAACGATAGAGCATTACAGTATTTGCCTCCCGGCTATAAGAAAACGATAAAAAAAGGAGATGCAAATTATTATCTTCGCAAAGAAAATGCCCGATTCAAATGGGACATACATACACCTATAGATGAAAGGCTTAGCAATTTGACAGCATATCACAAAAAGGTTAGAGAGGATTTGCATTACATATATGGTGATGCTCGCCTTTGGTATATCAAAAAAGATATACCAAGCAATACCCATATCATCCACCGAAATGCTCTCACGCTTATTTTTGCTGTAATGCACTGGATGAGTGAACTTGTAAGATATAACCCACAGAAGTTTGAAAAATACATGCGGTCAAAGCAAAACTGGTTGTTGCATGAGTTTATTGAAAAAGCCCTGTATCAATTTATTGACGAGATTAGTTGTGAGATAACGCATCAAGACATAATGACAACAGGATATAGGAAATAGATATGAAAACCACCCCACCTTGTCCCATATGAACCGAGTGGCGGAGCCGCCGCCCCGCCACTCCGGTTAACTAAGATTCTACAGGTTACGCAGACTTAACACTATCGCTCCTGCCGTTCCATCCACTTCGCAAACTCCCGCCTGCCCTTCTCGGTGTCGAAATAGGCCTGAATCGCCGGGAGGATGCACCGGGCAAAAGACTGGATTTCATGCTTCGGCGGGTTAAAGTCACCCTTTGCGATGGGTTTTGGCTTGGATTTCGCTTTTCGTGCGGTTCTACTGGGATAATATCCCTCTATCTTCACTTGCCATTGGGAAGAACGAGAAACGGGAAACGCTTTTGACGTATGGGGCATATGGACCTCCTATTTAATTTATGTGGTGCGCTACCGGGCGTCCCTGTCGGCGGTTCGCACTCGCGGTCTGCCAACCGGCACTTGCCATCGGGACTGCCGGGGTTGTAACTTTTCCTCCCTTGTTCTCTGTATTTCAGGCTGTTTCTGCTATTCACCACCTCGTATAATAAAGTCAGTATTCTGATTGCCACCTCCGTGGCATTGGGGTACAATGCAAGCAGCGGATAGAGGTCGGAGTTCACCTCCTTGGGCTGATATGCCTGTGCGAAAGGGTGC
>WRIZ01000042.1 GCA_009782475.1 Oscillospiraceae bacterium | reverse complement strand
CAACGTCAGGATCCATTCCAAGCTCCCAAAAGTCTTGAAGCAAATACGGCAGAAACGGCAATAGCTCCGTTGTCTCCGCGGTCAGTGAGCAAGCAAGTTTTTCTTCGGTTTCTCTTTTCATGTTTTTCCTCCTAACAGTACGGTGCATCCATATCAACACAATGCCGACGCCAAGCAGCGCGCCCGCCGTGTCGAGCAGCCAGTCCTGCCACATGCAGGAACGCCCGGGAACGAAATGCTGGTGGATTTCGTCTGTGGCGGCATAGAGCGAACTCCAGCAAAGCGAACCGATCAAAATGATTTTACCGTTGCCGGTGAGTTGCCGCATGGTGTTCGCTGTGCAGAACCCCAAAGTACAATAGATCATAAAATGCGCGGCTTTTCGGATCAGCAGGTGCAGCGTATCCGCGGTTTCCGCCGACACGGTTATCCTAAAGAGCGATAAAACCCGTTCGAGGAGAGAACCGCTCATGGCTCCCGATTGCTCGGCATTGAAGGAAGAAAATGTAAATATAGCGGCCATGCAGAGCAGCGAAGCCGCCAGCCATACGGCAAACCCCTTATTTCGCTTGAACAAGCAACCATCCCCTGACGTTGATATTATACGGTAAGGAAGTGTTGAAAGCAAGGTTTGAAAATATTGTTCAACAGGGGGTTGCTTTTTCGTTTTGCATCTGCTATGCTAAATAAAATCTTTGAAAAAGGGGCAAGTGCTGTGAATCATTTTCGATTTGGTACCATCGGTAAACCTGCGGCCATGACTGGTCACAGGCTTAGCCCTATTGGATTTTTATAAGGGGTCGGGGTATCGGAATGAAAAATCGCAAAGCGGCTAAGGGTGAAAAAACCTTAGCCGCTTTTATTTTAAGGAGGGATTCACATGAATGAAAACGTAAGAATCGTGCAGGACTTCTACAACGGCAATGTGCAAGGTGAATATGACCGCATCGCAAACCGGCCGGAGTTTTTGCTGACCTGCCGTATGCTGGATCGCTATGTAAAGCCCGGCGATACCGTGCTGGACATCGGCGGCGGGCCGGGGCGGTATTCGCTTTACTTAGCCGAAAAAGGCTGCGAGGTCACACTCTTTGACCTATCGCCCGAAAATACCAACTTCGCCGCCGAACGCGCCGCCGAGCAAGGGCTGCCCCTCCGCACCGTGACCGGGGACGCGCGGGAAGCCGACGCCCTTGTAAGCGGGCAGTTTGACCATGTGCTGCTGATGGGGCCGCTCTACCATCTGCTGGAGGAGGCCGACCGGGTCAAGGCGGTCAATGCGGCGTTGCGGCTGCTGAAGCCGGCAGACGGCCGCCGTCCAGGCGGGTTGCTGTTCGCGGCGTTCATCAGCATGGGCGGCGGCCTTGTCTATATGCTGAAGTGCGAACCGTCAGCCGTCACATGGCCGGACGAAGAACGGTTTCTCAAGCTGCTGGTTGAAGACAGAGACTTCGGCGGGGCGGCGTTTACACAGGCGTTTTTCATCAATCAAAATAACATCTTACCGTTTATGGCGCGGTTCCCGCTGGAAAAGCTGCACCTGTTCGGTCAGGAGGGCGTCCTTACCCTCAATGAGGATCGCATTATGGCACAACCGCCGGAAGTCGTCACGGCGTGGCTTGACCTCTCGGAAAAACTATATGAAAAGGAAGAGTATTTGAGCTGGGCGGAGCATTTAATGTTTGTGGGGAGGAAAAAACAATGAGTTTGAACCAAGAAATTACCGCATTGCTAAACAGGGAAGGCTGCAACATCGTCGGCTTTGCCGATTTACGCTGCCTGCCCAAAGAAACGCGGCAAAATTTCGACAGCGGTATCTTGATCGCGCTGACCTATTCCAAAGAAGCCATGCGGGAACATCAAAACGGCTCGATGCAGAGATATTACGAGGAATGGAAGCCGATGATCCCCCGTCTGCAAGAACTCGCCCACCTAACGGCGCAGACTTTACTTGATAAAGGGTATAAAGCCTTTGCCAAAGTGCCGCCGACGGTTGTGTCGGATGACGACTGGCGCACCGTCCTGCCGTATAAGACGGTGGCAACGTTAGCCGGTATCGGCTGGATCGGGAAATGCGCTATGCTGGTGACAAAAGAGGTCGGTTCGGCTCTGCGGATGACGGTGGTGTTGACCAACGCGCCGCTGGAATACGGGACGCCAATCACAAAATCCCTCTGCCCGCCGAACTGCACTGCCTGTATGAACGCCTGCCCCGCGAAAGCCCCGCTCGGCGGTTTATGGGAGGTTGGCGTTGACAGGGATACCTTCTTCAATGCCCATGCCTGCCGCACTGCCGCCCGGGCGCGCGCCAAAGAGATGCTGGGAATCAACGAAACCTTGTGCGGGCTGTGTATCTCCAGCTGCCCGTTTACCATGAGGGGATTGGGGTATGAGATATGAAAACCAAGCTCTTTATCATCTTGACGGCGTTCACACTCTTAACCGCCTGTTCAAAGGACGAACAAGCCAGCCCCGACCTATTCGGGTCAAGCACGCTCACGATAACCTTTGAATACACAAAGCAATCGGGATACGGTTCCAACCAATTTGCCGTATGGATCGAGAATTCGGACGGTAATTTGGTTAAAACGCTCTATGCCACGAAGTTCACCGCAAGCGGCGGATATAAAACAAGACCGGATTCTCTTCCCGAATGGGTAGAAAAATCCGGTCTCGCGGCTATGCACAAATCCGATATTGACGCTGTTGCCGGTGCAACGCCCAAAGAGGGAACGCTCCGCTATGAATGGAAGTTTAACTCTCTTGCTTCATCCAACCCGATACCGACGGGGATATATAGGTTTTTCGTCGAGGGGAGCACCCGGGGGAAAAACCGCACCCTGCATTCAGGCGTGATCGAAATAGGCGTCTCTCCGGCCACAGAGGAAGCGGAGGTTACGTTATTCTTAGAAGAATCACCCGGTTATCCCGCATTGGATGCCGGCGCGCCTGAAAATGCTATGATAAGCGCGGTGACTGCGGCATTTACTCCGTGACGGGTTCGGCGGTCGCCGACACGGCGATCAGGCGTCCGTACCATTCCAGCGCGTCGTTGTAGGCGTTGAAGATGTCTTTGATTTTCATATGATTGATCAGCGCGATACGCGATACTTCCGTCCATTCGCCCTCTTCATAAAGCTGGATAAATCGGTAAACGGCGGCGAAATCATTCTCGCCGCCCAAAAGCGCGACTTTCACTTTTTCCGGCACCTGAACGATTTGCAAGGCCTGCTCGATGGATGTTTCCAGTATGATATTCAACACCGAGAAGAGACCCATTAAGAAGAGATTGTCTTTATGGACGGCCATCTCAAACATAGGAGCCAAATTCTCGCAGAATTTTGCGCGGATCATGGAGAGGCGGGTGACTTCGCCCGGGCTCTCTTCCCCCAGCGTGGACGTGACGGCCGTTGTGACCCACTTTTTGATTTCTTTTTGACCGAGCATCGACGCCGCGTGGCGCAAAGACGTGATGGTTGTTCCTTTCACATGCGAGGAATTGACCATTTTCAAAAACTGTATGGCCAACGCCGTGTCCCTTTGGACGACGCCGGCGAATTTATCCAGCTCAAAATCGTCCTGGTTGACCTGATTGAGCAGGGAGATATAGTTGACCTTCAACGGCGATATACGGTTGTCGCGGGAGACGGTTATATTTTTGTAAAAATCGCCTTGCAGCAATTCCGCCCCGCTTACAACGGCTTTGTTGAACGACGTATCGTTGTTGACGCCGCGCGCGATGATTTTGGTGCGGGCATATGTTTTTTTGATCCTCGCGCTGAGGATGGGTATGGCCGCCGTGTCATTGTTGTTGAAAATATAGTCTGTTTGAGGGAAGAAAGACTCCAGCTCCTCATAATCCGTCCGATGGATAAACGCCGTCTTGAACCCCAGTTCACGGAACCGGGTGATCCTCTGCAGATTGTTCGGCGACAGCTCAATGTGGCTTCCCATCAGCAAGGCTACAAGGGAGCGGTCGGCTTTGCAGATGGTTTCGAGTTCGAGAGCGAGATGTACATTGGTCACGGGGATGAAGATGAGTTTATTGGATGTCAGGGCTTCCAGTCCTGTTTTATTTACAAAGTCAAAAAACGGGGTGTTGACGTCATTCTCAAAAGCGTAAGTTTTACCGCCCTCCAGCAGCGCGTTGCCGACTTGAAAGGACAAATAATACGCGAAAACTTCCTTCGCCCTGCTGAATATCGGTTTGGGCACCACCAGCAAATCCATGATTCAATCTCCCCAATTTTTCATTCCCTTCGGATTCTTTTTATCATAACAGAATTCCGGGGGAATGACAAGGGTGAAAAAAATTTGAACGAATGTTTGCAATTTCAAAAACTTTGTGTTATAATGCTGACCAAGAACGATCACAAGGGGTGGCCGATATGAAAAAAGCGTCTGTAAAGCAACAGCGGATACTGGATTTCATCGAGCAGTTCACGCGCGAACACAAATATCCGCCCAGCGTGCGCGAAATCGGGGCGGCGGTCGGGCTGCGCAGCCCTTCGACAGTCCATACCCATATCAAATCCCTGACCGAAAAGGGCTATTTGCAAAAAGACGCCCGCAAAACGCGCGCCCTCAGTATGCCGGGGCGCGACCTCACCGCCGATGGGATCCCGATCATGGGCAAAGTCACCGCCGGGATGCCCATCCTCGCGTTTGAAGACGACCGGGGGATGCTGGCCTATCAGCCGCCTGCAATAGGAGACTACTTCGCTCTTGAAGTGCGCGGCGACTCCATGAACGGCATCGGCATCATCGACGGGGACTATGTTGTCGTCCGCAAGCAGAACACCGCCCGGAACGGGCAGGTCGTCGTAGCCCTTTTAGAGGACGAAGCGACCGTCAAACGCCTGAAAAGGGACAATGGGGAGGTTTGGCTGATGGCGGAAAATCCCGAGTATCAGCCCATTTCCGCCGATCAATGCGACATTTTGGGCGTTGTGGCGTCGGTTGTCAGGGAAGCCGTACATTAAGCAAGCAGACAGGCTAAGCCGCGCTTAGCCTGTCTCTCGGTCTGTTGAACCTAAATACGGTGCCCGAAACCTCCGCGTCCGTCGAAACCTCCGCGCCCGTCGAAGCCTCCGCGCCCGTCAAAGCCTCCTCGTCCATCGAAGGGGAAAAAGAAAAACGGGAAAAAGAAGGGGAAGCGGCCGTCAAAACCGCGCCTGCGGCGGTGGCGGTCAATGAGTTCCCGCACGACGATGGCGCGCGTCAGGTCGCTCAATGTGCCGGCGTTGTGACCCATCGGCATGGCGTCAGCCATACCGCTCTTGCGCACGGCTTCATCGGCCATACGCGATATGTCCGCGCTGCCGACGGCCTCCAGGGCTTCTTCGTTGAGCCCGTCTACCATTTCACGGGCATAGGGGGCGATCAGCGCGGCGCTTTCCGGGTAAAGCCGCTCCATCCGGTCGGGGAAGTCATACGCCATCATCGGGTTTCTGTTCTCCATACAATTGATCAATCCTTTCATCGTTGAGGCCGCTTGGGCTTCTGTTTCAGTGTATGGCTTTTTGATAAATATTGTGAAATACAGGCGTGTTCAGGAGGGAAAATACGATGAATTTCGACAAAATAGCCGAAACGGCGATCACCAATGGGCCGTTTGCCGATGACTGGCAATCACTCTCGGCTTTTCAGCCGCCGTCCTGGCTGCGCGGCGGCAAACTCGGCATTTTCATCCACTGGGGCATTTACAGTGTCCCGGCGTATGCCCACGAATGGTATGCGCGCAATATGTACATACAGGGCGGCCATGAGTTTGAGCATCATGTCAAAACATACGGCCCGCACAAACAGTTCGGGTATAAAGATTTTATCCCGATGTTCAAAGCGGAGAAATTTAACCCCAAGCAATGGGCGGAGGCGTTTTTCAACGCCGGGGCGAAATATGTCGTCCCGGTGGCCGAACACCACGATGGGTTTCAGATGTATCAAAGCTCCCTTTCACGCTGGAATTCCGCCGAAATGGGCCCCGGGCGCGACGTCTTGGACGAATTGCTGAATGCCTGCGATAAACGCGGGCTGATTCGCTGCCTTTCCTCCCATCGCGCCGAGCATTGGTGGTTTTTGAGCCACGGGCGGGAGTTTGAGAGCGACATAAAAGAGCCTGAGCGGGACGACCTTTACTGGCCCTCCATGCCCGAGGCTCCCAATCAGGATATATACAGCAAACCTATTCCGTCGGCGGAGTTTTTGCGGGATTGGTTTAACCGCTGCGTTGAGCTGGTGGAAATCGCCAAGCCCCGGATGGTCTACTTCGATTGGTGGGTCAAGCATCATTCCTTCAAACCGCTGCTGCGCCGATTTATCGCATACTACTACAACCGCGCCGCCGAATGGGGGTTTGAGCCCGCCGTCGCCATCAAAGACGACGGGGTGCCGTTTGGCTGCGGCCTGCCCGAGATGGAGCGGGGCGGCTTCGCCGAAGCCAAGCCGTATCTGTGGCAAGCCTGTACCTCCACGGCGCGCAACAGCTGGTGCTACACCGAACAGAACGAGTATAAATCCCCGGAAGAGATCATCCAAAACCTGATCGACGTGGTGAGCAAAAACGGAGTCCTGCTCCTCAACGTCGGCCCTAAAGCCGACGGGACGCTGCCCGAACAGGACGCCGCGATCTTGCGCGAAGTCGGAAAATGGCTGAAAATCAACGGTGAAGCGGTGTATGGCTCGTCTCCGTGGAAAATCGCCATGGAGGGGGCAGTCAACGTTAAAGGGACTGGTTTTTCCGAGGGAGAGATGGCGTATACATCCGAAGACCTCCGTTTTACCGTGCGGGAAGGGAAAATTTACGCGACGGTGATGAAATGCCCCGAAGACGGCAAGGTAACAATCAAATCGCTGGCCGGGCTGGATGAAAACGGCCAACACGCCTTCGGCGGCATGATCGAAAAAGTGCGGCTGCTTGGGTTTGAAGACAAACCCCTTCACTGGAAAGTGGACGGCGAAGGGCTGCAAATCACATTTACAGGGGTAAAGAGCGAGGTTCCGGTCGTGCTGGAAGTTACGACGGGGTGAAAATTTAATATTTACCGAACTCTCCGCCCGGCATGGCAATCCTCTTATCGTCCCGCGCCGGGCGCGAGATCGCCTGCGGCCGCTGGCCGCCTGACCCCTTTAGTTTGAACTGCGCGACCAGTTCCTCCAGCATGGCCGACTGCCCGCTCATCTCTTCGCTGGCGGCCGCGCTTTCCTCCGCCGTCGCGCTGTTCTGCTGGACAACATTGGCCACTTGATCGATCCCGGTGTTGATCTGCGCGATACCGGCCGACTGTTCGTCGCTGGATTGCGCGATCTCGCTGACGATTTGGCTGCTCTCGTTGATGCCCTGAACGATCTCTGTCAGGCTGGCGGCTGTCTCTTCCGCGATACGGGAGCCAAGCTCCGCTTTCTCCATCGAATTCTCGATCATTGCGCTGGTCTCTTTGGCGGCGTCGGCACTCTTGCTGGCCAAATTGCGCACTTCCTCGGCAACGACGGCAAAGCCTTTGCCGTGCTGTCCGGCTCTGGCCGCTTCCACGGCGGCGTTGAGGGCGAGAATGTTGGTTTGGAAGGCGATGTCGTCGATGGTTTTGATGACCTTGCCGATGCTTTGGCTGGCTTGGTTGATGTCTCTGACGGCGGCGGTCATTTCGTCCATTTGGCGGCTGCCCTTTTCAGCGTTGTGTTTGATGGTATTGGCAAGGACGGCGGCTCGTCCAGCCATCCCAGCATTGTCTTTCGTCTTCTGCGCGATCTCGGTGATGGAAGCGGATAGTTGCTCTATGGAGGAGGCTTGCTCCGTTGAGCCTTGCGCCAATGATTGGGCTCCGTCGGCAATCTGTTTGGAGCCGGAGGCCACTTGAGCTGTGGAGGCGTTGATGTCTCCGAACATGCTGTTCAGGTTTTCCACCATCCGCGTGAGGGATAAGCCCATTTTATCGGCATTTGAAAGCAATTCAACCTCGGTGGTCAGGTCGCCGCCGGCGATGGCTTCCAGTTCTTCGGCAATTTTTGTTACATGCTGCACAAAACCGGCGGAGCCGCTGATGGCCTGACCCAATTCATCCTTGAATTGCGCGAATTGCCCTATGTTCCGCTCGTCCTCCGGGCGCAGTGATATATCGCCCGTGGAACCCGCCTTTTTCATGAAACCAGAGAGGACGATCAGCGGTTTGCTGATCAGCCCGGCTACATAGAGCGCGATGAAGAGCGCGATCAGCGCCGCAACAGACGCTATGGCCAAAAGTATGTACACCGTTCTCCGCGCCTTGTCTTCCGCCCCCGCCACATTGTTATTGGCTGAAGTCTCCGCTGTAGCGATCATTGTTTCGCACATTTCGGCAGCGTCGCTCGCGTATGCCCCTCCCGTTGCCATAGGAGCCATTGCCCCGGCATAATCGCCGATACGGGCGGCGGCGGCGGCCGGGTCGCACACCTCGGTTTTATAGCTTATAAATGCGGAACGAAGCTCATTCAGCTGCTTTAAGGCACCGGCTTTGGCGTCCTCCGCCATCGTCCCGCTTGTCAATGAGTGTTCATACTCGTCCAAAGCCTTTATACCGCCGTTATACGCCTCGACGGCCTGACTGTGATACACATCAATTCTTGCGGCGTCGCCGTCTGAGGCGAACAGCGCGATCGTCGTCGTCAAGCGGCGCACTTCGCTCAAAGCTTCAGAGAATATGTGCATTTGCACCTCGGCTTCGATGGGATGGTTGATGGCGTAGCTGTAACCGTCCGCGACGCCGTTCAGCTGAACAATGGAAATGACTGCCAAAGCCGCCATTAACGCGATGACCACCATAAAGCTGACGATCATCTTAGCCTTTACCTTCATGTTCTTGAACCATGCCATGATAAATCCCCCAAACCTATATTATTCCCGGCGCAACCGCCTCGGAGGGTTGCCACAACCCTCCAAAAGCGTTTCCGCCGAGAACAAAAAAGCGGCGCAGGGAGTTTATCACTTCCCAACGCCGCGTTATCGTCAAAGCACAACATACCCTCTTGCCCGAATTGTTAAAACAGGCTATAATAAGGGAAGGCGCAGTGTAAACGCTGTTGTGTGGGATGGAGTATACATCCTGCATAGGCCGAGGGGGTGATCCACCACTCCCTTGGCTGCCACTATTTTGTTCTCTTGGTTCATATTAGCAGGGTTTTTGTCAAATTGCAAGCGGTTTTTTACATTTGTTGCAGAAAAGGGAGGAAAGAATATGACACAGACACTATTGATCCAAAACCTGACCAAAAAATTCGGGCATTTCACGGCGTTGGACGACGTCAATCTGCAAATGGGCGAAGGCGAGGTCTTCGGCTACATCGGCCCCAACGGAGCCGGAAAGACCACCACCATACGCGTCCTGCTGGGCATTCTCCAAGCCAGCCGGGGCAGCGCGTCGGTCTTCGGGCTGGATGCCTGGAAAGACGCCGTTGAGATCCATAAACGCATCGCTTATGTGCCGGGCGACGTCAATCTCTGGCCCAACCTGACCGGCGGCGAGGTGATCGACCTCTTTGTCCGTCTGCGGCAACGTGACGCAGGGGATTCCAGAAAGAAACAACTGCTGGACATGTTCGACCTCGACCCCTCGAAAAAATGCCGTACATACTCCAAAGGCAATCGGCAGAAGGTCGCCCTTGTGGCCGCGTTCGCGTCGGACGCCGACCTGTTTATCCTTGACGAACCGACCAGCGGCCTCGACCCGCTGATGATGGAGATTTTCGTCGAGCAGGTCTTGGCGCTTAAACACAGCGGCAAAGGCATTTTCCTCTCCAGCCACATTTTAAGCGAGGTGGAGCGGCTGTGCGACCGGGTGGGCATCATCATGAAAGGGAAAGTCCTCCAAACGGGGACGCTTGACCAGCTCAAACAGAATGCCGCAGCAGCCGACGGCGTCCTCCCTTCAACGATGGAAGAGCTGTTTATGCGCTACTACAAGCAGCGCGGCGAGGAAGAAGCCGTATGAAAGGGAATTTTGACAATTCCGGCAGCCTGGTGCGGTTTATCCTGCGGCGGGAACGGGTCACTTCGGCGGTTTGGATTTTGCTGATCGTCGCCTTTTCGGTGGGGCTTGCGCCCGCGCTGGGCGGCATGTTCGGCGACGCGGAATCCAAAGCCGACTTGATGGGGATGCTGGAAAACCCCTCGATGATCGCCATGGTCGGCCCGGCCTACGGCCTTGAATCCGATTACAACACCGGCGCGCTGTACGCCAACTTCATGCTCCTTTGGGTCATCATCACGGTCGGCATCATGAATATCTTCCTGATTGTGCGCCATACCCGCAGCGACGAGGAGAAGGGGCGAGCCGAAGTCGTCCGCTCCCTGCCCGCCGGGCGGCTGAGCAACCTGAACGCGGCCATGCTCACGGCGGTCATGGTCAACGCCGCCCTTGCCCTGCTGACCGGGTTTGGGATCGCCGCGGCGGGCGTTGAGGGGATGGATTTCACCGGGTCGATGCTATACGGCGTCGCGCTCGGTGTATCGGGCTTATTCTTCGCGGCGGTAGCGGCTCTGTTCTGCCAGCTTTCCGCTTCCTCGCGCGGCGCGTCCGGCCTTTCGATCGTCACACTGGGGCTGCTCTATATGATGCGCGCCGCCGGGGACATGAACAGTGATGCTGAGATACTTTCCTGGATCAGCCCGATGGGTCTCATCCAACGCTCCCAAATCTTTGTGGAGAACTTTTGGTGGCCGTCTCTCGTCGTACTGCTGATAACCGTCTTCGTGACCGCTTTAGCCTACCTGTTAAACGCCAAACGGGATTTGGGGCAGGGCTTTATCGCCGCCCGTCCGGGACGCAAAAACGCCTCCTCCCTGCTCTCCTCCCCCACCGGGCTGGCCTTCCGTCTGCTCCGCAACTCCATGACCGGCTGGTTCATCGGGATATTCATCATCGGCGCGGCGTACGGAACGATTTTGGGCACGGAGGATTTCAATAATTTTGTGGAAACGAATGAGTTTTACGGTCAGCTCATCGGTTCCATCCCGGGATTCTCCACAACGCAGATGTTTGTGTCGATGATCACGTCGATCGGAGCCTTTATCGCCGTCATCCCGGCTTTGACAGCCGCGCTGAAACTGCGGGGCGAAGAGAAAGAAGGGCGCGCCGAGCATTTGCTGTCCCGCTCGGTCTCGCGTGTAAGATACCTGTCCGGCTACACCCTGATCGCGTTTGCCGCCAGCGTCTTGATGCAATGCGGCACCGCTTTGGGGATTTACTCGGTGGCTTCGGCGGCATTGGCCGATACCCCCGGCAGCTCCATCACGCTCGGCTATCTATTGAAGGCGAACTTGGTCTACCTGCCCGCCCTTTGGGTGATGATCGGCCTTGCCGTGCTGATGGTTGGGGCTTTGCCGAAGGCGGCCGCCGCCGTATGGGGATACTATGGTTTTTCGTTCTTCCTCATGTTCATCGGGCGTCTGCCCGACTTGATCCCCGGATGGCTCCAAAAGAGCACCCCCTTCGCGTTCATCCCGCAGCTCCCGATCGAGGAGATCACCCTTCTGCCGCTCGCCGTTCTGACATTGATCGCCGCCGGATTGACCGCCGCGGGGCTGTTTTTCTACAAGAAAAGGGATATGCTGACGGTGTAATGCGAATACTGGGCTTTACAGGGAGGGGATGAACGTATGGCGTCACCGTCTAAAGGAAAAAACTCACAAGAGAAAAGCCATCTGGACACAGCGGCTTTCAATGTGGCTTCGGCCACCGACTTCACCGGGCTGATCCCGGCCAACCCCCAACAGCCGAAAGACCTCTATGAAGACATTTACCCGACCGGGATCGACCCGGCGAAGAAGAAGAAAAAGGGCTGACGAATAGATAGTCCCCGCCTTTCGGCGGGGATTCAGACCGAAGACAAAGGCCCCGGTTGGCTGCGCCAACCGGGGTCAAACATTACGCAGAATGTGAAAGTTGAGGTTTTCTTCTACACGAAGCCCCAAAACACATCAGCAAAAGAGGCAGCAG
>WRIZ01000041.1 GCA_009782475.1 Oscillospiraceae bacterium | reverse complement strand
ACGAACATTTCGCGCAGTTTCGCCCCCAGTTCTTGCCGCACCGGGATGTTTTGCAGGTTGGGTTCGGTGGAGGAGAGCCGCCCGGTGACGGTGGCCGTCATTTGGAAGGTGGAATGAATTTTTCCGTCGGCCTTCGCGGCTTTAAGTAAACCATCCGCATAGGTTGACTTTAATTTGTTGAGCATCCGCGTCTCGAGGATGACCGGGACGATGGGGTGCTGGTCTTTGATGGCTTCCAGCGTGTCGGCGTCGGTCGACCAGCCGGTTTTGGTCTTCTTACCGTGCGGCAGGCCGAGTGTCTCAAACAACAGCTCACCCAACTGCTTAGGGGAGAGGAGATTGACACCCGCACCCACCAGTTTGTCCGCTTTTTCCTGCTCCTCCGCCAGCCGTTCGCCCAATAGCACGGAGAAATCAGCCAATTTTGCCCGGTCAACCGCCACGCCGTAAACTTCCATTTGGGCGAGGACGCGGCAGAGCGGTATTTCCACAGTACGATATAATTCCCAGCAGCCTTCGCGCTCCATTTGCGCCCGTGTATCTGCCCACGATGTCTCAGGCCGCCCGAGCATCCAAGCCGCGAGCGCGATGTCGTCGGTATACGGCGAAAGCGGCCGCCCCGCTTCTAAATCAGCGCGCCAAACCGATTTGACCTCACGCCCAACGCCCTCCGGCAGCTGCGGCGAGTCGCCGCCGACAATGTTTGAGACGTTTTGCGATGATCCGTTAAGTCCGTTTTCCAGCCACTTATCCAGCAACCCCTTGAACTCCAGCTTTGTAAACACAGAAACCAACGCCTCACGGTCGGGCGGCTGACGGACGACAGACGCCGGGTCAAACGCTATCGGGACACGGCAGTCGATCATTCCCAGTTTGCGGGACAGCTCCGCGCTCTCCCGCCCGGCTTCGAGCTTTCCACGGAACTTTGGAAGGACGGCATCCAAATCGCTGTAAATCGCGTCCAAACTGTGAAACTCCTGCATCAACGCCAGCGCGGACTTCTCGCCCACGCCGGGGACGCCCGGGATACGGTCGCTCGCGTCGCCCATCAACGCTTTGAGGTCGATCAGCTGAGACGGGGTCAGGTTGTATTCCTCGAAAATGTTTTCCTCATTACGCAGGCGGGTCTCCTTGTTGCCGACATGGGCGACGGTGACATATAGGTCGATCAGCTGGAAGGAATCGCGGTCGCCGGTGACGATGACGCAGGGGACGGATTGTTCCGAACAGACCCGCCCGATGGTTCCCAGCAGGTCGTCCGCCTCATAACCGGGCGCGGCGTAAATGGGGATTCGCAGCGCGGATAACACTTCCCGCATCAGCGGCAGCTGCGCCGCCAAATCATCATCCATCGGTCTGCGCCCCGCCTTATAACCGTCATACATCTGATGGCGGAAGGTCGGCCCGGGCAGGTCAAAGGTCACGCACAGCCCGTCAGGCTTGTACTCTTTGAGAAGGCGGTGGAGGATGCTTAAAAAGCCGTAGACGGCATGGGTCGGCGTCCCGTCGGCGGTCGAAAGCGGACGGATGCCGAAATAGGCTCGGTTGATGATGCTGTTGCCGTCTATGGCCATTATTGTGCGCATACGCCGCCCTCCTTAAATCCTCTTATACACGTCGCCGCGGTTGTCCGCTTTTAGAATATAAAAGTGATCTTCTTGCTGACAAAAAATAATCCTGAAATCTCCCACCCGTAAACGATATAACTGCGGTTTTATTGTGCCGCGCAAAGGCTTTACATCACCAAGCGGAAGCCTCTCTATGGCATTATATAGTCGCAAGGCAACAGACTTGCCCTGTGAAAGAATAAATTTTTCCGCTTGTTTATGATATTGTATCATCAGGTAACGCCTTAATGCTTGCAAGCATATCCGAACCGTTGACGAAATCGCCGGAATGAAGAAGTTTTTGCATTTCTTCCTCCTCGTCCGGGTCAAGGACAAGTTCTAGTTCGGGCTCTTGTTCGAGATACCGTATGAACGATATAGCTTTGCCTACCTTCTCTAGCGGCAGTTTTGAAATCTCGTCGTATAAATATTGATGCGCGTTTGACATAAAATCAACCCCTTTATATCTTTCGATACTCTTGTCCTTCCTTCGTATCCTTGACCTCAATACCCATCTCCAGTAACTGGGCGCGGAGGCGGTCGGATTCAGCATAGTCTTTTGAATCCCGCGCCGCTTGGCGGGCTTCAATCAATGTTTGCACATCCGGTGGCAACGTTTCCTCGTGGGCTTCTGCCGCTTGACCGAGCCGCAAACCCAGCACCCTGTCTATGTCCGTTGCCGCTTCAAATACTGCTTGCGATTTTTCTGGTTGTCTGGCCATGTTCCAAAGCAATCCCAACGCTTTTGGGATGTTTAAGTCATCTAGCAGAGCTTCTCTCATTTGCGATAGATACGGCTCAGCGTCAGCCGTACCAGTACCGCCTGCATGGGATTGTACGGCAGAAAATAGCCGTTCATACGACGTTTTGGCGGCTTCCAGCCCTTCCCATGTGAAATTGAGCTTCGAGCGATAATGTGCGTTGGCGCAGAAATAGCGGAAGTGCATGGGCGAGAAGCCGCGTTCGGCCAAATCGGCCAGCGTGTAGACATTGCCCAAGCTCTTGCTCATTTTGCCGCCGTCGACCAGCATAAATTCGCCGTGCGACCAAACATTGACCATCGGGTGACCCAAATACCCTTCGTTTTGGGCAATCTCATTCTCATGATGCACCGGGATATGGTCAACGCCGCCGGTGTGGATGTCGAAGCGTTCGCCGAGGTATTGCAAAGCCATCGCCGAGCATTCGATGTGCCAGCCGGGGTAACCCATCCCCCAGGGCGATTCCCACTGCATAATGTGTTCTTTCGGAGCCTGCTTCCAAAGGGCGAAATCAAACGGATTCCGCTTATGCGGGTTGACCTCGACGCGCGCCCCGGCTTGCTGACCTTCCAAATCGAGCCGGGAGAGTTTGCCGTATTCCGGGAAGGCGGCAATATCAAAATAAATCCCGTCCGGCGTTTGGTAAGCAAACCCTTTTTCCAGCAGTTTCGCGGTAAACAGTATCATCTGTTTGATATGCTCGGTCGCCTTGCAGACAATCTCGGGTCGCTCGATGTTCAGCGCGTCGGTATCTTGAAAAAACCGTTCGGTCACGGCGCGCGAAATTTCCCATGGGTCAAGCCTTTGCTCTTGAGCCACCTTTTGCAGCTTGTCCTCGCCTTCGTCGGCGTCGTCGGTCAGATGCCCGACGTCGGTGATGTTCATCACATGGTTGACGGAATAATTCTCAAATTTTATTGCGCGGCGCAGCCAGTCCACGAAAAGATAGGTGCGCAGGTTGCCGATGTGGGCGGTGCTGTAGACTGTCGGCCCGCAAGCATACATCCCGGCGGTTTTTCCGTCGAGCGGCTTAAACTCTTCCTTTTGGCGTGTTAAAGTATTATACAGAGTCAATTTCATTCTCCGTCCCGCGCGCCGTGCGCGCCATTGAGTGCAGCGTCACGCTGCTAGTCCATCCTCTTTATTGCGGGCCAGTGCCGGATGAGATAGTCGATCCCCGACCAAACGGTCACGAAGGCCATAATCCAAGAGGAGAGGGTGTAAATGGTCACGGCCGGCCAAAGCTCCTGCCGATACCAAGGGGACAATATGGCGATGACGCCGAAGATTTGAACAACGGTTTTGATCTTGCCCGATAGATCGGCACCGAGTACCTTTCCGGCGGAGGCGGCGACGATGCGTAAGGTGGAAATGATAAATTCGCGCCCCAGCACCACCACGACAACCCAAACCGCAACGGTGTTTTCCCGCACGAAGTAAATCAAAGCCGCCAGCACCAGCAATTTATCGGCCAGCGGATCCATCACCTTGCCGAAATTGGTGACCTGCCCCATCTTCCGGGCGAGGTAACCGTCAACGAAATCGGTTGCCGAGGCAACGGAGAAGATGACCAGCGCGGCCACCCGCAGTTCCATGCCCATCAAAACCATGAAAACCGGAACCAGCGCGATCCGCGCCAGCGTTATGATGTTGGGGATCATTCCAATCTCCGCCCCTTTCCGTCTCCTTCAATCGCGCCGTCCAGCAGGATTTTGACCCATTCACCGGGGACAACCGGCTTTTCGGATGTAAAGAAAATCAACCCGTCCACGTCAGGCGATTCGGCGTCGCTCCGCCCGAAATAGAGTTTACAATATGAGTCATAACCTTCGGTCAAAACCTCTGCCACATGCCCCTCGCGCTCCCGGTTGAAGGCGTCGATGACGCGGCTTTGCAGAATCTCGACCCGCCGCTGCCGCTGCTTTTTAACCTTCTCGGTGACTTGAAGGAGCAATCCGTCGGCGGCCGTCCCCGCTTCGCGGGAATAGGCGAAAACGCCGATACGCGGGATTTGCGCCCACTGTAAAAATTGCAGAAGTTCTTCAAAATCGTCTTTGGTTTCGCCGGGGAAGCCGGTGATGATGGACGTGCGCAGGACAACGCCCGGAATGCGCTCCCGCAGCTTCATGATCAGTCTTTCCAAATCCGCCCGGGAATAACGCCTGTTCATGGCTTTAAGAACCCGGTCGGAGGCGTGCTGCATCGGAATGTCCAAGTATCGCGCGATTTTCGGCTCTGCCGCGATGGTTTCGATCAATTCATCGGTGATCCGTTCGGGATAAAGGTAATGCAGCCGAACGCGGCGCAGACCGGCGATCCCGCACAAGTCATCCAACAGTTCCGGCAAAGAGGGGTAGCGCGTCACGTCCTGCGCCACAAGAATAAGCTCGGTCACACCGTCGCCGATCAAGGATTTGGCTTCCCGGACGATTGCCTCCTGCGGGCGGGGGCGGAAGGGGCCGCGCAGGGCAGGGATGATGCAGTAGGAACAGCGGTTGTCACAGCCTTCGGCAATTTTGATATAGGCCGTGTGCGGCGGCCCTGTGTGCAGCCGGGGCGTTTCGCTGACGGCGGTGTTCAGATTGCCGTAGCATATAGGCATTTGCCCGTCTAAAACGGCGATTACGGCGTCCACAACACTATCGAAACGCCCCGTGCCGATATAGCCGTCAACCGCCGGAAGCCCTTTGACCGGGGTCAATTTATGATACTCCGCCAAACACCCGGCCAAAATGATCTTAGAATCGGTTTCCATGACCTCGAAAATCTGCTCCAACGCTTCCTGCCGCGCGCTTTCGATGAAAGCGCAGGTGTTGATGACGGTGACGTCGGCTTCCGAAGGGTCGCTTGTTGTCGCAAATCCGGCCTCATGGAGCAGATGGAGCATCTGCTCGCTGTTAATGACGTTTTTTTCGCACCCCATGGCAATCAAGGCAACTTTAACCGTTTTATTCATACTCATTCGCATCCAACGCGTCCAAAGCGTTGGAACAATCCTCCCGGGAGATGCCGTAATGCCGCAGATAAGCGGAGATTCTCCACCTGTCCCAGCCTTTTCGGTGCTTTTGCGCGGCTTTGGCGGCCGCCCATTCGGCGTCGTTGAGATAGCCTTCGGCAATACACCATTCTATGACCCCTTCGGCCTCCTGTTGCGGGAACCCCTTTTCAAGCAGCTTATCCGCCAGCCGTTTGGCTGTGTATGGCTGCCTTGCCAGCAAAGATAAGGCTTTATTCTTCGTCGTCATCAGCCTCTATGGCAACAGGTTTCCCGCCGCGAGCCGAAGGCGCGGCCGCCGCGCTTTTCCGTTTCCCTTGCAGTTGTTCGGCGTTTTGCCTAATGATTTCTTCCAATTCGGCCATTGCTTCAGGGTTTTCTTTGAGATATTGCCGCGCACCGTCGCGCCCCTGCCCGAGGCGGGTCTCGCCCATCGAGAACCAGGATCCGCTCTTCTGCACAACGTCGAGCTGCATCCCGAGGTCGATCAATTCCCCGGTGCGCGAAATGCCCTCCCCGTAAATAATGTCAAACTCGGCTTCGCGGAAGGGCGGGGCGACTTTGTTTTTGGCGACCTTGCAGCGGGTGCGGTTGCCGATCATCTCACTGCCCGATTTCAGCGTCTCGATCCGCCGCACGTCGATCCGCACCGAAGCGTAGAATTTTAAGGCGCGGCCACCTGTCGTGACCTCGGGGTTGCCGTATGTAACGCCGACTTTTTCACGCAGCTGGTTGATGAAAATGATGGTGGTGTTGGTTTTGGAGACCGATCCGGCCAGTTTCCGCATGGCTTGGCTCATCAGGCGGGCATGCAGCCCGACCGCCGATTCACCCATATCGCCGTCCAGCTCGCTGCGCGGAACCAACGCCGCCACCGAGTCGACCACCAACGCTTCCACCGCGCCGCTGCGCACCAGCGCGTCGGCGATTTCGAGAGCCTGCTCGCCGCTGTCGGGCTGGCTGACCAGTAAATTGTCAATATCCACGCCGAGGGCGCGGGCGTAAACCGGGTCAAGGGCGTGTTCGGCGTCGATGAAGGCCGCCTCGCCGCCGCCTTTCTGCGCCTCGGCCAGGATATGCAGAGCCAGCGTCGTCTTGCCCGAGGATTCGGGGCCGTAGATTTCCACGATGCGCCCTTTCGGCACCCCGCCCACGCCGAGCGCGATGTCAAGCGTCGCCGAGCCGGTCGGGATGGCACTGACCTGCATGTGGGTGAGTTCTCCTAAACGCATGACCGACCCCTTGCCGAAATCCTTATCCAAACGGTCGAGGACGGTTTGCAGAGCTTCCTTCTTCTGTTTGCCGTCCTGAATCTCACGGGTTACCGGAGCTTTCGACGGGGCTTTGGATTTTTTCTTATCCATGTTCTCCACCTCTTCTATTTCCGTATACCACGCGGTCGTGCCCCGCGTAATCTTTGCGTATGTTTACCTTTTCCAGCCCGGCTTCCCCGGCCATCTGTTTAACGACCCCGGCCTGGTCATACCCCACCTCAACAATGAACAGCCCGCCCGGTTTGAGAACGGAGAGCCAATCAGGGAAAAGAGCGCGATAAAAGTCTAAACCGTCCCCTAATATTGCCTCCGGCGGCTCGCCGGCGCCAAAGAGGGCGATGTGCGGTTCGTGATCGAGAACCGACTTGTCCAACGCCGGATCATCCGGCCGGACATAAGGCGGGTTGCAGACCAAAACATCGTAATGTCCAAAGTCCGTTGGAGGCGGTTTCAGCGCGTCCAGCAGCCTCGCGTCTTTGCATCCATTGTCCCGCGCCACCGCCAAAGCCGCTTCGGAAATGTCGCCGTACGTCACCTCAACGCCCGGGCAGTTGGCTTCGATCGCCAGCCCGATGCAGCCGGAACCGCAGCAGAGGTCGAGGCAGTTGAGAGTTGACAATTGATAGTTGATAGTTGAGAGGTTACGGAGATACTCCAACGCCACATCTACCAGATGCTCGGTATCGGAGCGGGGGATGAGGACGTCGGGAGTGATTTTCAGCGTTATGTTGTAGAAATCCCATTCGCCAAGTACGTAAGCCTCGGGTAATTCGCTCACTCTGTTCCCCATTTATCGGTGCCTTCCTCTTCGGGGATGACGCGCTGTAAGGCGTCAACGGCGACCTCGATCATGTCGTCGGTCGGTTCGCGGGTGGTGATGCGCTGCATGGCGATGCCGGGGGAGCGGACGATTTTGGAGAGGATGCTGTCGGTGCGCCCGACCAAGCGGTTGATCTCGTAGCTGATGGCAACGACAAAGGGCAGCAATGAAAGCCGCAGGCCGGTGCGGATGAAGATGTTCCCCATCTTGCTGCCGAACTCCAGCCGTTGCAGCGGCAGGGAGATGAGCAAAAAGGCGATCATGCTGACCAGCACGACGGTGAGCAGGAAGCTGGTGCCGCAGCGCGGGTGGAAGCGGGAGCGCAGACGGACATTCTCTACCGTCAATTCATCCCCGGCTTCGTAGGCGGCAATGGCTTTGTGCTCGGCACCGTGATAGGCGAAGGTGCGCTGGATGTCCTTTGTCAGGGACACCAAAATCATGTATGTCAGCAGGATCACAAGCCGCATCCCGGTTTCGGCGGCGTTGCGGGCAAAACTCTGCTCGCCGATCCACGGGCTGAGCAGCCCGCCGATGAAGGTGGGCAGAACGGTGAACAGTCCGACGACCAACACCAAAGCGATAACCATCGTCACGGCGAACAAACCCTTGCCGATGCCTGAAGGCTGCGCTTTCTCCCGAGAGCGGGCTTCGCTCTGATCGGTTGTATCAGATTCGGCCGGACATTCGCCGTCGCTCGCAGCGACTTGGTCGGCCGACCAAAAGAGGGTCTTCATGCCGATGGCCATAGACTGGACAAAGTTGCATACCCCGCGGATGAAAACCCAGCCTAAAATACGGTTCTTTTCTTTGGGATAAGGGGCTGGTTCTTCTTTGGAAATCAAACCCTCCGGCGTACGGACAACGGCGGCGTATTTCTTCGGGCCGCGCATCATCACGCCCTCCAGCAGGGCTTGTCCGCCAATGCTGGTGCGGAATCCTTTTTTGCTCAACGTGCCGTCCTCCTAAATCTGTCGATAAGAGTTATTATACCTCCATTGGAAACGCTTGTCAATCAGGCGATTCCATGATATAGTAAACAACGATAAGAAATGGAGGATGAATGATGAAACGAGTTAAACTCCGCCCGGTTTTGTGCCTGCTGATGGCAATATTGCTCCTTTTGGCTTCCTGCACACCGAACGATGAAACCGGAACGCCCGGCCCGTCCGGCTCCGATCCTCAACCCTCCAACCCCGGGCCGTCGGCCGCCCCGGAGATACCCAACCGCGAAAACATCCACTTCTCCGATTTACCGTATCATCTGCCGACCGCGGAGGAGATAACGAACATTTTGCAGCAGTTTGTCGCCGATATGGACGCGGCGGAATCCGCCGAAGAGCAGATCAGGCTCATCATCGAGAACGAACGCGCGCTGTGCGTTTACACCGATATGGCCAGCATCGCGCGGATTCGTTTCAGCCAAAACGTGACCGACGAAACGCAAGCCGAATCACAGCATTTTTCAAATCTGTTCGCCTCTGTTTTGGCCGACGACCATGAAGCGGATAAGGCCGTTGTAAACTCAAAATACATTGACGAGCTGGAAGCATATTTCGGCAAAGAGATCATCGACCAATACCGCAAAGCCGTGCGGGAATACGATCCCGCCCAAGCCGAACTGCTGCGCACCCTGTCCGAACTGTCAAACCGATACACCCAGCTTGAAGTAGAGTATGACCCGGACATCTTCTACACCGGCGTCAATGCCCTTTACGACGAAATGCTGCCGCTCCGCGAAGAAGTGGCGGCGTTGTCGGGATACGGCAGTTTCCGCGAATACAGTTTTTCAAACTGGTCGATCTCCCTGTCGGAAGTGGAACAGTACATCAGAGACGTCAAGCAAACCATCCTGCCCGTCTATCAAAAAATGGCGGACAGCGTACCTGAAGGGGAGAGCCGCTGCCCGGCCGGGGACTGGATTTGGTATCCGTTTTTGGAGGAAGAAAACCCCGATATAAATGCCCGGGCATATGAGATCGCCGTTCAAATGCTGCGTTCCGCCCTGCCCGAAACAAACCCCATGCTCGATTACATGGAGCACAACGGGCTGATCGACGTGATGCCCCGCGAGAGGAAAGAGCAGGGTGCTTTTACCATGCCCCTTTACGGAGCCAGGGTTCCCTTCGTTTTCGCGCTGCTGCCCGAGCCGGAATGGGTCATCCATGAGTTCGGTCATGCCTTTGAGGTGTTTGAGTGGCCTGACGTCGATACAACATCCCGCTTCTCCATGACGCCGGAAACAGCCGAGGTTTCAAGCGAGTGCATGGGCGTGCTGGCCACCGAACGGTATGAATTGCTCTTCGGCGACACCGCCGATTACGCGAGGATGAAAAAAATCTACGATTTGGCGGAGTCTGTTTTGCAAACACTGCTGTTTTGTGAGTTTGAGCTGGAAATGTATAAAAATCCAAATTTTACACGCGCGGAACGTGACAAGGTTTTTAAGAATTTGCTGGATGAATACCGCGTTGAGGGTGATTTTTCATGGATGTATATCTCCCATTTCTTCACATCCCCGCTTTACACCGTCAGTTATTCGTTAGACAGTGTGGTCGCGCTCGAACTGTGGCAGCTCCTGCAAGAAAACCCGTCCAAAGCCAAACAGAGCTATCTCCGCTATGTCCGCAACAGCACGCAGCAGGATTTTACGGCAAGGCTGCAAGACGCCGGCATGGGCAACCCGCTTGAACGGCGTAATTTGGAGACGCTGGCGGTCTTTTTGGACGATCTGTTTACCTCGGATGGTTATTGGGAACCACAGGCCTTGGGGCTGGCGGGGTAGATTGGGGAATATTTATGGTTTCTTAAAACTCCCGATGTATACATTGATGATGAAAACAGCTCCCACGCTCATATAGGTGACGATTGCCACTATTCCCATTAACGGGATTGTATAAAGGTCTAACGGGTGCATGAATACCTTCTTTAGAGCCATATGAGGCTCATAGCTTTGGAGATTGCTGAGAAACAAAGAAAGATAAATAAGCAAGTGGATCAATATGCAGGACACAATAGGCAAAATCAGGCTCAACCATTTCTTCTTCCATACAAATGAAAAAAGCATACTCAGTGTGAAAGGAATGGCGAACATAGCGCATAGACCTAATAGCAAATATACCTACTCCTTTTTAATAGAATAAGGATTATATGTATTGCCCTGATGTTACTAAGTATTATAATAACACCAAGGCAATACGTTTGCTAGATATTATCGTACATCTAAGTAAAATTTGTACAAAAGCCCGGCGATGTTCATTTGAGCATATTTCAACGACTGTTCAACATAAAAACTCCCTCTTGTAAAATCCTTCAGCATGGCGTATACTGGACAGAGAGTAAAAAGCGGCGTTTTGTGGCTGGCGTGCTAGTTGGGGAGATAGCGGTGCCCTATAACCTGCAACCCGCTACAGCAGGGATGAATTCCGGCCCGAGGATCGCGTTTGTGCCGTCCAGCCCCCGGTAAGCGGTGTTGACGAACCGGTCCCGCGCAACGGTTGCCCGTGAATTATGTCAGGCGGGGAACCGAGCAGCATTAAGCGGTGTCAAACGTGTGCCGCGGGGCAGCCGTTTCCGAGCTGGCTGCCGGGACAGCGGGCATAGACGCCGATTCGGAGGCCGGTGCGCGGCAGCCACAAAACGTCGTTTTTATAAAGGAGCATAGCAAGGGGGTCGTAGTTTGCGGGTCAATATATTACGCGTTATCGCCATCGCGATGGGTCTCGTGCTGATCGACGTCAACCTGTTTGAATTTCAGCTATTGCCGGATTTTATCGGGCTTGGGATTTTGCTTTTCTGCGCCGTATTGATGACCGACCGCGCCGGGCGTTTTGTGCGGACGGCGGTTGTGGCGGCGTTGATGCTCTTTTTAGAAGTCATCCGCGTCTTCAATCTTGCCGATGCCGAACCCATTGTCAATATCTTCAGCCTTGTTTATCTCTTCCTCACCGTCCTTTTGGTCATCACCGCGGCCGACGGCGTCGGTCAGTTCGGGCAGCTGCAGGGGCATGAAAATATCCCCAAAATGTGCGACGTCACCGGCCATGTATACGCCGTGACATTTGTGTTGAGTCTGCTGGGAATGTGGTTTGAATCATTGACTAGGGTTTTCTTCGCGGTTCATATTGTCATCACTGTTTTTGTACTGATCATGTTTGTTTATTTCTACAGTGCCATCTACGTTGCCGTTCAAGAACCGTTCGATCCGCCGCCTGACCTCGCAAACGGCGGGGAAGAGGCGGAAGCCGAGGAAGAAGCTGAAACTGTGGGTGCGGGAGAGACATTGTAAAAGTGCTGTATAATACATGGAGACCGGCCGTTTTTTCCGACATCAGCGGCCAGCCGCATATCACCAAAACACTGCTCGCTCAGCTCAAAGCCGGGCGGCTTGCCCATGCTTACCTCTTCACCGGCTCACGGGGCACAGGCAAAACGACATGCGCGAAAATCCTCGCCCGCGCCATCAACTGCCGGCAAGCTGCCAAAGCCAATGGCGACGGCGGTCGCGGGACGTGGGATGGGGAGCCGTGTAACAAGTGTGCCTCCTGTCTTGGGATCATCAACAACAGCGTCCCCGATGTGGCCGAGATCGACGCCGCCTCCAATTCCGGCGTAGACAACATCCGTGCCCTGCGCGAGGAGCTGGTCTACTCCCCGGTATCGTCAAACAAAAGGGTTTACATCATCGACGAGGTACATATGCTTTCAGCCGGGGCGTTTAACGCGCTGTTAAAAACATTGGAAGAGCCGCCGGAGCATGTGTTGTTTATTCTCGCCACCACCGAAACGCATAAAGTTCCCGCCACAATCGTCTCCCGCTGCCAGCGTTTCGCATTTCGGAGAATCAATAAGGAAGATATTGCCAATCGGTTATCCCATATATGCGAAAAAGAAGAAATATCAATCGATGAAGGCGGGATAGAACTCCTTGCGCAGATGGCGGACGGTTCTCTGCGCGACGCCCTTAGCCTGTTGGATCAATGCGCGGAAAGCAACGCGGGAAACCTGACCGAAACATCGGTCAGAGAGACACTGGGGCTGAGCGGATTGGGCGAACTGGCGGCTTGGCTGCGGGAGATGGATGATCTACAGAAGTCGATGAAGCGTTTCGACGCATTTTACCAAGCGGGAATGGATGTTTCAGCGATTTTAGGGCAGCTGTCTTCTTTATTACGAGATGTATTGATGGGGCAGATGCTGGGCGATTTATCGGTCACACGCCTTCCGGCGCAAGACGCGGAAGAATTATCGGCGTTGTGGCCGAGAGAGAGGCTATTGCACGCGCTGGAGCAGTTTGCGGAGACACGCCTGTCACGGAGCGGCAGCAAAAAACTGGAAGCGGAGCTTTGTCTGATCCGTTTGGCCAATCCCGCGCCAACGGAAATAACGGCGGTAAAGCAAAAACCCCCGGAAAAGCCGGTGAAAACGCAGGCGGAAAAACCGATCATACAATCGGAGACCCCGCCCGAACCCCCGGAACCCCCGGAAAAACAGGAAAAACCACCGCCGGAACCAGCGGCAGACATGATGGACGCGGCGAGAGACCCCCGGTGGGCGGAACTGATGAACGCAATTGGCAACCCCTTGTTGAAAGACGCGCTTTCCAAATCAGGCGCGAAAGTCGAAGGCGACTGCCTGGTATTGCAGAATAAAGACCCGTTTATACAGGGAGTGTTACAAAAAGCGGAGAAAGAGATTCTCGCGCTCTTTCCCGGCGGCATCCAAAAGAGCCGTCAAAAGAACGACGCGCTGGACGCCTTGATCGC
>WRIZ01000040.1 GCA_009782475.1 Oscillospiraceae bacterium | reverse complement strand
GGGTTCTGTTGTCGTTACATCGCCAAATTGCCGGCGCAGCATTTCTATCTCTTTCATGCGGTCATTCTATTGCAGACTGTGTTTTATGTCAACCTAGAACGGTTACAAAACTAAATCGCCGTGGGTGACGGGGAATGAAAACATACAATGAATATAAGCCCACTCAATATGATTGGCTCGGAAGCATACCGTCACAATGGCGATGGCTGTATCTTTCCCAGTCCTGTGACGAACAGGACATTAAGAACACAGGCAACACCGTGAGCAATGTACTGTCCCTCAGTTATGGTCAAATTATCCGCAAAAAGAACATCGACTTTGGATTGTCACCCAAAGACTACGGCACATAAGGAGTGGACACAGTGCGTCTATTGTGATATAATACTGACATGAAAAAACAGACGATAAACGAGAACCGCCGCTGCCCAAAATGTGGAGGGGTGGAGAATCAGGTAAATGCGGGATACAATCGGTCTGGTACACAGCGATGTGTTTGCAAAAACTGCAATCACAAATACACGCTCAATGGAAAGACACGGGAGTATTCAGAGGAGATTAAGAAACAAGGCATCAAGATCTATTATTCCGGGGTAAGCGGACGAGGAGTTGGGAAAATCCTTGGGATGAGCAAAGCGAATGTGTATAACTGGATAAAAAAAACCGGATCAAACGAGGGAAACCGAACAAGCGGTCCGTGAAGTGTTTGAGTTGGATGAGCTGTATTGGTTCGTGGAGCGCAAGGGTCGGAGAGAAACCCGCGAAAACACGTATGTCATGACGATGGTCAACCGTGAACCAAGGCAAATCGTTGGGTTTGCCGTTGCCCGTGATAAATCACCCGAACGGATACAGGCGATTGTCGATTCCGCCCCGGAAGCGCGAAACTATTGCACGGACGGTTATTGGGGTTACGTAGATATTGTGTATCCGGGACGGCATATCCGCAATGTCCGAAATAAAAACGACACCTTCACTATCGAAGGTATCAATGCTGACATCAGGCATTACATCCCCGTATTGGCTCGCCGAAGCCGATGCTTCTGCCGAAAAACCGAGACACTCGAAGCGGTACTTTCCGTATTCGTAGATGCGTATAACAAATTCGGAGAAGCAAAACGCAAATACAGAGTTCCCACCAAGCACAAGTCAATGAATCCTGCAAAGCATTTGCACAAATACCGTGATTTGCCGTTCAGTTTCCTTGATTATTTATAATAGACGCACTGTGTCCACTCCTGTTTGAAAAAAAGACTTGACAGCCGGGGAAATTGCTGGTATCCTTAAAAGCACAAATATTTTAGAAAGGAGGTTCGCGCAATGACAGTTTGGAAATTGATCAGGCGAATGCTTCCCACAGGAGGAAAATTTAACCAATAAAAGGCAAGTAGCGTTTTTCGGTTCGTGGTAAGACCGGCGCTGTTGCCGGAGACTTGCCGCGATTTTGCTATTTTCGGGGTTAAACCCGCAAGATATGGATCGGCTGGTCTCTGTAGACCGGCTGTTTTTACATTTGTAGGAGGTATCCATGAAATCACCCATCCCCCGATATATGGCCCCGGCGTTTGCGCGTCAGGGGCTGGATGCAGAGAAACTCATCTACGCGGTACATACCGATATGCAACCTGACGGCTCGGCGTCCGACGTCTATTGCGCCGTCAGCAAAGACACTTTATACATCCTCTACGGGCAGGAAAAAATCGTCAAAACCGAAGGCGCGCGGCGCATTGTAGCGGAGTACCAGCCCGACCGGCTGGAGAGTGTTCCGCTCTCCGAACTGGGCGAACCGGGCTGTGAACGGCTGCTGACGACGGGGCGTTTGTTCAGCGACCACGAAGGAGAGAATAAGGTCATCCTGCTCTTCTCGCTGGGCTATTTGGTTTACGCCGAACGGCTGGCAAAAGTGATCAAAAACATACGCGACGGAAAAGACCCTTTGGAAGAGGTCGCCCTCGAGGAGGAACCGTTTTGTCCGAAATGCGGCGGGCGGTATCCCGAGCCGGAACGCAAGATATGCCCCAAGTGCCTGGACGCCAAGGGGCTTACATTGCGTTTGCTCGGTTTCTTCAAAAATTATAGGCGGAAGGTTTTCACCATCATCACCGTCATGCTGGCCGGAACGGCGTTTTCCGTCCTCTCGCCCTATCTCGGTTCTAAGTTCTTGATCGACGAGGTTTTGAGCGAAGAGGGGCGGTATTTCGGAGCCATCGCCGGGACGGTGCTGCTCATCTTCGGTGTGCGCGTCATCAGCGTTGCCTTGAACATGCTCTATCAGTTTGTGCTGGCCAAGACGGTGCCGTGGATCGTTTTTGACATCAAACTCAAGATTTTCGAGGCCATGCAGCGTCTTTCGGTCGGGTTTTACACCTCCAAACGCACCGGGGCTTTGATGAGCCGGGTGACGCAAGACGCGCAAAACCTCTATTGGTTCTTTGTAGACGGTCTGCCCTATCTCGTCGTCAACGTCTTCACGCTGACCGGGGTCATCACCCTGCTTTGTATCCTCAACCTCAAACTAGCCTTTGCCGCCGTCTTCATCATGCCGGTCGCCGTCATTCTCTTCCGCATCCTTTGGAGCGTTTTCAAACGGTATCACCACAAATTTTGGGTTTACGGCTCGCAGATGAACTCGATGGTCAGCGACTCGGTCAACGGTTCCCGCGTGATTAAGGCGTTTGCCCGGGAAGAGGAGGAATCGGGGCGGTTCAACGCCGTCAGCGATAAATTCCTCGAAACCGACGTCAAGTCCTGGAACATCGGCTTCACCGCCTTCCCGCTGATCTTTCTCTTTATGTTCCTCGGGCAGGTGGCCGTCACGGCGTACGGCGGCGTGATGGTGGTCAGAGGGGAAATCTCGCTCGGCACCCTGCTCACCTTCATCGCTTACCTCACCATGCTGTACGGCCCTCTGGAGTTTATGTCATGGGTCTCCAACTGGTGGGCGCGGTGCGTCGACTCAGCCCAGCGCGTTTTTGAGGTCATCGACTCGACGCCCGACGTCACCGACCCGGACAATCCCGTTCAGCTGCCAACCCTCAACGGGGAAATTGACGTGAAAAGCGTTTGGTTTGAGTATGACCCGGCGACGCCCGTTTTGAAAGGGATGGATTTGAAAGTCCGGGCGGGCGAGATGATGGGCATTGTCGGCAAGACCGGGGCGGGTAAATCCACCATCGCCAACCTGATGGCGCGGCTCTACGACGTAACGGCCGGAGAGATTTTGCTCGACGGCGTCAACGTCAAGCAGCTGCCGCTGGCTCTCCTGCGGCAGAATGTCGGCATCGTGTCGCAGGATATTTATCTCTTCATCGGCTCGATCGCCGATAACATCCGTTACGCCAATCCTGACGCGACGTTTGAGGAGGTCATCTGCGCGGCCAAGGCCGCCCGGGCGCACGAGTTTATCATGAACCTGCCCAACGCCTACGAAACAAGGGTGGGCGCGGGCGGCGAAGATTTATCCGGCGGCGAACGCCAGCGTCTCAGCATTGCCCGCACCATCATTCAGAACCCCAAAATCCTCATCCTCGACGAGGCCACGGCGGCGATGGACACCCAAACCGAAGCGGCCATACAGGAATCGCTGAACAAACTGCAAAAAGGCCGCACCACCATCGCCATCGCCCACCGCCTCTCCACCCTGCGCGACGCCGACAGTTTGGCCGTCATCGACAACGGAAAGGTGGTCGAAACCGGCACGCACGCCGAGCTGCTGGCCAAGAAGGGCGAGTATCACAAATTATATACCATCCAGTTGGAAGGCTTGAAAACCATCAACATGGACGGTTGATTCAGGAGGAAATGATGGAAACCACAACAAACACACAAATGACAATAGGTTTGGCCGAGGCCATTGACCTCGGTCTGATGGATCACGATAAGGCCGAGTTTTACGAAACGCCCGGCGGTTTTACCGGGTTCCGTTATAACGGAGAGGATTACAAACGCATCGTCCTGCGCCGGGCGACGCCAATCGCCGACCCTTCGGCCTACATCTCGGTTGCCGACCACGAGAACAAGGAGATCTGCGTCATCCGCTCGCTCTCCGACCTGTCCGACGATCAGTTAAAGATTGTCAGCGGCGAACTGGATCGCCGCTACTACTGCCCCGAGATCGTGGAAATCAAATCGGTTAAGGACAAAATGGGTTACATCTACATGGAAATGCGGGTGACCGGGCGGGGCGAAGCGTTCGATAAGAACTGTGCCGTTAAGGACGTGAGCAAGAACATCCGGCTGCTGGACGACGGCAGATTGATCGTCTTTGACGTCGACGGCAACCGCTATATCGTGCAGGACATGTCCGCGCTCGACAAAAAAAGTGTTAGAAGACTAGAACCATATCTGTTTTAAGAGGTAAAAATATGCAAGATTCATATACACTACGATATGACTTAGATGAAAACATGCGCCCCTGCGACGGGACGCTCCGCTTCACCGCCGACGGCCGGGTGTCCGCCCTGTCGGGCGGCGTAACGCTCTTTGACCACAGCCTCGAAGGGGTGGAGGAAGCGTTGGTGCTGGCCGGGGTGGGCTGCGGGACATTGTTCCTCAAACGCAAAGACGGCGAAGAGCTGGTTCTCTGCCGTTTCTCGATGTCCGCCCTCTTCCCGGCCGGGGAGTTTTGCAAGGTCGTCAACTACTATCTGCAAACCGGGACGGCCAGCATCCCCGAACAGGAAGAGAAACGGGTTTGCGAAAAATGCGGACGCACCCTGATCGAGGGACTGAAGGTCTGCCTGTTCTGCTACAGCAGGGCGGGCGTTCTCAAACGGGCGTTGCAGCTGCTAAAGCCCTTTGTGCGCAGGATCGTCACGGCCGAGGCCTTTATGGCCGTTGCGTCCATCCTCTATCTGCTCATCCCCATCTTCAACCGCTGGCTGATCGACGATTATTTAGGGCCGATGGAAGGGCCGATTGCGCACATCCTGTTCATCGCGGGAGCCATGCTCTTGGCACGGGTGCTGGGCGAGACCATCTTCATCATCAGCTCGCGCGCCTATAACCGCGCCAGTTTGGGCTACGCGACCAGTTTGCGGACGCAGGCGTACGCGAAATTGCAGCGGTTGTCGATGTCTTCACTGGCCAAACGCACCCCGGGTGATTTGATCCGCCGGGTGATGGAAGACACGTATACCATCAAGGATTTCATCACCGACATCGGGCGTTGGGGCGTTGAGCAGGCCGTTATGTTCGTCATTGTTTTGGTCATCCTGCTCTTTACCAACCCGTGGCTGACGCTGCTGGTCTTCATCCCCCTGCCGCTGGTTTGCATTGTGCTGACGCGGTTTTGGGACTTTATCCACATCCGTTACGAGCGGCAGTGGCGGCAGAGCTCCAAGTGCAACTCCATCCTGCACGACATTATCAAAGGCATCCGCACGGTGAAATCTTTCGGCAACGAAGACCGGGAGATCGAAAAATTCTCCGGGCAGACCCGCAAGCTGGCGCAAGTCTCCTCCTCCAACGAAAAACTTTGGGCGTTGCTCTTCCCGGGGATGGTTTTCTTCACCGGCATCGGCGAGTTTCTCGTCCTCTATTTCGGCGGCAGCTCCATCCTCGAAGGCGGCCTCAGCCTCGGCGTTTTGGTGCAGTTCACCATGTATATCGCCTACGTTTACGCGCCGCTGCGCTGGCTGGTTTCCTTCCCGCGCTGGCTGGCCGACGCCATGACGTCGATGGTCAAGGTCTTTGAGATTTTAGACGAAGACCCCGACATCACGGGCAAGGAGGACGCGTTGGAAACACCGCTGACGGGCGGTTTGAAATTCGACGGCGTGTCGTTTGGCTACAAATCCTACGAGCCGGTGCTGAAAGACATCAACCTTGACATCAAACCGGGCGAGATGATCGGCATCGTCGGGAAATCCGGCGTCGGCAAAACGACGCTGATCAACCTGATCATGCGGCTGTATGACCCCAACGCGGGCGGCGTGAGCATCAGCGGAACCGACCTGCGCGATATGGATCCCGCCCACCTGCACGAGAACATCGGCGTCGTCTTCCAGGACACCTTCCTCTTTGCAGGGACGGTCTATGACAACATCGCCTACGCCAAGCCGGACGCCAAGCCGGAGGAGATCATCGCCGCCTGCAAAGCCGGGGGGGCGCACGATTTCATCATCAAAATGCCGGACGGATACAACACCGTCATCGGCGAGAACGGCCACACCATCTCGGGCGGCGAACGCCAGCGTCTGGCCATCGCCCGCGCCGTCATCAAAGACCCGCCCCTGCTTCTGCTGGACGAGGCCACCAGCTCCCTCGACGTGGAAACGGAGGCCGCCATTCAGGACAGCCTCCACAAACTGATCAAGGGGCGCACCACCATCGCCATCGCCCACCGCCTCTCCACCCTCCGCGCCGCCGACCGCCTGATCGTACTGGACAAAGGCAAAGTCGCCGAAACGGGGACGCACCGGGAACTGCTGCTGCAAAAGGGGATTTACTGCGATTTGGTTATGGCGCAGCGTCAAACGTCTAAGAAAACGGAGTTGCAGACAGCGAACAAATAGGGATGTTTTTGGCTCTGAACTTGATTTCATAATCGGTCATGCCGGCAGCCGGGGGGCTGTCGGCATTGCTTTGGGTGATCGTCCAACCCTCGGTCAGCAGTTCCTTTTGCGCGAAGGCGAACAGCGGGGCGTTGTCGGTTCTAAAATAAAGCGTACCGTTTAACAATGGGCGGTAGATTTGCAGAAAATTACGCGCCACCAAGCGGCGGGAGGCCTGTTTCCGATGCGGCCACGGGTCGCAGAAATGGATATAAAGCTCGTCGATGCTGCCCGGCGCGAAAAATCGCGGCAGTTCCTCCGCGTCGCCGAGGAGGAACCTAACATTTGATAGGTTTTCTTGTTTGGCTCGCTCCATGCCGATGATGATGGCGTCGGCGACACGCTCGACGCCGATCACAAAGGCTTCGGGATTGACCGCCGCCGTCTCGCACGCGAAACGCCCCATCCCGCAGCCCAATTCCAGCAAGCAGCGTGACGCTGCACTCAATGGCAACTGCGGTTGCAAGACGGGGGATATTAAATAGTCTCCTGCCTGTTCCATACGGGCGGCTAGATTTTTACGTTTACGCAATCTCATGGGGGTATGATAGCAAAAAACAGCAAAAAGCGCAATAGGACTTGAAAGGTTTACATAAAACCTGTATAATGAACATTATCCGACAAAGGGGGCGGCGCGGTATGAAGAGGCGCGTTCTATCCTTGACCCTTGTGCTGGCAATGCTTTTAACCCCGGCCGTCACGGCGGCGGAGGAGCCTTTCAAAGGGATGATTTCCGGCGTCAGCATCCCGGAATTGCCGGAGAACTTTGAACCGTGGCTTTTCAAGACCGTCGCCCGGGACGGGGTTTCCTGCGTGCGTATCCCCATCACATGGGAAGAGCATATGGATAAAGAGTACAACATCAGTGCGGCGTGGCTGGATAAAGTGGAAATCTGCGTCCAGTGGGCGTTGGACGCGGGGCTGACCGTCATCCTCGCCACCGGGCAGGAAGAGGGTTTATACCGCCTGATCGACAATGACAACTACAGCGAAGCCAAGCGGCAGCTGACCTTTATGTGGGAGCAGATCGCCGAACGGTTCGCCGGTTATCCCGAAAAACTGGTGTTTGAAGTGATGGACGCGCCGCACCGCATTGTCCGCGGGGGCGGGATATGGGACGCCGGGGGCAAGCTCGACCTGCGGCTGTGCGCGGCCGTCAACCGCTTGAACCTTGACGCTTTGGATGTCATCCGCAAGGGCGGCGGGCATAACGAGCGCGTCGTCGTTTTGGCTGTTCCGGGGGCGAACATCGCCGCCGTTCCCGAGTTTCAAATGCCGGAAGATCCATATACCGTACTGGGCGTCTCCTATACCTCCAGCGACGACCTCGGCGTGCTTCAAGCCGCTTTGAACAAAGACATTCCAATTTTGATCAAGGAAACGGATGAAATGATCATAAACACCGCCAAACTGCTTGAGGCCATGGGCGTCCCCTATCTCGTCAAAGCGGAGGTTTCCGATTACAAGCAACCCATTCTCCCCTTCCTGCCCCCCAATATATCCTCCGCGAGCGATTGGGCTGCGGACAACATTTTGGTCGCCTACCGTCACGGCATCATCCCGGCGCATCTTCAGGGTGAGTATAGCACATCAAGCACCCGCGCCGAATTTTGCGCTTTGGCTGTGGAATTGATCGAAACGCTGAACGGCAGACCCATCATGGCGCGCAAAACCTTCGCCGACGACGGGGGCGACGTCAATATCCGCAAGATCGGCGGGTTGGGCATTGTCTCCGGCACAGGCGTGAACCAAGCCGGGGAGCCTCTCTTCTCCCCCGGACGCGTCATCCAGCGTCAGGAGGCGGCCATTATCCTAGCCAAGGTTGCCGACAAAGGATTGCAAAAACCCCTGCCTGAAGAGGATGTTGATTATTTGGACATGCACCTCACCTACGCCGGGCAATTCATCCGGCAGATGCGCGGCGGCAACATCATGAGCGGCAAACCGGGCAACCTCTTCGACCCGCTCGGCCCGTTCACCCGCGAGGAGAGCATCACGACAATGCTCAAATGCTGGCTTTGGTTCCATCAGTAAGGGAGGGTGCTCAGTTTGGACGCACAGATCATTTTGAGCGGGGTACTTGTTGTACTGCTGCTGGTTGTGTTGGTTGTGCTTCTCACCGGGAGAAAGACATCCGGCCTAGATGAGCTGCGCGACGCCGTACGGCGGCAGATCAGCGAAGGCGCGACCGAGCAGTTCCAACGATTCGACCTCATTCAGGAGAGCGTCCGAAAGACTCTGACAGCCAACCGCGAAGAGACAGACAGACAGCTTGCTTCATTCAGCGAGAAACTCAACGCCACCCTCGAGACTAAGATGAAATTACTCCAAGAGAGCAATGAGAAGCGTTTGGAGCAGATTCAGGGCGTGGTGGACGAAAAATTGCAAAAAACGCTGGAAACACGTCTGACCCAATCATTCGAGCTGGTCAGCAAGCAGCTCGACAGCGTGCAGCAGGGGCTGGGCGAGATGAAAACGCTGGCCGCCGACGCCAAGAGCCTGAAAAACGCGCTGATCAACGTCAAGGAACGCGGGACATACGGCGAAGTGCGGCTGGAGCGTCTTTTGAGCGACATCTTAGCACCGGGACAATACGACGTCAACGCCGAGATCGCCAACGGCAAACGGGTAGAATTTGTGATCAAACTGCCCGGAAACGGCGATACCCCTCTCCTTCTGCCTATTGACTCAAAATTTCCGATTGAGGACTACAACCGCCTTTTGGACGCCGAGGACAAGGCGGCCATCGACGAAGCGCGGAAATCCCTGACGCAGAAGATACGGGTTTTCGCCAAAGACATCAGCGAGAAATACATCGCCCCGCCCAAGACAACCGATTTCGCCCTGATGTTTTTGCCGACCGAAGGATTGTACGCCGAAGTGGTGCAGAACGCCGCCCTCTTTGAAGAACTGCGCGACAAATACAAGGTCACGGCGGTGGGGGCAACAACGCTGTCGGCCTTCCTCAGTTCGCTGCAAATGGGCTTCAAGACGCTGGCCATTGAGCAGCGTTCGCAGGAGGTTTGGGATACCCTCCGGGCCGTCAAGCGGCAATTTGGTGAGTTTGAAACCCTGCTCAGCCAGGCCCACAAACAGCTGCAAACGGTGGACAACACCATCGAACGGCTGGTGGGAACACGCACCCGCGCCATCAACCGCGCGCTGCGCGGCGTGGAAGAACTAAGCGAACCGTATCAATTACCGGAAAGTGAGTTGTGGGATCATGATGAGGGATCATAGAATCAACCTCAAAAGATTCATCACAGTTGTTCTTACTGTTTGTATTATGATGTCGTCAAGCCCTTTGCATCCGGCCGAGGCGGCGGTTGAGCAGGATTTGCACGGCCGCGTCGTCATACTGGACGCCGGGCATGGGGAGGGCGACTCCCCCGGATACGCGGGTTATGTCGAGCATGTGGCCATGCTCAAACTGGCCAAAAAGATCAAGCCGCTGTTGGAAGCCCGGGGCGCGACCGTTGTCCTCACGCGGGAAACCGACTATAACACCCCTCTCCACGTCCGCGGGGGCTTGATCAACAAGCTGGCGTTGGAAACGGTCAAAGCGTCAAAACAGCAGGCGTTGCTGTCGGCGGCAACCCAACGCGAGGCGGACGTTCTGCAAGCGGATTTACTGGAGCTTGACAGGCTGCTGGCCATCGTTCAAAACATCATCGACGACCCCGAGACATACGCGCCTATATACTTAAACGCGCCGTTTGACTACACCTATAAGCGGAAAATACACCCGGACTGGCAGAAGGTGTTTGAAGCGGAAGACCACCCGGAAGTCCAAAAACGGTTTTTGGTGATCTCCCTGCACTCCAACGCCACGGCCAAACCCATCAACACGTCGCTGAACGGCGCGGATGCCTTCTATATATCCAACAGCGGCGCGAAGAACGCCAACTACTACACCAGCTATTCCAACGAAGAGAGCAGCCGCGCCTTCGCCCATCTATTGCTGGACAACATAGACGACCTCGGCATCGTGAAACGGAAGGTCAGCGAGCAGGTGTATATGATCATCCGGGAGCATAACGTCCCGGCCGTGCTGGTGGAGAACGGATTCCACACCAACGCTGGCGACCGCGCCAAGCTCTCCGACGATGAGTTTTTGGATTCATTGGCGCAGGTTTACGAGGCGTCCATCGCCGAGTATTTCAACTCGGTCATCGGGTCACTGCCTGAAAAAAGCGGCGTGATGAAAACCCATCCAGTCAGCGAATGGGCGCGCGAAGGCGTTCAAACCGCCATTGAGCGGGGATTGGTGCCCGAAGAGCTGCAAAACAATTACACCGACGTCATCACCCGCGCCGAGTTCTGCGCTCTAGCGGTTGAACTGATTGAAACACTGACCGGAAATCCCATCACCGAACGTAAAATCTTCGACGACGACAGGGGCGACGTCAACATCCGAAAGATCGGCGGGCTGGGCATCGTTGCGGGGACGGGCAGCAACAACGCGGGCGGGCTGCTCTTCTCCCCCGGGCGCGGCATCCAGCGACAGGAAGCAGCCGTTATCCTTGCGCGGGTCGCTGATTTCGGCTTATATAAACCCCTCCCTGAAGGGGAGGCAGACTTTGCCGACATGCGTCTGACTTACGCGGAGCAATCCATCCGGCAGATGCGCGGCGGCGGCATCATGAGCGGCAAACCGGGTAACCTTTTTGACCCGCTCGGCTCCTTTACCCGCGAGGAGAGCATCATTACCATGCTGAAACTGTGGGATTGGTTTGTGCGGCAGTGAGGGAGGAAATGATAAAAGAGATAACGGTATCCGACCCGATCACGGTTGAAGGGCAACCTGACGGAGGAGCAACCCCGATGATCGACCCATATAACGGCTGTCAAATCCGTTGCCCGTATTGTTTTCAACTCGATGATAAACAGTGGAATAAAAGCATCTATGTCCATATGAATATTGCCGATTTATTGAAAGAAAGACTCGAACACTGGGATAAATCGGAAACGATTTATCTGGGAAGCAGATGCGACCCTTATATGCAGATTGAGGAACGGTACGGCTTAACGAGAAAATGTCTGTCTATTCTCAACGAATTAAAGATCAACACCATGATCGTGACCAAATCGGACAATGATTTGATTTTCAGGGATTTGGATATTTTTACAGATTACAGCGCGGAACTGACCGTTTTGATGGGGCTGGTCAATGTCGGTCAAATCGGGAAAGGGGTTCTTAACAGCAATATACTGACCGCGAACAGATTAAGCGACAGCGGCGTTGCCGTTTGGGCGTTCATAACGCCCGTTTTGCCGTATGTTATGGATGTCGGCGCGATAATTGAGGCATTGAATGAAAACATTCCCGTCTATTTGGATAAACTCAGGATACAGTCGCCGATCCATGTGAAAAATATGGAAGAGTTTATCAAGCGGCAATACCCTGGGTACGCGGAGCTATATCACGCCGTACTCCATGAAAACGACGAACGCTATTTTGATGAATTGATCGGCAGATACGCAGATAACAGCAGGGTGAAAATCCTTTTTTAATACCCCGTCACACCCGAATTTCTTTCCATTTCCCGCTTTTGAGCCGCCATAGGGTCAAACCGCTGCGGAGGAGCTGATCGGTCAGGATGGCCGCCCAAGCTCCCATCAGCCCCCACGGGACAGCGAAGACTAAGATATAGGCCGCCAGCGGGCGGACGATCAGGACACTGACCAGCATGATCATCGAGGTTGCCCGGGTGTCCCCCGCGCCCCGCAAAGCCCCCGATATGATGACCGACGAGCCTTGAAAGGGCATAATGACCGCCATCAGCCGGAAAATATCGGTTCCCATCCGTATGATCTCCGGGTCTCGGTTGTACAGCCAAATGATGTATTTCCCGCAGAAGAAGAAGGCCACCCCGATGAAGAGAGAGACCATCATTCCCATCCGCCGGGCTCGCCGGGCGTACTCCATCGCGCGATCCGGCTTTCCCGCGCCCAGGCTCTGCCCCATCAGCGACGCCGCCGCGATGCCGAACGCCTCGCCGTTGACGAAGGAGAGGGCGAAAACGCTCATGCAGATATGATGCGTCGCCAGCGCGACGGTGCCCAGCGACGCCACCACTTTGAAATACATGATAAATCCCGCCCGGATGATGAATTGCTCCAGCATAGCCGGAAACCCTACCCGCGTCATCCTTACGATGATGTCGTGGTCGGGTTTCCAGTTGTCCCCGCTTTTGAAATACACATAGTTTTTCTTGCGAAGGAGGATGACAAAAGCCACGATCAGTGCCGCCGTCTGCCCGAGGACGGTGGAAAGGGACGCCCCGGCGATCCCCATGCGCGGAAACCCGAAACGCCCTTCGATGAGCAGAAAATTTCCGATCAGGTTGACGCCGTTTGCCAGAAGGTTGTAAACCATCGCCGCCCTTGTGTTGCCCGCGCCGCGCAGGGCGGCGGTGACCGCCCCGGTGACGGCCAGCAGAGGGAAGCCCAGCATTTGGATTTGAAGGTAGGTCACCCCGGCTTGATAGGCCGCGTCGTCCTCCGGCCCCATAAAGCCGATCAATGTTGGCGAGAGGACATACCCCACGACGGCAAAGAGGACGCCGGCCGCCAAGTTGAGCAGGATGGCCTGCCGCAAGACCAGCCTTGCCGAATCGCGGTCGCCCATCCCCTTAAAGCGGCTGACCAGAGCCGTCGTCCCCGCGTTCAGCGCGATGAAGACCGCCATCAGCAGGAATTTCGGCTGCACCGAAAGCCCTACCCCCGCGATCGCCCACGCCCCGAGGGAGCCGACCATCATCAGGTCGGCCATTGAGGTGAGCTGCCCCAGCAGCAGCTCCGCCCAGCTCGGCGCGGTGATCCGAAGGACGGTTTTGTTTAGGGGTTCAATCCGCTCCAACTTGTTTTTCATAAATTTAGTATAACACATGATGTCTTGTGCTGTCATACTTGTTTGTGATATAATGATAAAGTGGCTTAATGCTTAGGAGGAACAGTATTATGAAACGAAAAATAGCCCTCGCGCTCATGCTGGTACTTATCTTGACCCTGCTTCCCACAACAAGCACAGGCGGCGATGCGCTGGCTTCGGCTCCGGCCGGAGGGGGGGTTATCATCCATCAGGTCTACGGCGCGGGGACGCCGATGGACGGGGCCGTCTCGCACAGTTTCATTGAGCTGTTCAACCCCACTGAGAACCCCGTTGACCTCAACAATTGGTCTGTCCGGGTTGCCAACGGGCTGGGAGACTGGAACACGCTGCCGCTGACCGGGAAGAGCATCGGGGCGAAATCCTCCTTTTTGATCGTTGCCGATAAATATGTCAACACAGGCGCGTCAGTACAGCCGCGCTATGTCGTCCCCTCTTGGGATATGGCTTGGGATATTGAGATCAGCAACCGCGCTTTCAGCGCGGAGCTTCTGAACGGTCAGGTTTCGGTCGACTTACTGGGCGTTTTGAACGACCCCAACTCCGGGGACGCCGTCAACCACTTTACAGGATCGCCCCTGGCCGGCATCTCCAAGCAGCGGGCGGCGCGCCGGACGCTGGAAACCTATCTCGGCGGCGAGGACAACAACACCGATTACCAAATCCTAGACTATAGAGCCACCGGCATCAGCGACACGCGGCTGGCCGAGGTGAAGCCGCGCTGGAGCGGCGACGGGGCTTGGGGAGCCGGGCTGGTTATCCCCGAATATGTGCCGGAGAGCCAAAAGCTGGTTTTTTCTCATGAAGCCGGGCTGTATGCCTCGGGGTTTTCCCTCTCCCTCTCCACCGGGTATAGCGGCGGGATCATCCGTTACACGACCGACGGGAACGACCCCGCGCCCGATTCGCAACAGTATACCGAACCGCTCACAATCGCGGAGAGGACAAACACCCCCAACGTGTTTTCCGTCATCGCCAACACCCATAACATGGGCTTTTACCGGGAACCCACCGGAAATGTGTTCAAAGGCAATGTCATCAAAGCACAGGTCTTCTCCCCCGACGGCACGCCGCTGACCCGCGCGGTCACCAAATCGTATATCATCAATTCCAAGTACGACGGGCTGCCCGTCCTCTCCCTCACCGTCAACAGGGACGATTTTTTCGACAGGAACACAGGTATATACAGAAACACCACCCAAAACGGCGTGCGAAATTACGACCAGCGCGGAGCCGAATGGGAACGCCCCTGTCATTTGGAATTTTTCGAGCCGGACGGGACGCTTGGGTTCTCACAATCTATGGGCGTCCGCATCCACGGCGGGTATACACGGCAGTTCGCGCAGAAATCACTGCGGTTTTACGCCCGGGCCGAATACGATCCGGGGAAGAATACGCTTGAATACGACCTCTTCGACGGAGCCGCGCTGGCTCTCGACGGCACGACGGTTGAATCCTTCCGGCGGTTTATCGCCCGGAACTCCGGCAACGACAACCAAAACGCGTTTATGCGCGACGCTTTGGTTCACAGGGCTTCGAGAGGGCTGAATTTCGCGGTGCAGGACTCCCGCTTCGCCGTTGTGCTGCTCAACGGGGAGTTTTGGGGGCTGTATGAATTGCGCGAACGCATTGACGAGTATTTCATCAACTATAAATATAAACTCGGCTCCACAAATGTCGCCATTTTGGAAAACGGCGAGGACGAAGACAACGAATTCCCGGCCGACGCCGAGCTGTTCCGGCAGATGAACGAGTGGTTTACAAGCAATCCCGATCTGTCTAGCCCGGCTTTATATCGGAAAGCGCAGACCTTCCTTGATATAGACAACCTGATCGATTACTTCATCGTTGAATCGTATACCAACAATCTCGACTGGCCGGCCAACAACAACGTCATGTGGCGGTTTCAGGCAAAGGAGGGGTACCCCGCCGAAGGAGCCGCGCTTACGCCGGATGACGGCCGATGGCGGTACGCATTGAAAGACCTTGACCAAACCTTTGGTTTATACGGGCAGAATATCGTGTCCGAAAACCAATTTACCCGTCTCTTTGACACGACTGGAAACCTGTATTACCACAACGGGGGATACGATTTCGCCGCCAAACCGTGGGCGACGCTCTATTTCAGGACGCTCTGCACCAACCCCGATTTTGTAAAACAGTTTGTCAACCGCTACTGCGACGTCATGAATACCAATCTGCGCCACACCGCCATCGAAGCCATTGCCGACGAGATGGCCGGGCAGATCGGCGGGCTTTTGGGCTGGGGCGGCGAGCACCCGGCGCGGTGGATGTGGCCGATGTTTTGGCAGGATCAAGTCCAAGTGATCAAAACGTTCAGCAGCCAACGGCAGAGCTATGTGCTCAGCCACATGAGAGCACAGCCGGAATTCAACTTAGCTGGCTCCATTCCGATTGAATTTACGGTGAAAACAGATAAGGCAAGAGGGCATCTTCGCGTCAACGGCATCGACATCCTGCCGTCTACGTTGGGAGTGAACGACCCGGCGCGGTGGAGCGGAACCTACTTTACCGGATCCACCCAAACGGTCACCGCCGTACCCCAGCGCGGCTTTACGTTTGAGAAGTTTATCGTCGGATCGCAGGAGTTTTCCCAAAACCCGCTGAGCATCAATTTGTCGAACGCGGTGACGGTTGAAGCTGTCTTTGTCAGGGATGTTGACGCGGGATGGGTCAACACCTTCGGCGATGTGAGTGAAAACGACTGGTTTTACAACGCTGTGGCGTTTGCCAACGCCAACAGCCTGTTCGCCGGATACAGCACCACCCATTTTGCCCCGAACGACGTGATGACCCGGGCTATGTTCGTCACCGTGCTCCATAAGCTGGAAGGCCGCCCCGCGCCCAAAGGGACGGTAACCTTCACCGACGTGCCGGACGACTGGTATACCAACGCCGTCCTGTGGGCGGCGGAGAACAGCGTTGTGACCGGGCACGGAAACGGCATCTTTAAGCCCGCCGACCCGATTTCCCGTCAGGAAGCGGCGGTGATGCTCTTCTCCTACGCGAAATATAAAAAGCTGGCTTTGCCCGATAAGGAGGAAAGCTACGGCTTTACCGACGACGACGCCATCGACTGGTGGGCGGAGAAGGAAGTGAAAGCGTTGGCGCACGCGGGCGTCTTCCCGACGGTATCGGCGTTCAGGCCGACCGATAAAGCCACCCGCGCCGAGGTCGCCGAGATGTTTATGTACTTTTTGCAGAAGCTGGGTTCGTTATAATATGTTATACAACCTCCCCTGCGGCTTGGATCAGCTTCCTCACATCCTCAAAGGCGGACGGCGTCCACTCAAACTGGACTGCCCCGGCGCAGGCCTTCTTTGATTTACCGTTATATTCGATGGTCTTCATATTGCAGCAGGATATGGAATCGCACTGCTGACATTTTTTCGCGGTGATGTTTTTGCGCACATTGGCAAACATTTTTTCGGCAAAGGCCGGGTCTGTCTGCCCCAGTTTGGCGAAAACCTTGTTGAATTGATCCCAGCTCAGGTAGTGCGTCTCGCCGAAGCTGATCCGGCGCAGCCTGTATTGCAGCCCGCAGGGGGAGATATAGGCCAAGACGCCTTCTTTGTCGATTGATTTTTTGAACTTGAACACCCTTTTCATGGATTCCATCAGGAATTGGTCTGTTTTGACCGCTTCCTCCCGCAATTCACGCGGCAAACTTTGGAGAAACCACTCATAAGCGGATAGTTCCGGGACGCCGATCACCGGTTCATCGTTCTCATATTCGGTGACGGCGAGCGATTTGAGTTCCAGTTCGACGCCCCGATCGCAAGAGAGTGCGATTTCCAATCTCTCTTTGTTTGTCACAGCCATATACGGCGCGTTTTTTGCCACATAACACGGGCGGCCGTTGATTTCAACCCACATGGCTTTGCTCCCGTAGATCACGGAGAGGGTTGCGGTTTCGTTCAGAGGGAGATTGGCGTCGAAGTCATATTTCGGCGGTTCGGGTTTCCCGGTCAGGACGTCGGCGCGGTGGATGCCGCCCCCCTCCGGCTGATGCTTTTCGTTCCCGTTGTAAGAACGGAAAAACGTCCCGATAAAAGCGATATACCCTTTGCCGATCCACAGTTTAAGCCGCCGGGAATTGGCTGTCAGCGTCAGGTCGATTTTGAAAGGGAGGGCGTACGCGCCGGGAACGCGGGCGCAATATTCTTCAAACTGGATCGGTTTCTTTGCCTTCTTTTCCTCCATCGTTCTAGGAATTCTTTTGGAAAACCCTTCCGAAATCATCAAAAGCCCGCCGTTTTGCGGCGTCAATGCGACTTTGCCCTCCGGCGTCAGTGATGATAAGCCTATCTCGTGTTTTTTCATTTGTTTGACCCCCTTTTGAGAACAGTATAAAGGTTGACACGGTGTCAGTGTCAAGAGTAAAACCCGCCTTACGGCGGGTTTTTCAATGCAATATTTTACTTCAAGTTAAAGAAGGCTTCGATGCCCAAATACTTCGCCGAATCATCCAGTTCTTCCTCAATGCGGAGGAGCTGATTGTATTTGGCAACGCGGTCGGTGCGGCTGGGCGCGCCTGTTTTGATCTGCCCGGAGTTCGTGGCGACGGCGATGTCGGCG
>WRIZ01000039.1 GCA_009782475.1 Oscillospiraceae bacterium | reverse complement strand
TACGGTCACCCGGCGTGCGCAGGCTGCGCGCCTTGGCGCTCACGATGCCCGCCGTAATGGTCGAGCGCAGGTCGAACGGGCTGCCTATCGCCAGCACCCACTCGCCAAGGCGCAACTGGTCGGAGTTGCCGAACGGCAGCGTGGGCAGGTCATCCGCGTCTATCTTGATCAGCGCGACATCGGTCGAAGGGTCTTGCCCGATGAGCGTGGCATCGAACAGCCGGTCGTCGTGCAGTTTCACCCTCAGCCGCGTCGCGCCATCCACAACGTGGCTGTTGGTCACGATATAGCCGTCGGGACTTATGATGACGCCCGACCCACCGGAACGCCTCTCGCGCACACCGCCCTGTCCGCCACCGCGCGGTGCATTGTCCGGGATGCCGAAAAACTCGAAAAGCGGATTGCTCTGCTGAGCGCGCACCGCCACTTGGCTCACGACCTCGATATTCACGACCGCACGCACGGCATTCTCGGCCGCGAACGTAAGGTCGGGATACCCTTCCGCGCTCCACGCGGCGAAGTGCGTCCCCGTGCCGCCCACACGGTAATCTATCTTATTTGCCGGCCGTGAAATCCTGTTTTGCGTCAGCGTGGTTACAAAAAACGCCGTCGCACCCGACGCTGCAATGCACACCGCAACGAGCGCAATGAAAAAATGACCCCTTTTCATAAAATTACCGTTTTTGAAATTTTTCTAATAAAAAGGCAGACATATGCCCGATAGCGCAGAATTTATTATAACTTATGCTTTACAAACGCTGCGCATGGCATTTTATTGTGCCTACTTATTCCTATCTTTGCCGCACGATGATCATCGACCGCTTTCTGACATACATCCGCGCCGAGAGGCGATATTCCGAGCACACGGCGCGCAACTATGAACGCGACGTGAGACGGTTTTTCGCCCATGCGGGGATCGACGAAGCGAAGTTCGACGCACAACTCACGACAAGCGACGACATACGCCGCTGGATAGTGTCGCTGTCGGAGGGCGGGCTGTCGGCGGCGACCGTGAACCGGATGACCAGCGCACTGCGATCGTTCTTTCGTTGGCTGCGCAAAACCGATGCCATTACGCGCGATCCGATGAAAAATATCGGCAGTCAACGTCTGCCGAAGCGACTGCCGTCGTGGATAGCAGAGGCGAAGATGGACGAAGTAATGGAGGATGTGGGCTATGCGCCCGACGACGATGCCACGGCGCGCCGCAACGAGTTGGTCATAGTATTTTTTTATTCCACCGGCATGCGTCTGGCAGAGTTGTTGGATATACGTATAAGTGATTTCTCCGACGGTATGCGCGAGCTGCGCGTGCGCGGCAAAGGCGGCAAGGAGCGCGTAGTGCCGCTGGTCGAGTATGCGCGGGAGCGGGTCGTGGCGTATTTAGATGAGGTTTATGGCGGAAATATTTGCACATCACCGGAAAAACACCTATTTTTAAGCAGAAAAGGACGCCCCATGTCACGCACCGAAGCTTATCGCATCGTGCGCGACGAACTGACGCGACTCGGCGTGCAGGGCAAGCGCAGCCCGCACGTGCTGCGCCATACGTTCGCGACACACATGCTCGACGGCGGCGCGGACATGCGCGAGATTCAGGAGATGCTGGGGCACGCGTCCCTGGGTGCGACGCAGGTTTACACCCACAACAGCATCGCGCGCCTTCGCGAGGTTTACCGCACGGCACATCCGCGCGGGCGCGAAAAAGAAATAAAGAATTAAGGGAACTTCTGAAAATTCGCAAAGACAAGGTCTCATGACCGAGTCAAAAGCGGAGTTTACTAAATGAGCATTTTGGCGAGGGAGCGTGAGCGTAGTATTTTGGGGATTTTCAGGAGTTCCCATACAGAATCCGTTTAACCACAAAAACATAGCGATTATGAACGTACAGATCCAGTCCGTAAAATTCAACGCTGACAAAAAGCTTGTCGATTTTATCAATGCCAAGTTCGCAAAGCTGGAACGCTTTGTGGAAGACGCGGTCGGCGCAGAGGTGATATTGAAAGTGGACAAAGACCATGAGAAAGGTAATAAGGTGGTCACGGCGATCCTGAACGTGCCCGGAAACGATCTGGTCGCGGAGCAGCGCGCCACCACATTCGAGGAGGCTGTCGATGAGTCCGTCGAAGCCCTGAAAAAACAGATCGAACGGCATAAGGAGAGGTTCGGGAAATAATACATGTGTGGCACGTCGCCGGCGGCGAAGGACGCGGAATAAAATGTAACGTCCCGCTGCGTGGGGCGGCGGCGTGCCGCGGATTTCGCGAAAATACGCGAAAGCCCCTGCCGGTTCTCCGAAACGTTCTAATATTACGATTTATATTAATGGAAAACCCTTTGCTGCACGATTTCGCAACCCCGCACGGTACGCCGCCGTTCGCGAGCGTCAGGCTCGAACACTATATGCCCGCTTTCGAGGCGGGGATCGCGCAGTTGCGAAGCGAGGTGGATGCGATCACCGGGAACACGCGACCGCCGACCTTCGAGAACACCGTCGAGGCTTTGGAGCACAGCGGCGTGCTGCTGCACGGCATAGAGAGCATATTCTTCGCCCTTAACCACGCCGATACGAGCGACGAGATGGACGCGGTGGCCAACGAGGTGCAGCCGATGCTTACGGACGTGGCGAACGACATAAGCCTCAACGCCGCGCTGTTCGGACGTGTGCGTGCGGTGTGGGAAGCGCGTGACGAACGTGATTATACGCCTGAACAGGCGATGTTGCTGGAAAAAACCTATCGCGGTTTCGTGCGCAGCGGAACGGGGCTGGACGAAGCGGGCAAAGAGCGTTACCGTGCGCTTACGACCGAACTTGGGCAGTTGTCGCTGCTGTTCGCCCAGCGCGTGAGGGCGGCGACGAACGCATACGGGCTACATATCGCGCCACAGGACGAGGCGCGTATCGCCGATCTCCCCACCGACCTGCGGCGCAGCATGGCAGAAGAGGCGGCAAGGCGCGGCACGGACGGATGGATGGCGACGCTGCAACCGGCAGACTATGAGGCATTTATGATGCACTCCGCCGACCGCGGGCTGAAAGAAAAACTCTGGCGTGCACGCCTCACACTGTGCTACGGCGACGGAGCGGAAGACAACCGCGAGGCCGTGCGGCGGATCGTGTCGCTGCGCGTGGAACTTGCCCGGTTGCTCGGTTATGCGACATGGGCGGATTACACCCTCGAAGAGAGCATGGCGGGGAGTACGACGGTGGTCGAAGGGTTCATCGACGAGCTACTTGTCGCCACAAAAGTGCACGCCGAAGGGCAACTTCGGGAGATAGAGCGTTTCGCTGCCGCACATGCGAACGGGAGCGACCCTCAGGTGCGGCAGTGGGATATACCTTATTATATAGAGAAGTACCGCGCCGCGCATTACAGCGTGAGCGACGAGGAGATCAGGCGGTATGTGGGTCTCGACGACGCCGAGCGCGGGGTGTTCGAACTCGCCGGGCGGCTCTTCGACATATCGTTCAGGCGTAACGAGGACATAGAGGTTTATCACCCCGACGTGCGCGCGTTCGAGGTTTTCGATGCCGACGGCAGCCTGCTGGCGGTTCTCTATATGGACTATTATGCACGACCGTCGAAGCAGGGCGGGGCATGGATGACCGAGTTCCGCCCGATGTTCTTTACGGCCGACGGCCGCGAGATCAGGCCGCTCGTTTCGTGCTGTTTTAATTTCGGCAAACCGTCGGGCGGCAGTCAGACGCGCCTGTCGTTCCGCGAACTCGAAACACTGCTCCACGAATTCGGTCACGCGCTGCACGGCATTTTCGCGCGCGGGCGGTATGCGTCGCTCACCGGAACGAACGTCTATCGCGACTTTGTGGAACTGCCGTCGCAGATACTCGAAAACTGGGCGACCGAGAGCGAGTTCCTCGATATGTGGGCGCAAACGGCGAGCGGCGAGAAAATTCCCGAAGAACTCGTGGCCAACATACGGCGCTCGAAAAAGTTCATGGCCGCATATCAGAATGTCGTGCAGCTGTCCTACGGGATGCTCGATATGGCGTGGCACACGCTGGGTGCAAGCGTGCCGGATGACGTCGATCCCGGAGCGTTCGAGGCCGCAGCGATGCTCCCGACGGCCATACTGCCGCGCATGGGCGGTGTGTGCATGTCCACGTCGTTCGCCCATATCTTTGCAGGAGGATACGCCGCCGGATATTACGGCTATAAATGGGCGGAAGCGCTGGATGCCGATGCTTTTTCCCTGTTCGAGCAACGCGGGATCTTCGACCGCGCGACTGCGGCCTCGCTGCGCGACAACATACTCGCACCCGGCGGCGCTGAACCGCCGATGGTTCTGTACGAGCGCTTTCGGGGCCGGCCGCCGGCAGTCGAAGCACTGATAAAAAAGATTCAATAATCTAATTCTAAAACAATATGAAGAATGCTTTGAAAGGCTTTTGGGCGGGACTCTCTTTGGCACTGATAGTGTGGCTCGTCGGACTGTTCGTATTTCAGACCTTTTCGCACGACACTGGATTTATCGTGAGAAACACCTACCTGGTATCGATCATCCTGCCGCTGATTTTTATGATTTTGGTCATTATCCGCCGAAATCGGATTAATGAAGGTCAAAGAAAACGCGTTATCGTAACCTACGCGACTGCATTGGCTGTCGTTGCTGTCGGCGGCATTTTGCTCTGGACGAACTACGCATCCGTCGTAGATTTTTTCGCCGGAAATCAAATTGCCATAAGGCTGACGGTCTCGATACTGTTCGTTTTGTACTGCATCTGGATTTTCCTCAGTTGGCGGAAAAAGAGACAGAAAGCGAAAGAGAAAAAGTAGATCGGGGATCGCGGTTTCAGGCACGTCGCCGGCGGTGGGCGCATGAGCGATAGCGAATTAGCGGCGTGCCGCGGCTTTCGCAAAAAACGCGAAAGCCTTTACGTGGTCTCCGAAACGTTGCGTGTGTGCTATTTGACTATTACCACATTCACCACATGTGCGCCGACGGCAGCGTTCACCGCGTCTTTCAGTTCTTCGCGGCGCATAAAGATGGCGTTGCGCGCGACGGATGACGAAAGCCGCACGTACATTACGCCCTTTTCTACGGAGATCGACGTAGTATGTGCGGCGACGGCGTGACCTACGAGCGACGGCCACACCTCGGCCACACGCGCCTCGGCAAGACGGCGTTGCGTGGTCGGGTTCTGTTGCAGGAACTCTGCCCACAATTCGCCGAAACTCATCGGAGTGGTTTTTCGCATAAGGGTTTTATAATATTGTTGCTGCCGGCAGGGGCACGCCGACGGGCACTACTTGCCATGCTCGTGCACTTCGCCATCCTCCACATCGAACAGCGTGTAATCCTCACCGACAGAGGCCAACGCTGCGACGAGGCGTTCGCAGTTGCAGTCCGTTATAAATATCTGGCCGAAATCACCGCGCGAGACGAGCGCAAGCAGCCGCTCGACGCGCCGGCCGTCGAGTTTGTCGAACAAGTCGTCGAGCAGCAGCAGCGGCCGTTCGCGGAGTTCGATCCCGGCTCCGGCGAATTGCCCCCGGCTGATGTCGGCGATCCCCGCGTTTTCTCCGGCATAGCGGGTTAAAACCTCTTCCGGCACCGGGTTGGTATTGACAAGGCAGACGTCAACGACCGAACCTCCGGCGTGTTCGTTGACTTCCCTCACATGATCGAAGCAGGTGTACCCTTCCGTCTCGCCCTCCTGCGTCATAATGTTGCAGACATAGACGCGTAAGGCGCGAGCCGACCGCAAAGCGTCGGCGACGCCGTCCACCAAAAGATTGGGGATAACGCTGGTATACAAACTGCCGGGGCCGAGCACCAGCAATTCGGCGCGCGTGATGGCGTCCAGCACATCACTTTGCGCCTTGACAGGGTTGGTCAGCTGAATCCTGCGTATACGGCTTTTTTTCTGCTTTTTGCTTTCGGCGATATAGCTTTCCCCGGTCACCCGGGTACCGTCCTCGAAAACGGCTTCGATTTGCGCCGGTTCAGCCGATACCGGCAAAACCCGCCCTGTCACAGCCAAGACGTCGCTCATTTGGCGCACCGCCGTTTCAAAGCTGCCCGAAACACCTGTCAGCGCGGCCAAAAAGAGGTTGCCGAAACTCTGCCCGGCCAGCAGCCCGTCGGTAAAACGGTGATTCAAAAGCTGCTCCATGGTCGGCTCGGTGTTGGCCAAGGCAAGGATGCAGTTGCGGATGTCGCCGGGCGGGATGATGCCGAGGTCGTTCCGCAGCGTGCCGGACGAGCCGCCGTCGTCGGCCGTCGTTACGATGGCGGTAATGTTCTCACTGCACAGTTTCAACCCCCGCAGCATACTGGAAAGCCCGGTTCCGCCGCCCAATACAGTGATGCGGATGCCTGAACCGCGCAGGGATTCCAATTCCTCACGCATGGGACGCCTCCCTCTTAAACCCGTTTACCTGCGTTTTGCTTCGTCAATCACTCTCACGAAAATGACCGCGCACTCCTCACGGATGATCGGCGCGTCAGGGTCGAAATCGCCGCTCGTGCGGCCGCTGACCATGCCCGCTTCATAAAATCGTTTGATGTCTCCGTAATACGCATGGGTTTGGGGCACATCGGCGGCGGTGAGCGTTTGGGGATTCTTGGACTTCATGTCTTTATCCTCAAGGATGCTCCCCATCATATACGCCACTTCGGCGCGGGTTGCGTCTTCTCCGTAACGACCTATAAACCGCCCGTCTATGATGCCGTTTTCCCGCGCGTAATTGATCCAGCCGTCCATTGAGCTTATACTTTCGGCCTCACCTGTATTGTATATCATATGCACCCTCGACGCAACGACGAGAACCTGCTCGATGGTGATATTGTCTTTGGAGCCGAACGTCCCGTCGGTTCCTCCCCGCATGAGGCCGTACTCATAGGCGAGGGGAACCCATGTCTGTGCCGTAGAGGAGATCAGATCGGGGAAGTTGTCTTCATAGGTACGGGTTTTGGCGAAGTTGGAGAGGGATTGGCGGTTATCCCATGCGGCAAGATAAGCGCGTTTAATCTTGGCGGCGTCGCCGTTATTCCAGGTCAGGAAGCCAAGCGTGTTTCCTTCCAATCCATGTATATCAAACATGATTCTCCTGCTTTCGACGGTGACTCGGTCGTCGCTTATCTCCCATTCCATCCAAGGATCGCCCTGTGCGAACTTGCACCAACCTATGGACTCCTCGATTTCAATGACTAACTTCTCCGCCGCCGCCAGCTTATCCGCGGGAGGATTCCAAATGGTATACTCCATATCTTTGAATGTGCCGCCCAACTCATATACAAAAGCAGGCGGGGCGGACGTGTACGGAGGCTTGTACGGCGCAAAGGCCTCATGCGCCTTGAAAAGAGCGTCCAGCAGAGGCTGGTTTATCCATTCGCCTGTGTGCCGTATAAAGAAGTCGCCCTCGTCCGCGTTATTGCTTACCGAGAAATAAAACGACGGTATACCCAACTCCGCCAGTCTGCCGAAATGAAGCATCATATTTTCGACGGTTGCGGGGTACTCATAGGCGCCCACCTTGTCCTCCTTGTTAACGAAACCTACACCTTTATTGAGCCACTCTATAACCAGCGGGAGCGTCCCCTTATTGAGAAAACCCTCGTAACCGAAAGTACTGAGCATGATATACGGGTCGTCGTCCGGCACTTCCATATAGGGGAGCGCGTCGGGATGCGCGCCGGGAACACAAAGCATGACGACGCGCCGCGCATTGTTCCCCCCCGATTTGCGAATAACTTCCAGCGCGTCTTTGTTCAGTTTGTTCACTGTATCACGAAGCACTTTGTTCACCTGGCCGTCCGCGTCATGAATCCAAATGTCTTCCGGCGAGTCATAATATTCTTTCAACATGGGTTCGTTCATGATTTCAAACACCAGCGTTTCGGGATAATCCTTGAACCGTTCCGCCACCTGTTTCCAAAGGGCTGTCAGGTGCGTCTTGGCTTTCTCGTATTCCCCGTCGCGGATCAGCCAGTACAACTCCTCCTCGTGGTGGGTGTTGAGGACGACATTCAAACCCGCGTCCAACGCCCAGTCGGCCAACTGTTGGATTCGATCCATCCACACCTCGCTGATTTGATAATTCGTATCCATGTGCGGCGTCCATGACACGCACAAACGGTAGCTGTCAAATCCTTTTTGCGCCACCGACTGAAAGTGCTGTTCCTCGATTTTCGGCTGGCCCCAACAGGTTTCAGTATCATCCAGGAACCAGTTGCTGTCCGGCCATGGCCGGGCTTCCGTGGTATTGGCAAAGGTATAACCCAAACCGAGTTTTTCCATCATATCCCAGCCTGTGATGGGGTTGAACACTGTCATCACCGCTTCCGTTTGCGTGGTTGCCGCCGGAACAAATGCTAAGAGGATGGCGAGTGTCAGCACGAGGGATAGGAAACGCTTTTTCATTGGTTGACACACTCCTGTTTTAAGATAGGTCGCCTCAGCGAAGGACTACCCCTCCGCCGTCCGTGCCGGGTCGCGGGTGATGTCCCTGTGGGTCAGAACCGCGACATGCCCGCGTTCGCGCAGGTCGTCGTACAAGGCTTTCGCCGTCATGACGCTGCGGTGCCGCCCCCCGGTACAGCCGATGGCAATGACCAAACCGCTTTTACCCTCTTCGGCATACTGCGGCACCAAAAACCCGGTCATGTCTTTCAGCCGTGTTAAAAACTCCTGCGTTTGCGGCCAGCGGCTGATGAAATCCGCCACAGGCTCGTCCAATCCGCTCAGGGCGCGCAGTTCGGCGATATGGAAGGGGTTGGGCAGAAAGCGCACGTCGAAGACCAAATCGCTCTCCAGCGGCAGGCCGTATTTGAACCCGAACGACATCACCGTCACCACCATCGGGCGGCGTCCCGCCCCAGTGAGAATCCCTTCCAAATGGGTCTTTAAGGTGCCCGACGATAATTGCGATGTATCGATGATCTTATCGGCATTCTCCCGGACGGGAGCCAGCAGCGCGGCTTCCCTCTCTATGGCTTCGGCCAGCGGCTCGCCGTCTTTTTGCAGCGGGTGGCGGCGGCGTGTTTCTTTATAACGGCGGATGATGATGTCCGGTTTGCATTCGACGAAGAGGATACGGTAATCGCAGTTCATGGCGCGGATGAGCGAGAGCGAGGCGAACAGCGCGTCAAACGTCTGCCCTGTGCGTATGTCAATGACCAGGGCGACGCGTTCATACGCCCCCCGGTCTTGGGCGGCGGATTTTACATAAAGCTCGGCAAAGGCGGGGATGAGGGTGACCGGCATATTATCGACGGCGTAGTACCCCAAATCCTCGACCGTTTTGATCATCATGCTCTTCCCGGCTCCCGAAAGCCCGGAGATGATTAAAAACTCCATTGCAGTTCTCCCAACAGCCGCACTTCCGGCTCCAGCTCCACGCCCGTTTGCTTAAACACCGTTTCCCGCACCAGCGACGCCAGCCGTAAGACGTCTTCGCATGTCGCGCCCTTTCTGTTGATGATGAAACCCGCGTGTTTCTCCGAAACCTGCGCGCCGCCTTCAGTCTTCCCTTTCAGCCCGCATTGGTCGATCAGCGCGGCGGCAAAATGCCCCGGCGGGCGTTTGAAAAAGCTGCCCGCACTGGGTTGGTTCGGTTGTTTCTCGTTTCGCGCTTTGCGGAATTGTTCTATTTTTGCCGCGATTTCATCCGGGTCGCCCCATTTGAGCTTGAGGGTGACTTCTAAAACCACCCACGAGGGATGCTCCATCAAAACACTATGCCGGTAAGAGAAATCAAACGAGCTTATTTCAACGGCTTCCCGCCCGTTGAAAATCAATGCGCTTGTTACCACCTGCGACATCTCGCCGCCATACGCCCCCGCGTTCATCACAACGGCTCCGCCCAGTGAACCGGGGATGCCGGAAGCCCATTCCAGCCCGGTCAGACCCCGCGCCGCGGCCGCGCGCGCACACTCCGGCAGCCCCGCGCCGCAGCCCGCCCGGATGGTTTCCCCGTCTATGTCAATATGGTTCAGCCCAGCGGTACGAATGATGGGGGCGTTGACTCCGGCGTCGGACGCCAGCACATTGCTCCCGCCGCCCAAAACGATGGGGTTTTCCAGTTTTTTCAACAGTTCTATCGTTCGTTCTGTTCCGTCCGGCGTATGCAAATCTTCACACGGGCCGCCGATGCGGAAGGTTGTCAGGCTGCTTAGAAGGGTCATAACAGAGCGGCTCCGATGATGCCCGCGGCATTGCCCAGTTGTGCGAGGCAAAGGCTGGTTCTCTTGTCGCCCACGGTATACAATTCGGGGGCGAGGAGGGGGCGAAGCCGGTCTATGAGCAGCTGGCCTTCGTTTGAGACGCCGCCGCCGAAGCAGAACATGGCGGGCTGAAAGAGGTTGATCAGGTTGGCCGTACCGATGGCTAGGTATTTACAATATGTCTCTACGACGGCGTCCCCCGCCGGGTCGCCTTTCCGGGCAGCAAGAAAAGCCGTTCGCCCGGAAATCTTTCCCTTTTCGGCTGTGATGCTGTGCATCAGGCTGTCGGGATGACATTCCATAGCCTTCTTTGTAAGTCTTATCAATCCAGTCGCCGAAGCGTAGGCTTCCCAGCAGCCGTTCCGGCCGCAGGTGCATGACGCGCCGTCAACTTCTATGACCATATGCCCGACTTCGCCTCCCATGCCGTTGAAGCCGTCGTAGATGCGTCCGTTGACGATGATGCCGCCGCCGACGCCGGTGCCGAGTGTAACGAGAATCATGGAAGAAAAAGGAGGTGTTGTATCATTGCCTGCGGCGGCTCGCCGCCCCGCGCCGCCGTGGTATTCTCCCAATGCCGCCGCGTTGGCGTCGTTGCCGATGCGGACGGGCAGTCCGATCTGTTCGCTCAGCATGGCGGCCAGCGGTACATTGCTGTACTCGAGATTGTTGGAATACACCACCATGCCGCTGCGCGAATCAATGGCTCCGGGGGAACCGATCCCGACCGATTCTATGTCTTGCAGCCGTATCCCGGCCTCCGCGCAGAGAGAATGCGCCAAAACCGCCATCTCCTGAGCGGCGGCCTTCGCGCCCTGCGGGGTCTTGACACTGTTTTGCAATACAATGCCGGGTTTTTCATCCACCAAACCGGCGGCGATGTTGGTGCCGCCCAAGTCAATGCCGATCCTCATGGGTTAACCCCCTCCTGCTGCACAAAATACTGGTTGATTTTGTCGGAAAACTCCCGCGCTGCATTATAGCCTAACTTTTTGTTGCGGTTGTTCATGGCCGCGACCTCAATGATGACGGCGAGGTTGCGCCCCGGTTTGACCGGAATGGTGAGCGACGGGATCTCCACATCAAGCATCGACGTTTTCTGCTCGTCGAGCCCCAGCCGTTCGTATTGTTTATTGACGTCCCATAATTCCAAGTGGATGATCAAGTCGATTTTCTCTGTGGTCTTGATCGAACCCATGCCGAAAATCCGGCGTACATCAACGACGCCGATGCCGCGCAGCTCGATATAGTGCCGGATCATTTCAGGTGACGCGCCAACCAGCGTTTTGGCCGACACCTTCTTGATTTCAACGGCGTCGTCGGCGATCAGGCGGTGGCCGCGTTTGACCAGCTCAATGGCTGTTTCGCTTTTGCCGACGCCGGAATCGCCCAATAAGAGAACGCCTTCGCCGTAGACTTCGACCAGCACGCCGTGGCGGGTGATGCGCTGCGCCAGCGAAACTTTCAAGGAAGAGATCATCGCGCTGATGAGGGTGGAGGTTGTTTCCTGCGTCCGCAGGAGCGGCACACCGTATTTTCGCGCCATATCGTTGCATTCGGGGAAGGGTTCGATGCCGCGCGTCAGGATGACGGCGGGCAGCTCCTTGCTCATCAGTTTCTCAAAGCTGGCCATCCGCTTTTCGGCGGTAAAGCGTTCGATGAAGGCCGTTTCCACCATGCCGATGATCTGAAGGCGGGTTTCGTCAAAATGATCAAAGAATCCGGCCAGTTGAAGCCCGGGCCGGTTGATCTCATCGGTCACCACCCTGATGGAGTCAAAGTGTTCCGGCTTGTAGAGGATTTCCAGATTAAACTCCTCAATCAGCGAAGCCAGCGAGACGGAATACGGGCTGTTTTCCATTATGATAACTCCGCGTCGAGCTGCTTTAAGCGTTCGATGATATTGATCCCCTGCGGGCAGGCCGCTTCGCACACGCCGCATTCGGTGCAGGCCGTGATCTGATTTTCGGGTTTGGTCCAGTTTTTATAGTTCATCATATACCAAGACGAACCGAACCGCACAATATCGTTTTTCCCGCCGAACAATTTCGGGATGGGGATACTCTGAGGGCATTTATTGCAGTAATTGCATTCGGTACACGGGACAAGAGGTAAGGTCTTGAACGCCTCCATGGCTTTTCCGATCACGCCCCGTTCATCGTCGGTCAGCGGTTTGAGCGGGGAGAAGAGGTTTATGTTCTCATTGACTTGGTGCATATTGCTCATGCCGCTTAAAACAACGTCAACGCCGGGCAGCGAGCCAGCCCACCGCAACGCCCACGACGCCGCCGAAACGGCGGGGTCGGCCTCCTCGAAGACACGGGCGACGTCCGGGTGACAAACGGCAAGGCCGCCGCCGCGCACCGGCTCCATGACGATCAGCGGGATGTTCCGATCGGCCGCGGCCTTGTATAGCTTTTGGCCGTCGAGGGCGAGCCAGTCGTAGTAATTGAGCTGGATCATGCAGAAATCCCAATCAAACCCGTCCAGCACTTTGGGCAGATCGTCCGCCGCGCCGTGCCAGGAAAACCCGTTGTAACGGATACGCCCGCCGCGTTTCATTTTGGTGACAACTTCATCCGCGCCCAAACGTGCCATATGATCGATGCTGCCGCCGTTGATGCCGTGCATCAGGTAGAAATCGATGACGTCGGTTCCCAAGTTCTCCTGTTGTTTATCAAAGATGGCTTGCGCCCCGCCGTTTTTCTCGGCTTCGCCCAGCGGCATTTTGGTGGCGATGGTAAACTTGTTCCGGGGGAAACGGGTGATCAACGCCTTCTTGGCGAAATCCTCGCTTGTGTTCTCATGGTAAAACCAAGCCGTATCGTAATAGGTCACCCCAGCCTCCATCAAACGGTCGATCATCAGCTCGGCGGCGGGGTAATCAATGCCCTTTTCATCACAGGGCAGCCGCATCAAACCCATACCAAGACGGGAAACCGTCTCGGCAATTTGGGGCATTTTCCGTGTATCCATTTATATCTTCCCTGAGCAGCCCAGCACGTTGGTGAGTTTGCGCTTGACCATGTCTTTGATGGCGGAGCGGGCGGGGGTGAGATATTGGCGCGGGTCGAAGTGGCCGGGGTTTTCGGCGAAATGCTTGCGCACGGTGGCCGTCATGGCAAGGCGCAGGTCGCTGTCGATGTTGATTTTGCAAACGGCCGATTTGGCGGCCTGACGCAGCATCTCCTCGGGGATGCCGATGGCGTCGGGCATTTGCCCGCCGTATTGGTTGACCATTTGAACAAACTCCGGGATGACCGACGACGCGCCGTGCAGAACGATCGGGAAGCCCGGCAGACGTTTGGTCACTTCCTCTAAAATATCGAACCGAAGCTGGGGTTTCTGCCCGGGTTTGAACTTAAAGGCTCCGTGGCTGGTGCCGATGGCGATGGCCAATGAATCGACGCCCGTTTTGGAGACAAACTCCTCCACTTGATCCGGCTCTGTGAAGGCGTGGTCGGCGACGTTGACGTCGTCTTCGATGCCGGCCAGCTGACCCAGTTCGCCTTCAACGGTGACGCCTTTGGCGTGGGCATATTCAACCACTTGTTTGGTGAGTTTGATGTTGTCTTCAAAGGAGTGGTGGCTCCCGTCGATCATCACCGAGGTAAAGCCGCCGTCGATGCAGCTCTTGCAAAGTTCAAAGGTGTCGCCGTGGTCGAGGTGTACCGCGATAGGCAGGTCAACGCCCTGATTTTTGGCGTCTTCAATGGCGGCTTCGATCAGCTTCATCAGGTAAACGTGTTTGGCGTATTTCCGCGCGCCGGACGAGACCTGGAGAATGAGCGGGGCTTTTTCCTCTATGGCCGCGTCGGTGATGCCCTGAATGATCTCCATGTTGTTGACATTGAACGCGCCGATGGCGTAGCCGCCCTCATACGCTTTTTTGAACATGTCCTTTGTCGTTACCAAGCTCATGGTGTTCAGCTCCTCTTTTTATATTTTTATCCAGTATAACACAGGGGGGGGAGTGTTGACAAGAGCGGATGCGTACGGTATCATACCAATATTGAAACGAAATAACAGGAGGAACAAACGAATATGAGCCAACTCAAAGGAGCCTGTGTCATAGGCCAATCCGGCGGGCCGACGTCGGTCATCAACGCGTCCGCGCTGGGCGCGATCGAAGCCGCCCTCGACAATGCCGCCATCACCAAAGTCTACGGCGCGGCCAACGGCATCAAAGGCGTTTTGGACGACAAACTGTATATCATGGACGAAGAAGACCGCGAGGAACTGAAGCATCTGCGCTTCACCCCGTCCTCCGCGCTGGGTTCCTGCCGCTATAAACTCAAAGACCCCGACGCCGACGACACGGATTATAAGCGCATCCTCGAAATCTTTCAAAAATACGATGTGCGCTATTTTTTCTACAACGGCGGCAACGACAGCATGGATACCTGCAATAAGATCAGCAAATTCATGCTCAAAAACGGATACGAGTGCCGTGTCATGGGCATCCCGAAGACCATCGACAACGACCTCTTCGGCACCGATCACTGCCCCGGCTACGGCAGCGCGGCCAAATACATCGCCACCTCCTGCATGGAGCTTTACCTCGACGCCCGCGTCTATGACACCGGGATGGTCACCATTTTGGAGATCATGGGACGCCATGCCGGATGGCTGACCGCCGCCGCCGCTTTAGCGGGCGACTACGCTCCCGACTTAATCTACCTGCCCGAAATCGACTTTAACATCGAGCGTTTTCTCGACGATGTGGAAGAGATTTACAAAAAGAACGGTAAGGCCATTGTCGCCGTCAGCGAAGGCATCCACGACCATCACGGCATGTTCATCAACGAATACGCCTCCTCCGGCATCGAAGTGGCGCGCGACAGCTTTGGCCACGCGCAGCTGGGCGGTTTAGCGTCCTACTTGGCGGGGCTTTGCAGGCACAGGACGCAAGCCAAAGTGCGCGGAATCGAGTTCTCCCTTCTCCAGCGTTGCGCGTCGCACATCGCCTCCAAGACCGATTACGATGAATCGTATGCCGCCGGGCGCGCCGCCGTTGAAAATGCCGTTGGCGGCATTTCCGACAAGATGGTGGGCTTCAAATGCTCCCGCGACGGCGGTTACCGCTGCGAAATCGAACTTCTATCGCTCGATAGTGTCGCCAACACCGAGAAAAAGGTGCCGCGTGAATGGATCAACCAAGCGGGCAACGGCATGTTGAAGCCCTACACCGACTACGCCCTGCCGCTGATCGCGGGCGAAACGGAGCAAGCCAAGGTCAACGGGCTTCCGCGCTTTGCTAAGTTAAAAAAGGTTGTGGCTAGGTAACGGTAAAACGCCGGGTTTCGCTCTGTTTCAGGAATTGCTCATACAATGCCGTGTGCTGCTGTTTGAACGTGGTCGTATCGAATCGGTTCTGTGTGATTTTTGTCCAGCGGACGGTAACGCCGTCTACGTTCATCTCCTCTTGTTCACCCATATAGAACTTGATTTCGCTCTCTATCGCCTCCAGTTTCTGTGTCAGATCGCTCAGTGTTTTCTTTAGCGATTGATAGTCTATCACCTGTTTGCTTAATTCGTGCATAACGGAAACCCCTTTCTGTGCTGTTACTACAGCCTATGAAAGGGGTTTCCGATTTACCACTCTATCGGTTCCGTTTTGCCAAAACCGGATGGAGCCGGTTGATCAGCCCGGCGCACAACACTGTTTTGGCGGCGTCGCCGGGCAGAAACGGCAGGCAAAAGGCTGTCAACGCCTCCGGGAGTGTCCGCCCGGTTTGCGCGGCGATCCAGGGGAGACCGGCGGCATATGTACAAACCCATCCGGCAGCCATGCAAAGCATTAGAACCCAAAATCTTGTTCCGAACCGTTTGATCAGCAGCCCGGTCACCAACACCGTGAGGATATACCCGAAGATGAACCCGCCGGTCGGCCCGGCGATATACCCCAATCCACCCCGGAACCCGGAAAAGACAGGTGCCCCCGCCACTCCCAGAAGAACATATATGATTTGACTTATTGTGCCGTAACGCCATCCAAGCAGCCCCGCCGCCATGAAGATGGATATATGGGTCAGTGTGAGCGGTACCGGGATGAAAGGTATGGACGTCCAGCTCAAAACCGCGCTCAGGGCGGCGAATAAGCCGCAGAGGCTGAGAGTTCGTGAATTGAATCGCGTTTTAATCATAGAACCCTCCTGTATATGGGGTTATCCCATCATACAGGAGGGTTCACCGTTTGTCAACCGTTATCTTGTGATAGGTTTACGTTTTCTCTTTAATGGGGATCAGCAGGTCGAGTTGAGCGTCGTCCCAGGATTTTCCGATCAGGTTGACATAGTTGAGGCATTCTTCCAAGCTGTCGAACATATTGCTCGGGCAGCCCTTCCCTCTGTACTCATACTTTGCGCTCTCATTCATCCATTTTTCCAGCCACGCCCATTCCTCAAAGGCTCCGATCGGGATCATGTGGGCGCAGTACATCCCGCCGTCAAAATGCTTCTTACAAAGCGGCGCGGGGACGTCAAACCCATCGGGGACGGTCACCCACATCTCATAGCCGTGCGCGCCGCTGGGGTCGCCCGGTTTCGGGTTGGGCGAATTGAACCCGTAATGCCGCAGATCGGGTTTGATTTGCGCCAAGCCGCTTTTGATAACAAACTCTTCGATGACCTTGCCGACGACCCCCTCCGGCTCGTCCCCCTCGTACTGATAAGCCGCCACATCGGATGGGGGCAGATAGACGATCCGCACCTGCTTGTCGGTCAGTTTGCCCAGTTTCTCACCGGCTTTGTTGAGTTCTTCCATAGTTTTTTCCTCCTTGAAGTTGATTTTAGAGGCGGTCAGGGAATCCACAACTTCCAGCAGGCTTTCGTCGTCCGGCAGGGCAAAACGGCCGCCCAAGTCCAGCCGCTCGATGAAGGAACGGATGACGCTCCGTATGGTGGACAGGGCGGTGATCTCATCGTCGATCTCGGCGAGATTTTGCTCAAACGCCTCGATGGCGGCGCGGGCGTCCCCGCTCCGCAATATCTCCGCGATCTGCCGCAAAGGGATGCGCAATTTCCGCAGGACGATGATCTGCCGCAGCCGCAGCAGGGCGGCAGCGTCGTACATCCGATAGGCAAAGCCTTCCTTTTTCGACGGAGTGATCAGGCCGATCTGTTCGTAGTAGCGCAGCGTCCGTGTGGAGACGCCGAACGTATTTGACACCTGGCTGATGGTCTGCAATTCCATGATCCAACCTCCTTTCAAGGAGAGTGTAACAGTTGACGCGACGTTAAAGTCAAGACGTTTTTACAGAAATTTCTCCCGAATATAGAATTTTTTTTGCTCCGTCCGGCAATCGCACGATCAAACGGTACTCTTCGTCAATGTCCTCGGCAACGGCTTCATATTGTTCATTCGGCGCGCGGACGGTCACCGCCCGCCCCAGTGTGGAGAGACGGCGGCGGTATTCCGTGAGCATCGCTGAACCGGACAGGGGCATTGTCAGCAGGTTTTGAACGATCTCCGCCGCCAAACGGGCGCGCGCCGCATCGCCCGGGTCTTGGTCAAACAGCGCGGCGGCAACGGAGCGCAATTCTTCCGGGATGGATTCCGAAACCATGTTGACGCCCATCCCGACGACAGCCCAATCAACCCCCTTTGTTTCCAAGCTGACGGCGGCTTCGCTCAGGATGCCGCACAGTTTCTTCCCATCCAGCAGCACGTCGTTGACCCATTTGATACACGGCGTTTGCCCGGTAACGCTTTCTACGGCGCGGCAGACCGCGACGGCGGCGGCGGCCGTCAGGCAGGTGACGTCCGTTTCCTTGATGACAACCGTCATATACAGTCCGCCGGACGGCGAGGAAAAACACCGTTCAAACCGTCCCCGCCCGCCATTCTGTTCGTTCGCAATGACGACTGTCCCGTGCGGGCAGCCCTGCGCCGCCAGCTCTTTGGCCTTGTTGTTGGTTGAATCTAACATTTGATAGTACCGCACCGCCGCCAAACCGCCGGGCAGCAATGCCTCAACAGCCTGCGCCGAAAAGACATGAGAGAGCAACCGATACCCTCTGTTTGGTGCGGCGTCGAAACGATGCCCGTCCCGTTCCAAAGACCCCACCGTTTTCCATATGGCGGCGCGCGTTACGCCGAGCGTGCTTGCAAGCTCTTCCCCCGAAACATCACGGTGGCGGTTTTGCTCGAGGATCAAGAGGAGTTTTTCTTTGGTGGACATCAAAAGAGAACCCCCTTACGCAGGATTCTCTCATTATATCATGTATGACCATTCCTTTCATGCGAAAGGCACCAACGAGGGATGAAACGTGGGTGCCGTCGCGTTGTTTTTAAGGTTGTGCTAAACTTGATTGCGAGAGCAGTCAAACTACAGAGCACGAG
>WRIZ01000038.1 GCA_009782475.1 Oscillospiraceae bacterium | reverse complement strand
CTCGTGCTCTGTAGTTTGACTGCTCTCGCAATCAAGTTTAGCACAACCTTAAAAACAACGCGACGGCACCCACGTTTCATCCCTCGTTGGTGCCTTTCGCATGAAAGGAATGGTCATACATGAACATCATCTATTCCAAGAAAGCTGTAAAAGCCGTAAACCGAATGGATAATACAACGAAGCAAAGAATTAAAGCGGCAATCGAAAAACTGCCCGACGGAGATATAAAGCAAATCAGAGGGAGCAAAGTAACAACGTATCGGCTTCGGGTCGGCGGCTGGCGGGTATTGTATTCCTTCGATAAGCATGATACAATATCTATAGAAAAAATCAGTCCGCGCGGAGAAATATATAAAGGAGTGTAACTATGTCTTTAGCCAATCAAATCAATACATTTGTTGAGCAAATGCCGGAAAAGAATCAGGCTTTGGTGTTAGAACTTGTCAAAACGATGGTATCACCCGATGACATATTGACCGATGAGGATATAGCGGACATCAAACAAGCGCGCGCCGAGTTTTCGCGGGGTGAATATGTAAGGCATGAGGATATAAATTGGAATTGACAAAGCAAGAGCCCCCAAAACGCGCAAATCCCGGCACTGCCATTATAGCACGTTTGAATGCGACATAATATGACATAAAATATTTGGAAGAAGGTCATTCCCATGAAAAAGAGAATCCTCCCCCTCGCGCTGGCGTTGTTGTTATCCGTTATCCCGGCGCAGAACCCGAACACAGCCTTGGCGGTAAACGGCATCGAGATGATTTTGTTGGAGGAGAATTACGAAATAGAATCTTTCTCCGACGGAGTGGCGACCGTATATAACAGTAGTTGGCAATGCGGCGTAATCGACAAGGCAGGCAACTTGATCATCCCGTTCGGATTGTATGATGGCATATCCTCTTTTTCCGACGGGGTGGCGGCCGTATACACCGTAAACGACAGCAGTTATCAAGACGGCGTGATCGACAAAGCGGGCAAGCTGATTGTCCCGTTCGGACTGTATGACGATATATGGCCTTTCTCTAACGGAGTGGCAGTCGTATACAATGATGGGCAGCGCGGCGTAATCGACAAGGCGGGTAAGATGATCATCCCATTCGGACTGTATAACAGCATATCCTCTTTCTCCGACGGAGTGGCGACCGTCACCAACAGCGAAGGGCAAGACGGCGTGATCGACAAGGCGGGCAACTTGATCATCCCGTTCGGACTGTACGGCACTATATTCGAGTTCTCCGACGGAGTGGCAGTCGTACGCGACAGCGATAGGCAATACGGTGTAATCGACAAGGCGGGCAAGTTGATCGTCCCGTTCGGACTATATTACCATATATCTTCTTTCTCCGACGGAGTGGCGGCCGTATACGCCGTATACGACAGCAGTTATCAATGCGGCGTGATCGACAAAGCAGGCAAGCTGATTGTCCCGTTCGGACTGTATTACAATATATACTTAGACTCTTTCTACGACGGAGTGAAATCCGTATACAACAGTGATGGGCAACGAGGCGTAATCGACAAAGCGGGCAAGTTGATCATCCCGTTCGGACTGTATTACAGTATAGGCAATTTCTCCGACGGAATGGCGGTCGTAACCACCAACAGTTGGCAATACGGCGTGATTGACAAGGCGGGCAAGTTGATCGTCCCGTTCGAATTGTATTATGGAATAACCCTTTATTCTGGCGGTATCGCCAAAGTATATATCGGTACTTGGGATGGGGATACCGACGAATTTGTGGGCGATGTCGGCCTAATTGATTTATCGAGCTATACTTCAGATCAACACCCCGACCCCCTCGACGCTCCCTCCGAATGGGCCATCCCGGTCATCAATACCGCGATTGAGATCGGCTACCTCACCCCGGCTCTGCAAGGCGGGTATCAGTACAACATCACCCGCGGCGAGTTCTGCGCGCTGGCCGTTTCGTTGATCGAAACCCTTACGGGTCAAACGATGGAAGTCGGGACGAGAACCTTCGCCGACGACGGGGGCGACCTGAACATCCGCAAGATGGCGCATCTGACCATCATCAACGGCTACAATGACACCACCTTCGGCACCAACGACCCGATCACCCGGCAGGACGCGGCTATGATCCTCGACCGTATCGCGCGAAGGGAACAGGCTTTGAACAAGGAACTCTTTGAAGCCGACGTGACCTTCACCGATATGCACTTGGTCACCTCGGAAAACACAGCGGCGGCGATACGGAAGATGAGCTACAGCAGTCCGCGCATCATGGCGGGAGAACCGGACGGCAGGTTCAGGCCGCTGGACAACATCTCCCGGCAGGAGACAATATCAACGCTGAACAAGCTGGCCGAGTGGGTTGGCAAATAGCACCCGGCGGAGGAGCTTATGACCGAACGGAAAAAATGCGTTTTCATCATCGACAGCGACATCATTACCCTGCATACCGGGAAGAACGCCTTGCAGCCGAAATTTACCGTGGCTGCCGTTCAGCAGCTGAAAAACCTGCGGGCAACGCTGGACAAAATGACGCCCGACTTGATCTTGCTGGACAGCAAACTGCCCGGGACAGACGGCGGCTGCCTGCTGGATGAGCTTGGAACCCTCCCTGAAACGGCGGGGGTTCCGGTCATCCTGCTGTGCGATGTAAGCGGTCCGGCCGAGGAGTTGTCGGGCTTAACACGCGGCGCGGCGGATACCATACGCAAACCGTTCACTCCGGCTCTTTTGCGCAGGAAAGCCGAACTGCATCTGCAAACGGAAGCCTTGAAGCGGGAATTGCAAACGCATACCGGCAAAGAGCCGTTTTGGCAGCTGCAAGGCGCGGTTGTGCGCTGGGCGGCCGACCTTTTGGAGTTCCGGGAGGATGTGACCGGCAACCACGCCGAAAATATCCAGCGGTATTTGCGGATTTTCACCGAGGCCATGGCCAGCAACAAACGATATGCCGATGAGGTTTCCGGCTGGGACGTCGAATCCTTCTTGCAGGCGGCCGTCCTCCATGATGTGGGGAAAATCAAAATACGGGACGACGTCCTGCTCAAACGGGGACGCCTGACCGACGAAGAGTTTGAAACGCTGAAAACACATCCGCTGCACGGAAAACTCCTCTTGGAGAGTTTACCGTACAGCGAAAGCAATCAAGACTTTTTACAATGCGCGATCGACATTGCCTATATGCACCATGAGAAATGGGACGGTTCGGGATACCCGATTGGGCTGAAAGGCGAGGAAATCCCCCTGCGGGTGCGGATGCTGATGATCGTGGACGTCTACGACGCGCTGGTGTCCGAACGCCCATATAAAAAGGCGTTTTCCCATGACGAGGCCATGCGGATCATCTACGAGCGGCGGGGGTCGCAGTTCGACCCCGGACTGACCGACTTGTTTATGAGTTTATCGCACGAGATCGGCGCGCGTTAGCACCTGCTACACCTTCCGGTAATATTGAAAATACAGCACCACGGTGCGTTCCCGCCCGGTGCTCTCATCAAACCCGGAAACGACCGCCCCTTCAAGGCTCATCAGCAGAGCCGCTTTTACGGTTGCGGCGTCGGCCGAGAAAACCTCGGCGCCGCAGACCACTTTCAGTTTGCCGTCCCGTGTGATGTTGACCGATCCCCGGCGGCCGATGACCGATTCCCGCGAAGTGGCCGCATCGCGCTCGGTTGCGTATTTCAGCCGCTGCCCGTCGATGTGCTTCAATGCGTCATCGTATGGGTTTTTCTTTTTGCTCCAAAATGCCATTACCCTTTTACATAGTCCATCTCGGCTTCCAGTTCGGGCGGGGTGGGCTGACCCATGCGGTGGGCTTTTTGGATGACATTATTCAAACGCTGCGCCGTCTGCTGCGCCTTGTTGTTGAAGCGGGTGAGGAGCTGGGCATACCGCGGATTCAGCAGCAATCTCTCCCGGACGGCGGCCGGGAAGGGGCAATATGTAATCATCTGCCCCAAGGCGACTTTGTTCAGGCGGGGCGAGCCGTTGGCTTCATAGAGCAGCCATTCGGTATAATTTAAGACAAAGACATTTTTATAATTGTTTTTGGCGCGGACGAGGTCGCTTTTGATGTCGTCCTTGGTTTCCTGCGACAATTCTTTGTTGTTCCTGTAAAATTGCAGATAATCGCAGAACTCGCTCGTCAGCGAGGGGTTTGTCACGTCGTTCCAGCGCATACCCTGAATGCGTTTGCACATCTCCCAACGGAACTCGGCGGTCATGCGTATGATCAGGTTTTTCAAATCGCCTTCCAAGAAGAGCGGCACAAACCACCGCGCCGCCGAATCGCGTTTGCGCCCTTCGATTTCCTGCCACATGGCTCCGCGCACGCCGATATTGGGGCAGAGGATGATGTCGGGCAGGGTTTCGATATGGATGGTTTCATTGCGGATGTCGCACTTGACATTGGTAAACAAAATCTCGCGGTAAAACGCCGTGTAATCGGTTCCGCGTATTTCGCCGATCCTCTCTTTGAGCAGGGCGGGGGTGACCAGGGTTGACTCGGGCTTGCGCTGTACGTTTTGATCGGAGAAAAGCGGGCAGAAGATGGTGATGCGCCCGAATGTGATCTTATTGACGATGGGGAAGACGTTTTCCAGCTCAAACCGCAGCTTGCCTTCCGGGTCGGCCGCGAGTTTGGCTTCCTCTTTCGCGTCTATTTTGCCCTGCTGCTTCTGTTCGCGTAAATATTCATTGTAATCCATGTCAAACTCATTGCGGTTGGGCTCTTTCTTCCCTTGGTATATGGCGGTCAGCCATTCCCGGATGGTATAAACGCCGTTCTCCGCGTCGCCCCTTAACGAGTCGGCGATGGAATACAGATAATCGGCGTTGTCGTATCCGGCGAGGGCGGCGTCCACATACCCGAAATTCAGAAACATTTTGATGACGGTGGGCAGAGCCGTGTCTTCAAGGCTCTTAATGAACACGCCCTGATAGATTTGATAGAATATGGTTGTCAGTTCCTTGCGGATGCGGCGGGCAATGTCGTCACCGCCGCCCCTGTCTTCGAGTTCGGTGTAGTCATGGACGTATTTGGTAAACTTGTTGCAAACGTCTTGGGGCAAACCGGAATAGGAGAGAATGTTTTCGAGGGAATCGGTCAAATTGGCTCGTATATGGGTCACATCGGGGGCTTCGGTGACCGTTTCCTGCGACGATCGTTTGCCGTGCAGGGCTTCCTGATACTGATTCAAACGGTTTTGGAGTTCGCCGGGATCGACGCCCGTCATGTTGGAGAGCAATCCCGTCAGCCGCGCCATCAGTTCTTTGACGGCCTCATCCGCGCCTTTGATGTTGATCGAGGAGAGGTGCAGGTCGGCAATCACGGAGAAAAGGTCGTGCCCGCCGCTTTCCAAAAACACCTGCGACAACGCCGACAAATAGGTATAATAAGCCCCGCAGGCCTCCAAAACCTTGCGGAAGTCCGAAGCGCTTTGACGGAGGAATCCGAGGGAGATTCCGGCATGGCCGTAGAAGAAACTTTTGCGCACGGATGCGCCTAGATAGTTGACGCCTAAGTAATATTCGCTCAGCCAGGCTTCGATGGGGTCGCTGCCGGAAAACGGCGTAAGCTCCGGCAGCCCCGGGATTTTTTTCGGCGTTAAGGCATACAGTTTGCTCATTTTTTCGTATTGAGGATAGAGCTCCCTGACCTCGGCGTAATTCCCGGCGGCTTCTTCGGCCAGCGCGGTTCGGGTTTGCAAAAAGTCGGCCATTTGGCGGCACATGGAGTTCACCATCAGATTGGCGGCGTCGCTGTTGTCGTTCAGCAGTTTTTCCAATTCTTCAAAACCGCCGAAAGGATAACTGAAGACCGTCACGTCTGTTGAAGCCGTGTAGGTCAGGCTGTGCTCGCCCCTATCAAGATCGATCAAGCCAAGCACATCGCCCTTTTCAAAACGGAACGTCCGCCCGTTAAAGGAGGCTTCCGCGCTTCCTTTGATCATCAGCAAAAGGCCTTGCACCGGCAGGCCTTGACCGCACAAAACATCGCCTTGCTTACATTCAGACATGGACATGGAAGAACCCTCACCGCTTCATTATTATTTTTTCATTATATCAGGTCGGGGCGCATAAACGCAAGTGCATTGCGGATAAAGATTTGACCGGTCGCCGGTTTTATGATATAGTATACTGGGGAATTGGTTTATGGTAAGGGGAAGAAAAAATGAGAGCAAACAAAAAAGTCAAGAAATTATCATGGAAAATCACCTTTATCATCGGGGTGATCGTCCTGATCGTCGCCGGAGGCGTCGCGGCGTATATGGAAACCCGCATTGTCTCCGAAATCGGCAGGGTTGCCGAGCTGAGCCTGCTGGCTGAAATATACGAAACAGCCGACGAATGCAACCAAGCGTTGTTTGACGCGGCGGAAGCAAACGCCGCGCGGCCTGACGAAACGATCAAGAATCTGGTTCAACACGTCAAGGCTTACCAGTCGGGCTTCGCCCTTTGGCAGGACGGCGGCGGCGTTTTTGCCGAAACGAACGATCTGATCAAACGCGCCGGAACCGGAGAGAAGGAGACGCTCGCGGCGGACGGGCGGGCTAACTTGGATCACTCGTTTACCGCTTCTCTCGGCGGGAACGCTTATTTGGCCGCTTCAGCCGCCCTCATCGACGGCGGCCGGATCTATATCCTCGCGCCTAAAGAAGAGGTCAACGCCGAAGTCATCGCTTCGGTCATCCGGTTCGCCGTTATTTTCATCACCGCTTACTCGATCGTCCTGATTATTGCCTATATCATCGGGAAGAAGACGGGAAAGCCGATCGCCGCGTTGTCGGCCTTTATGCGCAGGGTCGGCACGACCGGCGACATCGCGTATACGGCGGAAGAGGAACGGGAACTGGAAGGCTATATGGCCAAAGGGGATGAAATCGGGCAGCTGATCAAAGACTGCGGCGTCTTCATCGACCATATCATCGAATCATCCCATGAACTGGAGCAGATTTCCAACGGCAATCTGACGATTGACATCAAAACCCTTTCCGACAAAGACACATTGTCCAACTCGCAGATCAAAATGATCAGCAGCTTGAACCTGCTGTTCGGGGAGATCCACCGCTCCGCCCTGCAAGTTTCCAGCGGTTCCAAGCAAATCGCCGACGGCGCGTCCGCTTTGGCCAGCGGATCGACCCAGCAATCGGCCGCCATCGACGAACTCTCCCTTTCCATCGGAAAAATACGGGAGCAGACAGGTCAAAACGCCGCCATCGCCAGAGAAGCAGCCGATATGTCGCATGAAATCAAGCGCAGCGCGGAAACAGGCAGCGCGCAAATGGACAACATGATGCGGGCGGTGCGGGAGATTGACGAAGCAAGCGGCCAGATCGGAAAAGTCATCAAAGTGATCGACGATATAGCCTTCCAAACCAACATCCTCGCCCTCAACGCGGCTGTGGAAGCGGCGCGCGCCGGACAGCACGGCAAAGGCTTTGCCGTTGTTGCCGAGGAAGTGCGCAATCTCGCCGCCAAGAGCGCGGAGGCGGCCAAGGATACAGGCGGGCTGATTGAAAACACCGTTGAAAAGGCCGCGCTTGGTATGAGCATCGCCGCCGATACATTGGAATCGCTGAAAAAGATTGTGGAAGGGATCAACCGCAGCGCGGAGATCATTGAAAATATCGCCGGCGGTTCGGACGGGCAAACAGCCGCCATTGACCATCTCAATCAAGGGATCGATCAGGTATCGCAAGTCGTCCAGCAAAACAGCGCGGCGGCGGAGGAAAGCGCGGCGTCCGCCGAAGAAATGAGCGGCCAGTCGGCCATGCTGGAAGATTTGATTTCACAGTTTAAGCTCAAAGACGACAAACGCAGGAGTTTGCCGCCTTCTCCGGGTCGGTGATTACAGGTTTTAAGCAGAGGTTATAACGCGGTGCGGCAAAAACGGTTGCGCCCCGTTTCCTTTGCCTGATACAGCATATCGTCGGCGGCCTTAATCAAATGATCCTGATGCGGTATGCTGCACGACGACGCGACGCCGATGCTGATGGTAACGATACCGGCCACCGGCGAGTGTTCGTGTTTGATATTCAAATCCCTGATCACTTGATTGAGGTGGGCTGCAACGATTTCGGCGCCGTGCCCGTCCACTTCGGGCAGGATCACCGCGAATTCCTCGCCGCCGTAGCGCGCCGCAATGTCGGTCTCACGGTGCAGCGCGTTTTTGATCGCCTGCCCGACCATATGCAGAGCGTTGTCGCCCTCCTGATGGCCGTAATGATCGTTGTAATACTTAAAATGATCAATGTCAATCATACACATCGATAAATCAGACGTCTCTCTGACGCTCCTGCTCCACTCGTGGTGCATCATTTCGTCGAATCCCCGGCGGTTATAGATCCCGGTCAGCGCGTCTGTGATCGATGTTTTCTCCAGCTCCTTATGATACTCATACAGCTTTACATGGGTGCGGACGCGCGCCAGCACCACCGGCGGCTTAAAGGGTTTGAGCACAAAGTCGACCGCGCCCAGCATGAAGCATTGCACTTCATTGTCTGAGCCGGAATTTTCGTCCTGCGCCGTCATCATGATTACAGGGATGTCTCTGACAGACGGGTCGGCCTTAATGAGCTTGATGGCATCAAATCCGCTCATTTCCGGCATGACAACATCCAGCAGGATCAGCGACGGGCTGACGTCTTCCATATTATGGATTGCCCGCATGACGTCCTGAAAACCGTGGACGTGATAAAAAGGACTGAGGATGTTGGTCAGTGCCGCAAGCATGAATTTACTGTCGTCAATGATCATGATACTTGCTTTATTTCGCATCGGAACAGAACCCCCTCTTCGCATCGGAACGCAGCTTACACCCCTAGTATAACAGACAGACCGCGGAGTGTAAAGTCCCCCTTGACAACGCGTGTGAGGTAAAAAAACAGGCAGCCGGAGACGGCTCCTGCGCCTTGCGCGTGTTTTGTTGATTTCTGCGGGTGGAATCCCCCGGCGCACCCAACATCAACGCGGCAAATCCCAAAAAGTTCAAAACGATGCGTTTCAGCATTCTCTGCTCAAGCCGATACAGCCATGACAACGCAGCCCCGCTGAAAGTGACGGTCTTGGGTCAGCGCGGCAATGAACTCATCCGCGAAGGGTTCTGCTTTTCCGCCGCAAATAACGATACCGGCCGCCGCGTTGTCTCCCTGCGCGGCACTTTTGATGCGCTCAGCCGGCGAAAGGCTTGACGCCTCTCCGCCCAACCCAATGGTCTTATAGTGCTTGTACGCCTCGTCGATGAAGTGCCATACGTCGCCGGACAGTTTGAGCGAATCAACATGCGCGCCCCCGGGCACAAAGACGGCGTCATATACCACGGAAACTGCCGTTGCGTAGGTTTTGCCGCATTCAATGGTTGATTTATCCACCGCGGAAACAGCCCCCAGTTTTTTTGACACAATGTCAAATCCGCCCCCGGCGCGAATGATGGCGGCTGTAACGGCATCATATTCCGCTCTGTCAAAGCCGTTTTCAACAATGATGGCGGTTTTGCTGGTTTTGGGGCTTTTCGCGGTGTTGTCCATGCTGAGCGCGGGCGACGCGAACGGTTTCGGCGACGCTAAGGGTTTCATCTCAGGATTCAGCCCCAGCCCGTCGCCGACAGCCTTTGCAAGGTCGGCGTTGACATTGGCAAGCAAATTGACGACATTCTGACGGATACACACCTTTTGGCACTTGCCCAGTTCAAAGCGGAACGCGTCAACAATGTGCTCCTTTTCGTGGCCGGACATACTGTTCCAAAACATGGCGGGCTGAGAAAAATGATCCCGAAAACTCGCGCTTCGTTCGCGGATCACATTTCCTTCGACCTTCTCCTGATAATGCTCAAAGCGGGGTTCGCCCTGATGGGCGGAATGAGGCTGGTTGCTGTTCAGCGTGTTGGGGTGATAGTGTGTTTGTCCGGCGTCAATGGTCATGCGGTGGATGCCGTCCCGTTGGTTGTTATTGACCGGAACGACGGGGCGGTTGATCGGTATCTGATGAAAGTTGGGGCCGCCAAGCCTGGAAAGCTGCGTGTCCACATAGGAAAACAGACGCCCTTGCAGCAGCGGGTCATTGGTAAAGTCGATCCCGGGCACCACATTGGCCGGACAGAAGGCCACCTGCTCCGTTTCGGCAAAGAAGTTGTCCACATTCCGATTCAGCGTCATCTTGCCGACTTTCTGAACCGGCACCAGTTCTTCCGGCCACAGCTTGGTCGGATCCAAAATGTCAAAGTCGAATTTGAATTCATCCTCAGGGTCGAGCAGCTGGAAACCCAGCTCATATTCGGCGGGGGTTCCGCTTTGGATGGTTTCCCACAAATCCCGGCGATGGAAATCGGGGTCTTTGCCCGATATTTTCTGCGCCTCGTCCCAAACAAGTGAATGCACACCCAGCAGCGGTTTCCAGTGGAATTTAACGAATTTGAACGCCCCCTGCGCGTTGACGAGCCGGAAGGTGTGAATGCCGAACCCCTCCATCATGCGGAAACTGCGCGGCAGCGCGCGCGGCGACATCAGCCACATGACGTTGTGCATCGTCTCCGGCATGCCGGACACGAAATCCCAAAAGGTATCGTGTGCCGAGGCCGCCTGCGGCATCTCGTTGTTTGGTTCCGGCTTCACAGCGTGGATCAGGTCAGGAAACTTCATGGCGTCCTGAATGAAAAATATGGGCATGTTGTTGCCCACAATGTCGTAGTTTCCTTCCTGTGTATAAAACTTTACGGCGAATCCGCGCACATCCCGGACGGTATCGGCCGAACCCCTGGAGCCCGCTACCGTTGAGAACCGAACAAAAACAGGCGTCACCAACTCCGGGTCGCTGAGGAAATGAGCCTTGGTCAGGTTCGACAGCTCCTTATATACCTGAAAAAAGCCGTGCGCTCCCGAACCTCTGGCGTGGACGATCCGCTCCGGGATCCGCTCGTGATCGAAATGCGTTACCTTCTCCCGGAATATAAAATCCTCTATCAATGTTGGGCCGCGCCCGCCCGCCTTTAATGAATCATCGGTATTGCTCACGCCTACACCCTGATTGGTTGTGAGAAATCCTTCCGCGTGATGCACACGGTCTTTTTCTAAATCAGACTGTTTCTGCGTTTCGTTCATATTGCGGCACACCTTTCTTTTGTTTTATTTCTCCGTTTATGATTTCCATATTCTTACTATTATAAACCTTCATTGCAGCGCAATGTTTTTTAATGTACAATACAGTATAAAACAGAGAGGGTAAATTTATTGTGAACAATGCTTACTATGTACCCGGCAATGCCCATCCCGGTGCCAAAGGCAGTGTAACCGTACATAAAAATATTCTTACGGTGATACCCGCGCCCGGATGATTTACCGCGTTTACAAACTCAACCATCGTTCGAGTTTCTGAAAAACTCTAATATTTAGCGATTGATTTATAAAAATCAAACGCGTTATAATATTTGGGAGGTGATTCATATAAAGAATATACTATCCGGCAACATAGCACGTTATCGTAAGGAAAACAGGTTAACACAGGAAGAACTTGCAAGCAAACTCGGTCTGACATACCAAGCGGTCAGTAAATGGGAAACGGAACAATCCATGCCTGAGATTACAATATTGCCTAAGATTGCGGAAATATTGAAAGTCAGTGTTGATAAACTGCTTGGTTACAACGCTTATCAAGACGATGAACCCTACTATGATAAAATCTTCGGCAGTACAGACGAATACCTTTGGGGGTTGAAGCCAACACCGTTATGCTTGAAACTTCTTTCGCTTTTACCGCCGGAAAGACATTTGAAGGTCTTGGTTATTGGCTGCGGCGAGGGTAAGGACGCTGTTTTCCTTGCTCGCTGCGGTTATGACGTCAGTGCTTTTGATATATCCGAGAAAGGCATTGAAAAAACAAACCATCTTGCCGAAAACGCGCGTGTTCATGTGAATACATTTAAGGCTGATATTAGGGATTACAGACTCAATCAATCATACGATATTCTCTATTCGGTAGGAGTATTGCATTATATCAAGCCTGAACTGCGAGGCGAAATAATCAGCAATTACCGGGATCATACAGACGACAAGGGAATAAACGCTTTTGACATATTGGTCGATAAACCGTTTCTCGCTCCTCTCCTCGAAAAAGAAACATTTCTTTGGCGGTCGGGTGAACTATTGACATATTACCACGATTGGTTTATCGAGGACTTTTCAGAATATATTTGTGACTGCAAGTTACCGGGGTTTCCCCACGAACACGCTATGAATCGGATGTTTGCGCGAAAAAGAAACGGCAATCCTGCAAAAATATAATATATACAAAGGAGATCATGTTCATGAAACGATTGGTTTCGATCCTGCTGCCCATCGCATTGCTCATCTCACTGACCTCTTGCGCCGCGAACCCATCTGAGGCGGAAACGCCCCCTGTGAGCAGCCCGTCAGAGCCTGCGCCATCCGCCACTCCTTCGCCATCGTTAACCCCGGAGGAACCGGCGGATCCGTCTGAACCTCCCAATGAAATTCCGTCACCGGGAGGCAGTCAAGAGACAACATTACTGTATCAGGGACATGCCAGTTTAAGACTGACTTCACAGAACGGTCTTGTACTTTACATAGACCCTGCGGAAGGCGAAGGTTATGACAAACCGGCGGATTTTATTCTCGTAACGCATGAACACAACGACCATAACAAGGTGAGTAAAGTCACACAAAAAGATGATTGCGTAATAATCAGGGCTGTAGATATTCTTGCTGCCGAAGATCAAAAAATGCAATTGAATGAAAGCATCGCAATTGAAGGCGTTCAGGCTTATAACCCAAACCATAAGGTAACTGAATGCGTCGGTTTTATCATTACGATAGACGATCTTACTATGTATGTTGCGGGTGACACATCTAAAACAGAACAGATGGATACATTTTCAGAAAGAAATCTTGATTATGCTTTTTTCCCCACCGACGGAGTATATAATATGAGCGCGGAGGCAGCGGCGGAGTGCGCGGAAATCGTCGGCGCAAAGCATAATATTCCTTACCATACCAAAGTCGGCTCTTTATTTGATCTAGAAATAGCAGAGAGCTTTAATGTAACGAACCGTTTGATCATCCAAGCGGGAGAAGAAATAGGCCTAGAATAGTTAATATCTCCCCGCCTTAAAACATTGCGTCCATGTTGGCAGGAACCTCGAGCCTATGAATCAGCCCTTATAAAAAGAGTGTTCTTACAGCACTTCAAATGCTGTGAGAATACTCTTTTTGGTCGGATCGGTTTCTTGAACCGGCGTCAGTATTACCGACCCGTTTTCCTCCTCAACTTTCCAATCGTTTCCTACGATAAACCTTATGATAGAAAAGAGGTGCTGCGCAATGAATCTACAATCTGTAGACGCAATCCCGGACATTGCGATGGGTTGGAATCAAGTTAAAACAGAAATGACCGCGTCGGCGGCGATCATGAGCAAAGTCATTGACGTACAAGCCGATCTCCTGATGACCCTTTTGCAGGGAGTAGACGCCGGCACGCAAGCCATGCAGCTGCTGGCCAACCCAAACGTGGGAAGCCGATTTGATATGTCAGCTTAACATTACAACTATAAACAAGCAGGGAAACGGCGGCCACACCTCTACAGGTATGACCGCCATTGAACTGTATCTTTATTCCTCCCAATTTTCACCCGCGAGCCGTTCCTGTAACGCGCGGGGACGAAGCCGCGTTTAGCTGGGGCGACAGTTATGAACTGGATATTGCCGACCCGCAGAATGAATTGCTGTGTCTATGTGTCGCGCTGGCCGTTGACTGCGCCCTTGACGCGAAGAACACGAAGGTCGGCGTTAATATATAGCAGGCTTTCAAGTGAGTAGTGTTCCAGAAAATCAACATAATTCAACGTACCCAATGAAACTTAATACCCTGCTCACCTTGCTCGACAGCGTCCATTTCGTGATGGTCGGTAGTAAGCAGCGTGGCATTGGTCACGGACGCGGTAGCGAGTGCGAATGTGTCCGCGAACGAAACCTTATATGACGCTTTGAACCGTCCCGCTTCTTCAAATAATTCGTCGCTGATTTCGGAGAAAATGGTTATCGGGCAAGCCTTAACCTCGGCCATTACTTCGTCTGCTTTTTTGCGCTCCAAGAATTTATCCACGGCCATTTCGGGATAACCCGAAAGCATCCCGCGCAATCCGGCTGTGCAATCGGTCTTTTCCTCGGCGGGTTCTATCGTGACGACGCGATTGCTTTCACGTACCCGCACCCTATTGGTCGAGGTGACAGGATTTGAACCTGCGGCCCTCTGCTCCCAAAGCAGATGCGCTACCAAGCTGCGCTACACCTCGTTTCCACCAGTATACCGTAAAGAACGCCTCCTGTAAAGAGGTACCGCCCGGTTTTTGAACCGGGCGGCTGATTTATCGTCTTCCTGTTTTTTCCTTGACTTCCACCGTGACTTCCTTATACGCGCCTCCCGCGCCCGTTATCACGATGGTAGTCGTACCTGGAGCCAGTGCGGTGAACTTCCCGGTGGTTTTCCCTTTCTTTTCTTCCAGCTTAATGATGCCGTCATCAAGTTTTTTGATGCTTGGATCAGAATCTTTTATCTTGTATGACAGCTCTTTGTTCACATTTTTGCCGGTTACTTTGGCTTTTGCATTCCCCTTCTTCCCCATATCGAGGGAAATCTCCGGCTTCTTGGTGATGATTTGATCTGCCGTAGGGAAGAACAATACCTTGATGGAGAGATTGATTTTCTTGTTTCCGTTGTAATTGATTCCGGTGATTTTAGCCGAGCCGGGTTTGTTTGCGGTGACTTCTATTTTACTTCCGATGCTGTTTTGCGGATTTACGAGCACCATTTCCTCTCCGGCTTTGTTCTTTTTGGGAATCCATTCATAGTTCAGTTCGGTTGCGTCAGCAGGTTTTACGATGCCCACGTCGAGTATTACCGAATCAGCAGCGTCTGTTGTGTCACTGACGGATAAAACCAGTTTCTTTACGATGGTATCGTCTTTCTTCATAACCATCTTTGAGATGGGTACGACAGATTCCAATTTCCATGTCTGCTCTCGGATAGGAACCCTTACTCCCGTTTCGTTTCCGGCTGTGTCATATAACGGAACGGTCACTTTGCCGACCAGTACGGCCGAACCGACATTTTGGGAAGTCACTTTATACTTTGTGCCCGAAGTTTTGTCGGGGCCTGCAACGATGGTTTGCCCTCCCGGCGTTTTGACCGATGTGTCAGTCGCGCCGCCGCCTAGATCAAAGTACCATTCCACCGTATCCTTTGTCCCTGCTCCTAAAATGGAGTAGGTGACGCTTTTTCCTCTTTTAATGGTGGATGAGGGGCCTTCCGTTACCGTCACGATACACTCGGCTATCTTACCGCCGTCTTTTGTCGTCGCTATAACCTTGGCTGTTTTCGGCAAACCGGTCAGGTCGGTTTTCGCGGTGATGATACCGGCACTGTTCACCGATATGGGGCCTGACAAATCGTCCGGCTCTGTCGTCCAATGGACTTTTTTGTTGGAAGCCGACGCCGGTTTGACCGTCGCGGTCAGAGTCAGCGTTGTACCCGCCGACATCGTCATCTTTTTCTTGTTCAGCGAAATTCCTGTGGCTGCTTGCGCCGTAATGGTGATCTTGCATTCGGCTGTTACGCCGCCTGTCACTTCGGCTTTGATCACGCATGTTCCGTCGCGTATCGCGGTGACTTTGCCTTTTTGATCGATCATAGCGATTGGCCCAAACTCGTTATAAGGGTCTCTGGGATCGTACGGAATGGTGTAGAGATCCCCTTTCGCGTCGAGTACGCTCCATTTTATGGTGAGAGCCGATGTGCCGACGGAAACGTCTTTATCGTCCAGCTGCTTTGCCGTGAGCGTCACGGTCGCGCCCGCTTTCATGGTATGGGTCGTTCTGTTGAGCTCGATTTTGTGGACTTTTGTGGGGATGATTTCCACGTAGAAGGATGTCGTCTCCCCGGGGGCAGGCGAGTTGGTGATAACTTTTCCCGACGAAGTCTTGAACTCCCCGTTTTTCCTCACGCCTGTTTTGACGGTGGCTGTCAGTTCAAAGACTAGATTGTCCGGGGGATCGTCGTTCTCATCCAGGGGAAGGTCGTAATAATACGCATGGTTGGAAACGCTCAGCGTTGCCGACCCGCTCTTAGAACCGACAATAGAGAGGGGCTGCGGTATATGGTTTTTAACGGCTATAGCTGCCTTTGTATCCCCTTCAGGCCTGCCGCGGTCGCTTTGGGAGAAATTTGTGCCATAGGGCGGGGTTTCCGGGTATTCGTGCAGGTGATCTTTCGGGGGGATAAACATTCCCCATTTATCGCTCCATATCAGTTCGTCGGCGGTCTCAAGAGTGGCTTCGTAATTTTCATCCGTGATGATCCAGCCGTCAGGCGCGCGCTTATAATACTGCATCTCCGCCATCCATACCGTTTCGTCTTTGATGACGTTGTTGGCGTTGGCGGGGATCAATGCCGGGCCGAGGGCGTGCCCTTTGCTGCCGGGGGCGACTTTCAGCGTGTTGCTTGCCGTAACCTTTTCGCCGTCTTTGTCTTGGATTTCGATATAATCCAAATCGACATTGACGGATTTTTCGGCGTGGGCTTTGAGGCATATCGCCGCCTGCCCTTGATTGAAGGCGTCTGTCCATGTATTCCCGTCGGAGGAATAGAATCCCTGCCCGCTCTTCGGAGCGGCCAGCGAGGTGGATTGGATCGGGATGGCCGGTTTGTCTCCGCTCGTGCTTGTCACGACCGCGACAATGGCAAACCGCTCACCTTTGATAATGGGCGTTGTGGGATGGACGGCATTTTTCGTGGGGATGGTATAATATCCCGGAAGGGCTCTGTCGCCGGAGGCGATCAATGTCCCTTTTAATTGAGGATTTTTTAAGTTCTCGGGTTCTTTATAATCGTTGATGAGGTAAATCTCATAGAAACTATCCTCCGCGGTGAGGAAGAGCGATACGGCATGGAGGGCGGACGCCTCTTGTTCTACTTTGAACACATTGGCGTAGTACGCCTCTGCTGTGCTGCTGCCGGCTATGGTTCGCACGCCGGTCATGCCGTAGAGGTCATACTCGTAGGTATGCGCAAGCGGGTTTTTATTGTCGGCAATGGGGTTGTCGTCTTCGTCCAGGATCGGCGACACGAGGGGGAAGGCTGACTTATTGTGGAACCCTTCGATAAAGTAAGCGTTGTTGAGGACGGTGTCGTAGCTGACCCAATAGGAATACCCGTCTAAATTGATGCTGTCGTACACCAAGAAGCCGCCTTTCACGGTGACCTGTATGGTTTCCTCCACGTTCCCGATGATCTTTGTTACCGGATATTTGAATTCTTTGCTGTCATCCCAGCCGATGATGGCCACCGAGTGGTCGGCCGCCCTGTTGAGGGCACTATACGCGCTGTTGCCGTCTACTTTGCGCGTGAAATTGTCATATAGATAGTTTGTACTGTCGATTTCATCCTGCCAAAATCTAGATTCATCGAAATACAGGGAAGCGGCCACCGCCCCACATTCTAACACGGCATTTTTGATGCGGTTGCGGTAGATTTCTTTCTCAGGTTCAGCGGCGGTGGTTTTCAGATTGGGGATATAGACCACGCCTGAAACAGGCTGCGTGGGTTTTTCTTTTGACAGAGCTTTGTCATTCGAGGTTTTGATGCTTTCCGACCAGCCTGCCACGGGGCCGCCGTTGAGGCCGCGCATGAGGTAGGCCGTGAGCATGGAACGGTTGCCCGCGCCCAGGGGGTCACGGTTGAAACCGCCGGAATTTCCGCCGGAGTTGGTTCCCTTATTGCTGGTGGCGTAAGCCAAATCGGTTTCGTTGAATTCGGTGATGTCGTTGCCGGCATTCTGTGCCGCCGCGTTGAGAGCGGCAATCGCGGCATAGACCCATGAAGCGTTGTCGGAGGCTCCGGGCATTTTGTGGACGCTTCCTGCGAGATAGCCGAAATCACTGGTAAATAAAGACGGCGACGCTAAAATGGCAGTCGTAGACGCCGCGGCACTTTGAACAAATGTATAAGGCTCCGCCGTATAGTTGGATGTACTGAGCGCGACGGCCTTGTTGCCCGCTGAGAACATCGGGGCAATCAGCGCAACGGTCAGCAAGATGGAGGTTATTCTCTTTTTCATTGTATGTTCACTCCCTCATGATTTGGTTTGTTTCCATTTGCGGGAACCGCATGACTTTATGTGTGATCTCTATTCAGGTATATCGTATGGCAAAGACAGGAACTAAAGCCCTAACCATGCTCATTATAAGGGCTCATTCCCTCATTTGTCAAGCAAATCAAATATTTCTCACACATTTCTCACACCCCAAAAAGAGGCGTTCAATCCTCTTTCGCGCCGATCATCCGATGCAGTTCGCCCAGCGCGTCGGACAAGGTTCCCAAGCGGTCGATCAGCCCCATTTCCACCGCTTCGGCGCCGTTGATAACGCTGCCCATGTCGTCCGCCAGTTCATCGGTGCGGTGCATCATCCTCAAATACTCCTGCTCGCCGACACGGCTGTTCTGCGCGACGAAACGCACGATGCGCTCCTGTATTTTTTGCAGGTAGGCGAATGCCTGCGGCACACCCAAAACGGTTCCGTTCATCCGCACCGGGTGAATGGTCATGGCGGCCGACGGCGCGATCATCGATACCTTCGCCGCCACCGCCATCGGCACGCCGATCGAGTGCCCGCCGCCCAAAACCAGCGATACCGCCGGGGTGGATAGGCCGCGGATCAGTTCGGCGATGGCCAGTCCGGCTTCAATGTCACCCCCAACGGTGTTGATCAGGATGAGCAGCCCGCCGATCTCCGGCGACTCTTCGATCGCCGCCAGCTGCGGCAACACATGCTCGTATTTGGTTGTTTTGATGTTTTGCGGCAGCAGCTGATGACCTTCCACCTGCCCCCATATAGTAAGCGTAGACAGTGGTGCTTTTTATTCAATAATTTCCCAATGCCCGGTTTTGGGAGGGCCAGTGCGCTTTATAACGACATCTCTCATTTTCTTCATTTCTCTTTCAAGGCTGGATTTTGAAATGCCTGTCTTAGTGACAAGCTGTTTGATGGTAATGTTTGGGTTTTC
>WRIZ01000037.1 GCA_009782475.1 Oscillospiraceae bacterium | reverse complement strand
CGGCAGCCTTTTTCGTAGGCTAACGCGCAATACTCATGTCCGTCGGCGGCATGGCCTTTCAGCGCGACGAACAAACACCCCGGCGCGGCTCGGCGGGAATCAATGACAATGGCGTTTATATTAGTTAAAATCGGGTGTGTAATCGTCGCTCACCTCCCCGCGGAAGACGATTTTCGACGGGCCGGTCATGGTCACGTCATTGATCATTCTATCCCATTTGACATAGATCGAACCGCCCAGCTGCTTGACCTCAACCGCATCCTCACAACGCCCGGTCAAAACGCCCGACACCAGCGCGGTGCAGCAACCCAGCCCGCAAGCCCATGTCTCGCCCGTGCCGCGCTCCCATGTGCGCATGAAGAGGGTGGTCTTGTCGATCACTTGGGCAAACTGCGCGTTGGTGCGCTGGGGGAAAAGACTGTGCCGCTCCATTTCAGGGCCGTATTCATGCAGGGGGAAGGCGTGCAGGTCTTCGGTAGACGGCAGCCAGCTGACGGTGTGCGGGTTGCCCCATGAGATCGACGTCGCGGGAAAGATTCTGTCCCTTAGGGTTATCTGTTCTTCAACGAATTTTAGTTCGGGCGCGCCGACCGACCCGGTGATGTTTTTCACCTGTCCGGCATTGTCCAGCATCAGCCAAACACGCCGGAGCCCGGCCAAAGTCTCGACCGTTATGTCTGTTTTATGGACATACCCGTCGGTGTAGGCCAGCAATCCGACGCTGCGGAGAATATTGCCGCACATCTCGGCCTCGGTACCGTCGGGGTTGAAGACCCGCATTTTGACGTCGGCAACATCGGACGGGCAGACCAACACCAGCCCGTCGGAACCGACACCCGTTTCGCGGTTGCTCAAAACCTTTGCCCAGCGGGACGGGTCGGCGGTCGTTTGGGTATACTGCTCAATGTAGATGTAGCAGTTGCCCAACGCCTGCATTTTCGTAAATTTCATGGCAACCTCCCCGCTACCGTTTGAACCGCTTGCGAAGAATCCCGTAGGACAGAACCCAAAAGGTCAGCCCCAACAGGCCGCTGAACACGATCATCAGCCAAAGCGGGGCGGAGAAATTCAGGAAGCCGATGCTCTCCGCGGAAAAGAAATCCCGGTATAAAGTCTCTTTATATTCCCCCTCAATGCCGAGCTGCGAAAAGGCGTCGTCCAGCACGACGCGTTTGAGCCATATCGTCAGGTGGCTCAAGGGTAAAATCGAACCAACCGCTTTGACCCCGTCCCCCAAATTGCCGTACGGCATATAAATCCCGCATAAAAACCCAAAAAATGTCCCCGCGACGCCGTTTATCACGCCGATGGCCGACGACGACTTGACCAAGGTGACGATGAGCAGGGTGAGCGAACAGGAAATGAGCGACGCTGTGAAAAGGACAAGGACAACGGTAAGAAAGGTGCTTACAGCCAGCCAATACCCTGTGGCAACGCCGATGACGGTGAAACTGACCATCCATGTGAACAGGTTCAGCCCGAACCCGGCGATGATCCCGGTGGCGAAATAGGAGAATATCATCTCCCGCGTCTTGACCGGCGTGAGGATAAAACTATCAACCCGTTTGTTTTCAAAATCCTTGGCGATGGTTGAAAAAGCCCCCGTGGCCAGCGACATGGAGTTCAAGACCAGCACGCCCGCCATCATTTGCAGATAGACGATAAAGTTCTGCGCGCCGGAGGTTATGCTGAAGGAACCCGCGCCTGTCGTCGAATTTTGCATTTCGCTTTTGAAGACTTCCCCGATAAACAGGAAGTAGAGCGCGACCAAAATAATGGTGCTTAGAAACGAGAAGAAGACGGTCGCCCTATCCCGGAGAAAGAGTTTCATATTCCGTTTGATCAGAACTATGCTTTTGTTCATTCCGCCGCCTCCCCGTTGTTCAGTTTTTCGCCGACCACGTTCAGGAAGACGTCGTCCATCGACCCCTTCAGCATTTCATAAAAGCGGATATTGTCTTTCAGTTTGTAGAGCAATTCGATCGAATCGGCTGTGTCATTGATTCTGATGGTGTAGGTATCGGCCGTTTTTGTTGCCTCGATGTTCAGTTCCCGGAGCTGCTCCGCGAATGTACCCGCGTCGGCCGGGGTGACGAAGAGTTTATCGTATGTGTACTGCGACTTTAGTTCGGCCGGGCTGCCCGCGGCGATCATCCTGCCTTTGTCAATGATGGCGACATGGTCGGCCAGGGCTGTCTCTTCCATATAGTGGGTGGTTAAGAATACCGTCAAGCCGTTTTGGTCTTTCAGCTGATGGATCAGCCCCCACACTTCGGCTCTGGTTTTCGGGTCAAGCCCGGTGGTCGGCTCATCTAAAAATAAAATCTCCGGCGACATGATCAACGCCCGGGCGATTTCCGCCTTCCGCTTCTGCCCGCCCGAAAGGGTGTTGAAACGCTGCCCTAGAACACCGCCCAGCGACAGCATTTCAACGATCTCGCCGATGCGCGCCTTTGCCCGTTTCGCTGCATTTATATACAGCGTGCCGTATGTTTGCAAATTCTCCTCAACCGTCAGCAAATCGTCCAAAATGTTGTTTTGGAAAACGACGCCGATTTTATCTTTATAGGCCGCGAAGTCCGGCGACCCTTCATAGAGAATCTCGCCCCCGTCGCGGCTCAGCAGCCCGATGATCATATTGATGGTTGTGGTTTTGCCCGCGCCGTTTTGCCCGAGAAAGGCAAACAAGCCGCGCTTCTCCACCGCAAAGGAGATGTTGTCCACCACCGTTTTCGCGTTAAAACGTTTGACCAGCGATTTGACTTCTATGATTGGCTGCATGAAAATCCTCCCGTTATTCCGCCAAACTCAGCATTTTTTCAAGGTCGCGGAGGATGTCGCCCGTGTCTTCGATCCCCACCGACAGGCGGAGCAGGCGGTCGGTGATGCCCTGCTTTTCGCGCAGTTCTTTCGGGATCGACGCGTGGGTCTGCGTCATCGGGTAAGTGATCAGCGTCTCAACGCCGCCCAAACTCTCGGCAAATAAGATCATCTCCCCCGCGCGTAAAACCTTTTCGACCCCCGCGCTGCTTTTGAGCGAGAAGGAGATCATCCCGCCGAAGCCCGACGATTGCTTTCGGTTGATCTCATACCCGGGATGTCCGGGCAGCCCGACAAAGTAAACCCGCTCCACTTTGGGATGGTTTTGCAAAAAGTCCGCCGCCGCGACGGCGTTCTGCTGATGCTTATCCATCCGCACCGACAGGGTTTTGATGCCGCGCAGGGTGAGCCACGAATCAAACGGCGAAAGCCCGGTGCCTTCGGTTTTGACAAAGAGCCGCATCTTTTCGGCCAGCTCCGCGCCTTTTGTGACGATCAGCCCCGCCATGGTATCGTGATGCCCTGCCAAAAACTTGGTCGCGCTGTGGATAACAACGTCGGCTCCGAGCGGGATGGGGCGTTGGTAATAGGGGGTGAGGAAGGTGTTGTCCACCACGCAGACGGCGCCGTGCTCTTTGGCCAGCGCGCTGAGGGCGGCGATGTCGGCCACCTTCATCATCGGATTGGTGGGCGTCTCGATGAAAACCATCTTGGTTTCCGGGCGGAAGGCCGCCTTGACCGCCGCCAAATCGCCCATATCGACATAGGTAAATTCTACATTGTACCGTTTCCAAATCGTCTCGATCAGGCGGTATGTCCCGCCGTACACGTCATCGCTGATCAGGATATGGTCACCCGCTTGGGTCAGCGAAAAGCAAGCCAAAACCGCCGCCAGCCCCGAGGCGAAGGCGAAGCCGTCGTCCCCCTCTTCCAGCAGCGCGGCCGTCTTCTCCAGCTCCTCGCGGGTGGGGTTTTGAACCCGTGAATAGCAATACGGCCAGTCGTCTTCGGCGTTGACATAGGTAGACGTTTGGTAAATGGGGAAACTCAGCGCGCCGGTATGGGGGTCATGCCCCTGCGACCCGTGAACGGCTCTCGACGCGAACGATTGGTGTGACATATCGGTTCACCTCTTTGGCATTATGTCAACCATTATAGCATATATCTGTGTGCTTGACTAGGGCTTGTTCATAAAAAGAAAGCCTTCATCGGCTTTCTGCGTCAACTCCTCTTTATCAACCCCAAAACGACATCAGAGGACACCTTATAATAATTTATTTACTTTGCCAAAAAATCAAGCAATCGCCGCTTGTCGCTGTCCGTCAGCTTGCCGATGGGTTCCTCCGGGGAAATCAGGGCGGCTTCTATTCGCACCTTTTCGCCCGCGTCAATGTATGACGGCTTTAGCAATCCCGATTGCTTCCAGTCGGCTATTTTAATATACTTTTCCTTTATAGTGTCGCTCTTGCTTTCGTATTGAGATGTTATACGGAAAGCCCTTATATGACTGCCATCTTCCTCAAGAAAAAGTACGGGTCTGCGCTTGCCGTCTGTGCCCCATGAAATATACGCAATATAAACCTCATAGGGGGTCATCAGCCGTTCACCGCCCAATCGTACATTTCAGGGTGCTTATCTCTGTCAATAACGACGTTCCCATTTTCGTCGCGCTCCAAAGTCACCTCCGGGATATTACTCGCTTTAATAGCCGCCGTTAACTGTTCGTCAAGCGTAAGGCTTGATGTTGGCTGAAACGGAAGTCTGCGCTCCGTTATGATTTGCCTGTAGTACATATCAATGGCGGTGGTATGGTCTAAGCCCATACTTTCTAAAAGCTGGGCGGCTATCTCCTTTACGCTTTTATCAATTTTAATATTCAATGTTGATTTTGTGGTTGTCATATATATCACCTCGATTATAGAATAGCATATTATACTGCCACTGTCAACGCATTGGCAGTATAAATGCGATTTGTCGCCACCAGTAACTTTCTTTGCTGACCGCATCGCTTATGCCCAAAATGCAACTGCGCATTATATCCCTTTGCGTCCAGGCGGGGTTTTCTCGTCTGTCAGGTTGAGAAGATAATCTATGCTGACATGATGAAAGACCGCCAGCGCGATCAGCACATGAGGCGGAACCATCCGCTGTCCCACTTCGTAATAGGCATAGGTGCGCTGTGTGACATTGATTGCCCGCCCGACTTGCTCCTGTGTTAAATCCCTGTCCTCCCGAAGGGCACGGATTCTCTCGTATCTCATGCACTCACCCCAATGAGTGCAGTATACTTTAGAACAAAATATTCTATTGACAAATTGAACATATTGTTCTAAGATGGGGAAAACAAGAAAATTTGGGAGGTACGTAGAAATGCGCGATTTTTTTGCTTTCAGAAAGATGATTACTCCGGCATTGATGAAAGGGTTCTATGTTATTGTGGCAATAATGATACCCATTGGTGCCATTGTTGCCGCGACGCAAATGAGAGGCGCGGCATCCTTTTTTAGTGCGCTTGGTATTATTGTGGGCGGAGAGTTGATCTGGCGGCTCATTTGCGAAAGAATGATTCTTTCATTCTCTGTACATGAAGTGTTGGTGGATACCAGAGGATACTTAAAGAATCTCACAAGCGGTGGTTCCCCCCGTGCTTCAATGCAAAACGATACGTCGACAGCATCTGCCGGAGAAAGCCAAGGAGCCCGTACCTGTCCTAGGTTCCGTAGTCTGTTATAACAAAAAGAGCCTGGACGGGCTCCTTTTGTTATTTTTCATTCTATTTTAACCTCAACAATAATAACGTGTTTCCCCAAAGAAACTCCGCCATTTATTGATTACGTCTTGATGTCTTGCCTCAACGACTTCCGCAATATCACGTAGAATATTGAGCGGGATTCTTGAATTGTTATTGCATATCAGGCACTTTCCCGCTCTTGTTATCCATATTTTTGTCGCATTTTCCGAGGGAACCCCCTCCGCTATATGCACATGAACAGGTTCCCGAGGCTTTCCCTCATTAGCCCAAAAATAAACGATATATGAGCCAATCTTAAAAATTTGCGGCATTGCCAAAGCCACCTTCACGCGCAAATCTGATAATCAAATGCGCTGTGGATTCTATTATCTCTTGGTATCTGTCAATTTCAATCTTACAAAACCCTGTTATTTCCTCCCACTTGTAATCGGGCAGATAGCAAACAGCCGAATGAAACCCACCTTCTACGGGCTTCTCAATATATACCTTGACCATACCGTCCGCCATTGCTTCGGAATGAACAATCTCCGTTTTATCTTCTAGTTGAATGAATGGATACATCATAAAAATCACTCCTTGTCTCAGTATATCACAATCTGTCTGCATTATCAACTCATCGCAAAGTCACAACCGTCACTCCGGCTTCACCCTCACCGTACCGGCCCAGACGGAAACCTTTGACCGACTTGTTCTTTTTCAGGGCGGCCTGAACGGCAGCGCGGAGGGCTCCCGTCCCTTTGCCGTGGATGACGGTGACCGTTTCCAGTTTGCGCATGACGGCGTCGTCAATGAAACGCTCCATCAGCAGCACGCCGTCGTCAGCCGGCTGGCCGCGCAGATCGACCTCCGTACTGACCGGTTCCGGCGCGCTTGCCAAGGATACCGAGCCGCTTTTTTTCTCCTTCTTCGGCGGGCAGGGGCGTAAGTCATTCAGGGAGGCGGTGATTTTCATGATCCCCGCTTGAAGCGGGATCATGCCATTTTTATCCGGGGAGCCCAGCACGACGGCGCGGGTGCTTGTCGCCGCCAGCATCACTTCTGTTCCCGGGTTAGGCGGTCGCTCAAATAAGTTCTCCTCCGGCGTTTCCGGTTTTAGTTCCCCGTTCAATTCATCCTCCGCTTCATTGAGTTTCCGGCGGGTTTGAGCCAGCTCTTCGGCCGAAGCGGCCTGTTTGGCGCGCGCGATTTCCCGGGCGGCCTCTTCGGCGGCGGCGCGCGCTTCGTTGATGATGCGCCGGGCTTCCACCCTCGCGCTTTCGGCAGCTTTGCCGTATTCCCGCTCGGTCAGGGCGCGCAGCTCTTCCGATTTTCTTTTGTCGGCCTCGCTTTGGCGCAGGGCGCGCTCGGCTTCGGCACGGTCATTTTCCAGCAGTGTGCGTTGGCTTTCCAGCTTGGTGAGGATGTCTTCAAACGCCGCGTCGCGGACGCCCACCCGTTGTTTGGCCGCGTCAATGATATGCCCGGGAAGTCCCAAACGCTGCGAAATGGCAAAGGCGTTGCTCCGTCCGGGGACGCCGATCAGCAGGCGGTAGGTCGGGCGCAGCGTCTCGACGTCAAATTCGCAGCTGGCGTTTTCGACGCCCGGCGTTGACATGGCGTAGGTTTTGAGTTCGGCGTAGTGCGTCGTGGCGGCTACCCGGCAGCCCTGCGCCCGCGCCTGTTCGATAATCGCAACGGCCAATGCCGCCCCCTCGACCGGGTCGGTTCCCGCCCCCAACTCATCGAAGAGCACTAGACTATCCGGCTCCGCGGCTTCCAAAATAGCGACGATGTTCCGCATATGCGAGGAAAAGGTAGACAAACTCTGCGCGATCGACTGCTCGTCGCCGATGTCGGCGTAAACGGCATTGCAAAAGGCAACCTCGCTCCCCTCCCCGGCGGGAATGTGCAGCCCGCAAGCCGCCATCAGCGTCAGGAGGCCGAGAGTTTTCAGCGTCACCGTCTTGCCGCCTGTGTTCGGCCCTGTGATGACCAAGGTATCAAACCGTTTGCCCAGCCACACCGACACAGGCACGGCCGTTCCTTTGGGCAGCAGCGGATGCCGCGCGTTGCGCAGGTCGGTCACGCCGTCCTGCCCTAAAATAGGCTGCGAAGCCCCCATGTCGGAGGCCAATTTCGCCCGGGCGAAAATCGTGTCAATGGTGACGAGGATTTCATAGTCCTCTAAAATCAACCCGCCCGATCCGTCGCATTCGGCCGACAGTTCGGCGAGGATGCGCTCGATCTCCTTGCGTTCCTTGCCTTCCAGCTCACGCAGCTCGTTGGAAGCGTTCACCACCGCCGTTGGCTCGATGAAGAGCGTCGCGCCGGAGGAGGAGACGTCGTGCAGCAGCCCCGGTACGTCATTCTTATGCTCGGACTTGACCGGGATGACAAATCTTCCGCCCCGCTGGGTGATCAGCGCGTCTTGAAGGTATTTTCCCTGCGAGGAGATAAACCGATTCAGGGTCTCACGTATTTTATTGTTGACGGTTTTGATCTGACGGCGGACGGAGGCCAGTTCGCCGCTGGCGTGGTCGGCGATCTCCTCTTCGCTCAGGATACAGCCTGTGATATGGTCTTCCAGCGGCTTGTCGCCGATCAGACGCCGGAACAGCCCATCCATCTCCGACGGCTCTTCCCGCCCTTTATGCGCGGCTGAATACGCCTTGACCGTCCGCGCCGCCCGCAGGGTCGCGGCAATGTCGAGCAGTTCACGCGTGTTGAGGACGCCGCCCAAATCCGCCCGCGACAGGGCGGCCGCGACGGGTTTGACGCCCGACAAGGCGGGCGAACCGCGCAGCTCAAGCATGGCTCGCGCCGCGCCGGTTTGATTCTGCCTCATCGCGGCTTCCTCTATATCGGAGGCCGGGCGCAGAGCGAGGCAGCGTTCCTTGGCCTCGGCCGACACGGCAAATTCGGCGAGCATCTCTAAGACACGCGGAAGCTCGAGGGTTTTGAGGGATTTATTTAGCAATTCGCTCATAGATGGGGTTCCTTTCGGTTATATACATAAAAGTTTTCTTTCTCCATAGAATACATTATGTACACCGTTGACACTGTGTACGTTTTATGATACGATAGGAGGGAAAAGGGGGAAATGCTTGATATGCTGACGCTTCAATCTACCGACGTCCGCAGGGAATGGAGTTCGGTGCTGGATTCAGTCATCCGCAGCAAACCCGCGTTTATCCGCCGCACACGGGACACCATGTTCTTATCCGACCTCAAAGTGCTGGACGCTTTATTATCCGCCTACAGTTTCACCGCCGATCGCTATACCGAGGAAGACGGGTCGGTGACGCTGGCCTTGCGTGAAATAGATTTGACCGAGAACGCCTCCGACGAACAGACCGCGAAACAAAGGATGGCGCAGGCAATTTTAGAATATGCCGGGGATTTTTATCAGGAGTTTTCGGTTTGGTCGTCCGCGCCCAACCGAAAAGCCCACATCCCCTATGTGTTTAAGGCTCTAGCCGCCCCGGATATTGCCGCTTTGGAGGATATGATCCAATGCCAAGCTGGAGAGAGTTAAAGCGGTTCTGTGAGCGGGACGGATGGGAACTATATAAGGACACAGACCACTACTTTTACCGAAAAAGAGACCCCGGCGGAAATATTCGGCGCACAAAAATCTCCAAAGGTACTGGAGAGATCAAAAGCCGCCTGTGGCAGGATATTTTGAAAAGGCAGCTTCAAGTATCCAAAGAGTATTTCAACGCCAAGCTGTAAATCAGTATATCCTGTTTTCACCGTTGTGTCAATTTCGCTATATTAAAAATCGGCAATAATCACATTGCCGATTTTTTTACGATTCTATCTTTTTTATTCTGTGAAGCCTCAAATTCTATCGTATTCTGAACCGATTGCCTCCCCCGCCCGTCCAGCGTCCTGTATCGCTCAATGATCCCCCGCTCTTCCTCGGTGAGAAACGAAGGCACGGCGTCCTGACGGCCTAAGAGGTAATCGGTGCTGACTTCAAAGTAATCGGCAAGGAGGCAGAGGGTTTCGTAGTTCATTTGGCGTTTTCCCAACTCATACAGAGAATAAGCCTGATTGGATATTTTTAGGTGTTTCGCAAGTTCAATTTGTGAGACACCTCTCTTTTTGCGAATTTCCAGTAAACGTAAATGAAGCATAACCCCACCCCCTATGTTGAGATTAACTCAAATAGGGGGTATCTTCAATGTATTCGACATATAGTGAAAAATAGTTCTATATTATTCTTGACAATTCGACACATTGTCTATATTATAAAAGACACGCGACTAAATGGCGCGATTAATTACGAAAGAGGTCATGAAATTTGAAGAAGAGAATCCTTTCCCTTGCGTTGGCTGTGTATCTTTTTCCTATGCTGCCCCAATGCCACGGAGGTGGCAATCAGAACACAACTTTATTATACGAGGAGGCAATAGCATGAAACTCAAAGGTAAGATATGCTCAATAGTAGGAGGCGTGATTTTAGCAATTGGCTTTGCAATGTCCCAAACGGCAGAATATAAACATGGGTTAGATAAAGACGCGAGGCCGGCCGTAGTGTTTTTGCTTGGACTTGGAATAGTCCTCTTGGCCATTGGAGGATTTCGCTTATTCACCTCATATAAGGCACAGCAAAACAAAAATTCTTCCCCAAGTGATTCGGAAAAGGAATAAAAAAGAGGTAGGAGGCTATTCGCTATGAAAAAGAAAACTCTATCGCTCGCGTTGGCGGTGTGTCTATTCTTTACGCTGATACTGGCAACTGTTCCAATGTCGTATGCCACCGACATTAACGACTCATCCGTATGGGTAAAGCAATCTAACAACAGCCGGTGTACCCTTGCGTCCGCAGTGGTGATGATGAGGAGATGGGCAATTCTTGATGGAAGAACCAATTGGGATAAAATAACAGAAAGTGCTATTGCTTCTACTGCTTGGGTAAACGGCGCGGGGATAAAAGCATCTTTTACATATGATAAAATATCGGTCAGCCGAAATGCGTCAGGGTGGGTCAATAAAAGCACGGCTGATAAAAAGAAAGACCTAATCTCATTATTAAAAGACCGCCCCGAGGGCGTTATGGTGTGGGGCAGCTATGGCACGAATGGAACTGGGCGTCATGCTGTCTTACTTACCGATTATCAAGAAAGCACCGATACTTTCTATTGTGCCGACCCATCAAGCGGCACATGGTCAAAAGGTCGAATTAAACTAACTGGTTCAATATTGGGTACGGATCAAAGCAAAATCATAGGGAACCTGCGTAACTATTGGCGGGTAACGAATAGACCATCAAACAAGGATATAACGCCGTCGCCAAGCCCAAGTCCGTCATCCTCAGAATTTTCTGTTTTAGAAAGCTACGAGTGTCAATACATCGTAACGATACCGGCAAACTACAGGGTAGATTGTTTTAGCAGCCCAACAGCGACTACAAGGTCAACCTATATTTCAGAAAGAGCTTCACCATATGCAATTTATCCTACCAAACGTCTTGAAATGTCTGATGGAACAACAAGGTATTTTTTCGTAAGCGGCGATACTCCGCCTAAGGATTTATATTTTGCGCGTACTGCTTCAATGAGTGTTGTTCACAATAGAAGCTGCAGTACGCAGTATACTTATGAATATGAACATCCGCATTATAAATATTATGAATACCCTTGTGGTGATAAAGAGTATACAGGGGAAACAGCTTTTGATTATTTTTGCGATATATGCAATCCTCCGCTCGAAGAAGAGGAAGAAGATTATTACACTTGGCCTGTCGACGACGAACCCTTAATCCTTGACACCGCCAGTCTGTGGGCGGTTGAATTCATCAACGACGCTTACAATTACAACATCCTCCCAACCTCCCTGCAAAACAACTACGCCCAAAACTGCACCCGAGCCGAGTTCTGCGCCTTGGCTGTCGCGCTTATTGAGCAAACAACAGGCAAGGAGATTACAGAACGGGCAACCTTCAACGATACCGACGACATCAATGTGCGCAAAATCGGCGGGATGGAGATCGTTTACGGCATCGGCGACGACAACTTTAACCCTTACGGGGCAATCAGCAGGCAGGAAGCGGCGATCATCCTCGAACGCTTGGCAAGAAAAGGGCTGGACAAACAGCTTCCCGAAGGGGAAGCGGGGTTCTCCGATATGAACCTTGCCTATTCCGATTCAACGAGGACGGCCATCGCGCGTATGCGCGGAACCAGCCCGAGCATTATGAGCGGCAAACCGGGCAACCTCTTTGACCCGCTGGGCGACTTCACCCGCGAGGAGAGCATCACGACGATGGTGAGACTGTGGGGATGGGTTAAGGGGTAACTCCTGCCTCCCTCACAGAGGGAGGTGGCTCCGCAGAGCCGGAGGGAGCTGTCAGCGAAGCTGACTGAGGGAGTGCGTAACCACCCCGTCCGCTTCGCGGTCACCCCTCCCCGGAGGGGAATTTTGGACGCGATCCCTCCCATTCTCCTCCTGTGGAGGAGTACCGCCCGCAGGCGGGGAGGTGGTTTCTCCGCAGACGGCGGGGCTATTGCCCGTATACGTCAACATGTGTTCCTGTACGGGAAAGCATTAGTTTCAGCCTGTCACCGTCAACCTTGTACACCAGCACCCAATTGTCGGCGATATGACAGCCGCGATAGCCGCGCCATTTCCCTTTAAGCGGGTGGTCACGATGCCGCGGTTCAAGCGGGGTTTGCCGTAACAGTAAAATAACAACCCCGTCGAGTTTTGTAATGTCATAGCCCCGGCGGTTTAGCAAATCATAATCCCGCTTAAACTGGTTGGATAATTCGGGTTTAAGCATTCAACCACTCCTTCGCTTGTTCCCAAGTATCAAAGGAGTTGTATTCATCATCAGCCGACGGTTCGCCAAGAGGTTCGGCGATTACATCGTCAATAGGGAGCCGCCGTTGTATAACCGACTGTGTGAGAAATAAGTTGACCGCCGACGAGAGCGACATCCCCATATTTTTATAAAGCGTGTCGGCTTCTTTCTTGATCCGGGAATCAATACGGATATTATACGTTGTATTGGCAGACACTTTCATCACCTCTTCATGATCATACCACAAACACACCGCATTGTAAACAATTATTTTCACCCTGTGGTTTTTCAACGATTTAATACTTACTTAATAATCCATGCGTTGTTTTGTAACACTTGGGTGGTATGATGAATAGGCAAGCAGGCAGTAGCGTTTTTCATCTTTTCCCCTCCTATACAAAAAGCCCCCGCTTTCGTGAGCGAGGGCTTTTTGCTGTATTTATGTCAAGCCTCCCGACGCCCGGCGGACGGGCGCAGACGGAGCAAATGAATTGCTCCTTTCCGCAACCTGCCGGGCTGTTCGGCTCTTCGATTATTTCTTAATTGAACTCAACAACTTTTCGATCCGTGCCGAGGGGTCAAGCAGGCTGGAGAGCGAACGGTCGAAATTGAGGGTGCGGATGAGGTGGGCTATGTATTTGGACATATCCACGCTGCAATACCATTTCCGGTTGAGCAGCTCCTGCGGCTGATAGATGAGGTTTGAGGTATAGACCCGCTCGACAAGCCCTTCTTCATAGGCTTTGTCAAAATCCTCCAGCCCGCCGCAGAACTGGCCGAAGGTAGCGAAAACAAAGGTGCGGCGCGCCCCGAGGTCTTTGATCTTCCGCAGGATAGAGAGGACGGAGTCGCCGGAAGCGATGATGTCGTCGATCAGGATAACGTCTTTCCCGTCCAGCCGATCACCGAGAAACTCATGGCTGATGATGGGGTTCCGCCCATTGATGACTTTGGTATAGTCCCGCCGTTTGTAAAACATGCCGAGATCGATGCCCAAAACGGAGGAATAATAGATGCAGCTTGGCATACCGCCCTCATCGGGAGAGACGATCATGGTGTTGCTGAGGTCAAGGTTGTCCACCGTGCGGGTCAGCTCACGGATCATTTGATAGGTGGTGCGCACATTCTCAAAGCCTTTGAGAGGGATGGCGTTCTGCACACGGGCGTCATGCGCGTCAAAGGTGATGATGGTATTCACGCCCATATGCGCCAGTTCCTGGAGCGCCATGGCGCAGTCAAGCGATTCACGGGCAAACCGGCGGTGCTGCCGCCCTTCATAAAGCAGCGGCATGATGACGGTCAGGCGGCGGGTCTTGCCGTTGGTCGCCGCGATGATGCGCTTTAAGTCGGCGAAATGGTCATCGGGGCTCATCGGCACATCCATGCCGTACATTTTATAGGTGACTCCGTAATTGAAGACGTCGGCAAGGATATATAGGTCGAATCCCCGAACCGAGGTGCGGATCATGCCCTTGGCCTCGCCGGTGGAAAACCGGGGGCAATCATAATTCATCAGGACGCTCCGCCCGCCGCCGCCGTCTTCCTTGACATTCCAGTCCTTCAGGTAATAATCGATCTTTTCAGACAGTGTTTCGCAGCCGCGCATACCAATCAATCCCGGACGGCCGATTTGTGTGTTTTCCGCAAACATAGTTGCCGCTCCCTTCTACCCGTTACTTTCTAAAAAAACCTTGCCAATGTTAGAAATTGCTCCGGGGACAGAGTTTCCGCTCGCTTTGAAGGGTCGGTGTCGGCCTCGGTCAGGATGGCCGCAGTTGTTTCTTTGGAAAGGGATAAGCCCGCCGACAAGGCGTTGAGCAATGTTTTGCGCCGCTGGGCAAACCCCGCTTTGACCAGCCGCAAGGCTTTGGGGATCAATGCCTCCCGTTCGGCGCCGGGGGGCAGCCGATCAAGGCGGATGACCGACGACGTCACGGCCGGACGCGGCATAAAACAGCCGGGGCTTACGTCAAACAGGATGGAACAGGCCGCGTGCAATGCCGTAAAGACTGTGATCGCGCCGTATTCCGGTGTGTCCGGCTTGGCTGTAAGCCGCAACGCGACCTCCCGCTGCACCATGACGACAATGGGGTCAAACCGCCCGGTTTCCAGTAAACGCGTCAGCAGCGGTGTTGTAATGGAATAGGGCAGATTGGCGCAAACCGCCCGGGGGGAATAGATTGCCAGGTCGAGTTTCAGCGCGTCCCCTTCGATAAGGGTGACATTATCGGCCCCGGACAGGTTCTCTTGCAATACGGGCATCAGTTTTCGATCTTTCTCGATGGCGGTAACATGCCCGCAGTTCTGCGCCAGCGCGGCGGTCAGCGCGCCGAACCCCGGGCCGACCTCCAAGACGTCTTGTCCTTTGTCGAAAAGGGCGGCCATGCGTTCCGGCACCCACGAGGCGGTTAAAAAATTTTGCCCTTTGCGTTTATCAAAGCGGAACCCGTGCGCGTCCAGGACGCGTTTGATGGTTTCCAGGCTGCAGAGTTGGTTGTTCATACCTTTAGTATACAGCATCCCCCGCTTTTTATCAAGCCAAAACCCCGACAAAACCTCTGCCTTTATCGACAAAAACTCCGCCTGATAATCAGGCGGAGTTTGGCAAACTGACCAAATTTATTCCAATATATACAGGTAACCGCTTCTTCTCCCGAACTGAATACATTCGTTCCATGTATCGAAATAGAGGTCAATGATATTTTCCTTGATCTTTCCCCCGGTGTCCTCGGTGCGGGCTTCGCCATAATGCCATGAGCCGTTGCGGGAGGTGACATAGACGTTGGTGCGGAGCGGGATATATTTGGGGTCGACGGCGATCGTTCCCACCCGGGCGACATTGCCGATGGCGTTGTATTTGTTGACTTGACGCTCGGTGGTATACGCTGTACAGATCACGTCGATTCTCTTGGTGTAGCGTTTATTGGTTCCGTCTTTCAGTTTGACCGTGCCGCCCGTTCCGGTTACGATGACTTCGGCGACCGCTTCCTTAACGATTTCATCCGACAGTTCTTTTTTGAGGATTTCCTTGCCGTCTTGCAGAACGACCTCATACTCAACCGTCCGTCTGCCGTCTTCCCCTTCCACGGTGGTGACGCTGACCCCGAAATTGACATATTGGCTGTCTTGCTCAATGGTTTCAAACGGTATATCAAAGTGCTCGTAGACGGTTCGGATCTCTATCCGTGTGACGGCAATGGCCATGCCGTCTTCCACAGGCGTATTGGGGGACGGTTCGATGATGTCATAGGAGCCCGGGACATATCCCGCTTTTTGCAAAGCCTCGGCCACCGTGCCGCCCAATGTTGTCACCGGCACCGTCACGCCGTCTAAGGTCACGGTCACTTCGGCGGTGCGGATCAGCTTGATCTCGGCGGCAATGCCGCTGATCTGCCCTTTCGGGATGGAAGCCTTATCGACGCTTTGCAGATTGATCCCCGCTTCGGCCAATACTGCCTCATAATCGCGGGTATAGGTGCCGTGGACTTTCATTTCACCCTGATCGAAGATGACGAAGAGCTTCCATTGGGTGACATAGCCGGAATAGAGCAGTACCGAAATGATGCAGAGCAGGGGGACAAGGATCAGCCGGCGGCCCAGCGTATGGCGCGCCCGGCGGCCGAATGTTGCCAACCACGAGCCCGCGCGGGCAAACGCGTCGTTGACGCGCCGCAGATAGAACAGCATATCATTCCCCCTTCTTGTAATCTATAGTATGCCTCGTGTAATAATATGTAACCACCTTGTAACTTATGCGCATTATAACAGGGATTTTTCAATCCGTCAAGCCTTTATCAGGATTTCATTTATATCATTCCCCCTTCTTGTAATCTATAGTATGCCTCGTGTAATAATATGTAACCACCTTGTAACTTATGCGCATTATAACAGGGATTTTTCAATCCGTCAAGCCTTTATCAGGATTTCATTTATTCGCAATGATTTTTGTAACATCTGCCTTTTGCGTTGATATATGTGTGCTAGCAAAATTAAGGCCTGATCAGCCAAAATGAAAAAAGGACGTGTAAAAAATGAAGTTCAAAAACCTAACAGCGTGTCTCCTCGCCGTCGTGATGCTCACGGCCGCCTTCGCAATCCCTGCTTCGGCTTATGCTAGAGACGAAAAAACGCTACAAACACCTTATGGCGAGTTATTCGGATCGCTCACATTTTTCCGGGATTCAGGCATCACTATATCATCGATGCTTATAGAATGCAAATTACTCAATCGGTATGATGTAGATAAGGTAATTGCCACTTATGAGATCGTCGATTATCTAACTGGTGCATCTCTTAAGAAAGAAAGTAGGACTGGTGAGAACACTTGGGGCATGAGCTTTAGCAAAGACTATCCAAAATCAGACTTTCCGGGAAAGGTCACTATTTTCGGATGCAGTGAAATACGGCATACAAACTCATACGCCGTTTGGCCCCGCTTAGTCAATGTGTAAAAGGTCATAAAGATTAAGAGGACTCGAAAGAGTCCTCTTCGCTTTATGACTAGACTATGGCTCCCAGCTATATAACATAAAGGTTACATCACCATTTGCTGATACGATATATACGTCTATAATAAAACCATCGCGATTAGTTCCAGCCCCACTTTTAATTAGTTCACCTACAGGGGAGTTTGCGTATATGCTGTAAAGTGACGTTCTGCTTGTGCTAAAACCGTCCCCCTCATATTCATAGGAGATATACCCCTCTGCATTCGGCGAGCTTGTTTTCACAGAATCCTCAATCAGAACACATTCCTCCAGCGGTATGTCGTAGATATAACGATATAATTCCGACAATTGTTCAATTGACATGGAACCGTATGATTCTCTGTGCAGCGCAAGCAGTTCCTCAAAGCTCCATTCCGGCTGCACATCGCCGCCGGATGGGTCGATAGGGGGTTCCAGTGAGGGTTCTATTTCGGTCGGCGACGGTGAAGGCTCCCCGTATAGAAGCAACTCCGCCTGTTGATAGTCCGCCTTGCCGACGTCCAGCGGCAATTCAAATAAAACATTTACCCCGCCGTAGCCCTCATTGCGGGCAATGACCCCTGTATCCTCATGATAGATAAAAGTGTCTTGGGAGTAAAACATCCTGTCGGAAATGCCCAAATAGACCCCCCGGTCGGCGAAAATTTCCAAATCATCGCACCCCGCCAGGATATACAGCACCCCGTCAAGCACCGTGTTGGCCGTTGTGTTCAAGGCTCCCATCTGCCACGGCATCACGCCTTTGACCAATGGCAGCGGATAGAGGGGTACATATTCCGCGGAGTCTATCTCCGGCATAGCCAAACCGTCCACTTTTGAAACGGCGATGACCGCGTATGTTTGGTTTTGGGCGTTGTCCAGCCCAAAGCCGTCCAATTCATCCACCGGGGCGATGCCCATAAGGGTGATTTCGTAATCGCCCGATTGCTCCTTTTGGTCAATGAACACAGCATTCTCCGAGCGGAAGGCGTCGGCGGCGGCTTCATCCCCCAGCAATTCGGCGATTTCATCCGCCGGACGCAACAATTGCACAGCGGCAAAAGCCGTTGCGGACGCCAAAACAAGGATGGCGGCGGCGATGAGCAGGGTTTTCACAGGTGTACGGTTTGTCCGTTTCATGGGAATCTCTCCTTTTTCGATGAGTTGTCTGACCTTCGCGGTCAATTCATAGCCCGGTTCGCCCGGTTCTTGCAGGGCTTCCCTGATCAGCCCGTCAAAGAGCGGGTCATTGCTTTCCATCCTGTTCTCCCAGCCTTTCCTTTAATAGTGCGCGGGCTTTATACAGCCTGCTTTTAACCGTCCCTTCCGGGATTTTCAACACCTGCGCGATTTCCGATACCGGCATATCCGCCGAATAATAAAGGATGACGGGTATTCGGTATTTGTCTTTCAAAGCCTTTACAGCTTGGATGATGATTTGCTTCTGCTCCTTGAACAGCATCGCATCCTCCGGGGTTTCTGAAAAAACCAATGAATCGGCCCCTTCGGAAGAATATACGGCCGTCCGTTTTCGTTTCCCGGTTTTCCATAGGTTAAGGCACATGGTATAGAGATAACTTCGGGGGTTTTGATGTTCATCAATGCGCCCGTTTTTTTGAAGAGCCAGCAAAAAGGTGTCTTGAAACAAATCCTCCGCGTCGGCCTGATTCTTTGCAAGCTGAACGCAGAGCCTGTAGATTTGGCTCTTATACTCTTCAAACAAACTCCCTACATTTTCTTTTGTCATTCTCACCCTCCGCCCATTGAGCGTAAAAACTAATTGATAGGATGCTTTATATGTAATACGCGTTCCGCTTTCTCTCGGTTCATTTATTTGTAAAAAAGTTTTGTAACATCTCTTCATTGGGTTGATATATAGATGAATCCAAAATATGAGGAGGCAATGTAAGTATGTTCAAGGTATCTATGCGCTTGCTGGTGATGATTCTAGTGTTATGCTGTCTGGCGTCCTGTGCGCGATCTCTGCCGGAAGAGGACTATGAGATTTTCGCGGAGGTATATCACGGGGTTACAGACCCGGATCCCGAAATAAGAGAGTTGACTGCGGATTCTGACAACACAATCCGTCTGAAATATCAGATCGAGAATGTCGGCAACAAGATGGAATACGGATTATTCGCTCTTATGAACGGAATCTTACAGCCATTGACCATCGAAGGCGTTGAAACCGGGATGGCTAAAATGATGCTTGACCCTGATATGGAATTACCAACTGAAGATTCATGGTATTCTCAGCGCATTTCCCAAACGCTTGGCTGGCGTATCATCCAAAGTAACAATCAATCTTCATCTGCCTTATCGGAATTTCTCTCACTGGATGATCTTCTTATGTATAGCGCAGCTAAGGAATTCAAAGGCTCGTATAAGCTCAGTTGCAACCTGTCTTTTACAGTAACAAGCCTGAAAGAAACATTCAATAGTAATTTTAATCTGTGCTCACAATTTTCGTCAGAAAATGAATAGTCAACCCTTTAGTGGACAACATTTTGAAGACATAGATAACGTCTAAACAGAGTATTTTTCCAAGTGAGCGTATTCGGAATAGCTCTCCGAAGGACTGTATCGCTAGGATTGATTCAACGGTTCTTATTCCTGCCCGTTCAAGGGCATTTATTGTGCGTACATACAAAACCCCATCAAACGGGCTGATTTCATCTGTAACCCCAACTTGAACTTGTTTATAACGCATACGTTTCACTTCCAACCCTTTCAACCGTTCTCCGCAAAGCGGCGATAAAATACGAGTACGATTTCCCGCCAAGCCTCTTCATCCCTTTTAACTTCTCGCCGCTCATATACCGCAAATGCGCCAAGCAGCTGATACCGCATCTAAGCAGGGCGTTGATCGTCCTTGCGTAGCAGGCTTTGGATTTAGAATGAGAAAGCCGGATTTTTCTCTCTATAAAGCATATACGCAAAAAGAAGACATTCGGTTCACTAAATTTTACAAGCTGGAAACGCATCTTCCCGCTCATTCCATATTTGACAGCAATGTTGGGTTGCGATACAATAATGATGCAATCATTTCCTATCATGGATGTATTGCGCAATCGGAAGGAGCGGACAGGCTTGGTTTTCTCCTCGCTGTTCTTTTTGTATGGGTTTTTGCCCGTTTGTATGCTGCTGTACGCCGTCACGCCGGGCATACAGC
>WRIZ01000036.1 GCA_009782475.1 Oscillospiraceae bacterium | reverse complement strand
AATAATATTATTAGGCTAACTGTTTATAAACAACCTAAGAGCGTAGGAACATTTGAATATGATGTGGGAATAAGAATTGTTGCTAACGGGTCGGATTGGATAACCGTTCCCAAAGAATGGCTCAGCATCCCCGAGGCTCTGCTGATTGGCAAAGTTGGAGACATCCCCATAAACGAGCATGACCGGGACGATTACATACCAATTCCCATGCCGATACCTATACCAAATATAGTCATAAATTGGGAGGATTATCTTCGCAAACTCAAAGAGCATGAAATACCGGATGAATTAACAAAAACCAAAGTGGAGGCAGAAACAAAGACCGAGGAGAAAGAAGCGGAGAAGGAAGCAGAAAAAGAGGATGATAAGAACAAGCCTCCACCGGGTGGCGTAATCGGCGGATTTCACCTCTTTCCGTTCTGTATCCCTATTGATGTAATCGACATGGTGAAGGGGTTGAGCCGAACCTCGGAAGCCCCGCGCTGGGAGATACCCTTCCCCCTGCCTAGTGTCCTCGCGTCGTTCATGGGGCAGGATTCGATAATGCTGGTCATTGACTTAGCCTTCTTGGAGGACATCATGCCGTTTGTGCGGATGTTCATACTGGCGGGGTTCGTCATGATGCTAGCAAAAGCCACATCCAGCTTTATTAAATGGTAGGAGGGATAGTATGTGGGATTTTTTGATGGGGCTGTTGCCGACGAGCTTATGTCCATTCAGCTCGTTCATCGGTATGCTGGAAAGCTCCTCGTCGGGGTTTGCTAACGTCATGCGGCAAATCAACTGGTTTATCCCGATCTCCGACATGATCGTCATTTTGGAGCTATGGGGAACGGCTATCCTTGTATGGTATGCGGCGTCTGTCCTCCTGCGTACTATGAGGGCAATCCAATGATTACAGCGTACACAGGCGCGCCGGGAAGCGGGAAATCGCTCAACATGGCGAAGAAGATAGAGGAAGCGATTAAGTACGGACGTAAAGTGATCTGCAACTCCGAGATCATGCTGCCGAAGAAGCTGCAAAAGAAGCGGGACAGGCTCTTCTGTGTAGATAACGATGAGATCACGCCGGAGTTCCTCTACAGCTTCGCCGCCGAGAATCATAAACCGCGCAAGGAATCGCAGACGCTGGTTGTGATCGACGAGTGTCAGCTCAAGTTCTCCGACATATTCCTGACCAAAGCTACCGCCCGGCCGTGGCTGAAATTCTTCTCCCAACACCGCAAGCTGGGGTATGATTTCCTGATGATCACGCCCGCGATACGGACAGGGTTAACCCGTACCATCCGTGAGATCGTGGAGATAGAGGTAATCCATTGGAAGATGACCAACTACCCGACAAAGGGCGTGATCTCCGGGCTGATCCTTCTGCTCATCCAGCTGCTGCCGATCAATCTGTTTATGAGCGTGTCGCAGTGGCGGGCTATGCCGAGCAAGAAGCACCTGATCAGAAAGCTGTTTCTCTATAAACCCAAGTACGCCAAGATGTACGATACCTACAAGATATACGAAGTGGAGCAGTTGAGCAGAAAAGCACAGCCTCCGCCCGAGCCGGAAGATCGCGGCGGGGGGGACACCGCTTGCGGCGGGGGCCCGCCGCTATCTGCCGGGGACGAGACGGAGGACTTTGCAACCCAAATCATCACGCTGCGCAATCCGATCCGCGCCGACGGTGCGCAAGAATGAGTTACAAGGAGGAAGATAACCATGAAAGAGCCTAAGTCGATTTCCCGCTCCATCCGCATGACCGAGACGGTCTATACCTATGTGAATCAGCACATCGGGGACGGTTTCAATCAGAAATTCGAGAACATATGCCACCGCTTCATGCGGGAGGAAGCCGAGCTTGACCGCAGGATCAGCGAAAAGAAAAAGCTCCTCCAACAGCTGAATGATAAGGTTAGGGACATCCAAAACGGTCTTCGGACTGCCGAAGATATACATTGGCAGTTAGAGCGTATCAAGACGGAATTACGCGACTCAATAGACAAGTGTAACTCAAATCGATCTCCGACCGCCGGCGCAGCTGGGTAGCAATGAGTTACAATCCGCGGCGACAGGCTTTGGCGAAGCACCCATTTCCTCTTTCAGTGCGGAACAGCCATTGATAAGCCAGCGGCAACCATGAGGGAGCGGTGAGACCCCAGCGAAGCCCCACGATGCGAAGCGGGGGTCTGCACCGACGTATAGATTAACCGTTTGATTGTGTCACGCTCCATGCGCGGTTCGCTGACGGTCGCCTTTCGCTTTCCGGCTTTTGCGCCGTTCGCCCTTTGGGCGCGTGCGCCGTAAAATGCCTTCGCGCTCCAAGTCTCCCTGCTCACCGATGGAGCAGCTCAACTAAACCCCCACCAGCTAATCAGGGGGGTACTCATGACAAAGGAGAGAACAAGCCCATGAAAGCAACTGTATCCATAGACTGGTGTTCCTTCACCGTACGATGTGAGCCGATAGAGGAACAGGAAGAGCGGCACAGCTCCACCTATGACGATGTGCTGTATATCATTGAGGGCGTTCTCCGGCTGAAGCCGGAGCAATTTTCCCCGATGGAACACGGCGGACGGCACGGTTACCGCAAAGGGGTTTCCTTTAACGGCATAGAGATATACTATGACGGCAACAGCCTCACCATGGGGGCTAACGTCTCCATGTCCGGGGACGGCTGCCGTACCTTCACGCAGTTCCACCCGATGGAGGAGCTGTTACAGATCATCCATGAGGGGGTAAAAGAAGGCGAGATCAACCCGACCCGGCTTGACGTAGCCTGTGACGATCATACTGGTTTATTGAATCTCCGGCGTATCATCGAAGTGATCAGAGAGAGGAAGCTCCGTTCCCGGATCACCCACCGCCGGGGTATCTTCAACCTTAACGGCTCCGATCAGGACGAGGGCGACACCGTGTACATAGGCTCGGAGAAATCCGAAATGCGTATCCGTATCTACGACAAGGCAAAGGAGCAAGGTGATTACGACGGCACTTGGAACCGTTTGGAGATGGTAAACCGCCGCGACTACGCCCGGGCGGTGATTGAGGCTTTGGTGACCAGCGGCGCGGAGATGGGCGAGATCGTGGCGGGCATCCTCGCCGACCGGATCGCCTTCATCGAGCTGGATGATGTCAACATATCCCGCTGCTCCCTTGCTTCATGGTGGGCGGAGTTCCTCGAAACGCTCAAACGGATCAAGCTGATGTTCAAGGAGAAGCCGGAAATGGCGGTGGAGAGATTAGCGCATTTCTTCGGCGACGATCTTGCCGCTTGCGTCTATGTCCTGTCCGAAGCCTTTGGGGACGGTTTCTGGAAACATGTTAAAGATAAAGGCAAGGAGAAAATCCGAAAACGGCATAAAACGGCGTTGGATGCCTACCGTGCCTTTAACAGCTGACCGCTTGACATTGTTAAAAAATGTAAAACACAACATGGTATGGCATGGCGGTTGCTATGCTTGTATTTGCCGTGTCTGCAATTTCAAACGGTGTCGTTATAAGACAAAATTCGAGAAATGTTTAGCCTGTACAAAGCTCCGAAACCGCGCGATACTGGACTGTGACAGCTTCGAGAGCAAGTATGAGCGCAAGGTATGGCGCGTCCGGCGTGATTTGATGGACAAGAAACATCCATCGTTGGCAAAGATGGTGCGCGAGATGTATAACGCCGGGTTTTGGAAATAACTACAACTAAATTGTACAAAACTATCATTATGTACAATTATATGACAATAAACATACCTTACCATAAAGCCTCCCTCTTGTCAACCAAAAGTTCATGTGATAAAATACGGCTATGAAATTGAACCGCCTGCTTGAAATCACAAATCTCCTGCTCAACCGCCGGAGCATCACAGCCGCCGAACTGGCCGGACGCTTCGGTGTGTCGGTCAGGACGATTTACCGCGATATTGACGCGTTGTCGGTTTCCGGGATCCCGGTTATCACGTCGCAAGGTTCGGGCGGCGGCATTTCGCTGATGGAAGATTATACCGTCAAGCGCGCGGCGTTGAGTGACGGTGAGCGAAACGAGCTTACATTTGCCCTTCAGGCGTTAAAAGCGACAAAATACCCTCAGTTGGATGCGCTGATCGATAAAATATTCACCAAACCCGCTCATAGCGACTGGGTGACCGTTGATTTCACACCCTGGGGTGCCGACCCTGACGCGCATGAACGCTTTACGACCGTCAAAACGGCGATATTGCAAAGCCGAGCCGTGTGGTTGGAATACATCAACGCGGACAATCAGAAGAGCGAACGCGAAGTGGAGCCACTGAAACTCATTTACAAGGGACAGGCTTGGTATATGTGGGGTTATTGCCTCGAACGCGTGGATTATCGCATGTTTCGGGTCTCACGAATCAAAAAAGTCCGGTTGCTGGAACGCGTATTTGACCGGGATTCGGTGCGTGTGGTCTCCCCTCCCCTTGAAAATAAACCATCCGTGCATTTGCTGCTTGTGTTTACCGAAGACGCCCTGTCCCGTTTGTATGATGATTACGACGAGGAAATGCTTACGGTGAACGAAGACGGCACATTGACGCTGGCGGTGGATTTACCTGAAGATGAATGGATTTACAGCTATATCCTGTCATTTGGCTCGTCGGTTTGTGTGGCGTCTCCCGAACACATCCGGCGCGGTGTGGAAGAACGGCTGATGAAAACCTTGGCGCAATATGAGAAACCCTGACATACTGTTGTCAGGGTTTCCATGATATGCTGAGCAAAAGCGGAAAATTACTTAATGAGGTGAACGTATGATAGAGTTACCCGAAACCTATGTGCTGGCCGACCAGCTCAATGAGGCGTGTAAAGGAAAAACAATTACACATGCCGCTGCCAACTCTTCCCCGCACGCATACGCGTGGTATACCGGCGATCCGGCTTCATACAACGAAAAACTGGCCGGGAAAAAGGTTACGGCGGCCAATCCCGGCACAGGCTATTCCTGCGGCGGAAACACAGAACTGGTCTGCGAGGACATGCTGCTGGTGATGTCGACGCCAATCAAATTTCACCCGCCGGGCGGCAAACTGCCGCCGAAGCATCAGCTTTTGGTGGAGTTTGACGATGGGGCGAGCATAACCTGCACCGTTCAGATGTGGGGCGTCATGCTCTGCCTGCCCACCGATAAGCTGGAATGGCCGGAGGGGTTTACCGTTCGCAAGTCCCCTTCCCCGCTGGATGACGCCTTTGACGAAGGGTATTTCAACAAGTTATGGGAGGGCGTCAAGCAAAACCTCAGCGTAAAAGCCTTCTTGGCAACCGAGCAGCGCATCCCGGGGCTGGGAAACGGTGTGCTGCAGGACATCCTTTTCAACGCGGGGCTGCATCCGCGTATCAAGCTGAACGGCATAGACGATGCCAAACGGGAAAAACTCTTCCGTTCGGTCAAACAGACACTGGTTGATATGACCTTGCAAGGCGGACGCGATACCGAGCGCGACCTGTTCGGCTGCCCGGGCGGGTATCAAACCATCCTATCGGCCAAAACACTGAATAAACCTTGTCCGGTTTGCGGCGGAGAGATCAAACGGGAGGCTTATTTGGGCGGAAACATCTATTATTGTCCGGCTTGCCAGCCGATGTAAATGATGCTGCCGCTGCAAAGCTGACAATCATTCCCTTGCAAAAATCAAACATTCCGCGACATAATAACCCTACTATCGCCAAGCGTAGACCTAGCGCAAGCTGGTCGCGCTGGGTGTTAAGGTGGGGTTATTGTGTTTATCAAACGAATCACAGCCGTATTGCTCGCGTTCTGCCTGTTTGTGCCGTCTGTTTTGACACAGGCGGAAGAACAGAGGCACATCAAATGGGTGGATTTCAACGTCCCCGCGCCGCTGATGAAGCAGGCGTTGGCTTGGGATGTGAAAAACCGGGAGAGCGGATTCAATGTCAATTGGATCGAAGTGCTTGCCTATCTTGGAGCCAAGTGCGGCGGGAATTTCAAAAAGAATAAGCAGCAATCCTTCCAAAAACTGATCAAAAAGCTCGACGAAGGTCAAACAATGGAGTCGCTGACCTGTGATATGAAGCATTACGATTATTACCTCGAAGCCTACACGGCCGTGTTGGGCGGATTGGCGGGGCATTACGCCACCGAAACGGAGAAGGACGGCGTGAAGCATTGGGAAGAACGGTACGGGTTAAGAGCCTTCCATCCCATTGCCCGCGGTTTTGACTATCAGCATTATGACGATTTCGGCAACGGGCGTAATTACGGGTATAAACGCAAGCATCTCGGGCATGACATGATGGCACTCACCGGCACGCCGGTCGTCGCGGTCGAGTCAGGTACGGTCGAGGAACTGGGCTGGAACCAATACGGAGGCTGGAGGGTCGGTATCCGCAGCTTTGACGGGAAACGGTATTACTACTATGCCCATTTGCGGCAAAACCGCCCGTATGCCGAAGGGCTGGCCAAAGGCGGAACCGTTTTGGCCGGGGATGTGATCGGCTATGTTGGGCGCACAGGCTACAGTGCGCGCGAAAACACCAACGGCATCACCCAAAGCCATCTGCATTTCGGGATGCAGCTGATTTTTGACGAATCGCAGAAAGACGGCAACAACCAAATATGGATCGACACCTATGAGATCGTAAAATTGCTGTCCTCCAACCGCTGCTGTGTGACGCGCAACCCCGATACCAAAGAGTACACCCGCACAGTTCCGTATCGTGAGGAAACTCCCTCCGCCAAGCGTACGCTAGGCGTTGAGGAGGGTGCCGCGGAAGCGGCGGGAGGAGTGCCGCTTCCGGTCATCATGTATCATTCGATTCAGAAAAACCGCGCGAAACTAGGAAAATACACCATATCCCCGGACGAGCTGGAACAAGACCTGAAATGGCTGAAAGACAACGGGTATCATACCGTGACCACCGAGCAGCTCATACGCTTTGCCGAAAAGGGCAAGGAACTACCCGATAAACCCATCCTGCTGACCTTTGACGACGGGCATTACGATAATGTGCAGTATGCCGACCCTCTCTTAAAAAAGTACGGTTTCAACGCGGTTGTCTTTGTCGTGGGGGAATTTATCGATAAAAGTGAAAAAGAAGGCCAACAAAACCCAAATTATTCGTATTCCAGCCGGGAAACATTGAAAAAGCTGGCCGATGAAGGGGTTTGGGAAATCGGAAGCCACAGTTATCACTTGCATCATCACAAGAAGGGGCGCGAGGGCGTCAGGCGGATACGCGGCGAAGGAGACGAGCGGTATTACGCCATGCTGCGGGATGATTTTCAAAAGATACACGGCCTGATTGAAGACGTCACAGGCAACCCTCCCAACGCCTTTGCCTACCCTCTCGGCGCGATGAGCAAAGAAGCCGAAGAGGTTTTGAAAGAGATGGGCATCAAAATAACCCTCTCCTGCATCCTCGGCGTTGGAGAGGTCAAGGCGGGCGACCCTGGTTCACTCTATAAAATGAAACGGGTTTTGCGTCCCAGCGGGAAGCCTCTGAGCAGCTTTTTAAGGAAAGGGTGAGCCGGTATGATCCCCTGTACCGAAGAATGTGTCTACCAAAACGAAGGCGTTTGCGAACTGGAACAGGCGGCGTCGTCAGGGACGGCCGAGGGTTTGTGCCGCAACAAAGTGCCGGTCAGGAAGTGAACGCCAGTTTACAGGCTTCTTTCAAGGTTTTTGCTTTCATCACCCTCATCCCTTCCGGGATGGGGGTGTGTTTGACATTCGGGATGACGGCCGACGTAAAGCCGAGCCGGTATGCTTCCATCAGCCGCTGTTCGGTGAACGGGACGCCCCGTATCTCCCCTGCCAGTCCAACCTCGCCGAAAGCCGTTAAGTCGGGCGGGAGAGGTTTGTCGGTATGGCTGGACGCGAGAGCCAGCAGAGTCGGAAGATCGACCGAGGTATCGCTGACGCGCAACCCGCCGACAACGTTGATGTATGCGTCCTGATTCCCCGCATACAGTCCGGCGCGTTTCTCCAGCACCGCCAAAAGCAGCATAGCGCGGTTGTATTCCAGCCCGCTGACGGTGCGGCGCGGGGATGGGAACGGCGTGGGCGTGACCAACGCCTGTATTTCCGTTAAAACAGGGCGGACGCCCTCCACGATGCAGGCGACGCATGTGCCGGAAACATTGACCGGCCTTCCGGCCAAAAGGGTTTCGGAAGGATTGGGGACTTCGCGCAGCCCGTCCCCGGCCATTTCAAATACGCCGATCTCATGCGTAGAGCCAAATCGGTTTTTCTCGGCGCGCAAAACGCGCAAGTGCCTGTCCCCTTCTAAATAAAGCACACAATCGACCATATGCTCCAAAACCTTCGGCCCCGCGATGGAGCCTTCTTTGGTGATATGCCCCACCAAAAAAATGGTGACGCCCTCGTCTTTGGCCAGCCGCATCAGCGCGAGAGCGCATTCCCGCACCTGCGAGACGCTGCCCGGCGCGCCGCTGACCTCTCCGCAGCGCATGGTTTGGATGGAATCCACCGCCAAAAACTCCGGTTTTTCCGCCCGCACGGCGTCCAGCAATCCGTCCAGCTCGGTCTGCGCGGTAACCAGCATGTTCGCCGACGATAAGCGTTCTCCGCGCAAACGGAGCTGGCGTACCGACTCCTCGCCCGAGCAGTATAAAACCTTGTGCCTGCGGGATAGCTCACCGCATATCTGCATCAGCAGGGTCGACTTCCCTATGCCCGGATCCCCCGAGAGCAGATACAGCGCGCCGGATACCGCGCCGCCGCCGAGGACGCGGTCGGCCTCGCCAAGCCCTGTGGAGACGCGGACTTCTTCTGCTAGACGCACTTCGTCAAGCCTCACGACTTCCGCAGTTGCTCCCTGCGTACGCTTGGCGTTGCGGGCTGTTCGGCTCTTCTCTTCCACAGGTTGCTCAACCAACGTATTCCATGCTCCGCAGGACGGGCACTTCCCCATCCATTTGGCGTTCTCGTTGCCGCATTCGGTGCAAAAAAAAGCGGTGCCGCGCTGTTTCATTTGTTCGTCGCGCTCCAATCTAAGAAACCTTTCGTGATCGCCATCGCCATTTTCAGCTGATATTCATCCGAGCGGAGTTTGGCTTCCTCGCCCGGGTTAGAGAGAAAGCCGCATTCGATCAGCACGGCGGGTTTTTGAACATGGCTGAGCAGATAAACGCTTCCGGTTGCCTTACTCTGCCGGGTGTTGACCGGATCGAGCGACGTCCGCAGCATCTCCTGCATGATTTCGGCGAAACCCTTGTTCTCCGAGCCGTTGTAAAACACCTGCGCGCCGTGGTATTGGCTTTGATCGAAATAGTTTTGATGGATGCTTAGCAAAACGCCGTTTTGAACGCCATTGACCAATTTTACCCGGTTTCGTATATCGCTGGCTTTTTTATCGCGGATCGACACCATGTCGGCGTCATGGATCGAGACGTCGCTCTCGCGGGTCAGCACCGGCTTAATGCCAAGAAAGCGTATCATCAACTCCGTTTTCAACGCAATGTCAAGGTTCATGTCTTTTTCAAGAAAACCGCCGGCCGATTCCGCGCCCGGGTCAATGCCGCCGTGACCCGGATCAATGACCGGCGTATAGGCAAACGGCGCGAATACCGAGGACAGTTCCGGCTCTTCGGCGGAAACCGGGCTTGCCTCTTCCGGCTTAAACAAGGCGTAACCGATGACGCTGACAAGGACGATCAAAAACAAGAGGATGACTGTATACCGGCGGAACATAGGTTACCCCCAAAATATAGTGGTTTATTTTTTGAAAACCACTTGATATATGGTCAAGCATATGCTATACTGCTTATAGATTGATCCTTACAAAGATAATCGGGCGAAGGAGAATGGTTTGCCTTGATCCATACAACCGATGCGCTGATTCGCCAAGCCGAATTCGCGCTTGAATCAAAAGATTTATGTTTGTTGCTTCCGTATGCGGCCGAACTGGAGACGCGGGCGTCTTCTCCGGCTGTTTTCGCTTTTTTTCAAAAATTGACAAAAGCCGTCCTATGTAACCCTGAAACGCATATGCGTTTGTTTTCCCATTGCCTGGACGCCGTTTGCGCGTACGACCCGATCGAAGGGGCGGCTTTTCTCGAACAGATGCTCACGCTGGCCGGGGGGTTGGAGGAAGCGGCAACATCGCCTGTCGGTATTTTACACTAAAAACGAACCGATTGTCAAACCTGGCTCCCGCTTTCTGCGGAAGGGTCAGGTTTTTTGATGCTTGCCGCGATGGATATTGTGGTCAGCGTATCCCCAAGCTGGGTAAAAACAGATCCCAATAACGCCGTTTCGTCAGGCTCTAAGCCGTTGGACAGAGCGATCGCCGCCGCCGTGACGCTTAACGCGATTTCAGTGCCGTTCGCCACAATCCTCCTCACCCCGTACACTATATGCGGGATGGGACGTGATTAGGTCATCATAAAGCCCGAGCATGGTCAAAACCTCGCACAAGGCTTTGGCCGAGAGGTTTTGCGGCAGACCGAGCTTTTCCTGAAGCTCTTTGCGCAGCCGCGCGCTGTCGGGTTTGCCCGAAAGTCCCCACTCGTAGAGATCATTCCGAGTCACAACCCTGCGCTCGCCCTCGTGTTCGGTCGCGCCCGCATTGATTAAGGCTGTCCGCAGAATGTCAGGGGTCATCCCTTCCACGCCAAGCAGCCCTTCTTTGCCCGCCTGCTTTTTTCGCGGTTCTTTCCCCTGCCGCGCCGGGATATAGGCGTGTTTGACCAGTTCGGGCGGCAAAAAGCCGCGCAGGCTGCTTCGGATGACCAGCCCCGCTCCGTCGGCGTCGGTCAGGACAATGATACCGCGCTCTTTGGCCAGCCGCAATAGAAGTGAGCGGAGGGCTTTATCCTTAAAAACAGAAAATCCGCCCGTTGTCATGATGGTGGCGTCCACCACTTGCGAGAGCATGATTTTATCATATTTCCCTTCAACAATGACGACCTCTTTGATCTTCAAACGATCCGCGCCAACAGCCATTCCATCACCCTCTCCCGTTCGTATTCAATTTCACCTTTCAGCATGGCGTCGGCTTCCCTGCAAGCCAAAAGGGCATTTTGACACCATGCCAGCGAGCGTTTTTTCGCGCTCCGCAGCAGCTTTTCCGCAGGGTATGGGCTGCGGTATCCGCAAACATCCATGACGTCCCGCGTGGTTTTCTTATGCTCAATCGCCAGCCTTGCGGCATACAAGCCGCGCAGCGTTTTGCCAACCGTGCCCAGCAGCACTTCGGGCGGCTCGCGCATCCATTGCAGGGTTTGCAGGAGCCGCGACGCTTTGCGGGTGTTGCCGTCGGCGACGGCGTCGCTCAGGTCAAACGAAACGGCTTCCAGCACCGGCTCGGTGACCTCGTCGATGACGTTTTGTGTGATGCGCGGCTCTTCGCTGTAGGCCGCCGCCTTTTGAACTTCACCGTATAGAGCCGTCATGCTCCGGCCGCAGCGGAAGATGAAATACTCGCACAGCGAACGGTCGATCTCTTTGCCCAACGCTTTGAAATGCCGCGCCACCCAAGCAATCAGAGCCGAATCCTCCTGCTCCTTGAACTCAACGACCGAAGCGTTGCGGTTCAGCGCGGCTTGAATCTTACTGCGCCCGTCCGGCTTGTACGGAATGGTATCATAATGAAAGATCAGGCAGCAGGTTTCGGGGATATTGTCCAGCAAAGCCGCCCAACCGTCGCGTTCGGCCGCCGGGATACCCATTAAGTCGAAATCATCCACCCAAACGAGTTTGCGCTCGGATAAAAACGGAACCGATTCAACCGCGTCAGTCAATTTTGGCAAAAGCAAACCTTTGCCGGAGAACCGGTGCAGATTGAACCCTTCGGCTCCGTCCGGGACGAGAGCTTTTTTTATTTGATCAAGGCAATGGAACCGCAAATAGGCTTCCTCACCAAAGAAAAGGTAAAGCCTGCCGATTTTACCTTCTTTGATGTCGCGGTTGACTTCGGCATATCCCGGCATAGGGTTCACCTCCGTATGATCACATGACCGCGCCGGTCGGTGCGGTAAACGGCAATATCACGCTCCAGCAAGCGTCCGAGCGTATCCGGGCTGGGATGACCGAAGCTGTTGACCCCAGAGGAAATGACAGCGGCCTGCGGGTTGAGGGCGTCCAGCCATTCCGCTGAGGTTGACCCGGCCGAGCCGTGATGCCCGGCGATGATGACGTCGGCGGCGGATAACCCTGACCAGCGTAAAAACCAGCGTTCGGAGGGATGCCCCAAATCGCCTGTGACAAGAAAGGAATAGCCGTCCAGCGTCACCAAAAACGATAAACAGCGGGCGTTGTCGTCGCCGTACCAAAGAGACGGGATGACCATCAGTTCCGCTTGTCCTACTGTAAAGGTTAAAACTTCCGTCACGGTTTGAACGGATAGTTCGTCGGGGATGGCTTCCAAATCGGGGCCGAGGGTGCGGTCAATCCGTATCGTTTCAGAAAGCGTTGGAACGCCGTTGATATGGTCGGCGTCATAATGCGTCAATAGCAAATGATCGATTTTCCGTACGCCGCGGCTTTGCAGAAACCGTCCGGCAACCCGCCCGGCGTTCCCGCTCCCGCCGCAGTCGATCACGGCGGTTTGACCGCCTGAGCGAACAACGACGCATTGCCCCTGCCCCACATCCAACACGGCGATTTCCAAAGAAAAACGCCCGTTGTGCCAAACGGTCAGCGAAAGACAGATGATCAGCCCGGATAACGCGCATAAAGCGGGAGCCTTCCAGCGTTTGGTCAAGACCAGTATAACAAATAACACGTAAGCATACAACAGCCAGGCCAACAAATAAGGCTGTTCGGTATACAAAACGGTATAAGGCAGCTTTCCCAGCAAACCGATGACCGCGCGGAACGACCAAACGGCAATTCCGGCCGCCGGAGCGAGAAAGGGTATCATAAGCGAAAGCGCGCCGCCGATGAAGATGATGTTTATAAGCCATAACAGCAGCAAATTGGACAAAGGCGCGAGCAGGGAAACCCCGCCGAACCAATAAGCCGCAAACGGCAGCGAAAAGACGAGGGCGGCAAAGGTGGCGGCCAGCGACGAAGCGATGAAACGGGCAACCCTTTTGGGTAAAGCTGAAAACCGTTTATGGAAAGCTGTTTGCCACTTGGAGGCAAACAGAACCAAACCCAGCGTCGCGGAAAAGGAGAGCTGCAAAGCCGGTTCAAAAACGGCATACGGGTTGATGACAAGCAGTATCAAAAAAGCGGTTGTCAAAGCGCGGAGGGATTGATACTCCCTGCCGAGCAGCGGCGCAACGGTAAAAAGCGCGATCATGATCCCGGCGCGCACAGCCGACGGCGTGAATCCCGTGATCGCCACATAGAGGAAGACCAAAGGCAGGGAGATGAAAAACGACCGTCTCCTGCTTCGTATAACCAACGTGATGAAGCCCGCGAGGATGGATACATGCAGCCCCGAAACCGCCGCCACATGGGTCATTCCGGTGGAGAAGAGGTCTTCGGTCAGAGGATCGGAAAAGCCGCGCCGATCGCCTGTTAGGATCCCGGTCAGCAAAGCCGCAGTATCGCCTGAGTAGAGATTTGCGATACGGGTCTTGATGGCATTCGCCCAAACAACGGGTTTATTTTTGAGGCGGCTGACACTTCCCTCTTGAATGATCTCAAACGACGTTGTTGCCTTAAAATGATTGCCGGAGCGGTATTCAACCGTGATGCGGAAAGCTCCGGCCAAAAGCTCCCCCGGCTCGAAATCCTGTTGACCGGCATAGTACAGAACGCCTCTGACGCCATGCAGGGATACCGATACTTGCTTGCCGTGCGGGGCTTCGGAGGAGAACCCGGTGGTTTCCAGCGTGAGTTCATGCGTTCTGCCGTCATACGGGAGGATGGGTTTGGGGATGGAATTATACCGCCAAAGTGCTAGACCAATCATCAGGAATATCAATATGACAATACCCAGTTGCTGCAAAGACGGTTTTCTCATAACTACGCCCTGCCGCTCAGTACACCGCTGTATCGCGCGCGGAAGGTTTGAAACGTCCCCTGTTCGATCTCTCCGCGTATCCGCGCCATCAAATGATTGTAAAACCAAAGATTGTGCAGCACCCCCAAACGCATAGCCAGTATCTCGCCCGCTTTGAAGAGATGGCGCAGATAGGCGCGCGAATGGGTTGTACACAACGGGCAGCCGCAAATTTCGTCAAGGGGGGCGTTGTCGTCTTTATACCGTTCGTTGAGGATATTGACGCGGCCGTTCCATGTGTATAAATGACCGTGGCGCGCGTTGCGGGCGGGCATCACACAGTCGAAAAAGTCAACTCCGCGCGCAACCGCTTCGATGATATTTTCCGGCGTGCCTACGCCCATCAGATAGCGGGGTTTTTCTCGCGGCATATGCTCTTCCAAGATGTCAAGGATGTGGTACATGACGTCTGTCTCTTCCCCGACGGCCAGCCCCCCGACGGCGTAGCCCGGCAAATCCAATTCAGTGATTTGCTTCATGTGCTCTATGCGCAGATCGTCATATATACCGCCCTGATTGATCCCCCAGCAGGCACGGCCTGCCGCGTTCGTCCGGGTCAGATTGACATAATCATTAATCTGTTCTCCCGCTCTCTTAAACCACTGTGCCTTAACTCTTTTCAACCAACGGGTCGTTCGTTCGGCGGATTGCTTAACATAATCATACGGCGCGGGGTTCTCCACGCATTCGTCAAACGCCATGATGATGTCGGCTCCCAGCTTGATTTGAACGTCGGTGGCGTCTTCCGGGCTGAGAAAAACACGCCGTCCGTCGATGTGCGACGCGAAGGAGACGCCTTCTTCGGTGATTTTTCGCAGCTTGGCCAGTGAAAAGACCTGAAAACCGCCGCTGTCGGTCAAAATCGGCTTGTCCCACGCCATAAAGCCATGCAATCCGTCCGCTTGCCGAACGATTTCCTCGCCCGGGCGCAGATGCAGATGATAGGTATTGCAAAGGGCGACCTGACAACCAACAGTCTGTAAATCAACGGACGACAGGCCGCCTTTGATAGCGGCCTGTGTGGCAACATTCATAAATACCGGCGTTTCAATCGACCCGTGCGGCGTTTGGTAACAACCCCGCCGCGCAAGACCGTCGGATGCTAAAAGGGTGAAGCTCACACGCTCTCCCGCGCCGAGCCGATTTTCAAGCTGATGTCGGCGGCATGGACGGTGTGCGTCAGCGCGCCGATTGAGATCAGGTCAACCCCGGTCAAGGCAACTTCGCGCAGGTTTTTCTCACCCATGTTGCCCGACGCTTCGGTCATGGCGCGCCCGTTGACCAGTTTGACGGCTTCGGCCATCGTCGATGTGTCCATGTTGTCAAACATGATGATGTCAACGCCCGCGTTGATGGCCTGGCGCACTTCGTCAAGCGACGCCGTTTCCACTTCGATCTTGATGGAATGCGGTACGCGCTTCCGCGCGGCCATGACAGCTTTTTCAATGCCCCCGGCCGAAGCGATGTGGTTGTCTTTGATCAATACGCCGTCCGACAGACCCATACGGTGATTGGAACCGCCGCCGATGCGTACGGCATATTTCTCCAGTTCGCGCAGACCCGGCGTCGTTTTACGGGTATCACATATTTTTGCCTGTGTACCGTCCACTTCGTTTACGGCCTCGTGCGTCCGTGTGGCAATGCCGCTCAGCCTTTGCAAAATGTTCAGGGCTGTGCGCTCCCCGGTCAGGATGGCTCTCGCCGGCCCCGAGATTTCAGCAATGGTCGTTCCGGCCAGCAGGGTCGCGCCGTCCTGACAATGCAGATTGATGGTTACATCCTTGCTCAAAGTGTTAAAAACGCGGGGAATGGTAAACAATCCGCAGATAACCATCGGCTCCTTGGCGATGAACGCCCCGGTTGCGTGTAAATCAGCGGGGACACAGCTTTCGGTTGTGATGTCCCCCCAGCCGATGTCTTCTTTCAGTGCGACTTGGATCAGGCTGTCAAGGTCAAACATGCGATGCACCATCCTTTTTATTATAGTATATAGTGTGTACCGGCACTCTCGCGCCGCTGTAAAGCCGCTGATATGACGGCCTGTGCTGATAAAGCCATATTCCGCGTTTCCAGCCATTCGCGGTCATTGTGATCCCGGCCTTCCGAAAGAATCCCCTTGATCTCTTCCAACCCTTTCGTCAATCCCGGCGCAGATCTCACGATCCCAGCATAGGTATCACAACATGCCCTAATTTGTTGCTTCAACTCAGTCGGTAATCCGTCTGCGTTGTTTACTGTTAACTGTCCACTATCCACTGTCCACTGTCCACTGTTTATGACCATCGCCGCTCTCCGGCCGAAGACCAAACATTCCAGCATCGAATTGGAAGCCAAGCGGTTGGCTCCGTGGACGCCGGTGCAGGAAACCTCCCCCACCGCGTACAGGCCGGGAACCGTTGAACGGGAGTGCAGATCAACACGGACGCCGCCCACTTGATAGTGCTGTACGGGACAGACCGGGATCATAGCTGTGTCGATCCCCCGTTTGCCGCATTCTTCATAGATGGTGGGAAAACGCCGCTTGAACAGCTTGGCTGAGAGGGAACTTGTGTCCAAAACTACGCATTGTTCCCCGGTTTTGGCCATTTCGCCGACAATGGCGCGGGATACAACGTCCCTCGGCGCGAGTTCATCGCAAAACCGTTCCCCCGCCGTATTGCGCAAAACCGCTCCCTCGCCGCGCATGGCCTCGGTGATCAAAAAAGCGTTGCCGCCTCGTTCCGGGTCATACAGCCCGGTCGGGTGGAACTGCACAAACTCCATATCCCGCAAAGCAGCCCCGGCCAGTAAGGCCAGCGCGAAACCGTCTCCGGTCGAGACGGAAGGGTTGGTCGTCTTGCCGTAAATCTGCCCCAGCCCGCCTGTTGCCAAAACGGTACAGCGTGCGCTGATTGGCTCCGTACGGCCTTTTATCAACGCCTGCGCGCCGGAAACGGCTCCGTTATGGAGGGTTAGTTGGGTGATGAAGCAATCACCTAGAAAGGTGACGTTTGGTTTGCCGACCGCCAGTTTCATCAAAACACGAACGGTTTCACGCCCGGTGGCGTCGCCGCCCGCGTGGATCACCCTGTTTCGCGTGTGGCCGCCCTCGCGCGTAATGGCAAGGTCGCCTTCCTCATCGAGATCGAACGGGACACGCATATCCATGAGGCGGCGTATGTCCTTCGGCCCTTCGGCAGCCAAAATACGAACCGCCTCTTCGTCGCAAAGCCCGGCTCCGGCCTTTATGGTATCTTCCACATGGTAAGCGGGCGCGTCATCCTTCGAGACAGCCGCCGCGATGCCGCCCTGAGCAAGCCAGGAACTGGAGGCATCCATGCTCTCCTTTGTCACGAACAGTACCGACAGCCTCTCGTCGATGTGCAGAGCTGTATACAACCCGGCAAGCCCGCTCCCTATAATCAATACATCCGTCTTCATACACTTATCATACGCATCAGGGAGGCGCGCGCGCTCTTCATGACGCCTTCATCCAGTTCTATGACCGTCCCTCCCCCGTTGATTGCGCGCGTTAAATCGTCCATCGTCGTCTTTTTCATATCTTCACAGACAAAATTCGACATAAGTAAGTGACATTCCCGCCCCGGCGCGGTTTGCCGCAAACGCTCCGCAACGCCGGTCTCGGTGCCGATGACGAATTTCGTCCCCGGCGGAGCCTTTTCCACTTCGTTCAGAATCCAGGAAGTGCTGCCTGTCCCATCGGCCAAAGCAACGGCTTCCGGCGGGCATTCGGGGTGGAGCAAGATTTGCGCTTGCGGAAACCGGCTTCTCGCGGAACGGACGTCTTCCGCCGTGACGCGCTGATGGACGGGGCAATGCCCGTCAAAGAGGATAAACCGTTTCTCCGGCACAAGAGAGGCGATATAGGAACCGAGGTTACGGTCAGGCAGGAAGATAATCTCCTCTTCCTCCAAACTGCGCGCCACCCGTTCGGCGGAAGAAGAGGTACAGCAAATGTCGCATTCGGCTTTGACGTCGGCGGAGGTATTGACATATGCCATCACGGCGGCTTTCGGGTGTTCTTTTCGGAGCTTCTGTACATCTTCCGGTTTGATCATATCGGCCATCGGGCAGCCCGCATTTTCAACGGGCAGGATGACCCGTTTCTCAGGGCAGAGGATTTTCGCGCTTTCCGCCATAAAGCGCACACCGCAAAAAATCAGTGTTTTGGCCGGGGAAGAAGCCGCCTTTTTCGCCAACTCGAACGAATCGCCCACCGCGTCCGCGGCGTTTTGGATGTCCATTGCCTGATAGTAATGCGCTAAGACAAAGACGTCACTCGTCATCTTTTTCATCGTGCCCTTCATGGCAATGCCCGCAGCCGCAGCCGCTGTTTATATCAAAGGTCAGCTTCTCGCCGCAGGATGGGCAGGAGGCCTTGCCTTTGAAAATGGTATCCTCATCCACAATAAAAACGTGCGAACAGCCGGGGCAGGTCACTTCATACTCCCCGTTTTCCTCGTCCTCGCTATCGTCATCCCCGCCGGGGAAGGGGCGGATGTTCTCTTCGTCGCCGCTCTCTCCGAAAACCCCGTCCAAGAGGTCGCTCACAGCGTCCATCTCCTCGTTCAGCCCGTCGATGGTATCCTCGAGGTCGGTGACATCCTCTTCCACATCGCCGAGCGCGCCGCCGAAGGCGTCCAACGCTTCGATGACGGCGGTAAACAGCTTATACTCATTGGTGTTCGGGTCAAGGGACAACCCTGCCATCAACCCTTTGAGATACTCAACTTTTTTTGCATACATTTTTTTACGTTCCTCCTATGACTTCGCTCTTTCAAGATACTCCCCTGTCCGGGTGTCGATCCGCAGCATATCCCCTGTGTTGATAAAAATCGGAACCCGGACGACCGCGCCTGTTTCCATCGTAGCGGGCTTTGTGACGTTGGTGGCGGTGTCGCCGCGCACGCCCGGTTCTGTTTCGGTGACCAGCAGTTCGACGAAGGTCGGCGGCTCGATGCCGTAGACACTGCCCTTATACGACAACACCTTACAGACCATATTCTCCTTTACAAGGTCGAAGCGGCATGTGGAGATGATGTCTTTGCCGATGGGGATCTGCTCGTACGATTCGTTGTCCATAAAGTAGTATAGGTCTTCGTCGGCATAAAGATACTCCATGTCGCGCCGTTCGACGAAAGCGTTTTCAAATTTGTCGGTGGGGTTGAATGTCCGTTCGATGACGCCCCCTGATATGACATTCCTGATTTTCGCCCGCACAAAAGCCGCGCCTTTCCCCGGCTTGACGTGCTGGAACTCAACCACCTGCATGACGTGACCGTCCATTTCAAACGTAACGCCGTTGCGGAAATCACCCGCAGAGATCATACCCGATTCCTCCTAAACAATAGCATACACGGTATTGTATACCATTACACCTTATTTGGCAAGTGATTTTAACGAAGTCCGATAAAGTCCGATAAGGAATATTAGTTTACTGCTTCTTTCTGCCTTTCTTTCTTTAGAATCCTCTTGATGCTCATTTCAGTCAACCTGTATTTTTTTGCAAGTTCTTTGTAATTCCTTCCAGTAAACTCTTTATGGATGCTTTCGTCACGCTGCTCTCTTTCAACTTCGGCCAGACGCGGAATATAAATCGGCGGGCCTCCTCCGTACGTCTCAACCAATTTACAATACGCCGTTATTCCAATCAAAGCGGCTAAATCCTGCTATTCTATAGGCAGCTTGTCCAAAGATAAATCAAACCTCATTCCATTCACCCCGCATTCTCAATAATGAAACAACTGTACGATAATATTATATCTGATTATACAGCGATGTCAAGCGCATTTTAGAAATAAATGTTTGTAACATCTGTTAGTAACAGGTGTTTTTTACGTTTATATAGAACCTTTATATTATGGAACTATTATAGAACAATAGTTCACAATCCTCTGCTATATTGAGATCAAATCAACAAAGGAGGTTGTTCTCAATGCGTAGATTAATCATCCGCCCGCCTTAGACGGTGAAATAATCTGTAAAATCGCTTGCCAAAGGTTATTTACCCATTTATAATGAAAGGAACGAAAAACCATGAGTAAAGCTAAAACCATAATATCCCTGTTGCTGATCGTTACGATGATGATCGGATTGGTGCCTGTGCAGGAGGCATTTGCGCACACGCACACTAGAGACTACGGCCCGAGTATAAACGGTTCTCATGTAGCGGGAAAGGGTCACGAAATCTTCTACATCTGCGGGACAGAAGGAGCCTATGT
>WRIZ01000035.1 GCA_009782475.1 Oscillospiraceae bacterium | reverse complement strand
CGAAGACATCCTCGCCGGCATCCGTGAGGCGGGCGGCGGGTATGAGATCGTCCCCGATCGCAAAGAGGCCATCCACCGCGCCCTTTCCATCGCGCCGGAAAACAGCCTTGTCCTAATCATCGGCAAGGGGCATCAGTGCTATGAGGAGATCGGCGGCGTCCGCCATCCCTTTGACGAGCGGGAAGTCATTGCGGCGTTTTTCAGTGTTGCCAACCGGCCTTGAGGCTGATATACTATTTGCATAAGCTCTCGTAGCTCAGGGGATAGAGCATCCGCCTCCTAAGCGGAGGGTCGCACGTTCGATTCGTGCCGGGAGCGCCAAATGAAAAACCGCTGAAACCGTGATGGTTCAGGCGGTTTCTATTTTGGGGACGCCGCATCCGGCTGATTCTCCACCAACCTCACATAATCAAGAACCCGCTCCCGATGATCGGGAGCAAGCTGACTAATCCGCAACGCCAACTGCAAGGCTTCCTCTGTATAGACGGAGCCTTTTTCGTCGTTATTTTGCTTCTCTGATAGGGGCGTTGGGGCGTTTAATCGACCCAAGAGGTAATCGGTGCTAACATTGAAATAGTCTGCCATAATCGTCAAGTCTGTAAACGATGGCTCGTTTCTCCCAAGCTCATATGCAGAAATAGCAGTTCTGCTATAACCTAAAACAGAAGCCAATTCATTTTGTGAAAGGTTGTGCTCATGCCTTAATAGCCTTAACCTCTCCGAAAACATGGCGTCACCGACATGGTCAATATGCTCATACAGCTGCAATGCGACGCGGAAGAAATGCTCATGAGGCAAACGGGTGAACAGACATAGTGTTCACCCGCGCGCGGCATACTAACGATATGACGGCAGGAAGGAGAAATAGACTATGATGGATAAAATAACAGCGGCGAACGGCGCAGGGCCTTGCGTAATTTTTACAGCTTCCGGGGTTCATCTCTCGGTGGAGGCTGTGCGGGAACGGAAAGGCATCCGGGATATTGGGAAGAACACACCGTTAGGCGAGGTTGAAAAACCGAAAGCATGACGCGACCCCTATGAGATAATGTACTTTTCAAAATATTGAAGGGATGAATACCGCAGCAAAAGCCCTTTCGCGTGATTGTTCGGGGTTAACCTTGCATTCCTGTATGTCTGTAAAAACTTGAGCAGCCCTTGTTCAATGGCCCGTTCATTGCCCAGCAACGCTTTATGCTCGTCCGGGCGTATGTAAGGGTTTTTGTTTGCGTCTATGTATTTCTGATTTTCTATGACAACCGTTTTTGTAAAATCAAGACCGCAGCGGCTAACTTTATCAGTCCAAAAGGCATATTTATGCTTGATATGCGAACGAAACGGAATGGCGAAATCAATCCCGTTCACCTTGATATACACCTGAACGTAAGGTCTCTCCTGTTTCTGCTCTATCTCGGTGCAGTGTGCATAATCATCATAGAATTGCTGGGTCAGGAAAATATATTTCAATGATAATCCTCCAAATCGGAAGTGGCTCCCGTATAGGAAGCCACTTCAATCTTCTCAGTGAGCTTTTTTTAGATTACCGACCTCGCGGCTCTGCGAGGTCATCTTCTCAGTGAGCTTTCTTTAGATTACCGACCTCGCGGCTCTGCGAGGTCATCTTCAACACCAATTATAACAGCCGCTATCGCTGGTGTCAACCTTATTCTATGCCAAACCGAAAAACCTAACCGCATTGTCCCACGTTAACCGTTCAACGTCCTCAACCGTTTGCCCGCGCGCTTCAGCTAACACATGCAGGATATGCGGGATCATGGTGCTGTCGCACCGTTTGCCCCGCAGCGGTTCGGGCGCGAGGTAAGGCGCGTCTGTCTCAATCAGCAGAAACTCATCCGGCACGGCGGCGGCGGCCCCCCGCAGCTCCGTGTTTTTTTTGTAAGTCAGCATCCCGGAGAAGGAAATGTAAATCCCCATGCCGCACAGGGTTTTGGCCAATCCGGCGTCCCCGGAAAAGCAATGAAAGAGGGTGCGGTTCCCCGGATGGGCGCGGATCAGGTCGAGGCAATCTTCATGCGCGTCGCGGTCGTGGACGACGACGGGGAGGTCATAACGCCCGGCCAGGCACAGCTGCGCGTCAAACAGCGCGCGCTGGGCGTCGCGGTCAGGCGGGGGGTATCCTTCGACGGCGAACGTATCCAGCCCACATTCGCCGACGGCAACGATTTTATGCGCCGAAGCCTGTTGTAAGTAACCCTCCAGCTTGTCTAAATCCTCTTTAGTCGCGTCGCTGTGATGCGGGTGGATGCCCGCCCCGGCATAGATGAAATCATATCCCGCCGCGATTTGGATGATCTTTTCCTGATCGTCAAGCGACGAGCCGGGCATGAAAAGCCGGCCAACGCCCGCGTCCGGCATGGCCGCAAGCAATAGATCGCGGTCTTCGTCGTAACGCGGGTCGCAATAATGGGCGTGGGAATCGAAAATCATGATTGGTCGGAACCCTCATTGTGTGCACGTCCGGGCTTGAGGATTTTTACATCGGTGCGGTGAACCACTTTGGGCGGCGTATCGGGGGAGCTGTCGAGCCGCACCTTGATGTTGCCGCGCAACAGCGAAACGTCGGTCACAGTCCCTTTGCCGTGCGGCGTCTGCACAATGCTGTCAACACGCGGGGTGATGCTGTGCAGGTGTTCATAGGCACTTTGCTCGAATTTCAAGCAGCACATCAGTCTCCCGCAAGTCCCCGAGATTTTGGTCGGGTTGAGCGAGAGGTTTTGCTCTTTGGCCATCTTGATCGAGACCGGCTGGAACTCTTCCAAAAAAGACGAACAGCAGAATTGCTTGCCGCAAACGCCCAAGCCGCCCAGCATCCGCGCTTCGTCGCGCACGCCGATCTGCCGCAGTTCGATGCGGGTGCGGAAGACCGAAGCGAGGTCTTTGACCAGTTCGCGGAAATCGACCCGCCCGTCGGCGGTGAAATAGAAAATAATCTTGTTGCCGTCGAAGGAATAGTCCACTTCAACGATTTTCATATCGAGGCCGTGGCTTTCCACTTTCCGGCGGCAGGTTTCCATGGCCTGCGCCTCTTTTTCCACCACCTGCGCCAGCGTCCGTTTGTCATATTCGGTGGCTTTGCGGATCACCCTGCGCAGAGGCGGAACAACCCGTTCGTCCTCCACCTCAAAAAGCCCGGTGGCGCAGACGCCGTATTCCGTGCCCAACTGCGTTTCGACAATGACCGACGTCCCCTTGGTCAGCGTCAGGCCGACAGGGTCGAAATAATACATCTTGCTCCCTTTTTTGAAGTGTATGCCCACAACAGTCGTCAAATTCAGTTCTCCTTTACAACCGCCAGCGCGCCGATGACCGAGCCGGTGGATGCGTTCAGATCGAGCGGCGGGAGAAGCCCCGACACCGTTTGTATTGTATCCGTATAAACAGGTTTGACCCCGTCCCGGAGACAGCGGTCGCGCAAACAGGTCAATACGGCGGTCAAAACACCCTTCAAAGCGTCGCGGGACAACCGATCCCACGAGTAAACCACAGCCATCCTCCGCCACGGGTCATCCAGCGCGCCAACAAAACTCTCCGCTTTCTTAACGTCCCCATCACTGTCCGCTATCAACTGTCCATTATCAACTGCCGTAACCCGCCGCGTTACGCACCGTGACCGCACCGTCGGCAATAACGCTCCGGCGTTATGGGTCAGCAGTACAAATCGGACATAGGGCGGCGGCTCTTCCAAAATGCGCAGAAGCGCGTTTTGGGCGTTGCCGTTCATGGTTTGGGCGTGGGCGATGATGTAGACTTTGACCTCCCCGTCAAACGGGCGCAATAAAGAATCACGCCGGATGGCGCGGACGTCATCCACCTTGATCATGCCGTCCGAGCCGTTGTCCAGCACCGATACATCGACGTGCAGCCCGGCCAAAACCTTGCGCTCGTCCCACATCCAGCCGGCGGCGAGTTTCAACGCCTCCCGGCGCAGGGTTTCCGGGTCGCTGCCCTCGAGAATGACGGGATTAGAACTTCCTGAACTCGTCGACATTCATCACGAAGGCGGTCGCGCCGCCCACCGTTACCTCGACCGGCATGGAGGAATACATCCCCATTCCCATCTCGCTGGTGGCCGGAATGACCTGACGGCGGGAATTGGAGAATTTTCCGATGATGTCCATGGCTCCGGTCAGCTTGTCGTCGTCAACGCCGATCAGGATGGTGACGTTGCCCACCTGCAAAAAGCCGCCCGTGGTGGCCAGTTTGGTGACATGGTAGCCCCCCTGCGTCAAATGCTGGATGACGCTGTGCGCGTCGTCGTGGTTGATGATGGATAAAATCAGTTTCATATGAGGTATTCCTCCTGTCAAGCCTCACGACGCCCGCAGCCGGTCGGCTAATCATTTAGCCTCCTTGCGGTCTGCTCGGCTCTTCTTTTACCACCCATATGGGTGTTTCCTCAGTATAACACATCCCCGCGAGAATTTCGAGTGTTTTTTTGCCGATCCGTTCCCCCGGGGCAAAAATGGGGATTCCCGGCGGCAGCGGGGCAAAGGCGCACGCCGCGATCCGCCCCTCGGCGGCGGCCAGCGGGACTTGCTCCCGTTGGGCGAAAAATGCCGCATGAGGCGACATGGGAGTGGACAGTGGATAGTGGATAGTGGATAGTTGGGGGTTCGGGGGTTGGCGGGGGGGGATGGATTCTAGGGCCGTTTCCAGACGGTTGAAATCTTCTTCGGTGTTGTGGGGGGAGAGCATGAAGACGATGTTGTCTTTGTCGGCCATTTCGCAGACCACGCCGACTTCCTCTTCCAGCCGCCTAGCGTCGCCAATCCCGTCTCCGGTGACGACGGTCAGTTTGGCCGGGTCGGCGGTTTGGAGGATGCGTTTATCTTTTTCTTTCATGGTTTGGGAAAAGGCGATGACCCTTGACCAATCCCCGCCGCCCGAAACGGCGGCGGCGTCCAGCGACGCCAGCAGGACGAAGGACGGCGACGCCGTGCCGAAGACAGCCGTCTGTTCCCGCAACAGTTCCGCCGATATGCTTCTGTCGGAGAAGAGCATGGCGGTTTGACCCAACGCCCCGAGGGTTTTATGTGCCGACGCCACCCAAAGGTTCCCGGGCGGCGTGTAATCATCCAAGCAAAACGGCAAGTGCGCCCCATGCGCCGCGTCGCACAGCACCAGCCCGTCCGTCCGAGGCCGCGGAGGGATGTTGCCGTAGTAATCCGGCGACGTATAGATACACAATTGTCCGCTATCCACCGTCCACTCTCCATTGTCATGCCATATCGGGCGTAAATCGAGAAGAGCCAGCGCGTTGACAACGGCGCGGTGGCAATTCCGCGCGACGTGAACGGTGTCCCCCGGGCGGGTCGCCGCGCTCAGCATGGCGTAAATGCCCTGCGTCGCGCCCCCGGTCAGGTAAAAACAATCCCGCGCGTGAAAATGCGCCGCCATCACGCGCTCGGAAGCGCGGATGGCTCCCTCCCGCTCGTGATATAAATCCCCCGTGCCGGAAAGCTCGGTCACATCCAGCGGCGCGACCCCGTCAAACGGCGGCGGCAGCACTCCCTTATGCCCCGGCATATGAAACCGCGCCGTCTTCCTGTCCGCATACGCGGCCAACGTCTCTTCAACTGTCAACTGTCCACTCTCCACTATCAACTGTCACTGTACCCGTCTCGCCAGCGTTCCGGCGAAAAGCGGGTCAACCTCCACCCTAGCCAATGTCCCGGCGGCCGCGCGCAGCTGTGTCAGGTCAACCAGCATGTGGTTCTGCCCGATCATGCCGAGGACGGCGGCTTCTTCCCCGGTATCCAGTTTGACGTGGACTTTCCCGTGACCCCGCCGCGCTTTGGTGAGTGAAAACAGTTTGGTGTAAGCCGGTCTGCTCATCAAGGCTCCGTCGGCGTATCCCACCGGGATCAATCCGGCGCGGATGGAACGGCGCAGTTTGAGCCGCTCGGCCGCCAACGCCCCGGCCGGGATCCAGCGCACATCGGTGACCGGGGCGATGACCGCCCCCACATGGCTCAACCCCGTTTTCCCGGGGATACGCCCGGTCATGGCGGCCCCGACGCGCACCAAATCGTATTGAGGCAAGCCGGGATGCCGGAACAGGGCTGTTGAACCCAGCGCGTGTACAAGCCCCGTTTCATAGGTCTGTTCCCGCAGGGCGGACAAAACGCCGTCGAACTCATCGAGGCAAGCCCGCGCTTTCTTCAAAGACAGGTTGCCCGGCAGGTGGGTATACACCCCGGAGACGGCGATGTTCTGCATATACGAAAAAATGGAATAGATTTTGTCGGTCTCGCGCGGTAAGAAGCCGTAAGTCCCCGTCCCGCAGTCTATGCAGATATGGGCTTCGGCAACCGCGCTGCGTTTTTCGGCGATGCCGGAGAGGGCAAGAGCCGCCTCCTGCGACCCGACGGTGGCGATCACATTGTGATCGAGCAGCGCGTTGATCTCCTCCGGCACGGCGGTCGAACGCAGGAGGAGGATCTCCTCCGAGGTAAACCCCTCGGCGCGGAGCTGTGCCGCGTCGGAAGGGTCGCCCACGCCGAAGCGGCGGATACCCGCTTCGCGCCAAAACCGCGCCATCGGCAGCAATCCAAGTCCATAGGCGTTGTTTTTCAACACCGCCAAGAGGTGCGCGCCGGATAACCGGCCGCACACCTCCTGATAGTTCTTTTTCAGCAGGGATTTTTCGATGTAGAGCTCTTTGGTCACGCGATATAATGCCTGTACAGTTTCACCATTGTGGTGATGGCTTCCTCGGTTGTATACGAGCCGTACGGGTCGAAGATGCCGCCTTCTTTGCCGCTCATGATGCCGGGGGAGACCCCGCGCATACGATTGATGGCGGCCACCCAGCCTTCCGGCAGGTTTTGGATGTCGGTGAAAGCCGCGGTTCCTTCGGGCAGCGGTTTGTTGAACGCGCCTTCCCGCCTTGCGATACGGTCGAGGATGAGGGCGGCTTCATATCGCTTGAGACCCTGATCGGGAGAGAAGAGATTCTTTGCCGCGTCCGTTCCGCTCACGATGGTAAGGCCGCCGATTTTTTGGATATTGATGTCGCCCTCGTCGTCGGCGAAACTACCGCGTTCGGTGATCGTTTTCCCGGTGGCTTTTTCGATCAGGGCAACCGCCAAGGCGCAGAACTCGGCGCGTGTGATGTTCCGCTGATACCCGATTTGCATGTCGGCGGGCAGGATGCCGTATTCCAACGCTTCATCCAGCCATTCTTGGAACCAGCTGCTCGGTTCGTCAAGGGCTTTGGGGTCATACGCTTCATAGGAGGGGGTGACTTCGATGATGCCCCACGTAAAGCCTTTCTCCCAGCTCCCTACGCCGATCCAGCCCGGGCCGCTGTATGCTCCTATCATTTGGTTGTATTCAACGGGCAGGACGATCTTGCCTGAGATGTCGGCCAAGCCGGTTTTATACCCTTCCGCCTCGTTGTATGTTTGAACGGAGATCAGCCCGTTGCCCATGGTATACGCATAATTGTAATCAAAAGGCAAGATGTTTCTTCCGGTCGTGTCGATGATGCCCCATTTCTCCCCTCCGGCTTCCCAGCTGCCTTTGCTGACTTCGGCCATGCCGTTGTAGAATGAATAGGCATAGGAGAACATATGGGGGATGACAAGTTTGTTCGCTTTGTTGATGTAACCCCATTTGCCGTCTTTTTTGGCCGCGATCAAATCATCGTAGAGTCCCCAGCCGATCATTTCATATTCCAGCGGGATGATGGCCTTTCCGTCCTTGCCGATGACGCCGTATTTCCCGGTGCTCCAATCGCCTTTACGAACTCTCGCCATCCCGTCGTAAAAGCTGTCGGCGTCGTCATACTCCATCGGGATGACGATCTTGCCGGTCGTGTCGACATAACCGTATTTCGTGTTCCAGTTATCGTCATAATTGTAGACCGCCGCCAACCCTTCGCTGAATCCGTACATATAGTCGTATACCAGCGGAACGACGACCTTGCCTGTTGTGTCGATGGCGCCGTACTTTGATCCGTCGTCGCCGTATTTGGAGACGACGGCGATGCCGTTGTTGAAAGAATCGGCTCCGCTGTAATCCATGGGAATAACGAGGGTGTTGGACTTGTTGATGAATCCGACCTTGTAAAGATAGGTGCTTTCGTCATATTGGTAAACCGTCGCCAGACCGTCGTAAAAATACCCGATGCTGTCGTATTGCAGCGGAATGACGACCCCGCCTGATTTGTTGATAAAGCCGTATTTATATCTGCCTTCCGCATCGCTTTTGGCGACCCGCACCATGTCGTCATAAAACCAGTTGCCGGCGTAGTCGTACTCCAGCGGGACGACAACCGCGCCGGTTTTGTTGATGAAACCGTACTTGAACCCATCGTCCCAGTTGCCTTCGGCAACCAAAGCCAAGCCGTCATCAAACGCTTCGGCCTGCGCATATTTCAGAGGGATGACGACCTTGCCTGTTTTGTCGATGTAGCCGTATTTGTATCCGTCTTCCCAGTTGCCTGTGGCGACCTGCACCAAGCCTTCGGTGAAATATTCGCCGCCCGCGTCGTAGATGGGCTGGATGACGTATTTCCCGGTTTTGTCGACATAGCCGACCTTTTGGTCTTTTGTAACGACCATGGCCAAGCCGTCGCTGAACGCGTAGACGCGCTCAAAGACCAGCGTCGGCTGCACCAAGATGTTTACAAGACCCCCGGCGGCCGCGATGACGGTTCCGGGCAAAGCGGAGAGAAGAAATACGATCGCCAGGAGAAGGGATACGGTTTTCAGCTGTTTTTTCATGGGTAAAAGCCTCCATTCTTTATTTGGGGGATATATGTTAACAGGTCGTAACCCATTGCTTGATGGGGACTGAGTTCGATACACCTCATCGCGGCGGCCTCGGCGGCCTCAAACTCCCCGCGCCGCGCCAAAGACTGCGCCAAATAGGCGTACGCCTCCGCGTTGGGCTCTTTCAGTGAGGCAAAGGCTTCGTCCAGCTTGTCATGCCGCCCCATGTCCAGAGCCATATTCATCCGGGAGAGGATGGCTTCGGTGTCGTTGCGGACGGGGAGCTTTTCAAGGAGCTGCGGCTGCATCGTCCGCTCGGCCTGATTTTTGATGACCGACTGTGTGAAAACAAGACCGCACAGCACAAGGGGCAGCAAAAAGAAGAGCCGCGCGGGAGGGGGAATCGAAAGGGGTTTGGAGGAGGTTTTGGCCGAAAGCAAAGCGGTGATGAAAACGATGGAGCAAAACGAAAAGGGGATGTCCATTGCCGCGCCCAGCAGGATCATCACAACGCAGATGGAATGCGCATCCCATGCGCGCCCCTTGAGCCAAATCCCCAACAGGAGGAGTGCCGCCGCAACCGCCAAAAATCCGGCGTCCACGCCGATGGAGACGATCTCGCTATGTATTTTTGTCACGGTATAGTCCGACGACTGGAGGGCGTAGCTCTCAAACGCCCACCGGCCGGGGCCGATCCCCAACGGGTTGTCCGTCATGACCCGCAGCCCGTCCGACATATGGGTCAGCCGTTCGCCCGCCGTAGCCAGGGGGCGAAGCCCACGGGAATAGAATACCATAACTGGCAGCATTATGCAAGACCCAACGCCTGTAAAAAGTACCCATTTCCGCGCCGCCAGTGTATCGGACAAACGCTTGATTTGCTTGCGGAAAACAAGCAGCAAAAGGGGCGGCAGCGCGCCCAAAAATGGAACGCCCGCCACATAAACCAGCGCATACACAGACCCGGCGGCGAGCAGGGAAAACCCCGCCCCGCAGAACAGGGGAGCGGCTTTGGTTTCTTTATGGGTCAGCAAACGCAGCCCCCATCCGGCCGCGTAAACCGCAATGGCCCCGACCGATTGCGTCAGCAGCAGGGCTGTTTCCAAAAACGGCGCGTATGCCGCCCGTTTCGGGTCATTCCGCGTCATAAACGCCGCCGCGCCGAGGAAGAGAGCCGCCGAGTTGGCGTATTCAAAAACGCTTTGCAGCCTTTGCGACACCACCGCCCCGTTCCACGGCAGCAAGCCGCAGAAGGCGGCATAGCCGATCAAGGCGACAGCCATCCCGGCAGCGAAGAGGGTTTGGGCGGCGTCCGTTTCCATGTTGATAAATGCCCAAAACAGCAGAAAGGCCACCGTGACTTTGCAGAGTACGGCGAGGGATTCGTAAGGCCATCCGTGAACCGCCGCCGAAATGAGATACACCGCGAGGAAAGAAAGCATAAGGAGCAGGACGGGGAGCCGGGGCGTCTTTTTCGCCTTGGCAAGCAGGAAGATGAGTGCCAAAACCCCGCACAACGCCCAAACGGCGTCGGGAAAACCGCCTTGCAGCAGGGTCAAGGCAACGCATATGACGGTTACGGCTACTTTCATCATGGGATGATTATATGTGGCTTTATAGAATGTGTCAAGTTCTCCGGCATCTTTGCCCTTGACGAAGCCGAATCGGATGTATATACTGAATCTATGATAAAGGAAATGAGGGTTATAGCGGATGAAGAAATTACTTAGTATCATTTTAACGGTTGCGTTATTGGCAGGAGTGCTGCCGGGTACCGCTCTGGCGGCGGATCAGCCGGACGAACCGGTGCTGCTGTATGAAATGACGGAGGACATCATCGATCGGTTCCTCGGCGGCGCATGGGGTCAGACATCGCGTTTCTTTCATGCAATGTCGGCTTTGCGAAATATGCGAAGGACGGAATGAAACTTAAAATTTTTGATAGAACTGAATCTTGGGCAGGACTTAAAATGATCAGGGGTGAATTTCTTGAGCTTGACACGGAGTATGCCATTTCTGTCAAGGTTCAATCCAGCGTCCCCACAACCTTTAGGCTTCAGCAAACCGATGCTCCATGGAAGGAGCTGGCCTCCGAAACGGGCACGAGTGTGGAATTGACATACACAGGCGAAATGGAAGAAGATACGGTCAACGGCGGCGCAATGGGGGTGCAGCTGCAAACCAACTGGGATGAAACAGGGGACTTTTGGGTCGAAAGCATTGAAATCAAGGATGCGGAAGGCGCGCTCCTGTATGAGCTGACAGAAGACCTTATTGACGCGATCGAAGCCGTATCGGCAAGACATGAAGCCTTTTCGCAAAACCCCGCCGCGTATGAAACCTTCATGGCGAGAACAGGGGGCCCGGCGTATAAAAAAGACGGCGCGTCTATTAAAGTCACCGACAGGTATAACGACTGGGACGCCGTGGATGTCGTAAAACGCGGGTTTTTACAGCCGGATACGGTGTACACGGTTTTCGTCAATGTACACGCAAGCACGATGCAAACATTCCATCTTCTGCAAACCGACGGCCCGTATATGCGTTACGACCAAAAATCAGGGACGAATGTAACCCTGTTTTATACGGGGATGATCGAAACGCATATGATTGACGAGGATACCCCCGGCCAAATGCAAGGGATACGGGTTCAGGCAGGATCATATTTATCCGGCGATTATGCCGATTTTTGGATAGACAGCGTTCAGGTGTATGAGGGATTTGTCCCCGGCCCCCAAAGCGGCATCGACTATGAAGGGGTGGAAGACGTTATCGTCACGGCAACCACTTTCCAATATAAAAACGGCAAGAAACCGGACGACGCGAAAGAAGAAAACGCGATTATCAACCTCACCAAAGAGACGCTCACCCTTCCGGCTACGTACAGCAGCGTCGCTTACAGTACAGATGGCGGGGCAAAATGGAAAAAAGGGACGTTTACCGAAGCGCAGATGGTCAAACTGCTCAACAAGGGCATGACGTTATGGCTGACGGACAACTTTAATGAGAACGCTCAAAACGGCGAAGTGAAAGGCAAGCCGAACGGCAACGCGACCATCATCGCCTTCCCGAAAATCAACAAACGCGCCCCGGCTCCAAAGCTGACCGTAAACTACCTCATCGGCGCGGACAATTCGGGCGAGACCCCCGGCGACTGGCTGCTGACGGCCAAAGGCGGCACAGCCGCGGTTAAAGCGGACATACTGATCGGCGTCGCGTCGGGCAAGACGGTGGACGAAAGAGGGTACGGGCAGTTTTACCCGGGCTTGACAAACGGGATTCCGGTGCTGGGGCTGGAAGGGTCAAAGCCGTCTAAAACCGTTTATTTCATCCGTACCGCCCCCTCGCGGGACGGCGACGTGTATACCGCCGCCAGCAAGCCCAAAAAAATTAGCGTGTCAGGCGCGTTGAAAGCCCCGTCGTACAAGGTGAAATCCAAAGCGGAGAAGACCGATAAAGAAGGCAAAGTGAAGAAACCGGCAACCGCGGTTATAGCGGTCAAGAAGGGCTCACATGCTAGAATCGTCGGCAAAACGGCACCCACGTTATATGGAAGCAAAGGAACGTTAGATGTGCTGAATGTCACAGAAAATGTCGAGTTATGGACAGCCGCCACAGCCAAAAAACCAGCAAGCGCGAAGCAGATTATCACGGCAGGCTGAACCAAACCCCTATGCCCGGCAAAGAAAGAAGGACATGCAATGCAAGACCAAGACCTGCGGCTGGCGGTGCTGATCGACGCCGATAACGTGCCGCGCCGGTATATCAAAGCCATTATGGAGGAGATCGCCGTTTACGGCAATCCCACCCTCAAGCGCATCTACGGCGACTGGACGACGCCCAACCTCTCCAAATGGAAGGACGACCTGCTGGAAAACGCGCTGACGCCCATCCAGCAGTACGGGTATACCACCGGGAAAAACTCCACCGACTCGGCCATGATCATCGACGCGATGGACATCCTCTACTCCGGCAATATGGACGGCTTCTGCATCGTCTCCAGCGACAGCGATTTCACCCGTCTGGCCATCCGTTTGCGCGAGGCCGGGAAGAAGGTCATCGGTCTCGGCGAGCGCAAGACGCCCAGCCCGTTTATCGTGGCGTGCGACCGTTTTATCTATATCGAAGTGCTGGCCAAGCAGGCCGCGCCGATCACACCCGCGCCAAGGCCTCAGCCGAAGAGACGGGTTCCGGCGGCAGCCGCCCCGGCTCCGCTGACCGTCGCGCAAACGGCGGCGGCGGCTCCGGCTGTGATCCCGGCAGCCCCGGTTGCGCAGCCGCAGACGGATGGCAAGATGAAAACGCCCATTCCTCGGGATATAATCGAATATATCTCCCAAACCATCGAGGACATCGGCGACGACGACGGCTGGGCCTATCTCGGCGAGCTGGGTTCCCTGCTGCAAAAGAAACGCCCCGACTTCGATTCGCGCAACTATGGGTATAAGAAGCTCTCCAGCATGGTGGAGAACTGCGGGGAGTTTGAAGTCGATTTCCGAGGCAACGCCAACAATGGTAAATTGATCTATGTAAGAGTTAAGCGTTAGTGTCCGGGAAGCGGGAGCTGCCCCGCCGGACGGCAGGAGGCGGAAATTCACTTTTCGCCCCGTCCGCCGAACGCGCGCGTGGCGCGACAAAGCGTAGAATATCCAAAAGCGGCTTGATTGCGATTGTTATCACAGCGGCTCTGTTGTTTTGGATACCGCTGGAGCTGCACCTCTCCAACAACGCGCCGGGAACGGAGACCGTCACGGTGCGGTCAAACCGTCTGCCTGAGGCTTTCGACGGGTTTCGGATCGTTCAGCTTTCCGACCTGCATCAAAAAACCTTCGGCAAGGACAACGAAACCCTGCTCGGCCTGGTGCGTGACGCCAAACCCGATATGATTGCCCTCACCGGCGACCTGATCGATTCGGTGGAGGCGTTTTCCTATGCCGTTGAGCTGCTGCCCAAACTAACGGCCATCGCGCCTGTTTACTATGTGACAGGGAACCACGAGTGGTCGGCCGACGGAAAAACGGCCTATATGGGACGGAACCGCTTGATCACCCGTCTCGAAGACGCTGTGACCGAAAGCGGCGGGGTGTGGCTGGATTCCAGTTTTTGCACTTTGGAGCGCGGCGGGGAGAGGATCATCCTCGCCGGGCTGTGCGACCCCAACGGGCCGAGGACGGAACCGAATGTCCACGAATTGCGCCAAATGATCGAGCGGGAACAGGACGCGGAACTGTTCTCTCTTCTATTAAGCCATCGGCATGACATAGACTATACCCATTCCGGATTCGACGTTGTGCTGAGCGGACACGCCCACGGCGGCGTCATCCGCCTGCCGTTCACCGACGGCTTGCGCGGCCCGGCACGTGAATGGTTCCCAAAAGGCACATCGGGGCTGCTCCGTCAGGGGGATACGCAGGTTGTCGTCAGCCGGGGGCTGGGGGATACCTATTTCCCGAGGTTTCTAAACCGCCCGCAGGTGGTTGTGGTGGTGCTGTCATGTCAGGAGGGCAAGTAATGAACAAACGTGAATTGCTGATCCAAAACTGCTTTCATTCATGGATAACAAAAGAGGCAGATGTTTTTCAAGATTCATTTGCCGACGAAGCCGTGTATATTGAATCGTGGGGGCCGGCTTACAGAAATAAAGAGCATATCGTCTCTTGGTTTAAGGATTGGACGAAGGAAAATACCGTTTTGGAATGGAATGTCATATCCTTTATCCATTCGGGAAACATGTGCGTTTGCGAATGGTTTTTCAAGTGCGAATGCGGAGGGGTTATCGACGGGTTTAACGGGGTTTCCATCGTTTCTTTTGACGGTGCGGAAAAAATCACCTTGCTAAAGGAGTTTCAATCGAAAACGCCGAATGTTTATCCGTATGGATGAGTTTCTAAAGGCAAAACTTGAATAGGTCAGGCTCACTGAATCAACCGTCCAACGGATCGTCAACCTCCGGGGTCTGAAACAATGTCTCCGGGTCGAGGTCGATGCAGGTATATGGGTCTCTGTCACCGCTCATATCCCATGCCGCCGTGTCATTCAGTACGGTCAGGTTTGATTTGAACACCTTGATGTCTGCCAGCGGGGAAAAAACCGTGTCCGGTTTGATGTGAGGTTTGACGTCATAGCAATGAACAGAGCCGTCATTGAAATACGCGTATATCATATAATCATCGGTCGGCACGGCTTGCAGAACCTGCGGGAAAAAATGTGTATAGTCTATTCCGTCCATCACTCAGCCATTATTCAAATAAATCCGCGTGGGTTCCGGTTGCAGTCAAAACAAGAATCAGTCTATCATCGTATTTTTGATAGATCAGCAGCCAATCGCCTTCTCCTTCAACATGGCATTCACGATAGCCTTTATAGTTTCCTTTCAGAGGATGGTCTTTATATTTCGGCGGCATGGGTTGACCGCTTGCCAGCAAATCAATAGTGTGTTCGAGTTTATGCATATCATATCCACGTTTGGCTACAGAGCGAACGCTGCGGCGGAATGACTTGACAGACCGATCTATCTCATACATCCTCTTCATCACCTTCGTCGAGGATTTCTTGAAGAAAATCATGAGCATTTTTATATGGCTTAGGCTTGCGTGTTCCATCTGAATATTCCTTAATGATTTGTTCGGTTTCCTCCATTGCTTGCAGCACTTCTGCTTTTAACCTCGGTTCACGGAGTTCAAAGGGGAAGCCATGCTGATTGATCGACATATGCAGAAACACATTGATGGCCTCACTCAATTTTAAGCCGAAAGCAGCGAAGGTTTCTTCTGCTTGGATTTTCACTTTGGGATCAAGACGTATATTGTAATTGGTGGTTTTCATAGTATCATCTCCTTGATATGATTATATCGCAATGTATATGCAATGTCAATGCCCCCTCAGCCAAATCATCAGCGCCGTTAAGTCCGCCGGGTTGACGCCCGATACCCGCGACGCCTGACCCAGGTTCTCCGGGCGGACGCGGTTTAGTTTTTCCCGCGCCTCGATCCGCAAACCCTGTATGGCGAGGTAATCGATCCCCTCCGGCAGAGCGCGGTTTTCCATATGCGCCATCTCTTCCAGCAGGGTTTTTTGGCGGCGGAGGTAACCTTCGTACTTGACTTGTATCTCTACTTGCTCTTGGTTCTCGTCAGATAAAACGGAATCCGGCACCAGCGATTTATACGTCATTTCCGGGCGGCGCAGCTGCGCCGTTAAGTGTGCTTTCTCCAGCCGGGCGATTTCCTCTTCCACCGCTTTGTACTTTGCGGTAACGGCGTCATGCCGCTCTTTTGACACAAGCCCGATTTCGTATCCCAGCGGCGTCAGGCGGGCGTCGGCGTTGTCCTGCCGCAAGAGCAAGCGGACTTCGCTCCGCGATGTCATCATACGGTAAGGCTCTTCGGTGCCGCGCGTCACGAGGTCGTCGATCAGGGTGCCGATATAGCTTGACGTGCGCGGCAGGGTGAACGGCTCTTTCCCCTGCACAAATCTAGCCGCGTTAACCCCCGCGGCCAGCCCCTGCGCCGCCGCCTCTTCGTACCCGGACGAACCCAATATCTGTCCCGCCCCGAATAGGCCTTTGTGCCGCTTCGCCATCAGGGACGGGGTAAAGTCCAGCGAGTCGGCGCAATCGTATTCAATGGCGTAGCCCGGTCTTGTAAACTCGGCATGTTCTAACCCCTCAATGGCGCGTACGGCTCGTACCTGCACCTCTTCCGGCATGGACGATGAAAGACCTTGCAAATAGTATTCATCGGTATCCAGCCCCATCGGCTCGCAAAAAACGGGGTGGCGGCTTTTGCCGGCGAATCGGACGACTTTATCCTCGATCGACGGGCAGTAGCGCGCCCCCACCCCCTCGATCACGCCGGAAAACATCGGGCTTTTGTCGAAGTTTTCCCGCAGGATGGTGTGGACGGTTTCGTTTGTCCATGTCATCCAGCAGGAGGCAAGGTTTTTCACCGGGCGGGGGGTTGTGAACGAGAACGGGACGGTGTCCTCCCCGTCCTGCCGCTCCATCTTGCTGAAATCAACCGTCCGCCCCAGCACCCGGGGCGGCGTCCCCGTCTTGAACCGCCGCAGGCGCAGCCCCATCCGCGCCAGCGATTCCGACAACCCGACCGCCGGAAGCAGCCCGTCCGGCCCCGCCTGACGGATGTGGTTTCCGGTCAAAACGCGGCTGTTGAGGAATGTCCCGGCCGCGACGACAACCGTTTTTGCCGTATAAACCATCCCGGTCGCCGCCGTAAGCCTATAACTGTCCACTGTCCACTGTCCACTGTCAACTGATATGATTTCCGCTTGTTTCAGTGTTACATGCTTTTCCAGCAAGCCTTTCATATGGGCGCGGTAGGCGGTTCGGTCGGCTTGGGCGCGCAGCGAATGAACCGCCGGGCCTTTGCCGCGGTTGAGCATCCGATATTGAATGCAGCAGGCGTCGGCGGCTCTGCCCATCTCGCCGCCCAGCGCGTCGATCTCGCGCACCAAACAACCCTTAGCCGTGCCGCCGACCGAGGGGTTGCAGGGCATGTTGCCCACGGCGTCGAGCTGTGTGGCGAAGCAGACGACAGAACAACCGAGGCGGGACGCCGCCAGCGCGGCCTCGATGCCCGCGTGCCCCGCGCCAATCACGGCAACGTCGTAGGTCATAGTTTTTTCACAGGGTTTGCCAAAACCTTTTGCAATCCAAAAATCAGCAGAGAATATGGCAGTATCAATGCGGCGCGATAGGGGAGTGCCAGCCAAAACGATGACCAAAACGACGGGTAATATCCCTGCATCATGAACCACAGCGACGTCAGCGGCAAAGCAATCAGCAGCATATGCGCCGCCGCCGCTAGGACGACCCGCAAAAGGTGGGGTTTGCGTTTATACAGGATCAATCCATACATTAGTCCGCTCAGCCCCGCCGTGAGGGTATAGCCTGGAAAAAACTGACCTGTTCCAGTGGGGTTGATCAATACGCCAACAACGTCCGACGCCATCCCCATCCCCATCGCCCAGCCGGGGCCGATCGTCCATCCGGCCAGCGCAAAGATCAGGGCTTGCAGACCGACACGGACTAAAAACGTGCCCGGCGGCAGGAAATATGCCGGGAGGAAGCGGGTGCAGATAATATCCAGCGCGACAAATAACCCGGCGAGGATCAAATACCGCAGCTCATACTTCTTCATGTTTGACCAGTTCCTCCGCCTGTTCGCGCAGTTTGTATTTTTGTATTTTCCCCGACGCCGTCATGGGGAAAGTTTCGGCAAAGATAACATAAGAGGGGATTTTGTGCCGGGACATTTTGGTTTTTACATACTCTTTGACGTTTTCCTCTGTCAAGGACGAACCCGCCCGCCGGACAACGAACGCGCAAACCTCTTCGCCGAGCTTTTGACTCGACACACCCACAACCTGAGAATCCTGAATGTCGGGATGGGTGTATAACAGCTCCTCCAGCTCGCGGGGATAGATGTTTTCGCCGCCCCGGATGATCATGTCTTTCAGCCGCCCGGTGATGACATAATATCCTTCTTCGTCGCATGTACCCAAATCCCCCGTGTGGAGCCAGCCGTCTTTGTCAATGGCGGCTTGGGTGGCCTCGGGCATTTTATAATAGCCTTTCATGATGTGATACCCCCGGGTGCAGATCTCGCCCACCGTATCGGGCGGCACCTCCAGCCCTGTTTCAGGGTCGATGATCTTTCCCTCGCAGAAAGGCAGGAGACGTCCGACGGTAGAGACACGCCGCTCTAAGGAATCGCCGGTGCTGGACATGGTCATGCCCGGGCTGGACTCGGTCTGCCCGAAGACGATGACCAACTCCCTCTGATTCATTTCGGCGATGACCCTCCGCATGACCTCGATGGGGCAGGTGCTGCCCGCCATGATCCCGGTGCGCAGGGAGGAAAAGTCGTATTGCTTGAAATCGGGGTGATCGAGAATAAAGATAAACATGGTCGGGACGCCGTGCAGGGCGGTGCACCGCTCTGCCTGCACCGTTTCCATCACGGCTTTGGGACTGTAAACCTCCACCGGAACCATGGCTGTGGCGTGGGTGATGCAGGCCATCTGCGCCAGCACCAGCCCGAAGCAGTGAAAAAACGGCACGCAGATGCAGAGCCGGTCTTTTTCGGTGAATTTCATGTTCTCGCCGATGAAGAATCCGTTGTTCAAAATGTTGTGATGGGTCAGCATGACGCCTTTGGGAAACCCGGTGGTGCCGGAAGTGTACTGCATATTGATGATCTCGTGCTCATCCAGCCCGGCTTGGATTGTTTTCAGCGTTTCAGCAGGGGTTTCCACGGAACGCCGGATAAACTCGCTCCAGGGAATGATCCCTTTGGCGGCTTTCCGCCCGCCCGGCTCATTCATATGGACAATATGCTCCAGCACCGGGACGCGGGATAAATCTTGCAGCAGCTCGCCCAAAATCTCATGGTAATCGCTCTGCTTGATGCCGTCGCAAAAGATGAGGACTTTGGCGTCCGATTGGCGCAGTAAGTATTCCAGCTCGAATATTTTATAATTGGTGTTGACCGTCACCAGCACCGCGCCGATCTTGGCGCAGCCGTGCAGGGTGTATATCCACTCCGGCGTGTTGGTCGCCCAAACCGCCACATGGTCGCCCTTTTGAACGCCCAGCGCGAGCAAGGCGCGCGCCGTCCGCCGCGCCACGTCGTTGAGCTCGCGGTAATTCAGCCGCAGGTTGCGGTCATGGTAAACGAGGGCGTCGCAGTCCCCGTACTCCCGCGCCATTTTGTCCATCCAGCCGCCGATGGTGGAATGCAGCAATTCCGCCATGATGATTCCCCCTAACGCCTAATGCGTTTTTCTTTTGGTTACTTTTCTTTTTTCGTAAAAAGAAAAGTAATCCCTTGGAGCGCAAAGCTCCAAGGGACGTAAATATTTACGTGTTACCACCCTTGTTCCCCAAGCCGGTCACCCGGTTCGGGCTTAACGTCTTGATCCAAGACAGGGACACGCTCAGGAGCGAGGAGTCTCCCCTCTGTCCGTATTGCCTCGCACCACCCGGCAACTCTCTGAACGGAACTTGTGAGAAACGCTCTCCGTCATCGCGCTTGTCAAACAGTATGACAGACAGGGGAGGGGTTGTCAAGAATTATTTCATAAAAAACGGTAAAAAGACAGGAAATATTATCCCTTGTTTTTGGGAAATAAATATGGTAAAATAAGTTTCATGATGGGAAAAATCATCGCGATCGTCAATCAAAAGGGGGGCGTGGGGAAAACCACGACCTGTGTCAATACGGCGTACGCCCTTGCCGAGGCGGCGCGGCGCGTCCTCCTATGTGACTTTGACCCGCAGGGCAACGCCACCTCGGGGACGGGTCTTTCCAAGAACACCGCGCCCGGCTCCTACGACGCCGTGATCCGGCTCGAAGACCCGCTGGCCGCCGTACATAAAACCCCTTATTTCGACGTGATGCCCGCCGGGAAAAACCTCTCCGGCGCGGAAATCGAGCTGACCACCCTGCCCGAACGCGAACACCGCCTTCGCGGGGTATTGCAGCCTTTGGCCGAACGGTATGACTTCATTCTGATCGACTGCCCGCCTTCGCTGGGGATGCTGACCCTCAACGGGCTGTGCGCCGCCCATTCCTTCCTTGTTCCGGTGCAGTGCGAGTATTACGCGCTGGAAGGCCTGAGCGATCTGCTCTACACCGTCCGCGCCGTGAAGCAGGGCGGGCTGAACGCGGGGCTGGATTTGGAAGGCGTGCTGCTCACCATGTTCGACGGGCGCACCAATTTAAGCCTGCAAGTGGCCGAGGAAGTCAAACGCCATTTCCCCGGGAAAGTGTTCAAAACGGTCGTCCCGCGCAACGTGCGGCTGAGCGAAGCCCCCAGCCACGGGATGCCGGTTCAGAAATACGACCCCGCCTCACGCGGCGCAGACAGTTACGACGCGCTGGCGGCGGAGATTATCAAACGGAATAGCCAATGAGATATTTTCTCTCCGAAGGAGGGAAAATAGAAGGTGATTGCATGAAAAACACAGGTCTTGGGCGGGGGTTAGGCGCATTGCTGGGCGACGCGGCCATCCGTCCGCCCGAAAACAGCACGGTTGAACTCCGGGTGAGCGAAGTGGAACCCAATTCCGCCCAGCCCCGTAAATCCTTTGACGAAGCCGCGCTGGCCGACCTCTCCGAATCCATCCGCCAGCACGGGCTCCTCACTCCCTTACTGGTGCGCCGGATGCCGTCGGGGATTTATCAGATCATCGCCGGGGAACGCCGCTGGCGCGCCGCCCGGGCGGCCGGACTGGTCACCGTCCCCGCCATCGTTCACGACGCCGACGACCGCCGCTCGACCGAGCTGGCTTTGATCGAAAATCTCCAGCGCGAAGACCTCAACCCCATCGAGATCGCCGAAGGCTACCGAATGCTGGCCGAAGATTACGGCCTGACACAAGAGGATATTTCCGAGCGGGTGGGGCGCAGCCGCCCCGCCATCGCCAATGCCATCCGCATCTTGGCGTTGCCCAAACCGGTGCTGGATATGGTGCGCGCCGGACGCCTTTCCGAAGGGCAGGCTCGTTCCCTCCTCCCCCTTTCAGGGAAAAAGCCGGTGGAGAAAGCCGCCGCTCAAATGGCCGACGGCGGGCTGACCGTCCGGCAGGGCGAAACATTGGTGAAAAAGTTGCTCGCAAGCCCCAAAGAGGCAAAACATAAACCCCTGCGCCATGTGGAAGGATATGAACGCGGGCTGACCGAACGCTGGGGGCGCAAAGTGACCGTATCGGGCAATGACAAACGTGGCAAGATAGAGCTGGAATATTACGACGCCAAAGATTTGGATGATTTGGTGAAGAAATTGATGGGAGAATAAACCATGCTGGACATCGCGTTTATCCGTCAAAATCCTGAAATCGTCAAAAAAGCCGCGGCAGACAAGCGGATGCCGGTTGACATCGACCGTCTGCTCATGCTGGACGCCGAGTTGCGGGACGGCGGCAAAAAAGCCGAAGCGTTGCGCGCCGAGCGGAATAAATTGTCCAAAGAGATACCCTCCCTCAAGGGCGAAGAGCGTGACGCCCTTGTCGAGCGGGTGCGGGCAATCAAAGAAGAGCTGGCCGGGTTTGACGCCGGGTCTGACGATAAACAAAAAGAGTTTGACGGCCTGATGCTGCGCGTCCCGTCCATCCCCGCCCCCGAAGTGCCGGTCGGCGCGGGCGAGGAGGATAACGCAGAGCTTCGCAAGGTGGGGGAGATACGGCAATTCAACTTTACCCCGCGCGACCATGTCGAGCTTTGCGACATGCACGATTTACTCGATACCCAGCGCGGGGCGAAAGTCTCCGGCAGCCGTTTCTACTTTCTGAAAAACGAGGCCGTCCTTCTTGAAATGGCCATTTGCCGTTTTGTGACGGACACCCTGCGCAAACGGGGCTTTACCCCGATGACGGTGCCGCAGCTTGTGCGCGAAAGTGCCATGCGCGGCACGGGGTATTTCCCCATCGGATATGAACAGGCCTATAAACTGCCCGAAGACGACCTGTTTTTGGTCGGCACAAGCGAGGTTTCCCTTGTCAGCTATCATCAGGATGAGATCGTATCGGAGCTTCCCCTCCGCTATGCCGGGATTTCCACCTGCTATCGGCGGGAAGCGGGGACATACGGCAAGGACACCCGCGGGCTGTATCGCGTTCATCAGTTTACCAAAGTGGAGCAGGTCGTCTTCTGCGAAGCCGATCATCAGAAAGCCGAAGCACTGCACTATGAAATCCTCGGCAACGCCGAAGCGGTCATGCAAGCTCTTGAATTGCCCTACCGCGTCTGCTTGGCCTGCACCG
>WRIZ01000034.1 GCA_009782475.1 Oscillospiraceae bacterium | reverse complement strand
GTTGATGCGTACAACCGATTCGGCAAAGCAAAGATGAAGTTCAGGCAACACCGCAACCCTAACTCCCGTGAGTTACCTTTCTCTGTCTTCGATTTCTTGTAATCAACGCTCTTGGCCACTCCCGCGCGCATCTTATCCTTGACTTATCCGATAACATATGGTACGATTAATGGGAGTTTTTATAGTAAAATGACCAAAGCAAGTGGGATATAGAATACATAGTGGGATGGATGTGCGTCTGTGCAGAAAACAATCTTTGTTGTGGACGATAACGACACAAATCTCGCGGTGGCGGAGAATGCGCTGGAGAGCGAATTCAATGTGATCACCATATCATCCGCCGAGCGGATGCTCAGCCTCTTGGAAAAAATCACGCCGCATTTGATTCTTTTGGACATCAAAATGCCCGGCATGAACGGGCTTGAGGCGTTGAGCCTGCTGAAAGCGCATCCCGAGTATGAAGCCATTCCGGTCATGTTTGTAACGGGTATTTCCGATACGTCAAACGAAGCGGCGCAAGGCTTTGCTTTGGGTGCCGTGGATTTTGTGACCAAGCCCTTTTCAGCCCCTGTGCTGATCAACCGCATACAAACCCATTTGAACATAGACGAGATCATCCGCGAACGCACGGCGCGGCTATGGAAGATGAAATCCGGCATCATTTCGGTCATGGCCGAGCTGGTGGAAAGCCGTGACAACGTCACAGGCGGCCACATCGGGCGGACGACAAAATATGTCAAAATACTGATCGACGCGCTGCTGGAGCGCGGGCTGTATACCGAAGAGATCAATAGCTGGGATAAGGATATGGTCGTCTCATCGTCGCGCCTGCATGACATAGGCAAAATCTCCGTGTCCGACCTGATCCTGAACAAACCCGGCAAGCTGACCTTTGAGGAATTTGAAAAAATCAAGCACCACACATCCGAAGGGGAGCGGATCATCGAGCAGATGGCGGCGGAGACAGATGAGGAAGCCTTCTTCTTCCACGCGCGCATCTTTGCCGGATTCCACCATGAGCGGTGGGACGGAAAAGGTTACCCGCATGGGACGCAAGGAGCCGAGACGCCGCTGCAAGGGCGGATCATGGCCATCGCAGACGTATACGACGCCCTGATTTCAGAGCGGCCGTATAAAAAACCGTTCCCGATCGGGGAAGCCGAACGCATCATCATCAACGAAGCCGGCAAACAGTTTGACCCGGTTATCACAGGGGTGTTTGACGAAGTGAAAGATCAATTCGCCAAAGCAAGCGGGGCGTGACGGCGGGTTCGGCAAAATAAAGAGAAAGCTGCCGGACAGGATTGTCACGGCAGCTTTTTGATGGTTTCAACCGCTTCGTCGAAGTCGCTGTGAAGCAGCATTTCCGAGAGTTTTTCCAAAAGCTCCCTTGTCTCGTGCGACCAGGGTTTTTTCTTCAAATCGGCGATCAAATCCTCCGCGGTGTTGTTGTCATATTCTTCGCACGCCGAGAGCACGGCGCGGAGTCTCTCTTGCAAATACGCTGTGTCCTCGTCCGCCGCGTCGGTGTTTTCCTCAACCGGTGTGATTTCTTCGATAAATGCCCGCAGCGAGGCGATGAATGCCGGGGTATCGGCGGTGACGACCTCAACATTGCCGTCCCGCCCCGATTGCTCCAGCTTTAAGGCGGCGGCCGAAAGGCTCATGTTGCCGATGTTGGCCAGCGCGCTTTTCATTCCGTGCGTGTGGATCACATAAGTACGCAAGTGTTCTTCGCCGTAGGAACCGTCCTTGATGATTTCTTCCATTGCTTCCAATGATTTATCCGCGTCCCGTATGAAGATTTTTGCGAACTCAGGGTCAAGAGACGGATTTGGTTCGCCGTTTTGCTCATTCCGGGCTTCGGCTTGTTTTCTTGCTTCTTCAATGACCTCGGGCGGCTGTTTGTCACGGATGAGCTTGTTCAGGATGGTATTCAGCTGGCGGATGTCAATGGGTTTGGAGATGAAATCGTCGAAACCGTTGCCTAAGAAAATATCGGCCTGACCCGCCACGGCATTGGCGGTCAGCGCGACGATGGGGTGTTCATACCCCATGCTCCTGATGAGTTTTGTCGCTTCGATGCCGTCCATTTTCGGCATCATATGATCCATGAAAATGATGTCGTAAACCTTTCCGTTCTTCACCTTTTCAATGGCTTCAAACCCGCTGCCGGCCGAATCGGATTTGATGCCGTACGGTGAAATAAGCCCTTTGGCCACGAAAATGTTTGTCTCAACGTCGTCCACGATCAAAACATGACCGTAAGGCATGGGGTCGCGTGTAATCTGCACCCGTCTCATCTGCGCCCTGCTGTTTGTGCGGAATTTTTGCAGATTCCCGGCCATCTCCGCTCCGATCACGTCCGTTCCGATCAGCCCCTGCGGCAAGGTAACGGTGAAGGTGGAACCCTTGCCCGGTTCGCTTTCGATGAAAATTTCACCGTTCATCATTTGAATGAGGTTGCGGGTGATGCTCATGCCAAGCCCGGTTCCTTCGGTGGTTCGGTTGGCTTCTAAATTGAAACGGGAATACTCGTCGAACAAACGGCTCACCTGCTCTTTGGACATGCCCTGCCCGGTGTCGCTGACGCCGATGACAAGCAGCACGTTGTCATCCGCGCCCCCGTCTTTCACGGAAACCAAAAGACGAACCGTTCCTTCGGCCGTATACTTAAAAGCGTTGGAAAGCAGGTTGTTTAATATTTGTTTGACGCGCAGCTCGTCGCCCAGCATCAAAACCGGCAGATTTTCGTCCGCGGTGACTTCAAAGTCGATCAGTTTGCTGCCGATCCGCATCATGTTGAGCTGCGCCGTATCGCTGATCAGGCTTGCGATTTCATATTGGGCCGGGATCAACTCCAGCTTTCCGGCTTCGATCTTGGACAGGTCGAGGATGTCATTGATGATGCCGAGAAGCAAATCGCCCGAAGTATAGATTTTTTCGAGCCCTTCTCTTACGCCCGGTTCAAGAAGTTCGTTTTGGAGCTGTATTTCGGTGATGCCGAGGATGGCGTTCATCGGCGTGCGGATCTCATGGCTCATGGTGCTGAGGAAAGCGCTTTTGGCTTTGCTGGCGGCTTCGGCCTCCACGCGGTGCTTCTCCGTGTCAAAGAGGATGTTTTTGGTCTCCGTTATATCCACCAGCGCGCCCGCGACACGGAGGGGAATGCCGTTTTCATCGCGGATGGTCTCGCCGGTGGCGTGGAAATAGTTGTAATCGCCGTTCTTTTTTTGCAGGCGGAAATCGGTGTCATACGGCGTTTTTCCCGTATGGTCGAAAAAGTGCGCGGCGAAAGCGGCAAACGCATATTCGCTGTCGTCGGGATGGAACCGTTCGGCCAAAGCGAAAATGGTGTTCGGAAAATCGTTTTCGTCGGAGAACCCCAGCATATCGCGCAGTTCCTGCGACCATGTGAGCGTGTTTTCCGGGCTTACCGGGTCTTCCGTTACCACTTCCATATCCCATAAGGCAATTTTGGAGGCGTGAATGATCAGACCAAGTTTGGTCAGCTGGAGTTCGTTCATTTCCCGCGCGCGGATCAAATCCAATTCCCGCTTGTGAACATCGGTCATGTCGAATACATAGGCGACGACGCCGAAACTGCCTTCATACGGAATTTTGATAAATTCCACGTTCAGGTTGCGCATATAACCGTCTAAAATAACCTCTGTCTCAAACTTCACAAAACCGTCCCTGATCGCCGCCGCAAGCCTTTCGGCAATCGGCACGGACGGTTTTCCGTTGGATTGAAAGGGCGGGATGCTTTGAACGATTTTGCCCAAAAAACCTGCGAGAGCCTCTTCTTTGGAAGCATACCCCAAGAACTCAATGGCCGCCGGATTGAGGTCGATCGCGTTAAAACTTGAGTCAAATAAAATATTGATGTGGGGGTTTGCCTCCAAAATGACCTGCATCCGCTCGTCTGCTTCCCGCGCTTTTTCAATGTTGGCAAGCTGTTCGTGCGCGAACAAATTTTGGGCATGTTCTTTTTTTGCGTCTTCCATCGCTTTGGTGATGCAGTTGGTCGGGACATTGACTTTGAGCGCGATCTTTCGTGCCATGCCGCGGCAGGTCTCACTGCCGCACGCGCCGCAGTCAAGGCTGCGCTTCTCTTCGGTATCCTTATCCAGCAGGGCAAAGGCCTGTTCAATTTCTTCTTCCGAGATGGGCGGGGAAATACTCGCGGCGGGTTTATAGACCCGCATAAAGTTTGTGAGATCGAATGCTTCGTCGTATTGACGCAATGTATCCTGAAAATACTCTTCCTCGGGGCTTCCCACAACCATCTTTCTGCGGCTGTCCATGATCCGGTTGATTTGAAAAATATTGACGTCAGGGGAGCAGGCCGTGCCCATGTTGCACCCTTCCTGACAGTTCAGCACATCGTAGACCTGGGGCAAATGCTCGGCGGGCGATTGGCTGTATTCATCGAGCATATCAAAGACTGAGGCGCCTTCGGCCTTGTCGATGCTGACGGTGTTGCCCAGGAAAAACGCAATATTCTCTTTCAGACCGCCGGGCACGGGGAAGACCGAACCCAAACCGCTCTCCTCGTGGTCAAAATCGGTTTGCTCATCCGGCAGCTTTATGTTGTGGGTTTTGATATACTCCAGCAGCCGTTCAAAGGTGATGTTGTATTGCGCCAGCCCGGTCGATTCAAATTCATCGGCTTTGGCGACGCAAGGGGATAGGGCGGCAATGCGGCCGGTGACGCCTTTGTATTCCTTCATGTAAACGCAGAGGCAGGCCATCGGGCTGTGGACGGGGGAGAGGCGTTCCAGCAAATCCTGCCGGTGCGTTTCGCAATAGGTAACGATCACCGGGCATGGCTGGGTGATCATGGTGGCCGGTTTGTTCCGCTCGATGTGCCTTACATGCCCCCAAATGCAGATGTCGGCGCCCAGCGAAACGTCATAAATCTGCTTCACGCCGAGTTTTTTCAGGCAGGTGAACAGATTCATCCAATCGGGGATGTTTGTGCGGATCGAAGGGGCGGTGATGAGCGATATATCAACCCCGTTTTCTAAATCATGAAAAAAGCGCAGGGTATCGTCTTCATACACCCTTGCGCCGTGTTTGCACGCTGAAAGGCACCGCCCGCAGGTGATGCACTGATCGTGGTCGATCTTGACCTTAATGTTACCCGCATCATCCTGATGGGTGATGTTGGCCGTTTCCATCGGGCATTCCCGGATGCACCTGTTGCAGCCCGTACAGAGGTCGTGTTTGGTTTGAATCGTTTCCGGCATAATCCCATTCCTCCGTTAAACGTGTACCGCTCTAAACTGATCCCTTACCTCATAGAACAGCTTCGCTATCGACGGGTCAAACTGTGCGCCGGAGCTTTCCATGATGATTTTCACCGCTTCCTCCGGCGGAAACGGTTTTTTATACGGACGTTCGGAAACCAAAGCGTCGTATACGTCGGCAATCGCCATCACCCGCCCCTGTATGGGAATATCCGTCCCCGCCAGCCCGCGCGGATACCCTTTCCCGTCCCAGCGTTCATGGTGGCAGCCGGCAAAGAGCCTGGCGTTGCGCAGGAACTCTACATCGTCTGTCCGGGAGGCGATTTGGTCGATCGCGTTTTCCCCTTCGATGGTGTGGGTTTTCATTTTGGTAAATTCTTCGTCGGTCAGCTTGCCGGGTTTGTTCAAAATCACGTCTGAAATGGCGATTTTGCCCACATCGTGCAGCCGCGCCGACGATACGAACGAATCCAAATCCAGCGCACCGATCTCTTCGGCGTATATCCCTTGCTCTTTCATGGCGTCGATCAAAATCTTTATGTATGTGGATGTACGGTCAATGTGGCCGCCCGTTCCCTCGTCGCGGCTTTCCACCAAGTCGGCAAACCCGAAGATGATGGCGTTTTGCAAAAGCTGGAGCTGGTTTGTCTTTTGCTGGAGCTGCGCCGTCCGTTCGCGGATGAGGCCGTCTATATCCATATGGGTTTTGATTCGGTTGACCAAAACAGGGGTGGAAAACGGCTTGGTGATAAAATCGATCACGCCCAGCTCAAATCCCCGCACTTCAACCGACGCGTCGGTCATGCTGGTGAGGAATATGACCGGGATACCGGCATAACCGGCATGATCCTTCAGACGCTGCAATGCTTCAAAACCGTCCATTTCAGGCATTTCAATATCCAGCAGGATCAAATCGGGCTGCACCTTTTCGATCAGCGCGAACATTTTGGCCGCCGAAGGCAGCGTCAGAACCCGGTATTGGTCTTTTAAGGCTTCGTTTGCTTTGGATAGATTTGTGTCATTGTCGTCAACAACAAAAATCGTCTGTTTCAAATCGGCACCCCTTCCAAATGAAAACGCCCAAACCAAGCGGCTCGGGCGTCGGTGGTGGAAGCAGAGGGGCTCGAACCCCCGACCCCATGCGTGTGGAGCATGTGCTCTACCAGCTGAGCTATGCTTCCTCTCGTCGGATTGAGTGTAACATAAATCCCCCTCGCTGTCAAGGGGGATTGTTTCAGCCGTTGTCAGTCTCTATAACCTACCAGTTAAACAGCGCGTTCTGCGTATTCGGCCCTACGATGCCTGATGCCGCTAAGGAGCTCCGAGGAAAGTAGAAAGTAAATCCGGCACTTTCATTAATAATCTGTATATACCTCTGTGATAAGCATCTAATTGGTAGCATATGTATGCTAGTTGCCTCACATTTTGAATCAAGTGGTCTTCAGATAGGTTTAGGTTAGCTAAAAGAAGTCGAAATCTATGTAAAGGGGTTAATTCATCGTAAATGACCCGAGGAAAGGGATTTTGAGCTAAGAGTTTTTCCGCTTTTTCTTTCAATGAAGAATTATTCCCGCATAAATCTTTGACACGGGCATTTAGCATAATGTCATGTGCAAATAAAATCGCAATGGTTTCATTGACAAAGCAATCCTCTCGGTATTCACCGAATCTTACTTCTTCCATAGGTGTTGCTGTTAAAGAGGCTAATGCCCCTAAAGATGCGAGCTTATGTGAGCATAAGAGCGGTCCAATAAATTCTTCTCTAGCTTTATCATGATAATGGTTAAATAAGTCGCGGAATGCCTTTTCTCGCGCCTTCCAATCGTGATGCTCTCTTAACTTAGGGAGTAGTAAAATCTTTGGATGATCTTTTTTCATGACAGTGAAAAATTTATTTGAGGTGAGCAAAAATTGAAAAGTTATCTCATGACCAATCTCTTTATGTTTGTTTTCCATCAGTTGTTTGTACCTCTGTCTTTTCCGATTGTGTTCATACAGGCTTGAAAATATGTGTCAACATTCTCTCCATAGAATTGCTCATCCTTAGGGCTGCAAGTTATCACATTGCTGTATTTATACATGTGGTTTTTCTCGTTTTGCTCCTGTACAAAAACCTCTTTTTTTTGAGATTTTTTGGATTTATTGAACATTGTTTCTACTTCAAGATCCATTGTTACAATAGGGGCAGCAGTGGTGGATGTATCAGAGACAGTCTTCATAATTGTTTCTCCTTTTCCGTGGTTTGATTTAGAAGCACTATTTTTTTTCCGCATCAGTTACACCTCCTGCCTAATCAACTCCCCTTGTCTGATCTACAAAGCAAGGTGTATTTTAACCAGATGCAAAATCATTATACAGCAATTCCTTCGAAAAAGCAACAATTATCTTTTGATTTCTTTCGTTATTAACATAATACCAAGTAAAAAATAAACTTATTAATGAAAAACAACTATATGTTGTTGTGCGATAAATCTCACCAACTAAATATAGCGTTCTGCGTATTCGGCCCTACGATGCCGTCTACCGCCAGCCCGCTTGCGGCTTGGAACTGCCGCACGGCTCGTTCGGTGACCGGGCCGAAGTTGCCGTCGGGGAGCAGGTTGTCAAACCCGCGGAGAACCAACGCCGCTTGTATAAGGTAGGTCATATTCCCGCGCGCGCCGGGGCGTATGTTGACCGTGGCGGCTCGTGTGGCGGGGCCGAAAACACCGTCTATGGCAAGGTTGCGGCCAAACTGGCGGTTGAGCTCTGTTTGGAAACCTTTGACCAGTGCCGATCTCGTCTGCGGCCCGGCGATGCCGTCTGCGGCGATGTTGAATCCATACCGCGTGTTGAGGGTATTTTGGATGCCGCGGATGCCCTGCTGCGGCATGACGGGGGGAGCCGTGATCGGGAAGGTGCGCGCAATCGCGGCGGCGATGGTCTCAGCCGCCGTTTGGATGTTGAGCTTCTGCATATCCTGCGGGTTGTTGATAAACGCCGTTTCAAGCAGGACGGCGGGCATATTGGTCAAGCGGAGAATGCCGAAGGTGTCCTGCCCGGCCGCGTTGAGATGGACACGGGCGCCGCGGTTGCGGAACCCCAGCCGTTCAAGCCCGGAAAGGATGGTTTCGGCAAGCTGCTGGCCTTTTCCCGTATCCTTCACGCTGTAAAAGGCTTCGCTCCCGGTCGCCGGTGTGCCTTCGTTGCTGTTCATATGTATTTCAACCAATGCGTCCACACCCTGGCTGTTGGCCAACTCCGCGTCCCGGGTGATGTTCCTGTCGACATCGGTCGTGCGGTTGTTGAGCACTTCATATCCCATTCGGCGCAGGATGTCCGACACCGCGTTTGACAGAGCCAGATTCAAATCCTTTTCTTTCAGGCCGCCCGAGACCGCTCCGTAATCCGACCCGCCGTGCCCGGCGAAAACGGCTATTTTAGGCATGACTTGATACCCCCTTTACTTACCTATATCCTATGCGGCGTTTGCCCTCCCGTTCCACATAGAGCAATACCGCGCCCCGTATGATCCGGGCAAAGAGGATGACCAGCCCGCCCAGCGCGCACCAGGCCAGCGTATATCCGAGGCAGACCTGCCCCCATAGGTTGAACGGCTGGAACGAGTAATCCCAAACCTCCCATCCCATCCACAAATTGGCCACCGTGCCGATGCTGAACTCCACAACGGTGATCAAAAGACCGCCCGCGACCGCTCCGGCGATCAGCCCGATTTGCGACCGCGCCAAAAGACAGAGCAAAACAACGCATATCCCGCCCGCAACCAGCATGGTGCGGTGGGTATATCCGCGGTAGACCACCTCGATGCCGCAGTAAGCCAACCCGCCCAATGTAAATTGGGCGGCGATGAAGGACGCCTTTTTTAGCATGACGGCAAATGCCCGTCACGCAGGGAGCTGACGGCGGTGTCGATACGGCGTTCGGCGTCGTCGCCGGTGGAAGCGGCTTGGATATACTCAATCACCTGTGTTTTTTGCAGGATGCTCAGCGTGCCGAAAGATGCCATGGCCTTCGGTTCCTGCGCGAGGCGCATCCCCAGCCCCAGGGGCAGATCGGGCCCTTCGGGGTTGTGGCCTGTTCCGATAAACGGCGTGTTTGACATGGTCGGTTCTCCTTCACGTAATTATTTAGTTTAATTTCTCTGCAAATGGGGTGGTTTATACGGGGAATTTATGGTACAATTATAAACAATGTGTTAAGGAGGGGACGAGATGCAAAGCAGCCTGCTTCCGCATATGCTCCACGGGTGCGACTACAACCCCGACCAATGGCTGGACAGGCCGGACATCCTTGAAGAGGATATTCAATACATGAAAAAAGCGGGGATCAATTGCGTCTCGCTCGGGATATTCGCGTGGGCGGCTCTTGAGCCGGAAGAAGGCGTCTATACCTTTGGCTGGCTGGGGGAGATCATCGAAAACCTCCATCAAAACGGCATCGTCACCTTTTTGGCCACGCCCAGCGGAGCCCGCCCGGTTTGGATGGCGAAAAAATATCCCGAAGTGCTGCGCACAGGCTCCGATTTGGTGCGCGGCGAAATGGGTGACCGCCACAACCATTGCTATACCTCACCCGTCTACCGGGAAAAGGTTTACGCCGTCAATAAAAAACTGGCCGAGACATTCGGCAGCCACCCCGCCGTCAAGCTATGGCACCTTTCCAACGAATACGGCGGGGAATGCTTCTGCCCGCTCTGCGTCGCGGCCTTCCGCCGCTGGCTCGAAACCAAGTATCAAACGGTGAACGCCGTCAACGACGCGTGGTGGACGCGGTTTTGGAGCCATACATACACAGACTGGAGCCAAATCGACCCGCCCCTGACGCGGGGTGAGCATTGCACACAGGGGCTGAAACTCGACTGGATGCGCTTCGTCACCGCCCAAACGGTTGACTTTATGACTTGGGAGAAGAAAGCCGTGCGCGACGGAGGCTCGTCTCTGCCGGTCACGGCCAATTTTATGGGATTCTATGACGGGTTGAATTACAGCAAGTTCGCCCCCCTTCTCGACGTTGTGTCTTGGGACAGCTACCCGAGCTGGCACAGCGACGCCGAAACCGACGCCGGCGTTGCCGTTCACACCGCCGCCTCACACGACTTAATGCGCTCCATCCTGCCGGACAAGCCGTGGCTGCTGATGGAAAGCACCCCGAGCTGCACCAACTGGCAGCCCGTTTCCAAAGTCAAACGCCCGGGGATGCACATGCTCTCTTCGATGCAGGCTGTGGCGCACGGGTCGGATTCCGTCCAATATTTCCAGTGGCGCAAGAGCCGCGGCTCGTGCGAGAAATTCCACGGAGCCGTCGTCAGCCACGACCGCCGGAGCGATACCCGCGTCTTCGGCGACGTTGCCGGACTGGGCAAACGCCTCGCTTCGCTGGACGCGCTGATTGGGAGCGTCCCGCGTCCGCAGGCCGCCGTGCTCTATGACCGCGAAAACGATTGGGCGATTAAGGGTTCGGCCGGGCCGCGCAACGCCGGGATGGGGTATCAGGAAACCGTCGTCCGCCACTATCAGGCTTTGTGGCAGATGGGGATCGGCTGTGATCTGCCCGATATGGAAGCCGATCTCTCCCGCTATGCCTTCATTGCCGCGCCCATGCTTTATATGCAGCGCGCCGGGATCGCCGAAAAACTGCGCCGCTTTGTGGAAAACGGCGGGGTGCTGGTGGGGACATGCTTCTCCGGTCTTGTCGATGAAAACGACCTCTGCTTCCTCTCCGACGCCCCCAACGGGCTGGTTGACGTCTTCGGTGTCCGCGCCGAGGAGTTCAGCGGCCTGTATGACAATGAATTTAACCATACCATATGGAGCGACCGCTGTTACGCCATGTCATCCATCATTGAGCTGGTGCGGCCGGAGGGGGCTTCGGTGCTGGCGGCCTTTGAAAACGACTTCTACCGGGGCGAGCCGTCCCTGACCGTAAACCATTACGGCAAAGGGAAGGCTTATTACATCGCGGGCGGCGCGGGGCTGCCGCTGCTCTCCGACCTATACGCCCAACTGGCCGATGAACTGAATCTTCCGCGCGCGCTGGACGCCGAGCTGCCCGAGGGCGTTACGGCGCAAACCCGGATGAAAGGTGACCGCACCTTCGTCGTCGCGCAGAACTATCAACAATACCCCGCCCGCATCCATTTACACACACCGATACGCGATTTGGAAACGGGCGAAGAGGTGTCATTGCTCGAACTCAGCCCCTACGGTGTACGGGTGCTGGAGAAGTGACGGAATTTTCCAGTTACAAATTACAAAAAAAGCCTTGCAAAATTTTATCAATTCTGTTACAATCTGAACAAGCTACTATATTTTAGAGGAGGACTACATAATGAAAACACGCAAAGCCCTGTCTATGCTGGTGGCATTGGCAATGCTCATCGGCTTGGCAACAGTCCCCGCAGCCGTTGCGGTACCGGACGTCCCCTACGCTCTGTATGTGGACACCCCGCCTGTGCTGGGTGAAAACGACGCGGTTTGGAACGGCGCGAATGTCCTTGAACTCGACGTAAGCAACGCGAAGAACGATAAGTCTTCGACAACGGGAAAAGCAAAAGTCCTGTGGGACGACAGCTTCCTGTATGTGCGCGTAGTGGTTACCGATGACGACGTGTTCGAAGGATCAGGCGGCAGCCAGTGGCTGAATGACAGCGTAGAGTTGTTTGTCGGGCCGGGAACGGGCGGCGTAAACCAATACCGCGTCAGCGCGACAAACGACAAATCCGGGACGGCTGTAGCCGACTCTTGGGCCAGCATCGAAGACCCCGGCTATATCGTGGAATTCAAGATTGCCAAAGGCTCCCTTGCGTTTGAAGACGGCGCAATGCTCACCTTTGAGGTTCAGATCAACGATTCAACCTCCGCTGGCGGCGACCGCGATACCAACGGAAATGTGATTTCATGGGCGGGCGATCCCGACACCGGGTACAGCAGCGACGCCAGCTTCAAAGACAGCATCGCTTTATGGAAAGCCGACGGCGACGATGATGACGATGATGACGATGATGATACCGACGCTAAAGGCGGCCGCGTCGAATTGGGCGCAACCAATTTTGTCAATCCTGACAACCCGACAAAGCAAGTCGGCTGGCTGTTGGAAGGCGATCTCATTGAGCAATTCGCGTCCGCAGAAAGCCTCGTAATTGAGTTCGATTTAGCCGCTCTGAAAGAAGCCAACGCAGACGGCATAGGCGGGATCGCCTTTATCATCAACAATTTCCCTGCCGGTGAGGAAAAAGGCAACTGGAATCAAACAGAAGGCATTACCCCGGGCTGGACAAATTGGGGAGATCTTGAAGCCTCCACCAACACCAAAGCGGACATTACCATCGACGGCGATGTGATGACCTTTGTTATCACGCTGGCGGATATGAACGGCTTTGATGAAGTATCCGGCAGCGGAAAAGTATGGGTTTTAATCGCGCACTTTGGCGGTATCGAAGATGTCAACGACGCCATTCTAAACGCTTACTTCGGCGAAGATGAGGAAGAAGAGGAAGAACCCGGTGAACCCGGCCTTGACAACTTCGACCCCAAATACAAAACCTATGACAACAACTTCGCTGATGTAGCCAACCTCGAAGACGCATACAAGCAGTGGGTCATCAAGGCTTATGAATATGGCATCATCGCCGGAACCAGCAGCACCAATTTCGGCGTTGGTTCCAACCTGAAAATCTCTGAAGCCATCATCATCGCGGTGAAAATCCATGTGAAATACATGGGCGGTACCAGCGCGGATTATCCCGCCGACCCGGACGCCTATGTCGCTTACGCGATCGAAAACGGCATCATCAAAACAGGCGACTTCGCCGACGTCACCAAAGACATCACACGCGCCGAAATGGCCTACATTTGGGGCAACATCCTCGACGCGGACGATTTAGCGGTTGTCTCGGGCAAAACATTTATCTCCCAAAATGACGTTGCCGTAGGCGACAAATACTACGACAGCATCAAACTGTTCTATGAAGCGGGCATCACCACAGGCTCAGGCGGCAACAAGTACGGCAGCAATGAGCTTATCCTCCGCGAACACTGCGCGATCTTCTTCGTCAGGCTGGTAGAACCCGAATCCCGCTCCAAGAGCGCGAATGTCTACGAAGCCGAAGAAGCGCCGGATCCCGTCATCAAACTCGACGATTACACCACAGCCAATGCAGGCTGGAACGCGAACTACCTTTACGACACAGACGAAATCTTCATCGAAGTCGGTCAAGCCTTCAAATTGGAGTTCACCGTTGAGCTGAAAGCCGGAACCCGCTTCTTCGTTGAAGCTCCCAAGCAGCCCGGCGATTACGGCGGCGAAAAGCCCGCTATGCGGAACGCCGACGACATTATAGAAGACGGCCCGATGGGCAACGGCTACTTAGCCGCGGAACATGAAGGCACGTACCTTATCACATGGTACGCCCAAATATTGGGAGACGCCGGTCAGCTGAAAGCCTTCAATCACTCGAGCAGCCCCGAAGCCGTTACCATGACCGACATCACCCTCATCGTTTACACAGGCGAAGACGATGAAAACCTTGAAGACGGCGAATGGGATATGATCACATTCAAATCAAAGCAAGGCAACCACGGCACCCTGATCATCGAGAAAATCTCCTAACCACAAATAGCAATATCAAGAGGGGCGGCATTGTGCCGCCCCTTTGTGCTGTGACCACCCCGCCGTCCGCGGACGGCACCCCTCCACAGGAGGGGAATAAAGAGCAACTTGACGCTTATAACCTTCGCGTGATATAGTATACATACGAAGGGGGAGTGACCTATGTCTCAAGAAGTCCTTTTCTATGTGGAGGAATCGGCAGACGGCGGGTTCGAGGCCAGTGCCGTGAACCATTCGATCTATACCCAATGCGACAATTACGCGGAATTGCCTGATATATTGCGCGACGCCGTGCGGTGTCATTTCGATGAAGGTTCTTTGGAGTTTCGGACATGGAAATGATTAAAGAATACGACCGGGTACGCCTTGTAAACGGGGAGCTTGGGAGAATCCTAGAAATCTTAGCTCCGTCTGTATTTCTTGCGGAAGTCGTTAGGAAAAGCGGCGGGATTGATACCACTGAAATCAAATTGACAGACATCAAGAGTAAATTCATTGAAGTTGAGGAACCGATAAGCTGAAATCATAGATAAGAGGGGCGGCATTGCCGCCCCTCTTGTGCTGTGACCACCCCGCCGTCCGCAGACGGCACCCCTCCACGGGAGGGGAATAAACTTACGGGCCGAAATCCTCCAAAAACATCACAACGTCAATGTAATTCTCAAAGAAGACGCCGTCCCGCAGCATTTGCTGATCGGCTGAACGCAGTGAGCGGATGTCGATGGAGGTGGTTTCGATCGGCGTTGAGCGGTCGGCGTTGTGATACAGCAAAAGTTCTCCGTCAAACTCGCACACCCAAAAGCCTTCCGCCGTCTGCGCGATCGGTTCAGCCGACATTTCCGGCGGCTCCATCTTCGGCGGGGTGCTGTAAACAGGTTCCTCTTCAGCCCCTGACAGAGCCAGCGCGGTGAGGAAAATCCCCGCCAGTGTCACAGCCATGACCGATGAAATGATCCTTGCCTGTATTTTCAAAATGGACACCTTCCTTTGGTTAGGAGGATGCCCAATTCTTGGAAAGTTTATACATTATCTATGTTTCATACACTTCCACAGGTGATTTTTCATCGACAGGGGCAATCAGGCCGGAAGTCAACGCGTGGCGGAAGGCGTCCAAACACTGTTTCGCGCCGGACGCGTGCGATGTGAGATGCAGCCCCAAAACGCCGCTGTCAAGCCCCATGCGGTAATGGATGTGATCAGGCGGCGAGACGCCTTCGATGATCCCTTTGATCAGGCGGATGTAAAAAGCCTCCCAATGCAATGAAGCGGCGGCCAGCTTTTCAACGACGGCTCCGTTTTGAGAGAGGGAGCATAACGCCGCGTAAACGCCCGGGAAGGCTTTGACGGAGGGGCGCGTCCCGAGAGGCATACGAGGCATGACAACCATATCCACACCGCGTTCCGCCCAGCGGCGGAATGCCTCCCTGTCTTCAACTCCGGCAGTGTATACGCGGGCTGCGGGACGTGACGCGATAGCTCCTTGCGCAAAGGCTTGCACATCATGCCCGCGCCCGCCGTGGCAGTATGCCGGACGGAGCCAGCCGACACGGGCTGAGGCCGAAAGGCTTCCGGCCAGCACGCCCAGCAGGAACGCCGCTTCCTTCGGTTCGGCCGTGTATGTGCCGGTCACGCCGACGGGTTCGTCATGGCAAAGGTATACCAAAGAATGCTTGTGTTCGAGCGCGGCGCGCAGGGCTTGACCTGTGTAGGCGGGGTCGGTGACAAACAAAACGTCTCCCTTTGTCTCGTCCGGCAGCCCTTCCACCGTTGTGACCGAAAGCTCGGGAAATGCCCGTTTCAGCAAAAAGCACCCGGCTTGATGCGCTTCGGCTGAAAAAGGGGAGTGCGTGGAGATGGAAAATGTCACCGACGGCAGGGAACCGCGCTGAAAATGGATGAACGGTTTTACCCGCGCGGCCGAGGGGGTTGTAACGGTTTGAACAGGCTCCGGGTTTGCCAAAAGCTCCCACTGCGGGCGGCAGCGGGTCAGTGTCTTTTGCAGTTCCTTTTCATGTGCGCCGTCCGGCAGGCCGTAAATTTTGGCGTATTGCCAAAAAGCGTCCCCGGTTGTGATTTCATGCAGGTCTTGATGATAGCCTTGTTTGTGATATGCCGCGCGAAACGCCGCAAAGCTGTCTTCAAGCAGTTCTTGATCCCCTCCGGCCATCCCCAGCAGTTCGGGGTAGCGTCCGGGGGATGAGAACCACATGTGTTTGATGACCTTTTTCCGATCGTTCCCGAGCAATTCGTTGTAAACGGCAATGTCCGGCGTTTCAACGCCGGGAAGGGGGATCAGGCGGGTGACGTCGGCATGGAGCGAATAATTGGAGAGGGCGTTTGCCACACTGACCCGCTTATGTCCTTCTAGAACATAATAATGCCCGATATATTCATACACCTTGATCGGTTGTGTGATGCCTTTTTCAAGAGCCGACGCGCACAACGCCTGCCACTTTGCCGCAAACTCGCTTTTCTCTTCCAAAAGAGGCAGGAATCCGGCCGAAAGGGCATGGGAACGCCCGGCGGCAAAGGTGCCCCGTATCTTTTGAAGCGGTATTTCAAATAAGCCAAGCGGGATTTCGCCGCCTGAACCGGCCAGCAGGGGTTCGAGCACCGGCAGCAGACCGCTCCGCCCTTCCGCGTTCCGCTCGGCGACCAAACGCCGTCCCGCTTTGAGTGCCGCGCGGTAAGCATCGGCCGCTTCTGCTATAAATGCGGAATCCATCTACGAGCCGTACTTCCCGATCAACGCCGCCTCACTGAGCGCGTCAGGCTCGGCAAAGCAGAGCCATTCCTCTTCGTGCGCCGCGCTTTGACCGGCATACAGGGTGGAAAGCGGGGCGAGCGATTCCATCTCGATGAAGAGGCGGTTGGTATATGTTTCAAAATTGCACCCGTAGTCGGGATATTCGGCATGGGTCAGCGGAGCCCACATTTTTTTGAAAACAACGCCTTTATTATGGTAAAGAGCGTATCCCGCGCGGTTGAGCAGACCGATTTTCAACGGCCGGTCGGTGGCGTCGGGGCGCAGGGAAATATGATCATCCGCCCAGTTCAGCCGGTGGTCGCCCATATCGGTATACGGCCAAATGACAAACACACGGTCGGGCAGCAGCGCGATGTCCTGTTTGGATTGCGGGAAGACAAGCACCCCGCCTAACGCCAGCTGGGTGATCGCCCACGGAGCCAGGGTGACGATTTGCTCGCCCACGTTATGGATGCGGTGCCGCACCGACAGGCGCGGCGATTCGGCGTCCATCCGTATTTCCAATGAAAACTGCAAGTTGAGCCCTTTTTGCGGCGGAGCCGTCAGGACGGCACCCACTTGGGTGACGGTCACCCCGACCGGGTCGTCGTCCGGGTAATAAGAATTGAGGATATGTTCCGGGCTGCTCCACAGCCGGTGACCTCCCAAAATATGATAATCATCCCCTTTGCCGAAAGCCAAGTCGAGCCCTTCCACATGGGTGATCGCTTCCGAACGGCTATCTGTCCAAAACAGGTTCTCACCGCCGCACATCGAAAGGTGGATGATGCGCGGGCCGCGTCCGGTCGTGGCGTACAGCTCGATGACGCCGTTGGTGATATGGACACAGGAACCGAAATGTTGATATGGAACATCGTTTGATATGGTAATAGGCACGTTTACCCCTCCTTACTCCGGGTTCTATTATAAGCAAACCGGCTCGGTTTGGCAAGGTTTTATTGTTCCGGGTCATCTTCCGTAATATCTTCGGAGCTTAACGCCAGGATGCTTTCTGCCGTCCACTGTCCGGGCAGAGCGGCGCGGGTCGCGCTTTTGTCCCAGTCAAACGTTGCCTGTTCGGCCGATTCGTCATCCAGCAGAAAATAATCATAGACCGGAACGGGGCCGCGGTCATTCAAGGCAATGTCTGTATGATACCATGTATTGCCGATTTTCACCAAATTCCACGCGTGTCTGCTCATATTCCATGACCCTGTCACAACGCTGCAGTCTATCCCCAGCCGGTCGCACAGAAGCTTAAAGGCCATCGCGTATCCTTCGCTGACCGCTTCCCCTTTGACCAGCGCGCCGAAAGCCGTATAGGAATCCCCGCCCAGCCGTTCACCGATTTGGTAGGCGTGTATGGCCGTATCGGTATCATACAGCACCGCTTCACAAAGAGTGTCGTGCAGCCATAAAACGGTTTGCGCCGCTTGTTCTTCCGCGCTGCCCCGGAACTCCGGCAATCCCGAAAGCAACCGTTCCGCCCCTGCGTCCGTTTCCCTTGACTTTTCTTCGAGCGTATCCGCCGGGGTCTGCCAATCAAGCTCTAGCTCTATGATACGCCGCAGTATGTTGCCGGAAGAAGGGTATAAATTGACGGCGATCTCAGGGTATTCCATAGCCCAAGCCGGGTTGCTGTAATAGAATGAATCTGCCATGCTTTCCACATCATGTTCCCGCTCATTATAATACAGCAATTCGACGGTGAGCAGGGGGCTATGTTCCCGCAATGCCGCATGAACCGCTTCCTCCAGCTCCCTGCGCCCGCTGACCGGAAGGATGGCCGGACGGATTTTGTGGTTGTAAACGATTTGGAGGGTGATGGTATACTGCGAAAGGACATTGGTCAAGTCAAAAGCGATGTAATCCAACGCGTACGCGCCGATCGCTTCGCGTTTTTGTATGTCGGCAAGCAGTTCGCTGATGATAAGCCTTGTCAGGCCGCCGGGGTAGCCGGTGACGCGTATGTTGGCTTGTTCCTCCCCGTTCCGTATGACGCCGATGATGGCATTTTGGAGCGAATCCTGTGAGTTGGCCGTCAGAGACGTTACAACGCTGTCGTCCTGCGCGAGGTGGGGCGACCGAACGAAAAATTCACGCTCCCAAAGCGAAGCGCAGCCGGAAAGGAAAACGAATGCCAGCGCGGCGCAAATGGCCTTAATAGGATTTTTCATAATCCATAAACCCCTCCCCCAACACTTCATTGGCCTCGGTCAGGATGACAAAGGCTCCGGGATCCGATTCTTTGACCAGTTTTTTCAAATCGGAAATCTGCTGGCGTTTGATGGCGCAGAGGATGATCCTGCGTTCCGAACCCGAATAGGCACCCTCTCCGCGCAGCAGCGTCGCGCCGCGCCCCAAACGCCCAGATATATTTCCGGCTATTTCAGGGATGCGGTCGGAAATAATGAATGCCAAACGCTCGATGTTCAAACCGTACAGGATGCCGTCCAGTGCCTGCGCGCTGATATAGAGGGCAATCACGGCATACAGCATATGGTTGACCGAACCGAACACAAATCCGGCGGCCACGGCGACGCAGCCGTCGAACGCCAGCATCAGTTTCCCGATTTGGATATGCGGGAAAGGGATTTTCAGCAACCGGGCGATGATGTCGCTGCCGCCGGTCGTCGCGCCTTTGGTGAACACCAACCCCAGCCCCGCGCCCATCAGCAGCCCGCCGAACACCCCGGCCAGCAGCGGTTCTGTTTCAACAGGCGGGAGATAGGTGAAGACGTCGATCAAAACGGACGAAACCAGCGTCCCGAACCCGGTGTACAGCAGGAAACGATGCCCCAAAATCCGCCAGCTGATGAGAAAAAGGGGGATATTGATGGCAAGCACCGTCATCCCAAGCGGCAGTTTGGGAAAGATTTCGCACAAAAGCATGGCAATGCCCGTCACCCCGCCCGGCACAATGCCATAGGGGTCAAGCAGAAGGGAAACCGACAGCGCGAACACCGCGCCCCCAAGCGCGATAACGAGCAGGTCGAATATGGTTTGGAGAATGGTTTTTTTCATCATGGGTTCATTTTACCATAGTTGGAGGAATTTATCCATATGAAACGGCAAACTCTCCGTTGCAACGGAGAGTTTGATGAATATTACAATACTAGCGTTTGCTGAACTGCGGAGCCCGTCTAGCGGCTTTGAGGCCGTATTTTTTCCGTTCTTTCATGCGCGGGTCGCGGGTGAGGAAGCCTGCCTGTTTGAGGGCGGGGCGGAATTCCTCGTTCATTTTCAGCAGGGCGCGGGCGATTCCGTGGCGGATGGCTCCGGCTTGGCCGGATACGCCGCCGCCCACGACGGTGGCGGTGATGTCCACACGGCCGATGGTCGTTGTGGTGACAAGCGGCTGGCGGACGATGGCCTTGAGCGTTTCCAAACCGAAATAACTGTCTATGTCGCGGTTGTTGATGGTGATGACGCCCGTTCCGGCGGGATAGAGATGAACGCGCGCGACCGAGGATTTACGGCGGCCTGTGCCGTAATGGTAGGCTTTCTTCGGTGTATACATCACGCGTTACCTCCAATCTTCCATGCCATGGGTTTTTGCGGGCCGTGCGGATGCTCCGCGCCTTTGTAGACTTTAAGTCTCGTCAGAGCCTTGCGGCCCGGCGTCGTCCGCGGGATCATGCCCTTGACGGCAAGCTCCATCGCAAACTCGGGGCGTTTTTCCATCAGGATACGGTATTTGACTTCTTTCAGACCGCCGACGTAACCGCTGTGGCGGCGATAAAACTTCTTCTCCGGTTTGCTGCCGGTCAGCAGAGCTTTGTCGGCGTTGATCACAATGACAAAGTCGCCGGAATCGACATGCGGGGTGAATTCGGGTTTGTGTTTCCCCCGCAGCAGGCGGGCGGCCTCGGCGGCGGTGCGTCCCAGCGCGACGCCTGCTGCGTCGAGGACATACCACTGCCGCTCGGCGGTTTCGGGATTCAACATAAATGTACCCATCTTGGGGAATTCCTCCGTTCTTTCTGCGATAATCAGCTTTCTTATTAAAGCATATTGGTTTTCACTTGTCAATAGAGAAAACGCAAATTATTATTTTATTTCTCCTTTGCTCGCTCTTTCTCTGTTTTCCTCCTGTATACTCACCTATGCTCACGGCGGGAAGCAGAATTTTGATTCGATTGCTATTCTATGGAAATGTGCTTGACAGAAATGGGCTGTCGTGTTATTATTTGGTCAGGAGTATGCCGATTATGGTAAAACTACGACATGAATTAGGCATACTGCACAAAATAACAGGGGGAAAAGAAATGAAAAGGAAACCCAAAATCTTAGCATTCCTGCTTGCAATCGCGCTGATCCTCACCTTCGTACCCTTCATGCCCGCCATGGCCGCAGGAGAATTCACAGCACAAGTTCACAGTGACATCAACGGCCAAGACGCCGATGGCGAAAACATCAACGGCTGGCCGGATCTTCCCACATGGTCGGTGGATTTCGACATGGGTGAAGAAACCACCATCACAATCGACTTCGATGTGCCGGTCAGCTTTGGCGGAAACTATTTCGCTGTTAATACCAACGTCCCGTTCACAGGCGAAGAGAGTGCCGAAGTTAAATCCTTTAAGATCGACGGTGCTGAAGTTGCTGTAGGCGAACTTGTGTACACCGACGAAGGCATTGACAAAGGGTTTAGAATCAACATTTGCAACAAATGGAACGGAGATATTGAAGTTCAACCCGTAGGCAACCTCGAAGAATATACAGATTTTTCAAAAATAGAAATTACATTTGTTGTATATGCGGAAGGCGGCCCGGGTATTGCAGAACCTCCCGAAAAACCTGCGGGTCCCGATTTTGACCCCAATGGCTCATATATGGCTTACCTCGGCGTTCAGATGAACAACTGGATTTTCCGTGACCCTTGGGATTCCGCGCTTGGCGATCCCGACGGTGTAGATGGTTCGGCTTGGGCAGATTTTGATCAATCCTATTTTAGTGGTTTATTTGAAACAGCGGGCGGCGGCAAAGTGCATCCCGGAACATTCACCGACGCCGAGCTTAAGGGCAACGGCACGTACAGAGTCTCGCTGGTAGACTGGGATTTCAGCGACCCCAACGAAAACGGCCCGGCGGAGAGCTTTAACCAGCTATTTGTATCGACCGACATCCCCTACACGGAAGCCCTTGAGTTCACGAATGTAAAAGTTATCGTCGGGGGAAATCAGAGATATACATTCAAAGAAGCTGTCATCTTGGATGGTGATTATATTAGAATCGGCGGAATCAACATTTGGGATGATGAGTTGCAAGACCTGTTCAACAACAATGTGCCTGCCAGCGGCGAGATCGCCATGGAGTTCACCGTTACAGGATTTGCTTATGACAATGACGATTCGCCCATTATAGAAGAAGAACCATCCCCGACGCCTTCCTATGCCCCAGCGTCTCCGTCCCCCGCCGCAACCGATGACGGCGACGAAGAAGGCGGCAATGGTTTGATGATCGCGCTGATCATCGGCGGCGTTGTCCTGCTTGTAGTGATCATCGTTGTCGTGATGATGAAGAAGAAAAAATAAACCGCACATTTGCTCCCCCTTGCTATAGTCCGGCGGTGTCTACGCCGTTATGGCGGGGGGAGCATTTACCAACTTAACGAATAGTGAGGGGTTAACATGGCATTGTTTCGCAGAGGCGCGGCTCTTCTTCTTGTTTTGGTTCTATTGACCCTGTGCGCTTGCAGTAAATCAGAAGACGATGTGGACGACAGCCCGATCAAGAACATGAACTCTTTGGAGTTTGCGCGTTTTATGGGTTACGGTATCAATTTGGGCAATACCATGGAGGCGTGCAACAGCAGTGAACGCATCCCCAACCGCGACCCCTCGGTCTATGAGCAGATGTGGGGTCAGCCGATCACAACACAGGAAATGATCACCGGCATGAAAAACGCCGGATTCAAAACCCTGCGCGTCCCGGTGGCCTGGACTAACGCCATGGATTTTGAAAACGGGAACTTAACGATTGATAAGGCCTACTTAGAACGGGTGGAAGAAATCGTCAACTACGCGCTCAACGAGGATATGGTTGTCATTATCAACGACCACTGGGATCACGGTTGGTGGAGTATGTTCAGCCATCCTGAAAAGGAAAAGCGCGATCTGGCAATGGAGATATTCACTTCGATGTGGACGCAAATTTCCAACCATTTCAAGAAATACGACAGCCGTTTGGTTTTTGAACCCGCCAACGAAGAGTGGGGCAACCGCTTTAACGACAAAACATCATTCAACCCTATGCCTGAAAGGCTGGACGAAGACGGCTGCTATAAACTGCTGACCGAGTTGGCGCAAGTATTTGTTGACCTCGTACGCGATACAGGCGGCAATAACAGCCACCGTTTCCTGCTCATTCCGGGCTACAACACGAATGTAGGAGATACCGTTGACAGCCGTTTCCAAATGCCCCAGGACAAGGCGAACAAACTCCTCCTCTCGGTTCACTATTACGACCCGTGGAGCTACTGCGGCGACACATCCGGCGTGGGGCTTTGGGGCAAAGCAAGTGAAGTTGAGGATATGAACGAAACATTAGAGACATTGACAAAATACACAGATATGGGCTATGGTATCGTGTTGGGCGAATGGGGCGTGCTGGATAACGAAGGCTCCGACCGATTGAGCTATTTCAATAACTTCCTCGATAACTGCGATGTATACGGATATGTCCCCATGCTGTGGGATACGGGATACGATCCCCGTTACGGCGGCCTCTTTGACAGGAATGAAACCTGTTCCATTGTCGCTCCTGAAATTGCCGAATTGTTTATAGAAAGAGCCGCGCGCGAAGAAAGCGTGGAGGAAATCATCAAAACCGCCAAAGAAAACATGAGATGGGCACTTAGAAAAGCCCAAAACAGACCTGAAATCACCATTTCCGCCGATGAGGCATTTGCTTGGATCATGTTTGCGAGCGGCGACTGGAATACGGTATACTGCAATCAGGATAAATATGACCCCGATCTCAAAACCAGCGGCGTTGTCACGACCGATGCTGAGGTCACAGACGGTTCAGGCACGTATACGGTGGCTATCGACTTTACCGGCACCGCCGCCGGATATGCCAACGGCATCGTCTTTTCCGCTGTGGGGATCATTAACGGCGAAATACTCTTTCCGGGGTACTTTGTCGAAATCAAGGAAGTTCTGCTCAACGGCAAACCGGTTGAGTTCTCCGGCAAACCGTATACGACAAACGACAACCCGGTCACCACAAGGGTCAATCTCTACAATGACTGGGTTAAAGACATACCGGAGCAGGCCAGAGTTCTTGACGGCGATTTATCCGACGCCACATGGAACCCGATGGAAAAATATATCGACGATCGTATAGAAACAATATCGGTTACATTTGAGTACGTCGAAGGGGTTCGTTAATCATGGTACAAACCA
>WRIZ01000033.1 GCA_009782475.1 Oscillospiraceae bacterium | reverse complement strand
TCCCGGCAATTAAGCCGTACCGTACTCCAAGAAGCAAATCGTCCATCATGAAGCATCTTTCATCGCGCTGGAGAACACCATTACTCCCAGCAAGCCGATGATTACACCCACGGCAATGATCATGATTGGGATCGCCCCCTGTATGGATTCAAGCATGGTCTGCTGATGCTCGGCGATGGCGTTTGCAATGCCTTCGGGGTCTTGGGCGTTTTCTATCAGTTCAAGCAGTTCATCCATTGGGCTATTCCTCCTCGGAGAATATGAGCTTGCCTTTTGTGTTGCGCTCGACCTGCACGACCTCACCAACGGCAAAATCGGGAGCAGGCATTTTTTCGTACTTTGGATCGAACGAAATTTTCTCCGCTTGCATTCCTTCGGTTCCTTTGGCATTGAACCCAATCCAATACTGGGTCATGTCAATCTTGTTTTCGTCTTTGTCCTTGAAATCCAGCTTTCGTATTCCTAAAACCGTTCCTTTCATGGCTTGTCCTCCTTTCCTCCGTCGTTGGGGTCGCCGGGTCGCCGATCGGCGGCTTCACCTCCTGTTATGTACCCAAAAAAAAGATGCACAGAGGGCGGTTTGCCCTTGTGCATTTAATGTTACTACTTACCCATTTTTAGAATGCGGTGCATTGGTCTTGCGCGGAACCGTCCGGCGTGATATACTAATCGAATAAATTGCGAAAGGGGGCGCGGCGGTTATGTCTGAACTGCGTTGGGAAACCGCTTGCCCCGACCAAGAAGCCGTTTTGAGCCTTGAAAAGGCGGGTTACCTGCCGCTTGCGGCGCGAACCCTTGCCCGGCGGGGGATTTGCTCGCCCGAAGCAGCCGAAGCGTTTTTTACTATGAAACCGGACAACCTTCATGATCCGTTCCTGCTCCCCGACATGCAAAAGGCGGTTGACCGCCTGCGCCACGCCGCGGAAAAAGGGGAAACGGTTGCGGTATACGGTGATTACGACGCCGACGGCGTTACGGCGACCTGTGTGATGATACGCGCTTTGCGCGCATTTGGCATAGACTGTATATGGCACATCCCCGACCGCGAACGGGACGGATACGGGCTGAACGCCGAAGCGGTGGAAGAGCTCTCCCGCCGGGGAGCTTCCCTGATCGTCACGGTCGACACAGGCGTTACGGCCTATAAAGAGGCTGAGTTGGCCAAAAGCCTCGGCGTTGATATGATCGTCACCGACCATCATGAATGCCGAAGCGAATGGCCGGACGCCGTTGCCGTGATCAACCCGCGCCGCCCGGACAGCGGTTACCCGTTCGACGGGCTGGCGGGCGTTGGCGTCGCCTTCAAGCTGGTTTGCGCGCTGACCGGGGATTGGCGGGGTTCGCTCATTCGGTATGCCGACATCGTCGCGCTGGGAACCATTGCCGACATCATGCCTGTGACCGGGGAAAACCGCCTGCTGATCACCCAAGGATTGAAGGCCATGGCGGTTACGCGCAATCCCGGCTTAAAAGCCCTTCTCAGCGAAACGGGGCAGGATTTCCAAACGATCACATCCGACACAGTCGCTTTCGTCCTCGCGCCGCGTATCAATGCCGCGGGAAGGGTCGGCCGTGCCGACGCCGCGCTGGAATTGCTGCTGGCCGATAATGGTGTTCAAGCGGCTGAGCTTGCGCGGTCTTTGTGCGAACTGAATGATCTGCGTCAGAGTTTGGAAAAAGGCGTCCTTCAACAGGCAAAAGCGATGGTTGAACCAACCGCTTCCGCGCTGGTTTTGGCCGGGGAAGGGTGGCCGTCCGGCATTTCCGGGATCGTCGCGGCCAGGTTGTGCGACCAGTTTGAACGCCCGGTTTTCATTGCCTGTTTGGACGGAGATCTTGCGCGCGGCAGCGCGCGCGGAATAGCGGGCGTCCACCTTGTCGAACTGCTGGCCAAACACGCCCATTTGCTCGAAGCCTACGGCGGGCACGGGCAGGCCGCCGGGTTTACCATACGGCGGGGTAACATTGAAACATTCCGTCAGGCCATTGAAAAAGACGTCGCCGCCCTCGGGCGGATCGAGAACGTTTTGGAGATCGACGCCGAAATTTCCCCCGAATGGCTGGACTTAGAAGGGCTACGCAGTTTGGAGGCGTTGGCTCCGTTTGGGAGGGATTTTCCCCAGCCGGTTTTCTCCCTGCCGGATTGCACCGTTGCGTCCGCCGCGCCGATGGGCGGCGGGAAACACTTGAGAATCAACTTGGATTGCGGCGGGCGGAGGCTCAATGCCGTTTGGTTCAATCAAACTTTGGAACAATTTGATCGATTGACAAGAAGTAGTATGGGAGCCAACGTCACGTTGGCCTTCCGTGCCGAGATCAACCGTTTCCGCGGGCAGGAACAGCCGCAGCTTCGGTTGATTGCTGTGAGAGAGAGCGGGGTGAATGACGTTGCCGGATGAGATTTTTGATTATGAAGAGTATGTAGAGCGGCGGTATCAATGCGTCGTAGAACGGCTCTTGCAGTCCTATCCGTCGCTGGATAAGGAAAAACTACGGGAAGCCTTTGATTTCGCCTGCCTCGCGCACGGCGGGCAGACCCGGAAATCGGGCGAGCCGTATATCATCCACCCGGTCGAAACGGCGCTGATCGTCGCCGGGATGAACCTGGACGCCGATTCGGTGGCCGCTTCGCTATTGCACGATACCATTGAGGATACGGGATACACCTATAACGATATTAAAAATCGGTTCGGCGCGGCGGTGGCCGATATGGTCGAAGGGGTCACCAAACTGACCCGCACCGATTTTTCCAGCAAGGAAGAACAGCAGAGTGAAAACCTGCGCAAGATGTTTTTGGCGATGGCGCGGGACATCCGGGTCATGATGATCAAAATCGCCGACCGTTTGCACAACATGCGCACCAGCGAATACTGGAACGAAAAGAAACGGCGCGAAAAATCGCTGGAAACGATGGAGCTTTACGCGCCGATCGCCCACCGTCTAGGGATTCAGGGGATCAAATGGGAGCTGGAAGACCTATCCATTAAGAATCTCGATCCGGTCGCTTATAAAAAAATCACCGATGAACTGGAACAAAACCATGCCCAGCATACCGATTTTCTCAGCCGTATCAAAGGGGGTATCTCCCAAAGGCTGGAGGACGCGGGCATCCTCGCTTCGATCGAAGGGCGGGTCAAACACATCTACAGCATCTTCCGCAAGATGTATACCCAGCATAAGGAGCTGGACGAGATATACGACCTTTATGCCGTGCGCGTCATCGTATCGTCCGTCCCCGACTGCTATAACGTGCTGGGATTTATTCACGATATGTTCAAACCAAGCCCCGGTCGCTTCAAAGATTATATCTCCACGCCCAAACCCAATATGTATCAGTCACTCCACACCACCGTCATGGGCGGCGGCGTCCCGTTTGAGGTGCAGATCCGCACATGGGAGATGCACCGCACCGCCGAATTTGGTATTGCCGCCCATTGGCAGTATAAAGAAGGCGAAGCGGGGGATGACGACCTCAACCGCCGCTTGGAATGGGTTCGCAGCCTGTTGGAAACGCAGCAGGATACCGACCCGGAGGAGTTCATCAAAGCCGTAAAAGTCGATATGTTTGCCGATCAGGTTTACGTCTTTACCCCGAAAGGGGCGGTGATCAACCTGCCGCTGGGAGCCAACCCCATCGATTTTGCCTATGCCATCCACTCGGCGGTGGGCAATCGGATGTCGGGAGCCAAGGTCAACGGCAAGCTGATCAGCTTGGACACCCATCTGCAAAGCGGCGATATTGTGGAGATCCTCACCCAAAACAACAACTGCCCCAGCCGCGACTGGCTCAAAATGGTCAAAACCAGCGAAGCCCGCAACAAGATCAAGCAGTGGTTCAAACGGGAGCGGTATGACGAGAACGTCGCTCAGGGCAAGACCGATTTCGAGCGGGAACTCAAACGCACCGGCATCGCCATGCAGACGATTTTGCAAGACGACGTCCTGCCCCCTGCGTTAAAGCACATGAGTTTCACTTCGATCAGCGATATGTACGCCGCCATCGGATACGGCGGACTGACGGTGACCCGCGCCATCAACCGCTTCCGCGACGAGCTGGTGCGGCTCAACAGGCAGCGTCAAGGGAAACCTCTTCCCGAAAAACCAGAAAAGCCCAAAAAGCTCAAAGCCATCTCCGGCGTCATTGTCGATAATTTGGATAACTGCTTAATCAAATTCTCCCGCTGCTGTATGCCCGTTCCGGGCGACGAGATTGCGGGGTTCGTGACCCGGGGCTTCGGGGTTTCGATCCATCGCAGCGACTGCGCCAATGTTCTGCAAATGCGCCGCTCGGGTGAGCAAAACCGCTGGCTGGAGGTTCATTGGGCGGACGACATCAAGGAAACCTACCGAGCCGATCTGACCATCATCGCCAACGAGCGCAGCAATCTGCTGATCGATATAATGGCGGCTCTCAGCAGTGCCCGCCTGCCTGTATTGTCCTTCGCTTCCAAAACACTGGAAGACGGCTCGGCCGTCATCCGGCTGACCGCCGAAGTCGCCGGAAGCGGGCAGCTCGTTTCCCTGCGCAATGATCTCGCGCGGGTAAGCGGTGTAACAAGCGTGAACAGGGGATGACTCATTAAGGAGGATCATTGTATGACTATCTCGGAGATAAAAAGGCACATAAACCCGGTGGCAAAGCGTTATGGTGTTGAACGGGTCATGTTGTTCGGCTCATACGCCCGGGGTGAAGCAGACGGCAACAGTGATGTGGATTTACGGATCGACAGCGGTGCGTTGCGGGGTTATTTCAAATTGGCCGGGTTTCAAAGAGAAGCAAGCGAAAGTCTCAATCTCCCCGTAGATGTATTAACCACCGGCGCGCTTGACGATACGTTTTTAACAAGAATCGCGGGAGAGGAGGTTTTGCTGTATGAAGCGAAACATTGATATACTGCATCACATTGTTTCATATTGTGATGAGATTGATGAAACGATGAGGCGTTTCGGTTCTTCATACACCGCCTTAACGGCAGACAAAATCTATCGAAACGCGGTTGCGATGTGTATTTTGCAAATCGGTGAATTGACCTGCCATCTATCGGATGAATTTAAGGCTGCTTATGGCGATATGCCTTGGCAGGATATTAAGAATATGCGTAATATTGCCGCTCATCATTATGGTCGGTTTGATATTGAAAAACTTTGGGAGACAATTTCAGAGGACATTCCGCAGCTGCGCCGTTACTGCAAACAAATTATAGCAGAGTATCAATGATCTCGCGCGGGTGAGCGGTGTAACAAGCGTGAACAGGGGATGACTCATTAAGGAGGGTTGGTATGCCGTTGCTCATGTGTAAAGATGTGCCTGTCTATGATATAAACACAGGCTGTGTATTACGCAAGGAACTCATGCCGTGCGATCCTTTTAACTTGTTGAAATGGAAAAACGCGCGAAGTTTTCTCCGCACGAATAAAGCGGCGGAAAGCGTTCTTCAAAAAGTAATCCATTTGTCATTTGTGCTTAAACGGCGGCTTTCTCTGTCGGACTGTTATTGGATCAAAGATTCTCGGGAGAAAAAGAGATTTGATCAGATAACACCGTATATGCACCCCTTTGTCTCTATGGAATTGATCACAAAAAAAACGATCAATACCTCTGTCCCCGATCACACGCTTGGCGGTTCGTTTCCAAAATATTGGGTTATTCGCGGTGACGGCCAGCGGGCTATCCGCAAATTGGAACCCGCAAGCATGGCGCAAGTGGAAGTTGAATGCTCGAATCTTTTAGATAGGATCAAGTTTCCCCATGCGTGTGTAGAAGCTGACGGGGAAGGTGCCGTATTGATCAACAATATCACCAATCTGAAGCAAATGCTGATTCCCTTTCATATTCTCGGGGAATCGGCCGTTGGATACGACGTCTCGTCTGTGAGCACGGTTTACGCAAAATATGGGATTCCGAGAATAGAAGCGGAAGAGTATGTTCTCAGAACGGTTTTATTTGACGCTATCGTGGGAAATTATGACCGGTATCAGAATATGTCCAATTGGGCGATCTATAAAGACTCCGATACAGGAGCCAACAAACTGCCGCCTGTATATGATTTTAACCTTGCTCATTTGGATGCTCCTAATATTTATCTGAGAAAAATTGTGGAAATCATCTTTGCCCAAGCGTTTGCAAGACAAGCGAAGGTTTTGCTCAATGAATGGAAGCCGCATGTACGTCATTCTGCTTGGATGTCAAATTTAACAGAACTGATAAGGCGAATGGAAAAAGTGACCGATATATAAATCTCGCTCCCATTATGTCAGTAACAAGCGTGAACAGGGGATGAAATGATATGAAGTCCGACGGTTTGAAAGTACAATCGATCATGCGGGTGAACACGGCCACTTGGATCGCCGTGGCTTTTGTGGCCGCCGTTTTTATCTCCATACAGTTCTTTATTGTGCAGTCGGCGAAAAAACACATTATCCGCGAGCTGCCCGACGTCCCCGAGTGCGACGCCGTTATGGTTTTGGGCGCGCTGGTGTACAACAGCGGCACACCTCACCCGCTTCTGCGGGACAGGCTCGATAACGCGTTTGACATATATGCAAACGGCAAGGCAAAGAAAATACTGGTCAGCGGCGACCACGGGCGGGACGACTACGATGAAGTCAACGCCATGAAAACCTATTTGATCAATAAAGGCGTCCCCAGCCGGGATATTTTTATGGATCACGCCGGATTCAACACCTATGACAGCATGTTCCGCGCAAGGGACATTTTCGGGGTGGAAAGCCTGATCATCTCCACACAGGAGTTCCACATAAGCCGATCGGTCTACATAGCCCGGACGATGGGGATCGAGGCATACGGATACCCGTGCGAAGATGTGTACGCGGTCAAATCCAACAAGTTCCGCGAGAGTTTCGCCCGGGTCAAAGCCTTTTGGGATACCGCAATCAAGAGACAGCCGAAATTCTTAGGCGAAACGATCCCGATCAGCGGGAACGGCGACGCGACGGCCGGCTGATGAACCTCACCCTTGTTAATCACGACCGCCGTTTCGCCGTCGAGCAAGCCGTTTTCAACTATTTTCCGCACAGGGACGGCGGAAGCGCGGTTGTCAGGCTCTCCCCCAGCGGACGGCTGGCGTCGGCTGTCATAGAATATAACAATCAGTCCGCAAGCGGAAGGGCTTGGGTCGGCGCGAACGGCTCTTTAGACAACGCGCTCCGGCTGGCTTTCTACCGCGCCGCCAAACAAATCGTAACCCCTCCGCCGTGGGGAGCTTTAACCGGGGTGCGCCCTGTTAAAAAAGCGATAGAACTGCTGGATAAGGGGCAGGATATTGTCAATGAGTTGCAGCGAAGATACAATGTAACCCCCGCCCGGGCTGACATGGCCGCCGACTGCGCCGCAACCGCCGTTTCACTGCGGGAAAAGCTGGAGCCGCGGGACGTCGCGCTCTATATCGGCATTCCCTTCTGCCCGACGCGCTGTTCGTATTGCAGTTTTGTCTCCTCTTCGGTCGAGCGGGACGCGGGACTGATCGAACGGTATATCGATGTGCTGCGGGAGGAGATCAAAGCGGCGGGGGAAACCGTCTCCCGGTTGGGGCTGCGCGTCCGCGCCGTTTACTGGGGCGGCGGGACGCCCGCCGTGCTGACGGCGGATCAGTTTTCAGCATTGAACGGGTTATTGAACAAACACTTTCCGCTCGGCGGGCTTTGGGAGCATACCGTTGAGGCGGGACGCCCCGACGCCATCACGACGGAGAAACTCAACGCCTGCCGCGTTGGCGGGGTGACCCGTGTTTCGGTCAATCCGCAGACACTGCGTCAGGATGTTTTAGATACGATCGGGCGGCGGCATACCGTTGAGCGGTTTTTCACGGTGTATGAGCAAGCCCGGGCGGGCGGGTTTGAGGCAATCAATGTTGACCTGATCGCCGGATTGCCGGGCGATGACCCTGACGGATTCCTCTCCGGGCTGGAGCAAGTGTTGACCCTCGCGCCGGAGAACATCACCATCCACACACTTGCTAGAAAACGCGGCGCGTCGCCGCACCCTATGGCAACTGCGGTTGCGGGACGGGGGATGGCTGCTATGTTAAGCGGAGCGGCGCAGCGTTTGAGGGAGAGCGGGTACAGGCCGTATTATCTCTACCGCCAAAAATTCACCGAGGGCGGTTTTGAGAACACCGGATGGGCCAAACCGGGGACGGAGTGTGTTTACAATCTCTGTATGATGGAGGAGTTATGCACGGTGTTGAGCCTTGGAGCGGGCGGTGTTACAAAGGTTGTGAAGCGGGCGGCGGACGGTTCGGTTAACATAAAAAGGCTCTTTCATTGCAAATACCCCTTGGAATATATCGGGCGGCGTGATACAATAAGGCATATTGCGGCCTCATTCGAGGCTGCGTTAGGAGAATAAAATGAGCAACGGATATTTTGATTTTAACGACATCGAAACAAAAACAGCAACCGACCCGCGCGGGTTTATCGCCGACTGCGACCATGTGCTGAACGGGCGTTTGACCCGCGCCGCCGCTAAAATCGCGTCGGACTGCAAGCATAGGCGGGTGGTTCTGCTGGCCGGGCCGAGCGGCTCAGGCAAGACGACAACGGCCAAAAAGCTGGCCGAGGAACTGAATTGGATCGGCGTTGGGGCGCATGTCGTCAGCATGGACGACTATTTCCTCACCGTTAATCAAGAAACCCACCCGCGCGACGCCAAAGGCGAGATTGACTATGAATCGCCCGATTGCCTGGACATCCCTTTGCTCAACACCCATTTCGCCGCCTTGACTGCGGGGGGAGAGGTGTTGCTGCCGTATTTCGATTTCACCGGGCAGAGGCGGGATGAAACCCGCGCCGCGCCGCTGCGCCTGAGAAACGATGAAGTGGCCATCTTTGAAGGGATTCACGCCCTCAATCCTCTTTTGCTGGGCGGTTCTCCCGAGTCCAAATGGCGCATCTACGCCAGCGCGCGCGCCAATGTGCGCGACGGCCATGATTTGGTGTACAAAGGTACATGGATCCGCTTAACACGGCGGCTGATCCGGGACGCGAAGTTCCGCGGCTGGCCGGGCGGCACCACCATGAAGGTGTGGGCCAATGTCCGGCGCGGCGAGAAGAAGCATATTTCCCCCTATAAAGAATCGGCCGACATCCAAATCGACACGGCTTTAGCCTATGAAATCTCCGTCCTGCGCGATTATGCCCTCCCCCTTCTGCGCGACGTTCCGCCCGAGGCCGAACGCGCTGAAGAGATGCGCCAAATCGCCCCGCTGCTGGAACGCTTCCCGTCCCTGCCGGAGGATTGGGTGTCAAAGAGAGCGTTGATCCGGGAATTTATTGGTGTGGAGGAGAATCATGATTAACCAACTGCGCGCGTCCGTCGCGTCCATACAAGCCCGCGCACCCGGCTTTGTTCCCGAGGTCGCGCTGGTTCTCGGTTCCGGGCTGGGGTTCCTCGGCGATGAATGCCAAAACGCCGTCTCCATTCCCTACGGGGAGATCGGCCATTTCCCTGTGTCAACCGCGCCGGGTCATGCCGGGCGTTTGGTGCTGGGCGAACTGGGCGGCAAACGGGTCGCGGTGATGCAGGGGCGGTTCCATTATTACGAAGGATACGACACCGCGACGGCGGCTTACGGTGTGCGCACCCTGCGCCTTTTGGGCGCGAAAACGCTGCTGGTGACCAACGCGGCGGGCGGCGTGAGCGAAGGGCTTGAACCGGGCGTCATTCTAAACATCACCGACCACATCAAATTCTTTGACGAAAGCCCGCTGCGCGGCGAAAATATCCCCGAACTGGGGACGCGCTTCCCCGGGATGTCCTATACCTACACCCCCGAACTGCGGCATAAAGCGCGGCTGGCGGCGCAGGAGCTGAACATCCCGCTCTATTCGGGCGTTTATATGTATTTCCCGGGGCCGCAATATGAAACCCCGGCGGAGATCCGCGCGGCCAAGACACTCGGCGCCGACGCCGTTGGGATGAGCACGGTGCCCGAAGTCATCGCGGCGGCGCACGCCGGGATGGAGATTTTGGGTTTCTCCCTAATCTGCAATATGGCGGCGGGGCTGCAAACGCATGAACTGAGCGAACAGGAAGTGCTCGACACCGCCGAGAAATCGAAAGGTCAATTCTCCCAATTGATCATAAAATGCTTGGAGGAGATGTAGTGGACACCCTCTTTCAAAATGTCACCGCCGTCCTGATGGACGACGGCGGCACCGTCCTCAAAAACGCTTACATCGGCTCGGACGCGGGAAAAATTAGCTATATCAGTGCAACTCCGCCCGAAGAGAAAGCGAAAACGGTCATTGACGGCAAGCACAAAGTCCTGATGCCCGGGCTGATCAACGCCCACACCCATCTGCCCATGACGCTGCTGCGCGGTTTTGCCGACGATATGGATTTGCAGACATGGCTCTTTGAGCATATCTTCCCCGCCGAGGGCAAACTGACGCCGGAGATCACCGCGCTCGGAATGCGGCTGGGATTGATGGAATGCCTTGCCTCCGGAACGGTGTCGATCACTGAGATGTACGATTACCCCGGTCATTGCGTCTGTGCCGCGATTGAAAGCGGCATGAAAGCGAGCTTGTGCCGCGTGCTTTTCGGCGAGTCTCCCGAGCCGCGGTTAAGCGAGGCTATAGAGCTTATAGAGCAATATCATGACTATGACAACGGGCGCATCCGCATCGACGCCTGTGTTCACGCCGAATATACCTCCGTCCCGGCCGTATGGGAAGCGGCGGCGCGGCTGGCGCAAGACAAAGGGCTGGGGATGCACGTTCATTTGTCCGAAACAGCGCGGGAGCATAACGAGTGCGTGGCGAAATACGGCATGACCCCGGCGGCCGTCTTCGATAAGCACGGCTTGTTCTCAACACGCACAACGGCGGCGCATTGCGTCCACATCACCGATGAGGATATAGACATTCTGGCGGCACGGGGCGCGACCGCCGTACATAACCCCGTTAGCAACCTCAAACTCGGCAGCGGTATCGCTCGGGTGCGCGCCATGCGTGACAAAGGGCTGAATGTCGCCCTCGGCACCGACGGTACAGCCAGCAACAACAGCCTCGACATGTTTGAAGAGATGAAAACGGCGGCCATTTTGGCGGCGGGCGAAAACCCGCTCACCGCGCAAGGCGCGCTGCGGCTGGCCACCCGCAACGGGGCGGCGGCGCAGGGGCGGGCGGACGAAATGGGCGCGATCGCGGTGGGGCTGGACGCCGACCTCATTTTGGTTGATTTTGACCGCCCCCATCTCACCCCTCTGCACAACGCCGTCAGTTCGCTTGTTTACAGCGCGCGCGGCTCCGATGTGGTTTTGACGATGGTACGGGGCAAGACGCTGTACAAAGACGGGGCGTTTTTGACGATCGACCGGGAGAAGGTCATGGCCGAAGTGCGCAAAGCGGCTTGTATCTTTTAGGCTAGACGGGCATATGTTGTACCATTAACAGGAAAGGGGAGGTCAACCTTTGTCGGCGAAAAGCCAAAATTTTCTGCGCGGGGCGTTTAACCTCTCCATCGCCACGGCGGCGGTCAAAATCATCGGCGCGCTGTATAAAATCCCCATTCTGCGGCTGCTGGGTGAGGAAGGCTCGTCGCTTTATTACGTCGCCTATAACATTTACACCATCCTCTTTGTCATCGCCACCGCCGGACTTCCGGTAGCCATTTCCAAGATGGTCAGCGAGAGCCATACGGCCGGGCGCAAAGACGCCGAGCAGATTTTTTCGGTAGCCTTCAAGCTCTTCTTGGTCATCGGGACGATCGGAGCCCTCTTTATCCTCTTTTTCGCCGACTGGATCGCTGCCATGATGAACGCGGAGGAAGCCGTTTGGGCCATCCGCGCCATCGCGCCGAGCGTCTTTTTGATCGTCTTTATCTGTCCCTACCGCGGCTACTATCAAGGACAGGGGAACATGACGCCCACCGCTGTGTCGCAAGTGCTGGAAGCGTTGGGGAAACTGATTTTCGGCGTGGGCTTGACAGTTTTGGTCATGTACGTTATAATACCCGCGGAAACGGTCGGGGACGAAATCATCAACCAAACGCCGCGCAACACCTACGGTTCGGCGGCCGCCATCCTGGGCGTCAGCATCGGCATCCTCTTCTCGGCGGCCTACCTCATCCTCAGCGGACGCAGCATCGGTTTGGGCAAGGCAAGGAAGATAGAGCGGCGGCGCAAAAGCATTTTGAAAGAAATGGTCTCTTTGGCCATCCCGATCACCATCGGCTCGGTCATCCTCAACCTGACCAACCTCATCGACGCGGGGCTGACAAGGGGATTGCTGGTGAGCGGCGCGAACTTCACCGAGGAAGTACGCGATTTATATCACGGGGCTTATGTATGGGCGGCCACCCTGTATACCCTGCCCACCGCCTTTGTCCTCACCATCGCCGTCAGCCTGCTGCCCGCCATCGCGGCGTTCCGCGTCCGCAAAGACCGGGACGGCGTCATCCGCACGGCGCGTTCGGCCGTCCGTGTGACCGCCCTGATCGGGATGCCGGCCGGCATCGCGTTTATAGCTCTCCCCCAACCCCTCCTCGGCCTTCTCTACGGCTCCGGCTCGGCCGGCGTTGAGATCGCGGCTCCTTTGCTGAGGGTTTTGGGCATCGCGGTCATCTTTGTCTGTATCGTCACCGTCACCAATTCCATCCTGCAATCGCTCGGATTGGTGTTTATCCCCGTCCTCACCATGTCGCTCGGCGCGGCGGTCAAGATCATCTTCACCTATGTGCTGGTCGGCAACCCGGATATCCACATCAACGGCGCGCCGGTTGGGACGGTTGCCTGTTTCGGGCTGATCGCCGTACTCAACATCATCATCGTAATGAAAGCGACCGGCGCGGGGCTGGCGATGTTAAGCGAGCTGGGCAAGCCCTTCCTCGCGGCGGCCGGTATGGGCACCATCGCGCTCGGATGCTATTACTTCTTCGCGTATTTCCTCGGCGCGAAAATAGGCGTGCTTTTGGCGATGGGAGCCGGAGGACTGTCGTATGTTTTGCTGCTGATCGTGATCAAAGGCATCCCGAAACGCGACATCGAACTCCTTCCGGGAGGCAAAAAACTGGCCAGAATATTACAAATCCATTGATTTTACAGAAAATTATAAAAAAGGGCTTGAAGAATGGAGCAAAGTGTGTTAGATTCTCTGTATGGCGATTCTCCCGCATGGGACAAACTCCTGAAAATCATGGTCATCCTGCGCTCGCCGGAGGGTTGCCCGTGGGATCGGGAGCAGACCCATCTCTCCATCCGCAAGAACCTGACCGAGGAGTGCGGGGAGCTTTTGGAAGCCATCGACGCCGGGGACGACGGCATGTTGCGCGAGGAACTGGGCGACGTTTTACTGCAAGTCGTGTTCCACGCGCGGATCGCCGAAGAGGAAGGCCGGTTTACGGTCGATGACGTGCTAAACGGCTTGTGTAACAAACTCATCAGCAGGCACCCGCATGTGTTCGGGGACGTCAAGGCGAATAACAAAGAGGAAGCCTTGAAGTTTTGGAACGAAGCAAAGGCTAGAGAGGTAAACGGCTAACCGTTTATCTATAGCATACAAGAGATTGAGGAGGAAAACAAAATGAACAAGGCGGAACTCACCAACGCGGTAGCGGACAAGACCGGGCTTACGAAGAAAGATTCTGACGCGGTCATCACAGCTGTATTTGAAGTGATCGAAGGCGCGCTCGCGTCCGGTGACAAAGTCCAGCTCGTCGGCTTCGGCTCGTTTGAGGTCAAACACCGCGAAGCACGCGTCGGACGCAACCCCAAAACCCGCGAAAGCATCAACATCGCGGCAACCAACAGCCCGGTATTCAAACCCGGCAAAGCGTTGAAAGAATCCGTCAACAAGTAAATCCGGCCTCCGCGGTTCAAAAAACCGCGGAGTTCTTCTATCTTTTTGGAGGTTCCTATGCGCTTAGACAAATACCTCAAAATCTCCCGCCTGATCAAACGGCGGACGGTGGCCAACGAAGCCTGCGATCATGAGCGCGTTTCGGTCAACGGCAAACCGGCCAAGGCGTCTTACGAGGTGAAGATCGGCGACGTCATCGAGATCCGCTTCGGCGCGCGGCTGACCAAGGTAGAGGTGCTGTCGGTGACCGAACATGCCCGGAAAGACGAAGCGTCGGGGTTATATAGGGAGTTGACAGTGGATAGTTGACAGTTGAAAGTTAACGATGAATTACTTGTGTTGTTTGTCCAATTCTTCGCATATATTGGTAGGGCTAAACCAATGTGGGGAGGAAGAATATGGACGGGAAATTGCAGAAACCGCATCATTTGATCCTAGACGGGCGGGAACGCCTGTTGATTTCCGGCGTGGCCGATGTAGAGAGCTTTGACGAACACGGCGTCGTCTGCAAAACGACACAGGGGAACCTGCTGGTCAGGGGAAGCGGCTTGCGCGTTGACAAACTCAGCCTGGAGGGCGGGGAATTATCGGTCGAGGGCAAGGTTGACAGCATGGTCTATGAAGACTCGGCTCCGTCCGGCGGCCTTTGGTCGAGGCTTTTCCGCTGATATGGCGGTATCATTGCTGGGGCAGGCTGTTGAGATCGCGTTCGCCCTGCTGCTGGGCGCGGGTCTTGGGTTTGTGTATGACTGTATGCGCATTGTGCGGGGGCGGCTGCCCCTGCGCTTTATGACGGTGGTCTTGGATTCCTTGTTTTGGGTGGTCTGCGCGGCGGCGGCTTTTTGGTTTGCCATGAGCTTCGGCAATGGGGAACTCCGCCTCTTTACCCTTGTGTCCATCACCTTCGGCGTGATTGCCTATTTTTGCCTTTTGTCCGGTTTTGTGCGGGCGGTCGGCTTCACGATCGCCGACGGGATCATTGAATTGTTCCGGGTGTGCTCCCGCCCTTTTTCCTTCGTACTAAAAAAAATTCATAAAAGTTTTACAAAAGCCTTTTCTTTTTTCAAAAAATGTCATATAATACAGGAGAACCGCCAAGAACGGAGGAAACGGCCGCATGAAACGGGGCAGGAAACCGAAGAGGCGCTGGCTGAGCAAGCTGGTGATCCTCGTTTTCGCCGTTTGGTCGGTCATGATCATGATCTCGGTGCAGGGGCGGCTCAATACCGAAAAGGCAAAAAAAGACGAACTGGCGATTCAAAAAACGGCGCTGGAGCTCAACATAGAGATACTAAAGGATACCGAATCTGAAGACCCCGCGCAATCCTACGAACGCATTGCCCGCGAAAAACTGGGTCTTGTATACCCGGATGAGATTATTATCATCGACAAAACCCCGTAATTGTATCAAACAGCAACGAACAGGAGGATGTCCGGCACGATGGAAATCGGCAGTATTCATCAAGGGAAAGTCACCGGAATAACGAAATTCGGTGCTTTTGTCGCTGTGGAAGGCGAAGGGAGCGGGATGGTTCACATCTCCGAAGTCGCCAACAGCTATGTCAACGACATCCGCGAACACCTGACAGAAGGGCAGGAAGTGACCGTTAAGGTGATCGGCACAAGCCCCGAGGGGCGTGTCAACCTTTCGATCAAAAAAGCCCTGCCGCCTCCGCCCCGCAGGGAGGCTTCTTTTGCCGGAAACCACCGGCGCGCTCCGTCCGGGCCGCCCAACTTTGAGGATAAGCTGAAAGCCTTTATGGCCGATTCGGAGAGCAAGATCAGCGAAGCGCGCCACCACGCCGACAAACACGGGTCGAGACGCAGAAAATAAAGTGTATATCAATACCCCCTAACGCGGAATTATATCTGCGAAGGGGGGTTGTTATTTACCCCTGTATTTTGATGGGGTGGTGCCCATATACTTTTTGAACTCCCTGTTGAAATTGCTCAAATTGTTATAACCGCACATAAAGGCGATTTCCGATACTTTTCGTTCGGTATTGACCAAAAGCTCGCGGCTTTTGAGAATCCTGTACTTGTTGATATACTGAATGGGCGTCACGCCGAAGAGACGCTTGAAATACCTGCAAAATGTGCCGACAGCCATATTGACCTGCTTGGCCAGTATGCCGTCGCTGATCCCCTCCATGTAATGAGCGTGTATATAATTCACAGCGCCAAGCAGCCGGTTGTATAACTTTTGATAGGCTTGAACGGCCGGGGAATCCGCGTATAGATGATTGTATACCTTGTTCCAAAAAATGAGGATCAATCCGTGAAACTCCAGCTGCCATGATTCGATGCCGTCGGGTCTGTCTTTGAACAGCATCAGCTCTCTTAACACCAAGAGAGCTTCTTTTTGCCAGCCGATCTCCTCACTTAATTTCAAAACAAATGCCCTGCCGTCCAGCACCAAAGGGCGTACCAGGCGGCGGTATCCATGCCCGTTGAACAGCGACGTGCTGAAACTGACCGTTCCGTAAGCGAAAGGCCGCTCCACCGAGCGTTCCGTCCAATGCCAAAGGTTGGGCGGTATAATGACCGCCTCTCCGGCCGCAAGGGAGAATGTCACATCTTCCACATGGAGGGTGAGCCATCCCGATTTGATATACACTATTTCAATATCTTCATGCCGGTGGCGCGCCATCCTTCCCGAAGATGCCGTGTCTGCCTGACCAATGGAAAATCGGTGACCTTCCATCTTCCTCACAGCCAATCCCCCCTTTGCCGTTACTCTATATCATAGCAATAATAATGTCAAGAAAGTATTAGAAAAAGGAAGTTTCGTGGTAGCGATAAAGTGCCTGTATTGGTAAGATAATGATGTAGGAGCGGTTGATTCTCTTATCAGCCGCTTTGGTTTTTTTATAATATTTTGATTAAAGGAGATGCGATGATGAAAAAACGCAGAATACTATCCCTTCTGATGACTTTGGCCATGCTGGCCGGTATGGTCACCATCCCGTTGGCGGAAGCCGCCCCCACCCCTGTAAAAGCCGGGGGCGAACCTGTGCGCCTTAAAGTTGACCCCAATGTGTCCCCGTACGTTGATACCTTTTTAATCAATCCCGGATCAGGGCCATGGAATAAACACATGAGCGGCTGGTATCACACTAACGTCACAAATGCGTCAACAACGGTTTTACCCGCCAACCATTATGTCAAACTGATTGACGGCGGCATCCCCGGCTCGGCAGCCGACTCACGCGTATTGGAAATGTACATACCCAATACCAGCCGGAGCCTCAATATTGACTTGGCGGAACCTATTCTGCGGAATACAGGCACATACGGCATGACCTTCGACTACTACGTTGATTCAACATCCGGGGATTATTATCAGCTTGGCTTTTCCAATACATTCAACGGATACACGGTCGTGCCGGGAGGGTCATTCACGATTGGTGACCAGGGTATAAACACAGGCTCCGGCCATTTACGGATTTATGGCACAAGAGTAAATCGCGGAACAACCACAAGCGGTTCTGCCCCCGATGCCATTGCGACAGGCATGACGCCGCAAACATGGCATAGAGTTCATGCTGTGATTGATACAAGCGAAGCAAACCTCGCCGAAGCGGTCACATGGTACATAACCGATACGTCGGTGGATTTTGCCACCGCTATCACCGGAGCAGGCTCCAAAGGCCCCCTTACATGGGGTACAGCCGTGAACGGCACCAGTGCCGACACAATCTCTTCCATCAGCTTCATCAGCAACGGCGGTACCAGCGGCCCATTCAGGCTGGGAAACATTCAAATATTTGAACATGCCAGCACCGGGCCGAGCACACCCACTCGTCTCAATGTGGATTACACCGGGTCTGCGTATGACCCCCAAGGCGCATCAATGATAGGCACCACTGCCGCACCATTTACACGCCACGATTCAGGATGGTATGTGTCAAATGCTGTTTTAGGCGGAACTGACGGTCTTAAAACGGTTCAATGTGCCCCTCCCACAACTAGCCCTCAAATGCTGCAATTAACGGCAGGCGGAGCTAACCGCGGTTTCGGCATCGATCTTGACAGGCCGATTGAGCGGAATACGGGTACATACGGCATCGCTTTTGACTATTCCACAAACTTAATGAATTTTGGATCTGGAACAGAACGATGGTTTGCGGTCGGGCTTTCCGATACCGTTCATTCCGGCACAGGCACTTCCGGAACTCTCGGCACAGTCGGTACAACCTCGGCTAACGGACATTTGAGGCTTTACCGTGATATGGTGACAAGCGGCACAAGCAGCACCACACCGTTCTATAGCGGACATACTGAGAATACATGGTATAGGGTATATGGCTATATCGACACCGATGACGACACGATCCGGTGGTATATCAATCCAGTCGGTTCGGCAGTTTCTGTTGAAACCTTTATCGCCGACGCGGCCGGAGGCTCTCCCGCGTTGAGCCATCAAGTTCCTCTGACATGGGGCGGTGGAGAAGCAATCAATTCTGTTTCCTTCACAAGCACCGGTGCTGGAGCCGTTATGAATCTGACCAGTCTCGAAATCTTTGAATACGACATCCGCTTAGACTGCGGATGCGATTGCCAGGCTTGCCTCAACGTCTATACCTGCGCGGCGGGCGGTGTGAAAAACGCCAACTGCACCAGCCCCACCTGCCCCTGCAAATGCTGCAACGCCGATGACGATGAACTCATTGAAGAGGCGAGAGCCGCCATCGCGGCGGAATTCCCCAAGACGATCTCTCAGTTGACCCTCAACTCGGAAAAAGGCGCAAAGGCTTATGTTGAAAACCTGCTCGGCACCCTTACCGCCGGGACGGACACCGACGTCACCGTGACGACCGTGTCGATGACAAAGGCGGTCACAGGCACGGCGGGAACCCCCGCCGGGACAAACGGCCAGTACAGTTTCAATGTGGAAATCAGCAAAACCCCTGTCCGCCCGCCGAACAACGGCCCGGTCACCTTATCGAGTTTGCAGCTCAACATCACGGCCATCCCGGTGAAAAGTGAGTTAAAAATCTATGATTTACAAACCGACGCGAGCTATGCTTCAGCGATAACCGGCTCGACTTCTCCAAGCGGGCACCCGTTTTTCGCGGTTACAGGCGGTTCCGGTAAATCAACAAGTGCAGGACCTCCAAGATCAATTACCGTGCTGCCGGGTAATAATACTGACGGACTTAATTTACACGTGGCCAATTTTGTCTCTGCATATACACTAAAACCCAATCATACATACAGATTTGACGTTACCGGAACAAGCACCGCTTCTCCGGTGGGTATTCGTAAAACCGCCCCTTCTTCAAGCAGAATGGTCGATGTTGCGGCAGCGGGCGGAGCGTTCACCTTGTCTCTAACCTTATCGTACGACGCAATCATGGCGGATAACGCCGCCGCCGCAAATCAACGGTACGGTCTTGTCAGCAATTCAGGAACCCTTGTTGTCAACGGATACACCATCACCGAAATCTCCCCGGACGACCCTGTCTGCCCCGATTGCGGCGAACATCCCTGTGAGTGCCAAATCGTCGCCGAATGGAAGTTCACCCCTGAGAATTACCCCTCCGTGCCGACAGGCGCGGCGAACGCGGCGGGCGGCTCGGCGGGCGTGAAGGAGATTCCGGCTTCCGGCGGCGACTTGAAAAGCGCGGCTAAAATCGTGCGGAACCACGACTCAAGATACCCGGACGGCAGCAACGCGTCCGGCGCGTTTGACAACGCCAACACGTTAAAGCACATGAACATTTTCAACGGCTGGATGCAGTCGGCGGGATGGTCGACCGCGCAAAACTATATCTACCTGGATTTCAGCACCCTAGGGTATAGCGACCTTGTGCTTGAATATGATATTCAAGCGGGCGGTACTTCCACGCCCGGCGAGGTAAGGATGCAGTACAGCTTCGACAATATCAACTGGCAAAGCGCGCCCGATGAATATGTTGTCATCAGAGGAACGGGAGCCACCGTCTCACACAGGGTAGCCTTACCGGCTGAGACATACGACAAAGCGAAAGTCTACATACGCTGGATCGGAAGTTCAAGCAGCACAAGCGGCACCGTCAATTTCAGAGACATCATCGTTAAGGTAGACGGCGCAGTCGTCCCCGGACTGGCGGGTGAGAAGATTTTCACCCATATCATGCTGACGCCCGGGGCCAATGCTTCTTCGCTGGGCTTCTCATGGTTCACGCCGAAAAACCACTCGCCGAAAACCGCGAGGGTCGAATACGCCACAAAAGCCGCGTATGACATCAGCGGACTGTCGGCCATGCAGGCGGCCAACGGCGCGAATGCCGCGGGGTCATCCCTGTATGATACAAACAAAGTCACCGTGACCGGGCTTGCGGCGTCCACCGATTATGTCTACCGCGTAGGCGACGGAACCAACTGGAGCAATGTTTACCCATTCAAAACCGCCAACCCGGCTTCCTATTCTTTCATCGCGGTTGCTGACCCGCAGGTTACCAGCAGCCGGTTTAACTGGAAAAACACCCTTGACAAAGCACTGGCGCGCGTGCCAAACGCGGCGTTCGTTCTCAGCGCGGGCGACCACACGGGCGACGGCAACAACTCCAATGAGGTTTACAGTTTCGCCTCCCCTCCGGCACTGCGGAGCATTCCTTTCCTATCCGCCGTCGGCAACCATGATATTCAAATGGACGCCAATTTGGAGCAAGTTGAGTATCTGCCGATGCTGTTTAACTGGCCGAATTATACCGATATAAACGGAACGGCCTTGGGCGGGCATAACTGGTATGCCAGCTACGGTAATGTCCTCTATATTTCGCTCGATTCCAACATCAAAGCGACCGCTTCCCATGACGCCTTTATGGCACAAGCCATCGCCTCGCACCCCAACCCGGACTGGATCATCGCCAACTTCCACCATGATATTTACGGCGGCAGCAGGCACGCCGGCTCCTATTACGGCGACGCGGCCGAAATGCAGGCGGAATGGTCGCCCTTCCTGGACAAATACAATATAGACCTTGCCTTTAACGGTCATGACCACCTGTACACGCGCTCCAAGTTCATCAAAAACAACTCGGTTGTGCTGGATATTATGTCGGCGGTTTTCGATCAGTTTGACCAAGGCAATTATATGAGCAACCCCGCCGCCGTCATCCTTCCGAAAGGCATCGAAAAAGGCATACAGTACCTGACGCTGGCCACACCCGGCGATAAGTTCTACGAGAAAGAGGATCAGGAATGGATCGCTTACGCTCCCGCGCAGAGTGATGTGCCGGAATATACGGTCGTGGAGGTCAACGGGGATCAACTTGTCATCACAACGTACGAAGCTGCCGGAGACACCATTGTTGACAAACTCACCCTCCGTAAAACGGCCACACAAGCCGATTTGGATGGGATGCTCGTAGGGGCAAAATTGATTCCGAGCACCGATATAAGCCCTTCGAGCTGGGCTGCCTTCCAAAACGCAATAAACGCCGCCGATATTGCAACGGCCACAGGGACGGCCGCTGACATTCATGACGCTTTTGTCGCGGTGTATCAGGCTTATTTCAATCTTGAAACATCCGCCGATAAGCAGCCTCTGAAAGATTTGATTGAAGCAGTGACGCAAAAGCTGGCCGTGTCCACCGAAGGGAAATGGGCCGGCCAATATCCCGAACACTCTAAATCAACCCTGCAAACCGTCCTAGACGCGGCAATCCTGGTCTATGAGACCAGGCTGTCGACTGTGGCGCAAGTCACAACAGCGTTGAACAATCTGGACACGGCATACAATACATTCCTCGGGTCGGTCAGCAGTACCCCGGTACCGTGGGTCACCAAGCATACCATTGCGGCGTCAGGTGATAGCACAGTCGATCTGACCGGCTGGATGGATGACGTAAACCCACCGCTCGTCCTAGGGGACAATGTGGAACGATATGATTCCAACCTTACCAAAGCGTTTTACGCCAAAGATATCAGCTTCGCGGACAGCCACCGCGGCACCCACCTGTTCGGCCCGGCCAACAAAGAAGGCGGACGCGGGGCGGTTGTCGGCGGACACATCACCTCCACATATGTAGGCGAATGGATTCGGTATGAGCTGGATGTAGAAGAGGCCGGTTCCTACACAGTGGCACTGGGCGCGATCAATCCATATGCCAGAAGCCAAAAAATCTTACTGAGAGACACAAGGCAAAACATTTTGGCGACCTTTACCGTAGCAGCCGATCACGCAAAAGGGGCCGCATGGGCGGCAAGCCCACTGGTATCAGCGGATAAAGAGGTGTATCTGCCGCAAGGGAAAGTGGTCGTTGAGCTATTCTTCGTGAACAACGGACAGAATGTGTCCAGCAATACCAAAGCTCAATATGACAACTCCGTCGGCGCAGATGTAGATATTCTGAGATTTACACGCAACCCGGGCGGAACCGCGCAGCCGCCTGAGGAGCTGGATCCGAGCAAATACCATTTGCTGACCACACCCCCGCTTATGGCGGCCAGTTCAACACACAGCCAGCGGGGATGGGGAACCCCGGCGCGGAAGGATCAAGGGCACGGCGTGTACGGCGAGGTTCCCGCGGATATTTTCAAAACAGCGACCCACCTCGTCTTGGAGCTTGCCACCAATAATATGCCCAGCGGCAACAATATGCAGATCGTGATCCAAACCGACGGCACGGGAGGCAGCGGCTGGAATCAAACCGAACTCCGCACGGCCGCACTGACGCCTTTTTGGGACAACACCGGAAAAAGGCTCGTCATACCGCTCGATCAACTGCAAGGGTATAATGCCCTGCGTACCATGAAGACTGAGGGCTGGCTGATCGTCAGCTATTACAGCACCGGCTGGAACGAACTGAATGTCATGAGGGCTTATTTAGAGTATGACTTGAGCCTCCTTTCCTCCGACGACGGAGGCGGAGGTGACAGCGGAGGCGGCACCATACAGGGAACGCTCAACGGCCTGCCTGTCACATTCATTCAAAACAGCGACGGGAGCGTTACACTCGATCTGACCGAAGAACAAGCCGCGAAATTCCCGATGAAAAACAGTGTGTACGTCATTGAAATCGAAAAGCAGAATCATGTCAATGTAAACCTCCCTCTATCGGCACTGGAAAACGCTTCGGTTCTGCAAATCAAAACAGACAGCGGCACCGTTGTATTCACCAAAAAAATGCTCGGTACATACAAAGAACTCTACGGTGATACGCTGGAAGTTTCGGTTAAAAAAGGCAGTTTCATCGTCGAACTCCTCCATAACAAGAAGCCGATCCAATGGAACGATCCTGAAAACCCGCTGTTGGTATCCATCCCGTTCAGCGTGCCCTCAGGCTTCAAGGCAAACGCCTACGTTGCCGTGAAGAGAGAGGGGCCGCGCGACGTCACATTGCCTTATACCTTCCATAGGGGCGGCAGGGTATTCTTCCAAACGGCAAGCACAGGGACGTTCGATGTGATCTACAAGAAAAAAACCTTCAGCGACAGCGAAACCCATTGGGCTGTCAGCCACATTGATTTCGTAACGGCACGTTCGCTGTATGCCGGTTACGGAAACGGAACCTTTATGCCCGACGAAGCCATGACGCGCGCCATGTTCGCCTCAGTCCTCGCCAATCTCGAACGGGTTGACCTCTCCGCGTACAAAACATCGCGCTTTACCGATGTAGACACGGCCAAGTGGTATGCCCCGGCGGTTGAATGGGCGGCGGCGTCCCGCATCGTAAACGGTTACGGCGGCGAGCTGTTTGGGCCTGAAGACCCCATCACCCGCGAACAGATGGTCATCATGCTGATGAACTATACCAAATTCAAAGGATACGGGCTGCCGGAGAAAACGGTATCCGCCTTCAACGACGAAGCGGACATCACAGCCGGGGCGGCAGCCGACGCGGTGAAAATGATGCAGAAGGCGGGTATTGTCGGCGGGAAACCGGGCAATGTCTACGACCCGAAAGGAAACGCCACGCGAGCCGAGGTCGCGTCTGTCTTTGCAAAATACATCACCGTATACGTAGACCACGCGATGCAAACCGGCGCGCCCCCCCAACCCGCGGCAGCGACGCTTCAGAAACCGATTTTGGAGGCGTATATCGACAAAACGGCGCAGAAAGCGATCAGCCGTACCCTTACAGGGGATTTAAGCAAATAAACGGATAAAACTCAACATATTTGTATGAAAACGCCCGGCGTGATATACTGAATGAATCAATCTGCAAAGGGGATTCTCAGTATGCCGGGCGTTTTACTCATAGTGTTTTTGTCAAGTGAAAAAACCGCCAGTGGATATAATTGAAACATCCGCCAGAAAGCACATCGGAACACGCAATGATGTGTTAT
>WRIZ01000032.1 GCA_009782475.1 Oscillospiraceae bacterium | reverse complement strand
TTGTCCCGGCCGCTCGCGTCGTGGATATGGAAATGGGCAAGCCTGTCCGCGTGTTTCCGTATAATCGGCTCATCCGTATACCCCGCTCCGGCGTTATGCCCGATGTCAAACGTAAGGGCGAAAACCGGGCTTTGCAATAAACATATCAAGCCCTTTTGCAGAAACGGCTTGTCCCCGTAATCGCCGCAGTTCTCAATACAAATCTGAAGATCAGCGTCACCGATCGCCGCTTCGCAAGCGTCACGGAAAACGGTCAGCTTCCGCAGGTATTCCGTTTGGTATTCGTCAAACAAATATACTTTCCGATCAGGCAGGGTGACCCGTATACCGGGGTTCATGTGCATATTCAAAACCGGCGCGGCCAGCCGTTTGGCGGTCTCAACCATCTGCAATACCGTTTCGGTATAGGCAATCGCAACCTTATCATTGAAATCGCAAGGGTTGCAGTTTTCATCAAGATGAATGGTGAAGTAAATGCCGGTTTCACCAGCTATTCTGCGGAGTTGCCCCGCATCGAGGTTATTCGCTTGATATTCGGGCAGATTCATGTTGAGTTCAACAAAAGCAAGCCCCAGCTCCCGGCAGAGCGCGGCGCATTGCTCCGGCGACTTTAACCCGATCAAAGTCGGCATTCCGAATTGCATGGTCATAACAAACCCCTCTCCCTCCCGTTTTCAACCGCATAAAAGTCTGCGATTATCGTAGCACAGGATGAGCAAAAGCACAACCGGGCTTTCGCCCGGCTGCGCCCGGTTATGCTGCTATGTATCAAACGAAGGGTTGAATGCGTAGAAGTTTTTCGCGTTGAGCCTATCTGTCGTCAACTCAAGCCCCTCGCCAAAACGCTGATAATGAATGATCTCCCTCTGCCGCAGGAATCGGATGGGGTCGATCACATCGGGGTCGTCGCACAGGCGGAGGATGTTGTCGTATGTCGTCCTTGCCTTTTGCTCGGCGGCCAAGTCTTCATGCAGGTCGGTAATCACATCGCCTTTGGAGGCAAACGAGGAAGCCGTATACGGGTCACCGGAGGCCGCCACGGTATAAATGCCGGTTGTGTGATCCACAAAATACGCGTCAAACCCGCTTGCTTTGATTTCATCGATGCTCAAATTCCGGGTCAGCTGGTATACGATGGCGCCGATCATTTCAAAATGCCCAAGTTCCTCGGTGCCTATGTCGGTCAACAAGCCTTTTAGTTCGGGATACGGCATGGTGTATCGCTGGCTCAAATACCGCAGGCTGGCACCCAATTCGCCATCCGGCCCGCCGTACTGTGCGATAACGATTTTCGCCATTTTGGGGTTGGGTCGTTTGATATTGACCGGGTATTGCAGCTTTTTTTCATAATGAAACATTCAGTTTGCCTCCCTTTCCCAGGGCCATGGGTCGTTGACCCAGCACCATGAATCCTGTTCCGCCGCGTCCGCGCTGAGCGGGCCGTATTTGGCTTCAAATTCCTTCCTGGCTCTCTGATAGTTGTTTTGGAAACTGTTGAACAAATGCAAAGCGTTCCTGTCACCGGGATGAGTATCGAGGTATAACTGCACGTCAAAAGCCGCGAATTGTTCAGCCGTCATGTGCCAAAGGTGCTGCCTCCTGTCCATCAGCGTTCACCTCTCTTGCCCATAAACGGTTTGTTCAGCTCGGGAAAGAGGGTGCCCGCGCGCAGGGCTTCTATGGGGGCGAGGGTGTTTACGATTTGCTGCTGCGGTGTGATGAATACCATCGCCAGCGGCTTCCTTTCCTCCGGTCTTGGCCGCGCGGCCGACGTCATGTCCATGTGATTCTCTCCTTTTGATTCGATTTTTGCTCACTTGAACCATCATATGCGATAAAAAGCCCCGCGGTTTTACCCGCGAGGCCTTATTTGTTTGGTTTCAGCTAGTTCGGTATTCTATAAGCGCAGACGCCGCCGTATTGGGTATTGATGAAGACCCAATTCTCACCGTTGATCTTGCTGACAACCGGGCGGGCAAGCGAACCGTTATTGGTGTTGGGGGTGACGGAAGGAGGCAGAGCGATTTTTTGGAGGGTGCTGCCGTTATGGTTCAGGATGACCAAACTGCCGTTTTTACGCCCGCCTTTCTCCCATTTCTGTGTAAAAGTGGTGAAGATGATCTCCATAAATCCGTCGCCGTTGAGATCGGTCACCGTCACTTCACTGGCGTATTCGGCGGTGTATTCGTCACAGACCCAGTATGACCACAAGAGCTCCTGCTCAAGGCTGTAGCACATGACTTTTCCCGCGCCGGAGTTGAAGACGATGTCCTTTGTCCCGTCGTTATTGACGTCGATGATAACCGGCGTCGGCTGGTTCTTATCGATGATATTCATGTCTTCGGTCAGGTAGGCTCCGGTGTCCTTCGGCACGCTCGTCCAGTCGTATTGAGCCGTTTGAAAGCGCGTCCTGTCGGCGTTGAAGATGAACGGCGTTTCATAACGCGGCGGTTCGGGGCGAGGGATGGCCTTGTCCTTCACGGTTCCGATGATGACGACTTCGTTGTTCCCGTCGCCGTCCACGTCGGTGACAACGGCGCGGCTGTGCTGGAAGGTGACATAAAACCGATCAGCAAGCGGAACTTCCTCCCAAGGCAGATAATACGGCGTCGAACCTTGATACCGTATGTTGCCGAACCCATAACCGTCATTATCGCCTCTAAGCTCGGCTTGGTAATCCTCAAACGCCCCGACCCGGCCCCAGCTCTTTTGATTGCCGAACAGGTCAGGAAAGAGCGGGCTGGCCATGATGAAGCTGCCGAAAATGTCGAGGGCACCGAGATAGGAATTGTCATTGGGAGCGATGATGACGTTCTTCCCGCCCAAATTGCCGACCGAGAGGGTGTTGTTCGTAAACCTATCCATATACCCTGAATTGGGCGTTTTGCTGGTAAAGCCTTGTTTGCGCGCGTTTTTATCATCGGACGGCTGCGGCCAGCCGGGCATCAATTTGCCGTCATGGGTGTATACGAAAAGGGGGTTGCCGTTTGCATCGGCGGTTCCGACAATGATATTGGCTTTCCCGTCGCCCGTCATATCGGCGGCGACAACGCTGGCGACACGATTCTTGGTGTAAACCGGCCAGCCCGGCTTGAAATTGCCGTCTTTGTCGTATACGGCGACGATGCCGCCGTCCTGCCCCCACATCCGGCTGCCATTTTCATCGTATAGCAGGGAATGCCCGGTCACGATTTCCAATTCACCGTCGCCGTCTATATCCATGACGATGACGTCGGAAACCGAGCTTCCCCGGGCTTTCTTGCCGGTTCCGTTCTTTCTGTCGAACCCGGACGGGACTTGCCATTTGACGGCTCCGGTTTCGGCATTGATGCAGTAGATGGAGTACGATGTTGTGATAACCTCTGGTTTTCCGTCCTTATCAATATCCGCCACCGCCGGAGCTGAGTAATAGGCTTCATCGATGCCCTTGTCGGAGTATTTGCCCACTTCGCTCCACATCAGAACGGGGGTTTTGACCTCCGCCCTCTCGTACCCATGCTCGATGTCGCCGCGTTTGGTGAAGAGATTGAGCATCATTACAAAGACTTCTTCCCGGGAGATGTCCCTCTTGGGTGAAATATTGACCGGGTTGGTTGATGTGCCGTTCATTAAGCCGAGGTTATAGGCGTTTTGCAAATGAACGTCCATGCCCGCGCTGATTTGGGCATGGTCGGCAAACCGGATGGCCGGGGCTTTGGTGGAAGCGAACTTGATGTTACATGTTCCCAGCATCCCCATGAACATGGCCGCCATCTGTTCGCGCGTGACCAAATCATCGGGGGAGAAAATACGCACCCCTTCGGCATTGACGCCTGTCCCGCCGATCAGCCGGAGCGTCCGCGCCCGGATGACATATGGGTCGTCACAGTCGGCAAACTCGGAGGAACCTCCGGCAACATCGTCCGGGATGGGTTGATTCATCAGGCTATAGTAAATATTGACCAAAAAGTAGGCCGCTTCGGTGCGGGTGACTTTGTCTGAATACGCCTTGAAATACTCCGGCGCGATCCCGGTGTTTTGGATCATAAAATTGACCGCCTTGATGGCCCAGGATTGCGGGGCGGTTCCCTGCCCTATGTAAGCGGGTATATCGTCGGCGGCGTTGCGGATTTTCTGAAGAGGGATGTCGATCTCAGGCAGCACCGGAGGTTTGGAGCCCCATTCCGCGATGACTTCAAACGGATGCTTGAAATGATCGACATATTCCTTTCCGTCGGTATGGCCGCTCACGTAGCGGATGGTGGGCAGCGAACCCGCCGAATGGAAGGCGAAGTCTTCGATCCATTCAACGGTGCTGGGCAGGTCGAGGGTGGTGATCCTGCTGCCCCGGAAGGCTTCAAACCCAACCGTCTTCAGCCCGTAAGGCAGTTTGACCGATGTGATCGGGCAATCCTTGAAAGCACGGGAATAGATCACTTCCAGGTAGAGGTTGAAATTGACCGCCGTCAGGCTTGTACAGCCGAAGAAAGCATCGGTCAAAATCTCTCTCGTCCGCTGCGGGATGGTGACGCTTGTCAGGCCGGTGCAGCCCTGAAAGGCGCGCCGCCCGATCGTTACAAGGTCTTTGGGCATGGTGACGCTTGTAATGAATGTCTTGCCGCGGAAGACGTCGTCCCCGATGTGGTACACACTGTCCGGGATAACGACATGACCCGAGCTGCCATTGTACGCCGTAAGGGTACCCCGCTCGATCACAAAATCGTTGTCAGCCGCTGTGGCGGCGTCCGGCAGCCCCGCCGACAGAAACAGCGCGGCGGCGCAAACCAGCGCGAGCATTTTTCGATTGCGTTTCACTCTATCCTTCATTCCTTTCTTTGTTCGTCTGCTTACCATGATACCACGCTGAAAACCCATCGTCAAGCCGGACGGGTCTCCCTTTCAAAGAGAGGAATTATTTGGTATTTTATGCTTGACATAAGTTCCTATAAAGGGTATTATATTGTTGTATTAGTGTCGCTATTTGACCATCGTTCAAAACGGTTAACTGACAAGCATATCCATTCGATATACCTATTATGAATGGGCGTTCAATGACAAGGAGGTCTTTATTATGAAAACAAACATCAGGAAAAGGCTGGCGGCTCTCGCGCTTTCGGCGGTGATGCTGCTCGGCTTCGGCGCGGGATTCTCCGAATCCGGCGTCCCGGCGGCGTACGCGTCGGGTGCAGACAAGCTGGGCTTCGACATCGGCATCAACCTCGAAGTGACAAATGATGCTTTAGGGGAAGAGATTGTAAATGCCCTGCGAGACGTGCTGGAACAGAAGGGTTTCGGCAACAGAGCCATCGCCGGCATGATGGCCGGCTTTGAAACGGCAGAAGGCTCCACCCCCGGCAACCATTCTGAAGGCGGCGACAGCTCGGCGCACGTAGACGCGGTAGACTTCTCCAAATGGGTGGTCTACGACCATTATGACAGCGGTTTTTTCTATAACAGTCCAGGTACAAACGTAAACAACAATATAAACAGTAGTGGTAGCACCACCTTTTCCCCGGGCTCCTCTCCGTATACAACCGGAAACCTCGCAAATCACCGCTTCAATCCGAATGTTACGATAGGCGGATCTGTTTGGCGCACAGGCATTGACTGGAGGGCAATGTTTGATAATGCCACCGGGCTTAATCTTTCGGGCGTAAACGGGCTTGGCAATATAAACAACCTCCGCCCCTATTTCCCCCATGTCCAAAAAGCCTCAAATGTGGCGATAAACCCTATCACAACAGCGAATGTCAATGCTGCTTATCTCAATCCAACTGGTGGTACAACCAGCATCAACGGGACACATAGTAATCTTAACGCCACTTATCAGTTGCCCCGCATAGCGTTGGAAGATTGGCTGAACTTGGGGACAAAACCCACTTCCGGGCATACCTTAAATGAACCGACGCTTGGCGCGTTTGACCGTCACATCCTTTCCCGCATGATGTACGAAGCTCCCAATGGTGATTTTATTCCTGTTGTTGAAAACATTGCGGGCGAGAAGCCCGCAGACGGCGCAGAGTACAAAGCGCAGTTCGGGACAGATACATACAGAAAAGATCAAGTCAAGCCCACGATGGATTTTGTGGGATACGCCAACTCCAATTTCCTTGATTTCGCCTTCTATCCGGTGGATACCGACGCGGGCATGATTAAGAAAGAGGTTCAAGACGCCGACGGAAATGTAGACAGGACAATGAACCTCGTCGAAGAAAACAAACTGGTCTCTTTCGATGTTGACGCCTCTAGAGTTAACCCGCACACTCTTTATGGCGCGGGGTTCATGATCAATACAGGCATTGACGCGAGCGGAAAGATAAGCGGCTATGTTTTAATGTATGAATACCCGTCAGGGACAGCTTTTAACGCCGAAAATCCCGAGCCACCGACCAAACTTGCCCTATACAGGATCAGAGATGATGCTACGGGTATTACGGCGCAGGCGTTCCACGATCATAACCAAGGCATTACAGCAAATAACGGTAATCCTGCTCTAGGCACATTATTCACCTCAACTACACCGCTTGCCCAATTTGCCCTTAACTCAAGCAACTGGTGGAAAAAGATGAGCGTTGAGCTGGTCATAGAACCGCAAACGAATGGCACGACCGACTTAAAAGTCTATCAAGTGGAAAAAGGCACAAAGATTCTCCATCACGACAGCGAAGAAAAAATGGGTACGGATGACTATGGCCTTCCGACCGGTTTTCAAATTAAAAAAGGTGAAATCGCCGAAACTGTCTTGACTCCGATTTTAACATACAATCTGCCCAACACCGGTGCGAAGAAAGTTGATTTTGATGTAGATGCCGCGGGTAATGTGGTGCAAAAAACAGGATCAATCAGCAAGTCCTTCAACGGCTTCGGCCCCATCGTCAGTTACCGTTCCCACGGCTGCAACAGGGCTTCCCAGTTTACCTTTTCCAATCTCGACATGATCATTCTTGGCTCGGCTCTCGCGGTCAACACAGAAGGCGAATCCTTCACCCTAACCGAAGACAACCTTTATGAACGCTTGAAGATGTATTACGAGGGCGGATACAAACCGAAACTCACCGGTGATTATCTCACACCCTGCACACACGGGGAATGCGCGGACTGTAAATGGATCGATGTTGACGGCAAGGAGCGTTACTTTGAGAAGGAAGAGGTAAAACCCGCTTACCTCGGTGATGCGGATTCCGTCAAATATTACATTGACATTGTTGATAAAAACCATGAAGACCGTATGAACCCGAGCGATCCTGTTTTCAAAGAAGTTCAAAAGTATTTGACAGACAACAACATTAACTACATAACCATACGGGAAAATGCCCTGTTAGCCGACGGAGAACTCCCCGGAGCGGCTGTAAATGGCATCCCGGTTGGCGGTGACGAGGCTGAAGGCTTTAACGGAAAGACCGTTATTGGCAATATTGATAAAATTGCCAGCTTATTGAGAGATATAGCGGAGCAAATCCTTAAGGGCATGGAAGACTGCGTAGACGGCATCAACTACCGCGGCGACGACATCATTGTCTTCGGCTTCAAATACGGTTCGGAGAATGCCGAACAATACTATAAACAGCTGGCTGATTATGAAAACAATGTAACTGGGGCTGAATTCCCCGTTGATCTTGAGCCGGATGATTTTTGGATCAACCTCACACAGGAAACCATCCAAATCCCGGCAAGTTACGCTCCGGCCGCCTATAGCCTAGACGAAGGTAAAAAATGGAAAAAAGCCAAAGGCGATACCTTCAGCGCAAAGAAATTCCCCAAACTCCTCAACAAAGGAATGACCCTCTATTTGGCGGACGAGTGGATTGACAAAGACGTCAAAGAAACTGACGATAAGGGGAAAAAGGTTGTCGTTCAAAAGAAAGGGGTTCCTCAGGGCGAAAACGGGTATCTATGCAATGTGATTACCTTCCGAACCATCAACAAACGCCCAACACTTGATAAGTTTGCCATTAACTATGCCGTTTACGCCGACCCGACCGGCGTGACGCCCGGCGAGTGGTGCCTCACCACCAAAGCCGATCAGGCCAAACCTCTTGCGGGTCAGACCAAATCATCCGCGTTTAAGGACGGCTGGGAAATCGCGCTGGCGTCGGACGACAAGAAGACCCCGGGGCAATACGGTGTCTTCTGTCAGGAAGACGGCATACCCGTTAAAAAGCTGGAGGGCGACAAACCCGCGAAGACCGTTTACTTTGTGAAGAAAGCGCCGGAATATAAAGTGATCGGCAGCGTCGTTACCTATACCGCGTCCAGCAAAGCAAAAAAGGTGAGCGCGCTGAGCGAATCCAAGCCAACCAAATATAAAATCAAAGCAAAACCGGCCAAAATGAAGATTGACAAAACCACCAGCGAAGAGGTTGTCGTCAAACCCGCCGAAGAGATGATCAAACTCAAAGCCAACGACAACATCTTTTCGGGCGTCCCGTCCTCTCTCAATGACGGTAAACAAGTCGCTGACGACAAGCTGATGCCCGCGCAGCAAAGCGGCACGACCGCCAGCCTGAAGGAGAAACTGTCCCTATGGATCATCTCCTCGCAGAAAGGCTCGACTGTTGACTTGATTGAACTGGACGGTTCCATCACCGTTTGGAAATCGGCGTCCGGGAAAAGACCGGCAACCGCCAAACAGGAAATTTCACGGTAACAGTTCCCCATATTGCACATGCAAGGCAAGCCGCAGGGTAATCACCCTGCGGCTTGCTTTTTGCTTTACAAACTGTAACATTTTGGCATTTTATAGAATACAATGGCATACATCCTTATGTGGGAGGAAGCCATTATGAAGAATTTGAAGGTATCGAAAAAACTGATTGTCAGTTTCCTCATTGCTGCGATTCTGACTGCCGTTGTCGGCGGCGTTGGAATCTATGGAATGTGGGACATCAACAAAGGCGCGAGCGATATGTACGACAACCAAACGGTTCCGATGCCCTATATGTCGAAGATCATGGAGCTGCTTCAGCGGCAGCGCGCCTGTGTGCGCGATATGGTGATCGGCGCGGCCATCGGCGACATGGCATTGGTCGAAGACGCGAAAAACCGGGCCGATGCTTACCATCAAACCCTGTCTGAAAACTTGCGGCCTTACCGCGACTCTATTATATCCCCCAGCGCGTTCGCCGTCTTTGATGAAGCCAGCGGCCTGTACGCTAAGGATTTCCGTGATTTTGTCAATGCAATTTACACGAAAGCGAAAGACGGCGCCGATGCGGCCGAGCTATATGCGCTAGTAAGCGATTTTGCCGTCACCAGCAACAAAATCGTAGACAATTTCGATCAATGCCTCACCATGAAAATCAAGGTCGCGTCCGACGCCAACGACGCCGGAGACCGGATGTTCCTCTTCCTGCTTGTTTTCATCATCGCCGTGCTGGTCTTGTCCGTCGGTGCCGCGCTCTTCCTGGCCTTCTATATCTCCGGGATGATCAGCAGGCCGTTGGCTTCACTGACCGGATTTATGAGTAAGGCCGGTTCCTCAGGCAATATACAGCTCACCCCTGAAGATCAGCTTGTGATCAGCAGATACGCAGCTGTAAAGGATGAAATCGGTCAATGTATCAACGCCTCCGCTTCCTTTGTCACCCATGTCACCGGCATTTCCAAAGAGCTGGAAACCATCTCCCACGGTGATTTGAGCCATGATGTGAAACTGCTTTCCAATGCCGACACCATCGGTTTGTCTCTGCGGAAAACGCTGGGAAACCTTAACAATATGTTTGCCGAAATCAACAACTCCACCGCGCAGGTCTCCTTCGGCTCCAAGCAAATTGCCGACGGCTCCCAATCTCTTGCGCAGGGTTCGACAGAGCAGGCCGCCGCTGTGGAACAGCTCTCCTCCTCTATCTCCGAGATTGCGGAAAAAACCAAAGAAAATGCCGGTATGGCTGTCCACGCCGCCGATTTGGCCAATACCATCAAGGGGAACGCCGAAAAAGGGAGCCGTCAGATGGATGAAATGATGTCCGCCGTCAAAGACATCAACACCGCCAGCCAAAGCATCAGCAAGGTTATCAAAGTCATCGACGACATCGCGTTCCAAACCAACATCTTAGCCCTCAACGCCGCCGTTGAAGCGGCTCGCGCCGGGCAGCACGGCAAAGGGTTTGCCGTTGTTGCCGAAGAAGTCCGCAACCTCGCTCAGAAAAGTGCCGAGGCTGCCAAAGAGACTGGGGAGCTGATTCAAAACGCCGCCGAAAAAGCCGAGTTGGGAGCCCGCATTGCGGACGAAACCGCAACAAGCCTCACCGAAATTGTGACCGGCATCAACGAAAGCGCAAAGATTGTGACTGAAATCGCCCATTCCAGTGAGGAACAGTCGCTTGGCATACGGCAAATCAATCAAGGCATTGACCAAGTGGCGCAGGTGGTTCAGCAAAACAGTGCCACAGCGGAGGAAAGCGCGGCCGCCAGCGAGGAAATGAGCGGGCAGGCCGTTATGCTGGAGGAACTGATTGCACAGTTTAAGCTGAAAGATGACGCCAAAGGCCGTCCTTCACGCTCACAGATAAGAGCGAAGTAAATCCTCCCTGCCGCGAAGGGAGCAGCCGCCAACCCCTTCCCGCAAAGAGCCCGCTTCCGCCCGGATCGCCTTCAGCAGCGGCGATTGCAGCGCGCCGATAAACGATATGTCTCTCAAATCCCTGTCCGAGTATGGGGCGAAGGGGCAAGGCTCCAATACGCCGGAAGCGGCAATATGTACAAAACCCCTCCCGGCGGCGAGGCACCCGCCGTATTCATCCTCGTTGCCCGGGAATGCGATGAATATGGCGTCACTGCGAATTTGCGCGCAATATTCCGACAGGCGGTGCTTATCATTCGGTGACAAAGGCAAAAACGCCTCGTTGTCTCCCATCGGAACATATTCAACATGGATAACAAGTCTGCACCCGGCCTCTATGTATGGGTTGATGAAACCCTCCTCTGTCACTTCGCCGATGTTGTGCGACCCGGTGGTCACCGAAATGCCGAACGGGATCCTCCGTTTGCGCATCTCAGCCATGGCCGCTCTGATTTTATCCGTTACGCCGGAACCCCGGCGATCGTCTGTCCTCTCCGGCAAACCCTCCACGCTGAACAGTGCGATCATATTCCGATGGGTCGCAAAGAAATCAACCCAGTTCTCGTCAAAAAGAGTGCCGTTTGTAAACACCAATCCAAGCAGCTCTTTGTGCGCCGCGACGGATTCCATCCATTCTTGAGCCAAAAGCGGTTCGCCTCCGGCAAGCAGCACCGCGGAACACCCCGCCGCGCTTGCTTCGCCCAGCAATGTTCCGATCCGTTCTTTTGCCAGCGGAACCGTTTTTTCACGGCAGGCCGAATAGCACTCCTTGCATTGAAGGTTGCAATCGTCGGTTGTGCTGACGATCAGCAGCGGGGGTACGCTGACGCCTTTCTCAAGCCATTGGTTCCGCAGCTTTTTTGCTTTGGCTTGATGCGCCGAAATTTTGAGCATCGCCGCGGCTGACTTGGGCGTCGCGGCCAGCAGCTTCACCGCCGTTTTGAAGGTTTTGGCAATCTGCGTGTCAAACAGTGTTTTATAACTCATAGGGCAATCATCTCCTTCAAAATAGACCTAACAAATAGGATACCAAGCCGCAAACATAAAACCCTGTATTCTTCGAGGATACAGGGCTATCTTTGGAGCCGAAGGCCGGACTCAAACCGGCGACCTGATGATTACAAATCAACTGCTCTATCAACTGAGCTACTCCGGCATTTGCTCAATAGAGTATACCATGCCGCGTGCAAATGCGCAAGAGCTAATTTATAAGCCAAACCCCTAGATTTAGGTAAACCATATAGCCCGACCAGCAGCAACAGGCAATCAGCACTTTTTGCTTACCCGCTTCACTGAGCAGACGGCGCAGATGCAGCCAAACGCCTGTGTGGAGTAAACCGCAGACAGCGGCGGCAAGAAAGAGTTCGGTTCGGAAAAACAATACCGCCCAACCGGCCATCAATCCTAACGATACATAGAAAGCCATTGCGGCTCTGCTTTCTTCCGTTTTGCTTGATACAACAGCGAGTATGATGAGCACCGCCGCCCAGCCAAGAAGGGTCAGCCACACCGGGGGAAAAAAGAGGGGTTGCTTGAGCAAAGCGAGCCGCTCCCCCGCCCTAACCGTGAAGAGGCTTGCCAAGACCCCGGCGGCGGCGGTCAGAAAAAAATAAAGCACAGTCCGTTTCGGCATACACCCGTCCCCCTGACGGTACAATGTATGTCCGAAAAGACCGCGCTATGCCCTTCTTTACTTTACAACTGCAAGGAGTTTGTCGATTATGTCCTGTATAATGCTTTCGCCCGCGCCTTCCCTCAGCGCGTTTTCCAACGCCGTCAGATCGTCGCCGAAACTGCCGGGGACGCTGCCGGAGGATTTGACCCCCTTGAGCAGTTTGTTCAAGCGGGAGGAATAGGCATGATTGAGGGAATTGTCCGTCATGGCCTGTATGCGGTTTTCATAACCCTTGGTGGGAAATCCCGCTGTTCCGCCCCGGCCGCCGTCGCCCATCTTGCCCATAAAGCTGAACAGCAAAACGGCAAGAATGGCAAAGACGCCGATCACGGCGATGTGCAGCAGGATATAGAGGTTGACCCGTTCAAAATTCCCCGCGCTCAGCGAGACGATCAGCGTCCCGCCGAGATAGAGAGCGAGAATGATCACCACACCCGCCCGGGTGAAGAAAGAACGCATCTTGGGCAGCAGCATCAAACCGCCGCAGAAAACCAGCTCGCTGAAAATCAAAAACCAATACCCCGACCAATAGATGCGGTTGCGTTCCTCAATCTCCATCAGAAAAAAGGCAATCGTTGTCAGCAGAATTAAAATCCCGCCGATTGCCGCGATGGTTAGGAACGCTCTGTTTTTACGCATGACCATGCCCCACCGTTTCTGTATCTATTGCTCTTCTTTTTCCTTACTAGGAGCCGCCCCCACATTGAGCAGCGGGTAAGAACTGACTTCGATCTGCACCAATGTCCGGCGCAGTGAGACTTGATGCTGCTGCATTTCGATATTGTTCTCGGCTTCCTTCAACCGGCGTTCTGCCTGCGCGTGTTCGGCTTCGGCCAACGCTCTGTCGATGTCCTCCGGCCACTGCGCCCCGTTGGTCAACACCGTCACTTCATCATCTTTGACTTGGATGATCCCGCCGAAGACGGCCAAATGCCGCTCGTTTTTACCGTTGCTGACGATGCGCATGACGCCCAAGTCAAGGATGGCCGAACAAGCCTCATGCCGCGGCAGGAACCCCATATCCCCGGTTGTGCAGCGCGCGATAACCATGTCGCACTCTTCATCGAGCTTGACACTCTCCGGCGTTATGATCCGCAGACGGAGTTTCCCCGCCCCTGATTCATCTGCCATGTTTTATTCCTCCGTGGTGTGGTCGGCCTTATACGCGTCCACGACCTCGTCGATGTTGCCTTTATTGAGGAAGTAACCTTCCGGTATGTCGTCGTATTTGCCGTCGATGATCCCGGCGAACCCGCGGATGGTCTCGGCGATCGGCACATACTTGCCGGGGATGGAGGTGAATTTCTCGGCCACGAAGAAGGGCTGCGAGAGGAATCTCTGCACCTTTCGGGCGCGGTCAACGATCAGGCGGTCGTTTTCGCTCAGTTCGTCCATGCCCAAAATGGCGATGATGTCTTGCAGGTCTTTATACCGCTGAAGGATGGACTGCACCGAACGGGCGATGTTGTAATGCTCGTCGCCGAGGATGTTTTTATCGAGGATACGGCTGGTCGATTCCAGCGGGTCGATGGCCGGATAGATACCCATTTCAACGATGGCGCGGGAGAGCACCGTCGTCGCGTCGAGATGGGCGAAGGTGGTGGCCGCCGCCGGGTCGGTGAAGTCGTCGGCCGGGACGTAAATGGCCTGAACCGACGTGATCGATCCAGTTTTCGTCGAAGTGATGCGCTCCTGAAGGGCACCCACTTCGGTGGCGAGGGTGGGCTGATAGCCAACCGCGCTGGGGACGCGCCCCAACAATGCCGAAACCTCAGAACCGGCCTGGACGTAACGGAAAATGTTATCGACAAAGAGCAGAACGTCCTGCAAAGAGACGTCGCGGAAGTATTCGGCGATGGTCAGCCCGGACAGGGCAACACGCATACGCGCCCCCGGCGGCTCGTTCATCTGCCCGAAAACCAACGCCGCCTTGTTGATGACCCCGGAGTTGATCATGTCATTGTAAAGGTCGATGCCCTCGCGGGTGCGTTCCCCGACGCCCGCGAAAACCGAGTAGCCGCCGTGATTGGTGGCGATGTTGTAAATCAGTTCCATGATGGCGACCGTCTTGCCGACGCCCGCGCCGCCGAAGAGGCCGATCTTTCCGCCTTTGGAATAAGGGCAAAGCAGATCAATGGCCTTGATGCCGGTTTCCAGCATTTCGGTTGTCGCCGTTTGATCGGCAAAACCGGGGGCTTTGCGGTGGATGGCCCATTTCTCTTTGGCTTCCGGTGCCGGTTTGTTGTCGATCGGGCGGCCGAGGACGTTGAGCATACGCCCCAGCGTCTCGGGGCCGACCGGAACCGAGATCGGAGCCCCTGTGTCAACGGCGTCCATCCCGCGGATGAGACCGTCGGTCGGGCTCATCGAAATACAGCGCACCACATTGTCGCCCAAGTGCTGCGCCACTTCCAAAACGGCGGTTTCATCCCCGTTTTGGATTTCGATGGCGTTGTACAGTGCCGGCAGCTCGTTCTCATACCGAATATCGAGTACCGCCCCTATGATTTGCAAGATTTTGCCTACGTTTTTCTCCGCCAAGACAATCTCTCCTTACTGGATAGCGTTCGCCCCGCTGACGATCTCGGTGATTTCCTGTGTGATGCTTCCCTGACGCTTGCGGTTGTAATCCAGCCTCAGGTCGTCTATGATCTCTTCCGCGTTTTTGGCCGCCGCGTCCATACTGGTCATACGCGCCGCCCACTCGCAGACATTGGATTCGGCCAGCGCGCCGTAGATCACGGTGTTGAGGTACATCGGCACGGCGTAATCCATGAAGGTGTTCACATCCGGGTCATAGGTCATCGGGCCGTGCTGAACCCCGCTTCCCTCTTCATCGCCCAGCGGCAATAATCTAATCACGCTCGGTTCATGCGAGAGGACGGTGGCAAACCGGGTATAGACAACATAGACCTCGTCGGCTTCGCCGGACATATATAACTCGGTCAGGAATTTACCAATGCGTTCGGCGTCTTCATAATGAACCGACTCCGACACGCAGGTGTATTGCTTGACGACGTTTTTGCCCCGCCGTTTGAAGTAGTCCCGCCCTTTGTTGCCGACGATCACGATTTTTTCATGCGAGCTGTGGTTTTTCACATGTTTATGGATGAGCTGCCGCCCCTCTTTGCACATATTGATGTTGTAGCCGCCGCAGAGGCCGCGGTCGCCGGTGATGATCAGATAGGCGATGTTTTTGACTTCGCGTTCCTGAAAATAGACGCTGTCTAAGGCTTCCCCGCCCGACTGCACGCCGTCCATCACCAGTTTGATGTTGTCGTATAACGGGCGGATGAGGTTAAGCTGCTGCCTGGCTTTTTGCAGCTTGGACGCCGCGACGAGGTTCATCGCCTTCATGATCTGCTGTGTGCTGCTTACGCTGGTGATCCGGCGTTTGATGGCTTTCATCGAAGGCATAACCTTGCCTCCTTATTTATTTCTCAGTGGAGGAAAACTTCAACAAGAACTCCTCGGCCGCTTTTTTGATTTTCGCTTCCAGTTCGGCGTTGACTTCCCGCTTCTCCTTGATTTCGGATAAAATCTCTTTATACCGGTCGTCGATAAAGGCAAAGAAATCGGTTTCGGCTTTCTGCATATGTTCGACATGGACGGCAGAGAAGAATTTATGGGTCAGGACATAGAACAGGAGCACCTGTTTTTCCACCAGCATGGGCGCGTACTGCGGCTGCTTGAGGATCTCGACGATCCTTTCGCCGTGGCGCAAGCGGTCGAGGGTGTCCTTGCTCAGGTCGGAACCAAACTGGGCGAACGCCGCCAGCTCACGGTACTGCGCCAGTTCGACGCGCAGCGGCCCCGCGATCTTCTTCATGGCCTTGATCTGCGCCGCGCCGCCGACGCGGGACACCGAAAGCCCCGGGTTGATGGCCGGGCGGATGCCGTTGTTGAACAGCTCGGTTTCCAAGAATATCTGCCCGTCTGTGATCGAGATGACGTTGGTCGGGATGTAGGCCGAAATGTCACCGGCCTGCGTCTCGATGACCGGCAGAGCCGTCAGGGAGCCGCCGCCGCGTGCTTCGCTGAGCTTGGCGGCCCGCTCAAGCAACCTTGAATGCAGATAGAAGACGTCGCCCGGATAGGCTTCGCGGCCCGGCGGGCGGCGGAGCAGCAGGGAGAGAGCGCGGTAGGCAACGGCGTGTTTGGAAAGGTCGTCGTAGATGCAGAGGACGTCTTTGCCCGCTTCCATCCACTCTTCGCCCATGGCGCATCCGGCGTAGGGGGCGATGTATTGAAGCGGTGAAGGGTCGGAGGCGGTGGCGGCGACGACGGTGGTATACTCCATAGCCCCCGCGTCTTCCAATGTGCGGACGATCCGCGCCACCGTCGAGGCTTTCTGCCCGATGGCGACGTAGACGCACAGCACGCCCGCGCCTTTTTGGTTGATGATGGTGTCGATGCAGATGGCCGTCTTACCCGTTTGGCGGTCGCCGATGATGAGTTCGCGCTGGCCGCGCCCGATGGGAACCATCGAGTCGATGGCCTTGATGCCCGTTTGCAGCGGAACGTTGACTTCGGCGCGTTCGATGACGCCCGGCGCGATGCGTTCGATTTGGCGGGTGGCCGTCGCCGCGATGGCACCCCTGCCGTCGATCGGCTCGCCCAATGGGTTGACGACGCGGCCGATGATGGCGTCGCCGACCGGGACTTCGGCGATGCGCCCGGTGCGTTTGACCGGGTCGCCCTCTTTGATGGTGGAGTCGGGGCCCAAAAGGACGACGCCGATGCTGTCTTCGTCCAAGTTGAACGCGATACCATGCACGCCGCCGTAAAATTCCAGCAGCTCTCCGCTCATTACGTTATCCAGCCCATATACCCGGGCGATGCCGTCGCCCACCTGAATGACATTGCCCGCTTCGGTCATGTCGATCTTCGAGGAATAGGCTTCGATCTGTTTTTTGATAACGGAGCTGATCTCGTCGGGTCTGAGCGTCACGCGCCGCACCTCTCTTTCAAGTCTCTCAGACGGCTCTTGACCGTCCTGTCAATGAAGAAACCGTCTACCTGGATATACGGCCCGCCGATGACCGACGGATTGACTTTCACGGCGATGTCCACTTGCTTATCCAGCTTCTTTTCCAATAGCTTTTTCAATGCCTCTGTCTGCTTTTTGGTCAGTTCCCCCGCGCTCACCACTTTGGCACGCGTCTTCCTTTGCAGCGTCTCGATCTGCAAAATAAGCTCCCAAAGGGCGGGGAGGAGAAAGGCTTCGCGGTTTTTATCGACGGTGAGGCAAAGGAACGAAAACAGGTCTTTATGCAGCTTCCCCTCAAAAACCCTGCCGAAAAACGCCTGTTTCTCGGCGGCCGGGATATGCGGATGCAAAAGGATGCGTTTGGATTCGGCGTTTGAAAGGGTTTGGTGAAGCACATTCGCCTGTTCGAGGAAAACGTCTTCCGAACCGCTCTCAACGGCCAGTTTACGGAGAGCCGTGGCGTAGTGGGTGCTCAGCTTCGCCATGACGTCCCCTCCAGCTCGGCCATCGTCTCGTCAAAGAGCTTCTCCTGCGCTTCTTTGTTCAGCGCAGCCGCCACCATCTTGCCTGCCATGGCGGCCGAAACCTCCAGAATGGCTTGCTTCATGCCGGACTGGGCGTGCTCCCACTCCATTTCGACGTTGGCGTGCGCCCGCGTCTTGACGGTCTCGGCTTCTTCCTTGGCTTCTTCCACAAGCCTGCGGCCTGTATCGGTCGCCTGTTTGCGAGCCGCGTCGATGATGACGTCTTTCTCCTTCTCTATGTCACGGAGTTTTTGCTCATAGAGGGCTTTCAGTTCACCGGCTTTGGCCAGTTCGTCGGCGGCATGGTCAAGCTGATCCCTGATCCGCTCGGTGCGTTTCTGCATCATGTTGCGGACAGGCTTATAAAGCAGCCATGACAGAACGATTGCCAGCAGACCGACGTTGAGCAGGTGCGAACCGGCCTGGAGCAGCGTCTGTTGATCAAGACCGAACAAACGGCCAGGGCTGAGACCTTCCGCGGTAAGCACAATATCAAACAAAACGAATTCACCCCTTCATCATAAGGCGGTTCCCGATCGCGCTCTCTATAATCCGATCAAATCGACAAATCGGCCTACAAGCGGGTTGGCAAAGAGCATGATCATAGCGATGACCAAACCGTAGATACCGCCGGTTTCCGCCATACCGAGCGTGATGAACATGGTGCTTTGGATGGAACCTCTGGCTTCTGGCTGACGCGCGATGGATTCGATCGCTTTTGCGCCGATGTTACCTTGACCGACGGCGGTGAAGGCGGCCGCAATCATGGCGATACCCGCGCCGATCTGCCCGGCGGCAATGACGGATGCTAGAGCGGTTACTGTGTTAGGATCCATGGATTACTCCTCCGTTTTCATGTTTTCTATGTGAATTTGATTTGCGCTCTTTATCACGCTACTCTTCGGTAGCGGCCGCCGCGGAGATAAAGGAAAGTGACAGGACGGTAAAGACATAGGTTTGCAGGACGCCGGAGAAGAGGTCGAAGTAAGCATGAAGGAAGGACGGTATGAAAAACCGCAGAAAAACGGGCACCATTCCGTAGAATAGCCCCATCAGGATGGTGCCGGACAAGACGTTTCCGAACATACGGAAAGAGAGCGAAATGGGGCGGGCCAACTCGCCGACGAGATTGAGCGGAAAGAGGATCAGGTTGGGTATCTTTCCGAATAAAAACGGCTCGAACATACTCTTGACATAGCCGAACCCGCGGTATCTGACGCCTATGATATGAATCAATAGAAAAGTTACCATCGCTAAGGTAACGGTGAACGACCAGTCTGCCGTTGGAGCGCGGAGCGCGATAATGGGGACGATCCCGATGATGTTGCTGAGCAGGACGACGGCAAAGACGGTGAAAAACCAGCTGCCTAGAAAGAAAAATTTCTCCCCCGCGCTGTCTTTCAAAAAGTTGTTGAATGTTTCGACCATCAGCTCAACGACGTTTTGCAGCCCCTTCGGCACGTCCTTGAATTTGTTCATTTTTATCCGCACGACGACGGCAAAGCAGATGAGGATCCCCATCACAAACCAAGTGGCAATATGGGTCTGTGTGATCCACAGCTCAAGGCTGCCGATCTTGATGCTGCCAAAATTTTGGATGTCGAAGTTCAAGGCGCGTCACCTTCTTCTTCATCTTCTTGAATATCCATAAACCGCAGGGAAAACGCCGCTATTTGAAATGTGATGACCCCGGCGCAGGCTCCCACGACGCCGCTTTCGCCGAATGTGAACGCCAAGTGTTTATGGCTGTCGTCAAACCGTTTATCCAGCGTGAGGAATATCAAAGCCGCGACGCCCAAGGCGGCCGCCGTGAGCCCCAGTCTCATCAGCGATTGCAAGCGTATGTAATTTCTCGCCTCGTCGGGGCTTGTCAGCGTAACGGCTTTGCGCACGGCGCGTTCAATCAAATAAACCTTGAAAACATTAAAGAAGCCGAGGAGAACGACGCCGGACGCGAACGCTATGGCATTGACCGAGTCCGTTTTGCTGATAAACGCAAAGAAAGCGGCTCCGGCGGCGGCAAAGACAAGCGAAGCGATGACGATGACCGGAACCATTTTCCGCGCGGCTTTTGACCATTTCTTCATGCTTCAATCCCGCTTCCCCATATCGACGATACTCTTAAACGCCGCGCCCGCGCCGACGAACGAAAACAAAATCAGAAGCCACGGTCTAGTGTTGAGAAGACCGTCCAGCCATCTTCCGAAAAAAAGCCCCATCCCCACGCATACGGTAATGTTGATGCCGATCTGCGTAAAAAATTTAAACGCTTTGGCAAGGTCGCCGTGTCCGCTGTTTTGCTTGCGGGGCATAGAAGCCGACCTCCGTTTTAGCGAACTGCTTTGGATTATAACAGAAAATTCCTTCCCCGTCAATAGCGGGGAAGGAAAAAGTCGAAAATCTCACCAATCGTTGGCTCAGCCGGTTCGCACGCTGCCCGAGGTGGTTTTGACCGGGCCGTCCCCTGTCAGTTCGCCGATCCGTATGCCGCCCGAGGTGGTTTTGATGTCGTGGCTGGGCGAACGCACCGCCCCGGCGTTGACCGAACCGCTCACACTTTTCAGCTTAATCAAGCCGGCGGCGTCCAGATCACCGTAGGTTTGGCTGCCCGACGTCGTGTCGCCGGAAATGCTGGAACCCTGTATATCCCCTGCGCTGATTTTACCCGATACCGTTTTCAGGGTGACCGGGCCGGACACCGCGCAATCGCTCATGGCGACCGAGCCGGAGGTCGTTTTGACATTGAGGCTTGTGCAGCTGACTTTCCCTTCCAGCTTCACGCTGCCGGAAACGGAATGAACGTCGGTTTGCGCGGCGGTCAGGGTTTGAACGAGGATACTCCCCGAGGTGGTTTTCAGCGTCACATCTCTCCAAGCCGCGTAGTCTTCGACCGTGACCGAGCCGGAAACGGTGGAAAAGGAGACGTTTTCCGCATAAGCCTTCGGGACGGCGATCTCCAAGCGCGGGTTGCCGCCGTAAGTAAAGAGGCCAAAACTGCGTTTGGGCGCGTCAATCACGATCTCCCTGCCGTCGGCGCGCATCGCAAACCCCTTCTCGGTGTCGTAATCGTAATGCTTGACTTCCAAATCCCTGCCGTCATGCAGGGTGACAATGACCGACTGGTATGAGCCGCCAACGCGGATGTCGCGCACCCCGTCAATCGGAAAACTCTCTTCTTTGAGCATGACCACATTCCCCCTTCCGAAATTGAACCGTCCCGGCAAGTCCTGCACCCATTGGGGCGTCGGTATGTCGAAAATCTTATAGATCAGGACGGTTCCTATCACCAAGCCGATGATGCTCCACAGCACGATGCTGATGGAGATGATGGCCTTTCTCATCGGTCATCCCTCCACACCCGAACCAGCCGGGTGATCTGCTGCGCCACGACAGCCATCATAAAGATCAGCGCGCCGATCGCCCATTGGTCGGTAAAAACGCTGAAGGTCAGATAAATGACGGCGGCTCCCACATAGAGGGCTCCGGTCAGCGGCCCCCTGCGTTCTCCGGGTTTGGCCAGGGCGGCCACCAGCAGCACTTGCAGGAAGGCTCCGATCGGGAAAAGGAGCCAGGCCGGATGCCAACAATCAAGCCAAAAGCCGCAGAACAGGTAGATCAACGTGATCATCGGCCAAAGCGAAGAGCTGGCCGGGCCGAGCAGGTTCCGATCGGAGGCGGAATGACGGGTCTTGCCGATCAGCTCGTCCACGTCGCCGATCCCGGCGATGACGGCGTTATACGCCTCCTCCTCGCTCACGCCCTGCGCCGTCAGGTCGGCGAATTTGTCGAGGCATCCGCTCAGAAGCTCTTCCTGAAGGTCTACAATGCGGCGGGTGCGCGGCGCGTCCCTGAGTAAATTTTCGATGTGCAGTCTGATTCGCTCGGTCATTGGTTTTCTCCTCCTATCAAATGGTCGATGATGTCCCGTGCCTCGTTCCAGTCGCGCCGGCTTTGCTCAAACGCGATCCGCCCGTTGGTGGTGATTCGGTAATACCGTCTGCGCGCCCCGGTTGTTTCGTCGCCCCAGTAAAATGTGACATGCCCCGCTTCCTCCAGCCGCCGGAACGAACCGTATAATGTCGCTTCCTTTAAGTCCAGCCGCCCGCCCGAAGCCTGGCGGATGACCTTGTTGATCTCGTAGCCGTAGCTGTCCTGCCCCGAGAGGTGCGCCAAGATGATCATGTCGGTGTTGCCTCGTATCAGGTCGCTTGCGATCGACATCACGCCAACCCTCCTTCTCTGCCGGAATACCGTCGCGCTCACGGTACATCGGCTGATGATGTACCTATCTTAACAGATGTAATTCCCCTTGTCAAGTATATTTTTCAAAAAATTTTCACTGCCGATTCTTTTCGGTAAGTGAGGCAAATATACCGTTTCAGGCTAAAACCTTTCTTTTAGAAACGAAACCTTTCTTTTAGGATAATTGTAAATACGAAAATGATGTATATAATGAGGATAGCACAACAGAATTGATAGACAGAAAGGCGAGTTCTGCCTTTCGCATGAACAACAAAGGAGTGGTTCCCAGTGAAACAGATTGCGGTTTGGAAATGATTTGACCCTTGCGAGCTTCTCAAATCTTACTCAATGAAAGGACGATTGTCATGAAAAAAGTATTCCATCTCCACGCAATGAACCGTCTGAAAATGCTCGCGCTGTCCTTATCCCTTGTGTTCTGCGTCATCCTTATCACCGCTTCCAGCGAAACAGCACTGTCAAGTTCCCGCAGCACACGCTCGGTACATATCCTCTACGATTCCACCACCCCTGCCGGCTTACTGGCAAATATGAACACCATGTTTACAAGCTCGGTTCAGGCATTTGACAACACGTTTGGTCTCAATTTTACGGTAGCCGGTATTTCACAGACCAGTTTGCTCAATGGCGGCAGTTGTCCACATTCAAATATCAATCAACCATGTGTTCATTCAAATTTTTACTGCGGATCATATTGCAATGGAAATCATCATAAAAGCGATTCACGACTGTTAGATAGGCTTCCGAACAATTACCCTGCGCACACGTTGGGTGTAGTTGGTCACTATTTGTGTTATCAAGAAGGACTTCATTATCAGTCTGGAGGTATGGCACTAGGAATATACGAAAGAAACGCACTGATCACAAACGAATGGCCTAGCCCGTTGAATTACCTAGTGCAGCATGAGCTTTCGCACAATCTTGGCGCGCCGGATCATGGCGGCTTAGTCGATTGTGTTATGAGAAATGGCAACCCATATGTAACAAGTGTATGGTGTCCCTCTTGCAGTCTTATCATTCAGCGAAACATATAAATAAAGGAGGATGAACAACAATGAACATGAAATTAAAGACGCTTGCCCTCGCAATGATCATATTACTCTCAGCACTAAGCGGGTGTTCCGTCAGCACACCCTCCACGCATGTTGATGGCGTTGACGACGACACGCCTGATGTAACACGCCGTACTATGCAATGGGTGGAAATACCTGTCGGCGAAGATACCGTCTTTGCAAAAGAGGTATTGAAACTGATCGAAACCTCAAAGAACATACGTGAGAGAGATGAGGGTTATGCTTTGATCTCTCGGAATGAACTCCCGAAGATAAAGGAGTTTTACAACCTTGATAAATTTAAGATTGAAGGATATGAACTTGGGTCAGCGTTTGTCAATTCAACCAACTTCATATTCCAGTATTTCCGTGATAAGAATAAAACAACGGGGATGTACGGTCGAATTGTCGTGACCATACCCCGGCCAGACTGGGTTGATGCGAACCTACCAAATACCGACTTGTTGATACATAGTTTAGAAGGTCAGGATTTGGAACGTGTCAAAATTACCGAAAACGATATGCTGTATTTTGAGGATGCAGATATGATTAAAGCGCGGTTGGGTCGCACAACCGTAACCATACAACCAATAGGAATTAAACTGGATGGAGGTTACGAGGAGCTGCGCGATCTTGCCCTTCGTGTCATAGAATCAGCCGAGCTGGTGACGGTGAAAGGGTAACCGAGGAATAAGCGAAGGGAGACGCGGGGTTGACCGCCTCGCGTCTCTTTTCCCCAATGAAAGAGGTGCTCAATTTGAAAAAGGGGTTTGGTTTGCTCCTTTTGCTTTGCTTTCTATTGCCCGGGTGTTCAGAGACGCAAGAGGGCGTCATGACCCCCGAGGATGAACCCGCCAGCACACCCTCCGCGCACGTTGATGAAGCAGACGATGATATGCCTGTTTACTCGCATCGTCGTGCGCAATGGGTAGAAATACCTATTGGCGAAGGTGCCGTTATTACAGAAGAGGTGTTGAAGTTGATCGAAACCTCAAAAAAGATACGCAAAGGAGACGAGGATTACGCCTTGTTCTCTGAACATGAGCTCTCGAAGATAAAGGAGTTTTACAGCCTTGATAAATTCAGCATTGAAGGATATGAACTTGGGTCAGCGTTTGTCGGTTCAGCCAGCTTCATGTTCCAGTATTTCCGTGATAAGAATAAAACAACGGGCATGTACGGTCGAATTGTCATTGGTATAGACCGACAAGACTGGATTGATGCGAACCTGCCTGATACCGACTTGTTGAAATATCAACTAGAGCGTCAGGATCCGAAAAGTGTCAGATTAACCGAAGACGATATGCTATATTTTGTGAATGCAGATCTGATTATAGCGCGGTTGGGTCGCATAGCCATAACTATACAACCGCATATGCTTGGAGAAATGAGCTACGAGGAATTGCGCGATCTTGCCCTCCGTGTCATAGAATCAGCCGAACTGGTGACGGTGAAAGGGTAACCGAGGAATAAGTGAAGGGAGACGCGGGGTTGACCGCCTCGCGTCTTTTTTCCCCAATGAAAGAGGTGCTCAATTTGAAAAAGGGTTTTGGTTTGCTCCTTTTGCTTTGCTTTCTATTGTCCGGGTGTTCAGAGACGCAAGAAGGCGTCGTGACCCCCGAGGATGAACCCGTCAGCACACCCTCCGCCCACGTTGATGTGGCGGATGATGATATAATTACTTATTCGCATCGTCGTGGGCAAGCGGTGGAAATACCTATTGGCGAAGGCACTGTTTTTGCAGAAGAGGTGTTGAAGTTAATCGAAACCTCCAAAAAGATACGCGAGGGAGATGAGGATTACGCCTTGTTCTCTGAGAGTGAGCTCTCGAAGATAACGGAGTTTTACAGCCTTGATAAATTCAGCATTGAAGGATTTGAACTTGGGTCAGTGTTTGTCGGTTCAGCCGGCTTCATGTTCCAGTATTTCCGTGATAAGAATAAAACAACGGGTATGTACGGTCGAATTGTCATTGGTATAGACCGGCAAGACTGGATTGATGCGCATATGCCTGATACCGACTTGTTGAAACATCGCATAAAGCTCCAGGATCCAGAAGGCATCAGATTAAACGAAGACGATCTGCTGTTAAAAGACGATATGCTGTACTATGTGAAAGCGGATATGGTTGAGGTGCAGTTGGGGCGCACAGCCGTAACCATACAACCGCATATGATTGGAAGGATGGGTTACGAAGAGCTGCGCGATCTTGCCTTCCTTCTCATAGAAACAGCCGAACTGGTGACGGTGAAAGGATAACCGAGGAATAAGTGAAGGGAGATACCATGCAAGACCCGCGGCGTTCATCGACCGCGGGTCTGATTTGCTTTTTAACAAGGGGGTTCGGGGACTTGCAAAAACACGCCCGCTGTGGTATATTATTCTTCGATTGGGGTGAACCCTTTATGAATGAGATGCAGCTGAAGGTTTTTGCCAACATGATCGCCGCCGCCATGAA
>WRIZ01000031.1 GCA_009782475.1 Oscillospiraceae bacterium | reverse complement strand
GCCCGGCGCGCTTCTTCGATGGCCGCGGACATCCCGTCATATGTGTTGGCGAAGGATTTCGTGGCCACGATCACCTCGCCTTTCCAGGAGTTCAGCCCCTCTTTCACATGATGATAGTTGCGGTAATATTGCGCGGTGTCGATGAAATTCACGCCCCGCTCCAGAGCTTCGCGGATCAGCGCCCCCGCCTCCTTGGCTGTCAAGGAAGCGGCGATGGGAGCGGCCGTCAGGCTGCCAAAACAAAAACGGGAAACCAGATATGGCGTATTGCCCAGGGAACGGTATTCCACTCAGCCCAACCCCTCTCCTCTAGCATCGTCGGCAACATAAGTTTCGCATTACGGCGTCAGCCTCACAGCCGCTCGCTCCACCGTACAAACGAGTACGCCTCCACTCGCGGCTGGCGGCTTCTTTGTACTGCTTGCCTCTCTTGCCTCCTCGTTTGCGCTGGCGTCGTCGGCAACATAGGCTTCGCATAGCTGTGTTGCGTCCTGCTTTTCACGCCATATAAATATGGCTATTTTCTCCCGTTATGATATACTGACTCTCATCGACAAAATTCCCCAACAAACAAAACAGCAAAGGGGTGTATTCAGTGAGAAAACTGATTGCGTTCATACTGGCCATCGTGCTGGCGCTGTCTCTCACCGCTTGCGGCGGCGACTCGCTGAAAGTGGGCGACACCGTTCAATTTGGCGAACTTGATTGGCTTGTGCTGGCAGTTGAAGGCGACAAGGCTTTGCTTCTGAGCAAGGATCTATTGGAAATGCGTAGATATCATGATGTCTATACATGGATCACATGGGAAGACAGCGATATACGCCAATATTTGAACGGGGAGTTTTACAACGGCTTTTCAGCGGAGGAAAAAGGCTGGATCGTTGAAACCAGTTTACTCACTGGTGGGTACTCGGAAGATAGCAAATCCAGCATCGACACCACAGACAACAATATTCCTGTTGGACAGCAGTGAAGCGCTTGACTATTTCACGCATGGTGGCGAGCGGATCGCCTTGAACGCCGGAGGCGAAGCCTCGTGGTGGTGGCTGCGGTCACCCGGCTACAACCGCTACATTGCCCCCAGCGTCGGTGTTGACAGTGAATTTGCCAAGTACGTCCGCAGTAGCGGCCATATCGACGACTTTGGTTACGAGGTCGACTATGACGACGGCGGTGTGCGCCCTGCTTGTGGCTGAAGGTGTAACCAACGCGTCCGCGGATGCTCCTCCCGGCACTTCGTGCCACCCTCCTCTAAGAGGAGGGCAGGGTAAGGCTCCCTCTCAGAGGGAGCTGTCAGCGGCAACTGACTGAGGGAGCACATTCAAAAAATCCCCGCGTTTGAGCGGGGATTTTTCTTGTCAACAGAGTGCGGACGTGCTATACTTACATAAACGCGCCGCATATGCCGTCAACGGCTTGCCCTATGGCGCGGACAGTGCGTCCGGCTTTGGAACGCATCATGCGTTTTTTATCCAGCGGAACAACGGCGGCGGTGAGGACTGATCCCGCGATGATGCCGATTCCGATGCCTTTGATCAATGATTTTGCCTGCATATCCGATCTTCCTTTCGGCGTCTTGTTGTTCATAGTATATGCTAAATTTGAATGATTCCGAGGATGTAATTTATGGCTGTTGTCAAACCGTTCAAAGCACTTCGTTTTAATTTTGAAAAGGCGGGGACGCCGGAAACCGTTTGCTGCCCGCCGTTCGATGTTATCCCCGATCCGTCGGAGTGGACGGACAAAAGCCCGTATAACGCCATCCTTTTGGAGGGCGGCAAGCGGCTGGGAACCAAAGACCCTTACGGCGACGCGAAAAAAACATTGGAAAGCTGGCTGGCGGAGGGCATCCTGACCGAAGACGCCGAACCCGCCTTTTATATTTACGAAGTGGATTTCACAGTGCAGGACGGCAGCGCGAAAACCCTGCGCGGTTTTGTTGGTCTTTTGGAACTGACCCCTTTTTCCGAGGGGACGGTGCTGCCGCATGAGGTTACCCTTGCCAAAGACAGGGAAGACCGCCTCCGCCTGATGACAGAAACAAACTGCCAGTTTTCCTCCATATACGGTCTCTATGACGACCCCGAGGGGAAAATCGCCGGATTGCTGCGCCCCGCGCCGGATAGCGCGCCCGATTGCTCTTTCACCATGCCGGACGGTTTGACGCATACCCTGCGGACGGTTTCTGACCCGGGCGTCTGCGCGGCGTTGTCGCAAGCCATGTCCAATCAAAAGATCACCATCGCCGACGGGCACCACCGCTACGGAACCTTGCTCCATCTGCGGGAAACGACCGGGAAACCGCAACATGCCATGATTTTCTTAACGGCTATGAACGACCCCGGCGTTGACGTTTGGGCGACCCACCGGGTTGTTACCGGCATGAACTGGTATGGGGAAGAGACCCTCCGCAAATTGCTGGAAGAAAAATATACCGTCACCGAAGGCGGCCACCCGGACGACGGGACGTTTGTGTGGATCACCGAATCGGGCAAATACACCCTGACGCCGAAAACCCCGTGGACGGCACGTTCCTCGGTTGCCGCGCTGCATGACGATATATTGGAGCCGCTGCTCGGCATCGGCGCGGAAAACATGGCCAAAGGAAAAAACCTCACCTATACCCGCGTCGCCGGGGAAGCCGAAAAACTGGTGCAAAGCGGTGAAGCGCAGTGCGCTTTCCTGCTGCCGAAATTCACCATGGGCGAGCTGCGCGATACCGTCTTGGCGGGAGAACTGATGCCGCAGAAATCCACCTATTTCTATCCCAAGATCATTACAGGATTGTTTATGCGGAGGTTTTGAATGCCGATCATCCAAACCGCCCCCTTCCTTGACCTCCACGTTCACACCCGGGAACCGGGGCAGACGCATAAGGAGACCATGCAGACCGCCGCCGCCGCCGCACGGGCAGGCGGTTTCGGTGCCATCACGGCAATGGCCAACACCCTCCCCGTCATTGACACGCCCGAGCTTGTCCGTTTTGTCAAAGAGAAGGCGCACGGTTTGCCTGTCAAGGTCTATTCGGTCGCGGCGGTCACCGCCGGCCAGCGGGGTGAAGAATTGACCGATTTTTTCGCCTTGAAAGAGGCGGGCGCGGCGGCTTTGAGCGACGACGGGATGCCTGTCCTTAATGAAGTGATCCTGCTCAAAGCCATCGTTCAGGCAAAGAAAATAGGGATACCCCTCTTTCTGCACTGCGAGCCGGAAACCGAGCAATGCGAGTTGGCGTTGTATTATGGCAAGCAAACCGGGCACCCGGTACATATCTGTCATGTAAGCCTTGCCTCAACCGTCGCCGTTTTGCGGAAAGCGCGGCAGGAGGGAGTCCCTTTTACCGCCGAAACCTGCCCTCATTATATGACGGCCAAAGCGTCCGGCAAGATGAATCCCCCGCTCGGCACGGCGCAGGACGTTGAAGCCGTTTTGGATGCTCTCTGCGACGGCGTCATCACCTGTATCGCCACCGACCACGCGCCGCACACCGAAGAAGAAAAAGCGTCGGACAATCCCCCGAACGGCGTGATCGGGCTGGAAACAGCGTTGGCTGTTTCTTTAGAGGCGTTGGTTCACAGCAAGCGGATGTCCCCGGAGGATGTTTTCCGGCTTTTGAACGAAAAACCCGCCGCCATCCTCGGCGTCCCCATGAGAGGCGGCAAGGTGGAGATCGACCTTGACCTCGAGTGGACGGTCGAGCCGGAGCAGTTTCAATCTATGGCGAGGAACACCCCGTTTGTCGGGCAAATTTTTCGTGGAAAGGTCGTGAATTATGTCGGTTGACCGTTTGATCGAAGCCATCGAAGCCAAAAAGAACCCCACCGTTTTAGGGTTAGACCCCTATCCCGACCATATCCCGCCGGAGATATTGGACAAACACGCCGCCAAACACGGGCAGACCCTCAAAACGCTGCAAGGCGCGTATAAGGAATATATCTTCGCCCTGATCGACGCGCTGCACGACCTTGTCCCCGCCGTGAAGCTGCAATCGGCCTGTTATGAATCCCTCGGGCCGGGCGGCGTTGAGGTTCTGCGCCAAGGCGTCCTGCGGGCGCGTAAAAAGGGGCTTTATGTGATCGTGGACGCCAAACGGGGCGACATTGGCTCTACATCCAAAGCCTATTCGTCGGCCTATTTGGGGCGGGTCGAACTGGGCGATACCCTCATTCCCGTTTTCGACGCCGACGGGCTGACGGTCAACCCCTATCTTGGTTCGGATAACCTCGACCCCTTCTTGAAAGACTGCAAGATGTATGATAAAATGATCTTTGTCCTCTGCAAGACGTCCAACCGCTCTTCGTCCGAGGTGCAGGAACTGATGGCGGGCGACCGTCCGCTCTACCGCGTGATCGCCGAGCAGGTTTCCCGCGCCGGGCGGCAGCTGGCGGGCAAGTACGGTTACCTGAACACCGCCATTGTCGCGGGGGCGACACAGCCTTCGGCCATCCGCCAGCTGCGGAAAGACCATCCCGAGCTGTTTTTCTTAGTCCCCGGTTACGGGGCGCAGGGCGGCAAAGCCGAAGACATTGCCGCCGCCTTTGATAAGCAGGGGCGCGGAGCTGTCGTAAACAATTCACGCGGCATTTGCTGCGCCTGGCAAAAAGACGATTCCGTCCCGTTTACCGAAGCCGCGCGGAAAGCGGCCATCGGTATGCGCGGCGATTTGCAAAAAGCAATACGATAAACGAGGGGTGAACCATTTGCAGGCGACACTGCTGTTAGATGACGGCACCAAGCTGACAGGGCTGGCCGCGGGCGCGCCCGGTGTAACGGTGGGCGAACTGGGCGTCTATTCCGGCCATGACGCCGTTTACCGCCTGACCGACCCGGCCTCGGGAGGGCAAATCTGCGCGTTCACACAACCCGCGGTGGGGACATGGGGCGTCAACACCGAACACTGCGAAACAGGCTCCCCGTGGATGCGCGGCCTGATCGCCCGCGAGATCACGGCAGCCCCGTCCAACTGGCGGAGCGCGGAGAACCTTGATTTCTTTTTGCGGCGGGGATTGATCACCGCCATATCGGGGATCGACACGCCCGAACTGGCTCGCTACGCCGCCGAAAAAGGCATTAAAAACTGCGCCATCGCGGCCTCGGCCGAGTTTAACGGCTGGGACGCTTTGCTGACTCAGGTGAAGGTATACCGTTACAACGACACCTTTCCGGCGGCGGTCAGGACGCCCATGACACACGGCTCCCCAAAAAACGCCGCCGCCCATGTCGCCGTGTGCGACTTTGGCTCGTCCCATATTCTGACCCGCCTTTTGACGTCCATGCGGTTCCGTGTGACCCTCCTTCCGCCGTATGACGCTCCCACGATTTATCAGCGCGGAGGGTTCGACGCCTTGATCCTGCCCAACGGGGCGGGTTCGCCCCGCAGCCATCCGGGCATCACCGAAGTGCTGCGCGACCTTATCGCGGCGGGCGCGCCCATGCTGGGGTTCGGGCTGGGGTTCCGGTTCCTCCTGCTGGCCGCCGGAGGCAAACTGCGGCAAATGCGCGGCGCGCGGCGCGGCGCGTGGTTCCCGGTCACCGACCTTCAAACAGGCAACACGCTGTATACATGGCAAAGCCACGCCCTAACGCCGGAAGAGCCGCTGCCGGACGGGCTGATTGTCACCCATCGGAACCCGGCCGACGGTTCAGCCGAAGGATTTTCCCTGGAGGGCAAGCCGATTTCCGCCGTCCACTTCCTGCCCTGCTCCGATCTCCGGGTAGGCGGAACGGGCGAAATTTTATCCGCTTTTTATCACAATGCTTTGCACAGGGGGGGTTCCCATGCCGGTTGAACAATGGGTTGAACGCTGTAAAGCGCAGCGCGTCCATTTTTTGGAAGGCGAGATCCCGCCGCGCTTCAACTGTTACGGATTTGTTTTCGCGCGGGATTCAAAAGGCGTCTATCCGATAGGGGCTTTTGAGCAGTGCGGCGACGCGACTATATACCCGCCCCAGACGCTCAACCCGACCGAGGATGGAGCCATGCTGGCCGCCGGAACCGGGATGGCGCGGCTTTGGGATGGTCAGGGCGTCTTGACCGTTCGTTTTGCCAAATTGCGCGACGGAGCCGACTTCGCCCTCTCCGACGTTGAGGAAGAGATGAGCGAAGAAGCCAAAAACCTCTTGATCCTGCGCGGACTATGGGACGGCGAAGGAGCCTCCTTCTTGAAACCTGACGAAAATCCCCCCGAACTGCTGGAGTTAACTGTAATCGGGGTTTCGGCCGGGTCTGAACTCTATACCGCCGAGACCCTGCGCGGCGCGCTGGCGCAGCTGCCGGACGCCGTGCGGGCGGGGTTTGTCGGATGGTACGATAAGGTACTGCGCAATGACGGGTAAGGTCATTTCCACCGTCAAACTCCATGAACATATCGTTGATCTGCGGGTTGAAACAGAGCTGAACAATCCGGCTCCGGGGCGGTTTGTCCATATTGCCGTTCCCGGTTTTTCCCTGCGCCGCCCGATCAGCCTGTGCGGTTACCAAGACGGCGTTGCCCGGCTTGTTTTCGCCGTGAAAGGGCAGGGAACGGCCGCGCTGACCGATTTGCAGAAGGATGACCCGATTGACGTACTGGGCGCGCTGGGCAACGGCTTTCCCGGCGCACCGCCGGTGGAAATGTCCGGGTTAGATGGCGGCGAAGCTGCAAATTCGCACCCGCTCTTTGGTCAAACTGTGCTTGTGGGGGGCGGGATCGGGCTTCCCCCGCTGCTGTATTACGCTCAAACGCACGAGAACACCCATGCCATCGCCGGGTTCCGCTCACGGGAATTTGCCATTTTGACAAAGGAGTTCCCCTCCCTCGATATTTGCACCGACGACGGCACGATGGGTTTGGCTTACTATCCGCACGAGCGGCTGGAGACCTATATGTCCCTGCACGGGGAACCCGGTCAGGTATTGGCTTGCGGCCCGAGTCCGCTGCTGAAGGCGGTCGCCGGGGTTTGCCGGAAACACGGGCTTCCCTGCTATGTGTCGATGGAGGAGCGGATGGCCTGCGGCGTCGGAGCCTGTGTGGTCTGCGCCTGCGCCGTCGGGGGGCGTTACCTCCGCTGCTGCAAAGACGGCCCTGTCTTCAACGCGGCCGAGGCCGATTGGGAGACGTGAACTGATGGAGCTGTGGCAGGTAAAAGCCGCTGATGAAATGGCGGGCTTTATGCGCGGGTTTCTGCCTGTTGAGGAGATTGACTTTTACGGCTCAATGCTTGACCGGGGATCACTCGATATTTTTAGCGATATAGACATGGAAGTACACCTGCAAACCAACTCCGATTTTAATATGAAATATGTGATCCGCATCTTGTCCGAACACAGCGATGTCTTTGGATACGAAACCCATATCAAGGACGAAAGCGAACTGCTCAGGATCTGTTTTGAAAACGGATGGCGTTTTGATATATCCTTTATGGTGAAAAGGCAAGGGCAGCTTCCGATCCATGTGTTTGCCGATGAAATCGACCGTGTGGTCAACCAATTTTGGTTTATGGCTTCCGGGGTGCTGGTCAAAATCGGCCGGGGTGATTTCCTGATCGCTTCCCACCTTGTGTTGGAGCTTTGCCAGCTGATCATAACGGTTCAAATGCTCATAAGAGACCGGGAGAAGAACACCAACATCCATCGGTTTGGAGACAGGGAGGATGTGCCCATCCTTTCTTCTTTATTCAAATTAAAATATGTTTACGGTCTGCCCGGCACCATGGCAAAGGACATCGTCAGCTTGCTGTATGCGGCGGCGGAACACATGGACGCCATAGCCGAAACGGTTTGTGACGGATATGCGCGCAAACTGAAAACACTAAAGGCGATCCAAGTGTATTACGGCGTCTGACCGACTCAAAAATCACCGGCAGGAGGCGTATATGACCGATTTATCCGTATCCGTCGCGGGCGTGACGATGAAAAACCCGCTGGTGGCCGTGAGCGGCTGTTTTGGCTTTGGGCGGGAATATGACGAGTATTTTGACATCTCCCTGCTCGGCGGCATTTCTGTCAAGGGGCTGACCCTCAAGCCGCGCAACGGAAACCCGCCGCCGCGTGTCGCCGAGACGCCGGGCGGGATGCTCAACAGCGTCGGGCTGCAAAACCCGGGCGTCGAGGCTTTTTTGCGGGACGAACTGCCCTTCTTGCGAACAAAGGACGTCGCCGTTATTGCCAATATCTCCGGCTCAAAAGCGGAGGAATACGGCGAGATGGCGCGGCTGATCGGAGATAGCGTTGACATGCTGGAGGTCAACATTTCCTGCCCCAACCTCAACGCGGGCGGCGTCAATTTCGGCAGCGACCCGCGCGCCGCCGCCGAAGTGACCGAAGCGGTCAAGCGCGAGGCGAAGATTCCGGTTTGCGTCAAACTGTCGCCCAATGTCACCAGTATCGTTGAGATCGCCGAAGCCTGCGAAGAGGCGGGAGCCGACGCGCTGTCGCTGATTAACACACTACTGGGAATGCGTATTGATATTCAGACAAGAAAACCCATCCTGCGCGTGAACACAGGGGGCCTGTCCGGCTCGGCCGTTTTCCCTGTCGCGCTGCGCTGTGTATGGCAAACGGCGTCTGCCACAGGACTGCCGGTGATCGGGATGGGCGGCGTTTCGAGCGGTGCCGGCGCGGTGGAAATGATGATGGCGGGCGCATCGGCCGTAGGGTTTGGAACCGTTTTGTTCCAAGACCCGCGCGCGCCGGAAACGATATTGCGGGAGCTGGAGGATTGGTGCCAAACCCACGGAGTGCAGACTGTTTCGGAACTGACAGGGAGTGTAGAAGGATATTGACGCGCATTTACCTTGTCCGGCACGCCGAAGCGGAGGGGAACCTCTACCGCCGGGCGCACGGACACTATAACGGATTGCTGACAAAAAACGGTTTGGAGCAGGCCGAGCGGCTGGGGGATTGGTTCTCGCGCCGCCCGGTTGACGCCGTATACGCCAGCGACCTTTACCGCGCCGTGAGAACAGCCGAGGCGGTGGCGGCGGTCTGCCGTCAAACGGTGAAAACCTCCCCCTTGCTGCGGGAGGTCTGTTTGGGCGAATGGGAAGACAGAACATGGGGCGAGATCACACAGCAATATGACACCATGCTTTGGTTCAACAAAAAAGCGTCGTGGATAGTCAACGGGGCAGAGCCGGTGGAGGACGCCGGACGCCGCGTTTTGGCGGAACTGAAAAACATCGCCGCCGCCCATGAAGGGCAGTATATCGCGGTGGTATCGCACGGCTGCGCCATCCGCGAGGTGTTGGAACTCATCACAGGCGCGGCTGTCCCGCATTTGGACAACGCTTCGGTTTCATTGATCGAATGGGAAGACGGCGTTTTCCGTGCCGGGTTTATCGGCGACAACCGGCATTTGGGGGAGTTATCGACCCATGCCAAGCAAGCATGGTGGCGGGAAGACCGCGATAAATTCCCTGACGCCGAGCTGTGGTTTGCACCCGCCAAACTGCCGGAAGACACCGCCGCCGTGATGGAAGCCAGCCGCCGCACATGGATGGCGGTCTACGGCACCGAAGAGGGGTTCCGCGAGGAGATGACCGAAAAAGCCATTTGGGAATCGGTCGGAACCGATCCGCGGTATCTGCAATTCGCCATGGAGGGCGACCGCCGGATCGGATTGATCCATATGCGCGACGCGGGGCGTTTTTCGGCATTCGACGGCCACATCTCCCTCCTCTACCTTGACCCGGACAAACGCGGCCTCGGTCTCGGCGCGCAGCTGCTGGGGGAAGCGGTCAGCATCGCGCGGGGCGGCGGAAAAACCGGGCTTTCCTTGCGTGTCTTTCACAAAAACGCGCAAGCATTGGCATTCTATAAAAAAATGGGGTTTACAACACACGGGTATGAAAGCGGGCTGTTCGGCACCGTGGAGCAAATGCGGCTGAATATCGCCGTGCCGGAAAAAGTGCTTGACAGATAAGGGATTCTGTGTATAATAAAGTGGCGTGGACAATTAGCTCAGTTGGTAGAGCATCCGCTTGACGTGCGGAGGGTCAGCGGTTCAAGTCCGTTATTGTCCACCATCGCAAACCGCCGGGGCTGTGAGGCTTCGGCGGTTATTTATGCTCATTACTATCTGTTGACGCGGTAAATTGTGTCTGATATACTGGAAACGCGTCGAAACCCTAATTTACATCAGGAGGCGTTTGATATGGAGCAACGTGATTTTTTCATCAGTTATAACAAAGCAGATAAAGAATGGGCGAAATGGATTGCGGGCACATTAGAAACACATGGTTATACAGCTTATGTACAAGCATGGGATATACGTCCAGGTGATAGCTTTATAGATAAAATGGATGCTTTTTTAACGGAGGCAAGCATATTTGTTCCTGTTTTTTCAAGAGATTATTTTAATTCAATATATTGCAACGCTGAATGGAAACCCGCATTTAATAAATACTTAAATGCTAAGAGCAAAGAGCGAACGTTTATTCCCGTTCGGATTGACGATGTAGAGCCGGAAGGGTTGCTTTCTGATGTAGTATATATTGATTTATGTAAGGTTCATGATGAAAAAGTAGCAGAAAAGAAACTGCTGCAAGGCGTAGATCAAGGCTCCATTCCTAGAAAACGTCCTGTTTACCCCGGTGCTCTCGGTAAGGAAAAGCAAAAATTTCCCGGCGGTTTACTAATGAACAATCTCCCTACACGCAACTTGCAGTTTTCCGGGCGTGAAGACGAATTAAGCAAAATCCGAAAAGCCTTTGCCGATGATAAATCCGCAGTTTGCATAAAACAAACGATTGCCGGGTTGGGCGGTGTGGGCAAAACTCAAATCGCCTTGGAATATGCCCATCGCTCCAAGAATGAGTACACAGACGCGACTTGGTGGATGGTTGCGGAAAACACGGTTCAGGCAAGGGATGAATTTTTGAAATTCGCGGAAGCCGCCGGGCTACTCCCGGAAGGCATGGAGACCGCCCAACAGCTTAAAGATGATGAAATCATCCGGCGGTTGAACGGCTGGTTCGACGCCCATCATTCCTTCCTGCTGGTCTTCGACAACGTGGAGGATGCAGGTGATATTGCGCCCTATCTTTCGCACACCATGACAGGTCACATTCTCGTCACAACGCGTGACCGCAGTTTGAATCTACAGGACGCCGAATCGCTTGAGCTGGGCGTATATACCTCGCTTGAAGCGGTGGCATTTATGCGGAAATGCCTGACGGATACGGCGGCCATCGACAATGAAACATCGCTCGATTTGCTGACCCATCGGCTGGGGTATCTGCCGCTTGCGCTGAAACAGGCGGCGGCATATATGAAAGTCAAGGCCAACCATTGCAACTGCACGGGATATTTGGATTTGCTGGACGAAAACGGTTTGGAAGTCTTCGAGGATTCCGCCTTAACGGAGTATCGCAACATAGTCACAACAACATGGAAAGTCTCCATCGAGAAAACCATCCCGCCAGCGCGGCAGCTGCTCAACCTATGCGCCTATATGGTGCCGGATAACATCCTGATTGAGTTCTTCAAAAAGCAAAGAGAAACTTGGCCGGAACCGCTCCAAAGCATGTTAAACGGCACGATGAACATCAACAAGGTTATCCGGGGGTTGACACGGTACGCGCTGGCGGAGCGAGACGAAGACGGCCTTTTGCACATTCACCGGCTTGTACAGGAAGTCGTACGTTCAGACGCGCAAAAGAGTGACACAGACTGGCTGGGTCTATGCTTGGAAGCCATGATTGCCGCAATGCCGGGGTTGGATGATTATGGCCGTCATGGATCGAGGGATTGGTTTGAGCAACTCGCCCCCCATGCCGCCGAGATAGCCTCCCGTGCGGCGAAGACATATGAAAACAATGAGGATATTGAAAAACAAACAGCGTTCTTATGCTATCTATTAGGAATTGGCAATAGAGCCTTAGCAAGGTATAGTCAAGCTCTGATTTGGCATCAGAAGGAGTCAGTTATCTGTGAAAACGTATTTGGAATGGAACACCCAAACACCGCCAATAGCTATGGTAATATCGCAGGGTTTTATGATAATCAGGGAGACTACCCAACAGCACTCGAGTGGCATCAGAAGGCTTTGATCATCCGTGAAAAGGTGCTGGGGACGAAACACCCAGACACCGCTACCACTTACAATAATATCGCAGGGGTCTATTATCATCAGGGGGATTATCCAAAGGCACTCAAATGGTATATGAAGGCTTTGCATATTGATGAAAAGGTTCTAGGCAAGGAACACCCGGACACTGCCACCACTTACAACAATATCGCATCGGTCTACGATAATCTAAAGGACTACCCAAAAGCTCTCGACTGGTATCAAAAGGCTTTGATTATAAAGGAAAAAGTGCATGGAAAAGAGCACCCGGATACTGCCATCACTTACAACAACATAGCATTTACTTGTGCAAATCAAGGGAACTATCCAGCGGCAATCGAGTGGTATCAGAAGGCTTTGCCTATCTATGAAAAGGTGATGGGGAAAGAACACCCGGACACTGCCACCACTTACAACAATATCGCAGGGGTTTACTATGAACAAGGGGATTATCCAATGGCACTCGACTGGTTTATTAAGTGCTATATGATAATTAAGCAGGTGTTAGGTGATGCACATCCACATACAAAAGCAACAAGAAAAAACATGGAAGCAGCTTACAATAAATCAAGACTAAAAGAACCATTCGAGCAATGGCTGCAAAATTTACTTAAAAAATGCAAGCGGCATTTATGAGGTATATATAGGTTATCGGGCATCTCCGCAGGTATCGTAGTGCTTACAAAACTCCCGCAGCCCGCAAACCCCGCAATCGGGCTTCCTCGCGCTGCACACAGCCCGGCCGTGCGCCACCAAGCGGTGACAGAAATGCAGCTGTTCCCCGGACGGAATGAGGTTTTGCAAGGCAATCTCCACTTTGGCGGGGTCTTGGGTGTCGCATAACCCCAAACGGTTGGAGAGGCGGATGCAATGGGTGTCGGTCACGACGGCGGGCTGGCCGTACAGCTCACCCAAGACGAGGTTGGCCGTCTTGCGCCCCACGCCGGGGATGCGCAATAACGCCTCCATCGTATCGGGGACGCGCCCGCCAAAATCGTTCAAAATCATCCGCGCCCCTTCGATCAGGTCGCGGGCTTTGTTGTGATAAAACCCGCAGGGCTTGACGATTTCCTCCATCTCCGTTATCTCGGCTCCCGCGATGGCTTCCAGCGACGGAAACCGCTCGTACAATGTATCTTTCACGATGTTGACGCGGGCGTCGGTGCATTGGGCGGCCAGCCGGGTGTTGAACAACAGCTGATAATCGGCCGTGTATTCCAAGGTGCATTCCGCCCTCGGGTATAGCTCTTTCAAGCGTTCAATCAATTCTTGCATTGCCCCGCCCCCTGTGGTATAATATGGGTCATCTTTGAAAGGAATGATACCTATGTTAACACAGATCATGGATTTCGTCAAAGCCGCCGACCCGGAGATCGGCGCGGCTCTATACGCTGAATACAACCGCGAACGCAACGGTTTGGAACTGATCGCGTCGGAAAACCATGTCTCCCCGGCCGTCATGATGGCCATGGGTTCGGTCATGACCAATAAATACGCCGAGGGTTACCCCGCCAAACGGTATTACGGCGGCTGTGAGTGTGTGGACGTCGCCGAAAACATCGCGCGCGACCGGGCCCAAAAGCTCTTCGGGGCGGAGTTTGCCAATGTGCAGCCGCATTCCGGCGCGCAAGCCAATATGGCGGGCTACCTCGCTCTGCTCCAGCCGGGCGACACCGTGCTGGGCATGAGCCTCGCCCACGGAGGGCATCTCACCCACGGCAGCCCGGTCAATATGTCGGGATTGTATTACAACATCGTCGCCTACGGGCTGGGAGCCGACCAGCGGATCGATTACGATGAAGTGCGCAGATTGGCCAAAGAGCACCGCCCGAAGATGATCATCGCGGGCGCGTCGGCTTACTCGCGGATCATCGACTTCGCCGCCTTCGGCGATATTGCCAAAGAGGTTGACGCCAAACTGCTGGTGGATATGGCGCATATCGCCGGGCTGGTGGCGGCGGGGCTGCACCCCTCGCCCATACCGCACGCCGACGTCACGACCTCCACCACCCACAAAACCCTGCGCGGCCCGCGCGGCGGTTTGATCCTGTGCAACGGCGAAGAGAACAAGAAGCTCTACGACAAAGCCGTCTTCCCCGGAACCCAGGGCGGCCCGCTGATGCACGTCATCGCGGCCAAAGCCGTGGCCTTCGGCGAAGCGTTGAAACCGGAATTTACAACATACCAAAAGCAGGTTCTAAAAAACGCGAAGGCGTTGGCCGACGCGCTGATCCATGTAGGCTTCGACCTTGTGAGCGGCGGAACCGACAATCATTTGTGCCTGGTCGATCTGCGCAAGCTGGACGTCACCGGGAAGGAAATGCAGGCGCGGCTGGATACCGTGGGCATCACCGTCAACAAGAACGCCATCCCGGACGACCCGAAAAGCCCGTTTGTCACCTCCGGCATCCGCGTCGGGACGCCCGCCGTCACCTCGCGCGGGCTGAAAGAAGACGATATGCCTATTTTGGCCGAGCTGATCTACTGGACAGCGGCGAAATACGAGGAGAAAGCCGACGGTATACGCGCTGCCGTGGCGAAATTGTGTGAGAAATACCCGCTGTATTGAGGTGTTCTGACATGTGGGGATATAGATTATGAATATTAAAAAACGCGTCTTTGTGATTATACGGCCGCACAAGAAAAACGATGTTCTCAGTATGGTTTTTGACTGGGTGATTGTTGTTCTTGTTTTGGCGGATATTTTAACGACAATCCTTGATACTCTGCCGCAGCCGGAGCGTGTGATCCTGTGTTTCAATATCCTTGAAATTATCACGGTTTCTATTTTTACCATCGAATACTGTTTAAGATTTTGGACGGCTGATCTGCTCTACTTCAAATCAAAGCCTTTCAAAGCGCGCTTCAAACACGCCCTTACCTTTCTGATGATTGTGGATTTATTGGCAATCGTGCCTTTTTATCTGCAATTCATCTTCCCCATAAACATTCATGTATTAAGGGCTTTCCGTCTTTTCCGAATATTCCGGCTTGTAAAAATAAAGTATTATGTAAAGACATTATCACACGTCGGCGATGTGTTAAGGCGAAAAGCCTCGCAGCTTTTCATCTCATCATCAATCCTTTTTATATTGATGGTCATCGCGTCCGTTTTAATGTACACGGCTGAACACCAATCTCAGCCCGATGTGTTTGAAAACGCCCTCTCGGGTTTGTGGTGGGCGGTTATTACCCTGACAACGGTTGGGTACGGGGACATCTACCCGGTTACGGTTTTGGGCAAGGTTATCGGCTCGTTTTTCGCCATATTCAGCATTGGCCTGATTGCCATCCCGACCGGTATCATTTCAGCGGGCTTTATAGAAAACATACAGGATGGTAAGTCGATACACGGCAAGAAAAAACACTTTTGCCCGTATTGCGGAGAAAACATTGACGCCAATCCTTCTTAACAGCCGCGGCGTTTTACGATATAATTCCCCTTGTCCTCAAACCTTACCTGTAAAGAAAGTTGGGAAACCATGACCAGAAAATCGATTCTTGCCCTGCTCATATGCGGTTGTTTGTTGCTTACGATGGCAGCAGCCTGCTCGTCAAAAGACGAGCCTCCCCCCGATAACAATACCCCATCCGATAGCGGCAAATCGGAGGGCAGAAAAACAGCGGACGGCTTTTTCGACCTTACCGACATCAACAACTACTGGATGGAGATCAACGGGCGGACTTATCAGCTGGGCGATCCGTTCAGCAAACTGGCGGCGGATTTTGAGGTTGACAGCGACAGCGACAATGTCAACGAACCGCTTGAGCCGGGCGACTATGCGCAAGTTTTCTTTAATTTCCCGGACGATGATTATTTTGTAGCCTCGATCCATAATCTTTCCGAGCAAAGCAAATCGGCAAAAGAAGGCGTGCTCGGCGAGATTGACATCGACCAGCCCGAGGAAATCAACGTCTCTTTCGCGGGCGGGCTCCGTCTCGGCGTTTCATCCCTTGCGGACATTGAAGCCGTTTTCGGCTCCCCGGATGATATATACGAAGGGGACAGTATCATTACATGGTATTATGAACCCGGGTCGGATGATACCCGGATCGAATATACCGTTTACATCGATAAGGATGACGGGTTGTTATGGAGCGTTAACATGCGGTACTATAAAATCATATGGTAACGAAACCCCTTCCCGACCGTATCCGCCCCGCCTCATTGGATGATGTGGTGGGGCAAAGCCATATCATTGGACAAAACGGGCTGCTGCGCCGCATTTTGGAAAAGGGCGTCATCCCCAATATGATTTTCTACGGCCCTTCGGGCACCGGGAAAACCACCGTCGCGCGGATCGCGGCGGCGCAAACCGAGCGCACTCTCTATAAACTCAACGCGACAACGGCATCGATCTCCGACATCCGTCAAATCGTGGAGAGCCTTGACACCATGCTGACGCCCGACGGCGCGCTTCTATACCTCGACGAGATACAGTATTTCAACAAAAAGCAGCAGCAGAGCTTGCTGGAGTTTATGGAAAACGGGCAGATCACCCTGATCGCCTCAACGACCGAAAACCCCTATTTCACCGTTTTCAACGCCATCCTCAGCCGCGCCACCGTCTTTGAGTTCAAGCCGGTGACGCCGGAGGAGTGCCGCCCGGCGGTGGAGCGGGTTGTTGCGCTGATGGCGGAGGAAATGGGCGTTGAGGTCGTTTGCCCCGACGAGGTTTTGACCCGGGTTTGCTTCTCCTGCGGCGGCGACGTCCGCAAAGCCGTCAGCGCGGTCGAACTGCTGGCCGCCGCCGCGCCGGTCGGCGACGGGAAAACCGTCACACTGAGCTATGACGACGCCGTCTCCGTCAGCCAGCGGAGCGCGATGCGGTATGACCGCGACGGCGACAGCCATTACGACATCCTGTCCGCCTTCCAAAAGTCCATCCGCGGCTCCGACCCCAACGCCGCTTTGCATTACCTAGCCCGGCTGCTCGACGCGGGAGACATCATCTCGGCTTGCCGGAGGCTTTTGGTGACCGTTAACGAGGACATCGGGCTGGCGTTTTCACAGGCCGCCGTTATCACCAAAGCGTGTGTAGACACCGCCTTGCAGCTGGGCTTGCCGGAAGCCTTGCAGCCGTTGTCTCATGCCGTGGTGCTGTGCGCCACCGCGCCCAAATCCAACAGCGCGCCGGGCGGGTACGGCAAGGCTTTGGCCGACGTGCAGTCAGGCAAATGCGGCGACGTCCCTGGGCATTTGAAAGACAGCCATTACGCCGGAGCGCAGAAACTGGGGCACGGCGAGGGCTATTTCTACACCCACAACGCGCCCAACCACTATAAACCGCAGCAATATCTCCCCGACGCCATCAAAGACGCGGAGTATTACCGTTACGGCGACAACAAAGCCGAACAGGCGGCTAAGGCGTATTGGGAAAAGGTGAAGGGTTTGTATGAAAAAGAGTAGAGTATTCTTACTATTCATCTCCTTGCTTGTCGGTATCCAGCTATTGCGGATCGCGCTATATATTCTATCGGAAGATACATCAGGATTTGCCGGGCTGGATCATTATTTTCGTGCGGTTTCCCTTCTCATCAAGTCACCTGCGGAAGCTGTTACACTGCCTGTTTGGTGGATTCTGTTTAGATTGGGGTATCTCAATTTGCTCCCCTGTATCCTTTTATGTATGGCTTTATTTATTATAAGAAGAGTTATTCATAAGCACAGTGGCTATTATTTGAAGAACCTGTTTTTTCTGCCCGGCTCGATTGTTGTTTTAACAATGTTTTTGTATATCCATAATTTTAGGAGTTATTATCATAGATATGTCATGGATATGAAAAAGGATTATTTGATAGACAACTGGTCTAATGTTATTCCTTTTTATGTATATCAAGACCCTTCACTGCTTGCTCCCTATCCTTCCCCCTCTTGGGCATATTACTTAAATAATATGTTATTGACCTTGTGGATTTCGGTTTCGATTTGCTTTCTCGTTTGGCTGGGCGCGCAAGCGGGGAAGGCAATTTGGCCTAAAATAAAGAGTAAAAGTAAACCCGTTTTATGGTTTGTCATCCCGCTGGTTGTTGTTCCTGTTTCCTTTCTATGTATTGTAAGAATGCTCTCAAATGATTTGCTGTTAAGCAGCATCATTTGCTTGCTTATTTGTATGGCTTTACACAGTGTAAGAGCAGCCCTCCGTAAATATAGCGGTTTTTATATTTCCAATAGAGTTATAATTTCTTGCATGATTGCTATTATAACTTTGGTTTTATATATTCTAATAGATGACAGCAATTATAGCGCGCTTACACTTTCATATCCTCCTGTTTATACTTCCTATGATGTTCTCTCTTATTATATTACCGGAGACCCCTCGCTGCTTTTTTCCCCCGGTTCTTTGACTTATTCCATGAGTAAATGCTTGTTTTGTATGCGAATCGCAGCGTTAATTAGCTTACTTGTTTGGCTGGGCGCGCAAGCGGGGAAGGCGGTTTGGAATAAAATGAGGAGGAAGTCAGTTTGAAAAAGAGTAAGACGCTTTTATGGTTTGCTGTCCCGTTAGTTGTGATTCCGATATTGCTGGTCATTCTTTCATTTATTTCATCGTCCTATGCGTTAAATAACCCGATTGTCTTCAGCATCAAGGAGTATGTCTCTTTTTTCAAAATCCCCGCATTGCGGGAAGTGTTTTGGGCGTCTTTTCCCAGCGTTTTCACGGCTCCTATAGCTTTATGCGGACTTCTGTGCGCCGCTCTGTTCGTGGGAAAAGCCTTGCTTTATAGATTTCGCGGCGTTGCCGTTAAAAACGGGATTTTCTTTTCGGTTACTTTTACAATCCTGACCGCTATAGTATATATTTCACTTTATTCTGATATGAACAATCTCTTTGGCTCCCCATATAGTTACAGCTCTCTTTTCTTAGTGCATTTAGGCGATATTAAGCCCATTCTCTTTAACGTGCCGTTTTTCCTTATTGCCGCATGGATTTCGGTTTCGATTAGCTTACTTGTTTGGCTGGGCGCGCAAGCGGGGAAAGCGGTTTGGAATAAAATGAGGAGGAAGTCAGTTTGAAAAAGAATAAGACAGCCTTATGGTTTGTTGTTCCGCTGATTGCTATTCCGATAGTGTCTTTCATTTGCCACTATTTTCTAACCGCAAAAGATTTTCCGGAATTTGTTGGCTATATAAACTATCTAAACCTTTATCTAAATGATAACCTTATATTCTCAATCATTCGTAATATTCTCCTTGTATCATTAACAATTTGCATTCCTATAAGTGTTGTTTTTCTTATAATAAGGCGGGTGGACAGCTTGGAGTGGAGCCTCGCCCAGCAGAATACCCAAAAACTCAACCCGGTGAATAAAAACCCCTGTTCCCGCTGCGGGCAGCTCTTCGGCGTGAATGAGGCAAAATGCCCCTATTGCGGCGCGGACAGATAAACCGCAATAAAAGTCGAGAGGGTCACCCCGGCAGTTTGCTACAATATCCCCGGAGGGCAAAGATGGAACAAACAGACAAAATAAACGCCGTCAGGCGGATGCAGGACTGCATCACGGCGCATTTGGAGGATGTGACCCTCGATGATTTGAGCAAGGCCGCCGGATACAGCAAATACCACGCCGTGCGGATGTTCAAGGAATTGACGGGCAAAACCCCGTTTGAGGTGATCCGCGCTTTGCGGCTGACCAAAGCGGCCGAGAGGTTGCGCGATTCCGGCGGAAAAATCATCGACGCCGCGCTCCAAAGCGGTTTTGAATCGCACGACGGTTTTACACGGGCTTTCACACGGCAATTTGATATGACCCCGCAGCAATACAGCCGCGAGACGCCGCCTGTGCGCTATTTTGTCCATTATCCCATCCAGTCCTACTATCGGTTGAAAGACGGGGATTTTATCATGGAAAACGAAAAAGTTTCGAGAACGGTGACTGTCACGGCGGCGGAGCGTCCGGCGCGCAAGCTGATCCTGCTCCGGGCGGCAAAGACGCAAGGCGGCGATTACTTCGCGTATTGCGAGGAAATGGGCTGCGAATGGGAAGGGCTGCTGAACAGTATTTCCGAAAAATTCGCCCCGGCCGCCCTGCTGACGCTGCCGCAAAACCTTGTGAAGCCCGGCACATCCGACACGGCGGCGGGTGTGGAAGTGCCGCAGGATTACGCCAAACCCGTTCCGGCGGGATATGACGTGATCGATTTGGAGCCGTGTACCCTGCTGTGTTTCCAAGGCTCACGGTATGAAAACGAAGACGATTTCTGCATTGCGATCAGCATCGCGGGGGAAGCCTTGGACAATTACGACCCGGTGCCGTTTGGCTGGCAGCCCGCGCCGGAGCTTGCGCCGCGTTTCAACTTCGGGGCTTCGGCGGCGTTGGGCGCAAGAATGGCCATCCCGGTCAAATAACAATCAACCCCAAAGCACGGGAAGCCTCAGCTCCCCGTGCTTTATTATGAGTATATTTAATCGTTTACAGCTATGTCAATAATTGTGTTAACCATTTTTATATCTCCTTTTTCAATGATACTCTTTCTTGATGATTGTACATATATAAATGAATCTTCAGAAACTGCATTTACCATCACAATATATGTTTCTCCTACTTCGACACTATCCTTTATAAGTGATATAAGAACCTTACCTTTGTCCGTGCTGATTATTCCGCCCTTTATTATGTTTATTACCTCACAGTAATAAACATTGCCATTAAAAAGACCTTCTTCCACCTCGATGATTTTCACTTCCATGATTATATCGGTTTCAGCTACAATTGTTTTTATATCGTTTGACTCAATGTAATTCCGCTTATTGCTGTTTTTCGATATTTTTGCATTTTCTATAACAGACAATACATCATCAGGTATTCTATTCTCATTTATAGTGCCTCTCTCAATGCTTTTTGCTGGTATATAGATATTAGAGACTAAAACATATAATGGATAGTCATAAAACAAGGAATCATTTACATTCATAATAAGTATATATTCTTCGCCTTTATTATAAATATCTTCACCTGTTTTGTATGAGTAGTTTGTTCCCTCTACATATGCTGTCCCCTTCATCTCTATCAAATGAACTGTTTTTTCATATACATCCCCGCGCATGACCTCTTTCACTGTAAAAGTGTGTTCAACATAGGAGTCTCTTTCGGAAAAAGCAACATATTTTCCAATTATCGCACAATCGCTTAGTTCTACAGCCTCTCTGAACGTCAATGATTTCATAGTTTGCTCTGTTTCATAGAGCATTTCATTTGTACTCGTATCGCTTGATACAGTATTCGCGTCATTGCTGCATCCGGCAAAAATTACTAACAACAACAGCATTGGCAATAAGAACCTTTTTAACATGATTACTCTCCTTTTATAAATTATAATTTAAGGATATACTTGCTTAAGATGCCGAGTATCTGTGTTAGTTAATGAGATAACACTTGAGCCATACGCATACATAATAGTGGAGGCTCCTGATGAATGGCCGCTCCACCCTAAAGCATGCCCAAGTTCATGCGTACTTGTGTTTTTATACTCATTAGCAGTTCTGTTGCTTTCAACAACGTAACCGCGTGCTTTACTGAGTAACCGTCCGTCTTTATTCATCGTGCCATGTTTCCAGGTGCCTTCAATTGAAAAGTTTGTAGTACAGCTTCCGTTTATTCCTGAAGGCACAGGAGAAAATACGCCTAATGCGTTGATTTCACTTATTGTTCCTCCCCAAAATCCCATTCCACTGCTGGAAGTGACGGGGTCATTTGATACAAATATAGGATACCCTAAAGCAGTTTTCCATTGATCCACAGCATGAGAAAAATGGACGTACACACTTGATGTTGAATTTAATTTTATAGCACGTACATCAGGTATTAAATAAAATGAACCGCTTTTGCTCCATCTCCCAATAGCTTCTCCATCAGAATCCCAATAGCTTAGTGATCCTAAATCTGCCGCCATTACCTGAGATGTGCCGGAAAGGAAAGCCGTCAGTAAAAAAGCCAATAAGCTCGTTTTTACCGCGCGTACATTTTTCATTGGTAAACCCCTCCTAATTGATAGTTTATTACATTATAGTTATAATAATAACACTTGTCAATTGTTTCTATGTAAAATTTATGTAATAATTGTGTAAATTATTAAGGCGCAAGAATGGCCATCCCGGTAAGGTAAAAATGCGATAAGAGCACGGGGATTCAACTTCCCGTGCTTTTATAATACCGTACGCCCACCCGCCACGCCAGCAGCGACAGCCCCAAAAACGCCGCGCCCGAAGGAAGAGCCAGCAGTCCTTTCCACAGCGGCTCGCCTCAGCCGCAGATGACGGACGCGGGGTAATAGCTGATCAGCAGCATGCCGGAGACGGCCGGTATTGTGTCCTTTCCTGTTATGCCGACCCGAAAGGCGGCAGCGAAAACGTATTCCTCAGTCTGTCAAACGGAACGGTCACTGTCGATAAAAAAGGCAATGAGAAGACCCTTCAGGAAGTCATCTTGAAAAACCTGTCCGTCCCCGGACATGTTTACAGGCAGCTCGAACAGATCGCCCAAGAAGCGGCGGTCAACGCGGCGGCGGCTGAAGAAACGCAGCAGGAAGAAGAGGCAAACGCGGAAAGTTTATAAATAACCCTTGACAAAGAGTTTGCGTTATGATAGTGTTAACAGCGTTATAATAAAGAAGGGTTTCCCTCACCTTGCGCCCAACGGGCGCGGGTCAACATGATTGGCAAGCGGTGTATATACCGCAATGCGTTTGTTGACGGGGGAATGGCTCCCGTCTTTCCATTTCTGTCACGCTCCATGCGCGTCTCGCGGCCAGTGCTGGAAGTGAATTCCAGCCCTTGCGAGCCGGTGGAGCAGCTCGCATAATCTAGGAGGTGTACCGCAATCAGCAAAAAAGACCATCAAATCAATGAGGAAATCCGCGACAAGGAAATCCGCCTTGTCGGGGAGGACGGCTCGGCTTTGGGCGTCATGCCGACCCGCGACGCCTTGAAGATCGCCGCCGAACGCGAAGTCGATCTTGTCAAGATCGCCCCCACCGCCGCCCCGCCTGTCTGCCGCCTGATGGATTACGGGAAATTCCGTTATGAGCAGGCGCAGAAGATCAAGGAAGCGCGGAAGAACCAGCACATCGTCGAAATCAAGGAAATCCGCCTCTCCTCGACCATTGACGCGCACGATTTCAATTTCAAGCTCAAAAACGCCCTCCGCTTCTTGCAGGACGGCGATAAAGTCAAGGTCACGGTGCGGTTCCACGGACGGCAGGTCGTCCATTCCGATTTGGGCGAAAAGCAGCTTCAAAAATTTGCCGAAAGCTGTGCCGAGGTAGCAGTGATTGAAAAACCTCCGAAAATGGAAGGGCGGCGCATGTTTCTATTCCTCGCGCCCAAAACCGCGGTTAAGCCGGGGGCAAAGAAAGAAACCAAATAAAGAGAAGGAGTAACCATCATGCCGAAGATCAAGACGCATTCCGGTGCGAAAAAACGCTTCAATCTGACCAAAAGCGGAAAAGTGAAGCGCAAACAAGCGGGCCTGCGCCACCAGCATCATGTGAAAACCACCAAAGTCAAACGCAAGCTGCGCTCCGGCGCCTATGCCGATAAAACCAATGAAAACAATATCAAAGAATTGATCCCTTATAAGTAGAAGAAAAACTCCTCCCGCCGGCTTTGCCGGCACCCTCCTCTAGGAGGAGGGCAATGCGTAGCATCGGAGGGAGAATACAAATGGAGGAAGATTGTCATGGCCAGAGTAAAAGGCGCGGTCACTACGCGCAGAAGGCATAAAAAGATACTGAAACTCGCAAAGGGTTACTGGGGCGCGAAGAGTAAATTGTTCAAAACCGCCAACGAGCAGGTGATGAAGAGCCTGCGGTATGCTTACATCGGGCGCAAACGCCGCAAACGCGATTTCCGCCGCCTGTGGATCACCCGTATCTCGGCCGGGGCGCAGGCCAACGGAATGAATTATTCCCGCTTCATGCACGCCCTCAAAACACAGGGGATCACACTCAACCGCAAGATTTTAGCCGAAATGGCCGTCTATGATAAACCGGCGTTCGCCGCACTGGTGGAAAAAGCGAAAGCGCAATAAACAAAGGGCGGCCGGACGGTCGCCCCTTTACAACGGAGGATTCATATGGCTCGTGTGAAAGAGACCCGCACCCCATACGACGCGCTGCGTCTCTTTTCCGCGCTCACCCACGGCATCGGTGTTTGGATGGCCACCGCCGGCGTCGGCGTTTTGGTGGCTGTCGCCGCTTTTATCGGCAATGTATGGCATGTGGTCAGTTACTCAATTTACGGCGCGGCGTTGATCGGGCTGTACGCCACCAGCACCCTCTACCACAGCCTGCGAGTCAAGCCGGAAAGCCGGAAAGCCCTGCGCAAAGCCGACCATATCATGATCTATATGCTGATTGCCGGAACCTACACCCCGATCAGTTTGGTGGCTTTGCGACCGCAGAGCCCCGGCTGGGGCTGGGCGATTTTCGGCGTCATTTGGTTTTTCGCTATTACCGGGACGATCATCAAGCTCTGCTGGCTCAACGCGCCCCGCTGGGTGTCGGCGGCGGCTTACGTCGGCATGGGCTGGCTGGTCATCGTCGCCATTGCCCCGCTGATTTCCGCATTGCGGGAGCAGGAGCAGATGCGCGCCTTCGTGTGGCTGATGATCGGCGGGTTCTTCTATACCGTCGGCGGCATCCTATATGCCCTGCGCTGGCCGGGGCGGAACCGGAAATGGTTCGGATTCCATGAGGTGTTCCATATCTTCATCCTGATGGGCAGCATTTCGCATTTCGCCATGATGCTGGCCTTGCGGGGGACTTGAGAACGAAAAAAAGATAAATACAACGGGCAGGTTGAAAGCCTGCCCGTTGTTATTTACAATCTTCATAATATTGCTGGATTTTGTTGAAAACAGAGCCATTTGTCAACATGTGATTTCCCAGTCCGATGCTCCCGCCAGCGATTATATCATTTTCGTCTATATACCAATACGATATTTGCTCTTCTGCGCAGAAAAGTTGAATATAAAATCGCGGGAACATCATAGGACGCGTTGTGGGTTCACAAATCATAGACTCTAAAATATGGGTGATTTCATTGATTGCTTCTGTGTTGGTTATGATTACCTCATCAGCTTCGGACAATTCGGCAGAATAGGTTATGCTAATCTTATCAGCTTTCATATCAGAATAATTTACCTCTCCCGAAAGACTGGGTTCTACTTCTTCGCACAGTTCTAGCATTGCGTCCCATTCTTCTGCCGTTTTACCGCCTGTGACTTCAAAAACATAGTGATGATTGTCGGAAGGAAATTGAGGTGAGTATATATGATCGTTGTATATGGTTAACCCTATTTCTTTCCGTTTGTTGACTGGCTCCTTAAGCGTGAATGTGACGCCGAGATATGCCCCGACACCCCCCAATGCGTCATTGCGCGATATTTGAATGCTGTCAAAGGAACTCAAAATATCGGCAATGATTTCAATGTCTGATGTTTCCCATTGGTATTGCATCCCACGGTGTTTGATCAATGTTATTTTTTCAACATTCTCAGTTTCTACCCCTGCAAACCCCAATAACTCCTTGGCTGAGTAATCTGCCGCCCAAGAATTAAACACTTCCTCTTTGTCAAGCTCAGGATAGCAGCCGCCCAACAGGAACATGACCGCAATGCTGCTGAGTATGTAAGTAAATAATCTGCGCCTTCCTATCATGACCTTACAATAAACCAAGCGTATCCTCCTGTTCAAATATCCCGCTTAATGCTATTGTATCCTCTCGCACAGTTCTAGGATTGCGTCCCATTCTTCCTCTGTCTTTCCGCCTGTGACTTCATAAACAGGAATGATACCATCATCGGAATAAAAGCCATTCGATAGAAAGTATACATCGACGGCAAAAATTACGATTCCAAGGTAATGCACTCCATTAACAGGTTGCTTAAAATAAAGGCTAAGAGTAAGAAATGCTCCCGTTCCTCCTAATTTGTCATTTCGGGAGATTTGAACCTCTTCCATGTAGTGTATTATATCCGATATGATTGCAACGTCATAAGTCTCCCATTGGTATTGAATCTCACGGGGCTTTTCAAACAAAATCTTCTCTACATTCTCGGCTTCTATTCCTGTAAATCCTAAAATCATCGTTTCATTGTATCCCGCTTCTTCTGAAGGACTGGGTTCAATCTCCTTTTTATCTGAAGAACCATGGTCTCCCTCCTCATACTTATTAAAGCAACCGCTTAGCATGAATATAATAATGAACACGCAATATAGGATAGCTCGGAACATCCTCATGGCCTTACGATAAACCAAGCATACTGAGAAGTGTGATGGTCAAGGAAAAGATATACTTGCCCATCCCTTACACTTGTTGTATGTACGATGACATATTGCCACGGCAACCCTGTAACATATGAATAACCAATACCTGTAACCATGTGCGATCTCCATCCGCTTTGGTATGTGGCTGTAGAAATTGTGCAATCAAGGCTAACTATCGAAACTGCCCTGCCCGCGTTTATTTCTCCTATGTATGTTGAATATGAATTATGTGCTGCTCCAAAATTAGGTATGCCGTTTGCGTTTTTACTATGCCAATCGCAGAACGAAGGCGTCCCAAATCCATTATTAAATAAAAACCGCTGCGCACCGCTCCCATGATTGGCCCAGGGAGTGCTGCCATCTGAAGCTGTGCCCATATAGGTAGAAAGAAGCCCGATCACTAGATTGGCGGAAAAAGAACTTGATAAGTTTGGATAGATTGCCGCTAGTTGCATTCCTATCGCAGTTGGAGAACACCCGACGTACCATTGCCAGTTAGGAACATTATTTAATATTACAGTTACAGGAGTATTCCTCATAAGCGTGTTGTTCGCGGACACCCCTGATGTATAAAGCTCCCATGCCCCGGAGTAATCAATGCGCTGCTTGTTTTCCCTCTCTGCTTCGGATATACTGTCATTCATTGTGTCTGCTTCTTGCCGCATAATGTCCTTTTTATTGATCGTTTCGCCGGTTGAGAGGTCTTTGATTGCGACCCCGCTGTCAATACCATAAAGACCGGCCGCGAGATATAAAGCCGTCCCTTTTACATTGAAATACGGCGAAACAGCCGTGGGTGCATATTGGAGAATGGGGAAATCGGTTCTATCGTTATTGATAATTATGTATGCGTTTTCACCTGTGTCAGCGTTTTGTAAATCCATGCAGTACGCGATAAGGGTTCCCTCTAAATCATAAAGCGGGGTTTCTTTGACAATTTTAATGTTCTGCCATTCAGCAGTCTCATTAAAATGTGAAGGCGCATTCACCGCCACGGCGCGGATGTCTTCACGGAGCTGTTGTCGGACTGTTTCCTCGGAGGATATTGCCGTGGACGCGTTCGCGGAAAGAGAGAATAGTATGGAGATTGCTAGAAGGATTGCGCTGATTTTTGTCTTTTTCATGGCAGATGCCCTCCTGTTTTCATTTGTTATGTATACTAACACCAATATAGAATAATAGAATGAAAATGTCAATTATTTTCGTACGACTAAATTCGACAAAGTTTGATAAAATTCTTCGTCATGCAACGATCAGCCCATCTCAAGTGTATTGTCTACAGGAAGGAGGGAAGCGAATGATCGAAGCGACCTTTGAACAACACCACAAGACGGTTTACCGTGTCTGTATGCTCTATCTGAAAAACCCGGCCGACGCCGAAGATATAACCCAGGGCGTCTTCCTCCGGCTGCTTTCCAAGAAACCCGCTTTCGAGACAAGCGAACATGAGAAGGCGTGGCTGGTGCGCACAGCCATCAACGCCTGCAAGCCTCTCACACAATGGCACAAAAATCAGCAAAGACGGCTTGCGCAGCAAAAACGACGGTTCCCGCATCAAACTGTCAAGCCACGGCGGTTCATTTGAGATATTGGACACAAATTGAACGCCATCCGCCGCGCGCACACGGCGATTTAGTTTTGTAACCGGCAGTCGATGAAGCCGAGCAATTAGTAACAGTCGAGGAGATTGGCAAACAGTAAGCGCGAGACGGGCGTCTTTAGGTTATGGGCTTTTTTGAAGCAGGT
>WRIZ01000030.1 GCA_009782475.1 Oscillospiraceae bacterium | reverse complement strand
TTATGTATTGGGAAATATGGATAAACTCCTATTACGGAGTATCGCAGCATACAATAGCTCATGAATTCGGTCATGCTATCGGATTGAATGATCTTAGTAACTCCAGTAATATAAATAAACTTATGTATTACAATACCAGCAGTACCGCAACCACCGCAACGGCCGCGGACAGGAAGGGAGCGGAAGTGATCCTTGGTATTCATTCCACCCATACATGGGGATACAAGTATTCCATGACATTGCCTGTGGGGCTCAAGTGCCACCAACAATACTGCACCGTCTGCGACGGCTTTGTACCGGGACACAGCGTCTGTATATACAACGCGCAGAATATCTGCACTCTTTGCGGAACACCCAAATAACCAGCGAACAGCCAAAAGCCCGCCGTCAGGCGGGTTTTGAAGGGTAAAACTTTATTTTTTTCGCTCGACAAAATTCGACAAATCGATGCCGAATTGTATGATACACTACTCTCAGAGGGAAATCTTTCCTCAAACATTTTGAAGGAGTGAGGTCAAAATGCGAAAGAAACTGTTACAAATCGGGGTTCCGGCCGTTTGCGGGGTGCTGCTGTTAATTCTCTACATAACAGCTCCGTGGAAAAGCGGCGCGTCGGAAGAAGGGGGCATTGATACGCCCGTTCGCGTGGGAACGTTGGGCGAAGCCCGGGCAAGTCTAGCTAGAGGGTATACACTGCAAGAAGCCGTGGAGGAAGCCGATTTGGTGCTGGAAGTTACCGTCTCTTCATGGCTGGGAGAAGATTTAGATGATGGCATTGTAACCTTCTTTGATGTAACAACAGATGCTGTATTAAAAGGTGATGTATCGCATAATATTGTTCTTATTCAGCTAGGGGACAGCAAATGGACATATAGGAATTATCCTTTGTACCAAAGAGGCGATAGGTTGATTGTTTTCCTTAAAAATGCCATTGGAAATGAGTTTGTAACGGATTTTGACCTAGACCTCGACAATGCCTATTGGCTTCTTGGTACATATACCACTGTTCTGCATGTGCAATCGACCGATGATGTGCCGTATGCCCTAGATAGACACGGGATGCTGACCGAGCATTACTTCTATGACTACGGCGGCCTGCTGGAGCTGAAAGAAGGATTGTCAAAGGTCAGCATAAAGGAAAGGAACGATTTTTGGAACATCATGGAAGCCGCCGACCCGCTGATAACCCGTTTAGATGATAGCAGAAACACCCTCGTACGGTATGATGAACTTATCGGCGAAATCGAACGTTTCGCCGGACAGGAGGCAGTGTACAAATGAAAAAGGGAATTGCGTTTGCCCTGGCCGTATCCCTCATTTTGATGCTTGTGCCGGGTTCCGCGGCGCATTCGACCAAACAAAGCGGCATAATCAGTTGGGGTGAATCCTGCGGCTGGGATATAGACGAGAACAATCACACCGATGGGTCAACGCTGTATTATAAGTTTGATAACTCCGATACCAACTTAACGCCAACGTATAAAGGGTATGTCACAGGCGGGGCGGCGTTATGGAACGGCACGGTCACCATCTCGGAATCAATAACCCCAACCGGCGTTGTATCGACATACAATCAACCGGGCTCTGGAACTTATGCCAGGTTTGCTGAATTCACCTCCAATAAAACAACCGGGCATTTGACCACATGGAAAATACAGATGAACCGGGCATACCCGCAATCAAACGCACTCCTTGCCCATGAGTTTGGGCACGCCATCGGGCTGTTAGATCTCACGAGTTTCAGCAATGCTGATAAGCTGATGTATTACCATGTAACCGGCTCGGCGACCGCTCCCACAACGGCCGATATAAACGGCGCGAAGGTGATCACCGGGAGCCATACCACCCATGCTTGGGGATACAGGTATTCCATGACATTGAGCATAGGGCTCAAGTGCCACCAACAATACTGCACCGTCTGCGACGGCTTTGTACAGGGGAGTAGCGTTTGTATATACAACGCGCAGAACATCTGCACTCTTTGCGGAACACCCAAATAACCAGCGAACAGCCAAAAGCCCGCCGACGGCGGGTTTTGCAGGGTAAAAAACTTTATTTTTTTCGCTCGACAAAATTCGACAAATCGATAGAAAATCGTATGATATACTACATTCAGAGGGAAATCTTTCCTCTAACATTTTTGAAGGAGTGAGATCAAAATGCGAAAGAAACTGTTACAAATCGGGGTTCCGGCCGTTTGCGGGGTGCTGCTGTTAATTCTCTACATAGCGGCTCCGTGGAAAAGCGGCGCGGCGGAAGAAGGGGGCGTGGATACGCCTGTTCGCGTGGGAACGTTGGGCGAATCTCAAGGCAGCCTAGCACGGCATTATTTACTGCATGAAGCCGTGGAGGAATCCGATTTGGTGCTGGAAGTAACCATTTCGTCATGGCTGGGAGAAGAGTTAAGCCAAGGCGGGGTAACGTTCTTTAACGTTACGGCAAATACTGTGTTAAAAGGTGAAGTCCCGGACAATATTGTTTTGATTCAAGTGGGAGACAGCAAATGTACGTTCAAAGATTTTCCTCTGTTCCAAAGAGGCGACCGATTGATTGTTTTCCTTAAAAAAGCTGTTGCAAATGAATTTATAACGGATTTTGACCTAGACCTCGAAAATGCTTATTGGCTTCTTGGGGGACATTCTACTGTTCTATATGTGCAATCAGCCGATGATGGAACATATGCCTTAGACAGAACCGGGATGCTGACCGAGGAATACTTCTATGATTACGGCGGCTTGCTGGAATTGAAAGATGGGTTATCAAAGGTCAACGCAAAAGAGACGAACGGGTTTTGGGACATTATGAAAACAGCCGACCCGCTGATAACCCGTTCGGAAAAGAGTACGGACACCCTCGTACGGTATGATGAATTCATCGGCGAAATCGAACGTTTCGCCGGACAGGAGGCAGTGTACAAATGAAAAAGGGAATCGCGTTTGCCTTGGCCGTATCCATCGTCTTGATGCTTGTGCCGGGTTCCGCGGCGCATTCGACCAAACAAAGCGGGACGATCGCATGGGGTGAAAACTGCGGATGGGATATAGACGAGAACAATCACAATAGTGGAACGACGGTGTATTATAAGTTTGATAACACCGATACATATTTAACGACCACAATGAAAGCGTATGTCACAGGCGGGGCGGCGTTGTGGAGCGGGACGGTTACCATTTCGGAGTCAATAACTCCCACTGGCACTGTGACAACATACAGTTATCCGAATGATGGTTATGAAGCTAAGTTTAGTGATTTTTCCTCCAATGTGACAACCGGGCATTTGACGACGTGGAAAATACAGATAAACCGCGCATATACAACAACGAACGCACTCCTTGCCCATGAGTTCGGACACGCTATCGGGTTAAAGGATCTCACCAGTTTTGCAAATGCTGATAAGTTGATGTATGGCTACTCGACTAAATCAGCGACCGCTCCCACAACAGCCGATATAAACGGCGCGAAGGTGATCACCGGGAGCCATACCACCCATACATGGGGATACAGGTATTCCATGACATTGAGCATAGGGCTCAAGTGCCACCAACAATACTGCACCGTCTGCGACGGCTTTGTACCGGGACACACTGTCTGTATGTACAACGCGCAGAATATCTGCACCAGCTGCGGAACACCTAAGTAACCAGCGAACAGCCAAAAGCCCGCCGACGGCGGGCTTTCTACTGTCAAGGGTTTACCATAGACTGTCGGCGAAATACGCGTCTTTGAGGGGCAGATCGCTCCAGCTGTCGTCCCAGTAGCAGACATAGATCAGCAGTTCAGGGTAGGTGATATAGTCGTAATACCCATTGATGTCATACAGGTCGATCACCAAATGGTTTCCCTGCGCCCGCAGGTCATTTGTTTGTACCCAATTCCAGCCGTCATAGGCATTGTAGCCGCGCCATACGAATTGAAAGGGATCGTCCGGTTCATCATAAAACTCAAGGATGAGGTATCGGGAGGAGGTAAACTCCCAAGCCGACCAGCTATTGGATAAATACCCCGAGTCCAATTCAATCCCGTGCGTTGCCCAGCCTTTTTGCTGGGCGGGGTTGTCGTTGTTTTGAACGGTGAATTCCCCCAGGGTAATATTCCGCACATATTGATCGGGATTAAACCGGTTGCCGAGCCAATCTCTTTGGCCAAAATCCCAATAAGACGGCGTTGTTTTGGTGAATACGTTGACCGAACCGTCAGGATCGACCATTCTGAGGGTATAATCGTTGACGACGGTCAAAGCCGACGTCCACTCTTCGTTTTTGCTGTACGGGGAAATATCATGCTGTTCATAATCAAAGGCAATCTCCCACAGCGGCGTTAAATATAAATCATTGCCGATGACGGTATATGTCCCTTCGATCACCATGATATTGGAGGTTATCAGGTAGTCAATATCATCGGGATCGTACATCATGCCGTAATATTCACCATTTCGGTTAAACCCATACTCCATAACATAGACGTCTTCATACATAGTCGTCCACGAACCGAGGATGTCCTCCGTGAGGGAAATGGGGGCGGTGGACGGAGGGTTCCAGCTGGTCTGCGGTATGGACGGAAGCGTCGACGGAATTCCAGACGGTTCGTCGGATGACCACGGTGTGAAAATGAGCAAAACAGCCGCAATGCTTACCAAGCATACGCCGCCTATGATCGACGCGATCAGCCCCGCTTTGGATTTTTTTGCCTGAATAGGCGGAGTATACCCCTGATTGGACATGGGATATGGAACCGGCTGCTGGACGGGCTGCGGCATGGGGGGCGGGGGCTGGTATTGCATCGGCTGCGGTACAGGCTGTGGAATCGGTTGCGGAGGCGGGGTATATACAGGGGGCATAGATGAAGGCTGAACGGCCGCCCCGACCGGCTGCGGAGCCGCCGCGCTGTACAACGCCCTTTGCAGCCCTTCCACATTTTGAGGCCGTCTCTCCTGCAATACTGCCATCCCCGCCATCAATGCCGCTTCCTGCGCGCGGTCAATGGCAATGCCCAGCACGGACGGGGGTTTGACCTCGTCTTTCCGCACCCGCTCCACCGATTCGTCCGGCGTGACGCCGGTGATACATCTGTACATCGTGGCGCATAGGGCATAGACGTCTGTCCAAGGTCCCTGAACCCCTTTGGAGCGGTATTGCTCTTCCGGCGCGAAACCGGGCTTGAGCATGATGGATAAACTCTTGTTCCCGCTTTCGGTAAAATCCCTTGCCGCGCCGAAATCCAGCAGTTTGACCGTGTTATCTTTGCTGATCATGATGTTATCGGGGCTGATGTCACGGTGGATCAGTCCGGTTTTGTGAACTTCGGCCAGCGCGGCCATGACGGGTTTCATCATGTCAAAGACTTGAGCCGCGGGGAGCTTTCCGCCCTTTTGCGCCAAATGGCTCTTTAACGTCTGCCCGTCTATGTATTCCATCGAAATATAGGCCGTGCCGTTTTCCAAGAAATAGTCCTTGATCGAAACGATGCCGGGCAGGGAAAAGAACTTGGCGAGGGTTTTGGCTTCGTTGATGAATTTATCCCGCCCCGAGAAGAAAAAATCCCCTTGCGAGCCGGTAAACGGCTGAACGGTGGCGTTCCCGACCGAGGTCGTCTCACGGGTCACATACCCGGCCGGGTAGTATTCCTTGATGGCAACCCTCAAATCAAGGTTCAGATCCCAGCCAAGATAGGTGATGCCAAAGCCGCCTTCCCCCAAAACCTTGCCGATCAGGTATTTTCCGTTTAAGATGGTGCGCTGGCGCAGCTGGTGCGGAGGCGAAGCCTCCGGTTTTTCATTGTAGCCGCAAACAGGGCAAGGGACGGCAAACGTCGAGCGTTGCGCGAAGCAGCCCATGCAGAGAGTGTCAATAGATGGGGACATGAACCTCCGCTTCCTTTCTATAAAACCCTGAATGAATTCTTGCTGTCGGCCAGCGTAAAGCTCTCACCCGAGCTGACTGTCACGCTCTCGTTGGCGTTGAGTTTGCGGCCGCTGCCGAGGAATGTGCCGTATGAGGAACCCTTATCGGTCAGCTGCAGCCCGGCGGGCGTCTGCTTGATTTCGCAATGCAGGGAACTGATCCCTTTGGTATCGGCCGGGAAAACGATTTGGCAACGGTTTGGGTCGCGCCCGATGCAAATACTCCCTTTTACGGGGAAACTGACGCCTTCAAAGCGGCCGCCGATGCCGAGCAGCTGCTCTTCTTTAACTTGCGCAGCCGGGGGTGGGACAGGCGGCGGAGGGGCGGGGGGCTGCGCGGCTCCAACGGCGGCAGGAACCGGAACCGGAACAGGCACCGGAACAGGTGCGGGAGCCGGAGTATACACCGGGGTTGCCGCTTGCATTGGGGCATGAACCGGTTTTTTTCTGGTCAGCAAAGCGATCACAATGATCATGAGGCTAAGGCCGCCTATCCCCGCGGCAACGATCCACCAATAGTCCATCAGCCAATCCGCGAACACAAAGCCGGACAGTTCGCCGTCTCCCAAAGTGTCGTCTATTATAGGTTCTGAGGATGGCGGGAGGGCAGGGGAGGGATTGGCCGGGGGGGGCGGAGACGGCCGGGTATTAGGGGAAGCTGACGGCGGTTCCGACGGCGGGGCGGGGGAGGGGTCGGTTGATCCCTGCCCGGGGGTATACGGGATATATTGAAGATTGGAAGCCACGCAGATTTCGATGACATAGTCCACATAGAGCGCGCCGTTGACGCCCGCGGCGTCCGCGCCGTCATTCTGCAACGCCTTGAATGAATTGATGCCGATCACCGCGCCGTCTTCGTTGACAAGGGGACCGCCCGAATTGCCTCCATGCACGGTGGCGTCGGTTTGAAAATATGTATAACCGTTGTTCACAAGTTTTTCTTTGCTCACGATCCCTTTTGTCATGGAGATGTCGTCGATGGTAGACGGGATGCTCCAACCCTGATCGTTGATGTTATCCGCGACGCCGGGGAACCCGAGCGCGTATACCGTATCGCTGATCTTGACCGCGTTTGAGGAAGCCAGCGGGAGGATTTTATGGTTCTTGAACTCTTTTGAATCCACCCTCAAGATGGCTAAGTCAAAATCCTCATCGTCGGGGAAGAACACAACCTCCGCCGGAACGATGTTGCCGTATACATTATCCAGGACGATGTATACATTGTATATGTTATCCTCCACAACATGCCTGTTTGTGGCGATCAAGGTTGTTCCGGCGTCTTCATGGGCAATGAGAAACCCGCTTCCCGTTCCGCCGCTCCAGTTGCCGGACAAAGACCCTTGAACGAGACAGAAGACGCGAACCACGCCGTTTCTCGCCTCCACCGCGTCGTCGCTGGCAAAAGCCGATCCAAACGGAAGCATCAGCAGCAGGCATATAATCAAAGCGTATATCCTTTTCATACAGCATCCCCTCATAACAATTCCCAGTTCACGCGCAGCTCCATCGAGCCGATCAGCAGCACGTCGTCGTTTTCAAAGATATACGGTTCATCGATCGGCACGCCGTTGACAAAGGTGTGGTTGGTCGAACCCAAGTCGCGCAGAATGATCCCTTCCGGCTCGTAGCTGATGGAGCAATGCCGCCCCGACAGCAGTTCGTCGTCGGGAAAGGGCAGCGACGCTTTGACCGGGTCTCTGCCGATGATCAGCTCTCCGGCAAATTCGGCACGGAAAACCTGCTCTTCGGCCAGCCCGATTTTGGTCAGGCGGAGGGCGATTCTCGGTTTGCCGGGCGGGGGAGCCATCAATATGGGCGGAGGCTCCGGCGGCAGAATAGGTTGCGGTTCGGGCACAGGAGGGGGAAGCGGTTCAGGCGGCGGCACGGGTAAAACCGGGGCGGCCGGGGCGTAAACCCTCTTTTTACGCCGGAGGACGAGAAGAGTGATGATCAAAATGATGATCAGTAAAAGAGCCGCCCCGCCGATGATGACCCAAAGGGTGTATTCTTCGTAAAAAGATTTCACTTTTTCGATGAGAGATTTCTCTTGTTCAGGCGGCGGCTCTGTTTCATCACCCTCTCCAACAATCGGGTCGGGCGTCGCTTCAACCGTCGTCGGCTCGGGTTGATCGGGCACCGAAGGATCAGGCGGCGGGGGAGATGGTTCTGCGGTGGGGGGGAGTGATAGCCCTGCCGTAGAGATGACCGCGCTGTCGTTCGCGCTGCCTGACCCTGGAATGTTCACTTCCAGCCGCAAGGTCAGATCCTCGCCGTTTGAGCGGAATCCGGCCAAATCAAGGGAAAGAAGCAGCCCGTTATCCACCGAACCGGCTATATCCTCCGCAACCTCTTGCGTAAGCGATGGGTCGAGGGTATGGATGTAGTGACGCCCTCCGGCAGACGACCGGGCAAAGCTGCCCAGCACTTTGGCCGATTCAACATACCGCGCGGGCGGGTTTTTCCCCAGCATGGCAATGGTGTAAATAGGGACGCGGCTGTTCTTGATAACGGCGGACACTTCGTCAAAGGTGATGCCGTCGAAAATATCCTCTTCACCGTCCGAGAAGATGACCAAAACACGCTTATCACGGCATTGCTCATGGGTATTGAGAATATCGAGGGATTTAACCACGCTGGCGTAAAGGTTGGTATCCTCGCGGCTTCGTTCGATGGCGCCGATCTGCGCTTCTATATCCTCCGGCGTTGCAACGAACGATTGGGTGTAGGTGCTGTCGCCGATGGTGAAGATGCTGATGTTGTCCTTCTCCGTAAGCCCTTCGCAAATCAGGGCGATGGTGTCTTTGATGGCTTGAAAGTGCGTCGCCTTGATCGAGCCGGAAACATCGACCAGGAAAACATACGATGTCCCGTTTCCTGCTCGGGCGGCAGCCGCCTCCCGAACGGTCAGCGGGGTGTTTCCGAGGGTGGCGGAAAAATGCTCCGCTTGCGGAAGGGGAGCGGCGTTGGTGTTGCAGTAAACCGATAAGCCGCCTTCCGAGGCGGAAACACCTTCTATGTAAAGTTCCAGCGGCTCGACGGCGGACGCCGGTAAGCAAAGTACCGCCGCGCATAAAACCGCCAGTATGATCGTTTGCGTTCTGCGTCCCATCTTTTCGCCTTCTATCTATTCGATATGGATAAATACCGCCGCCGCCGAATGGTTATCGTTGTCCTTCGGCGCGCGGCCGGAAAGCCTTTGCGTCATTGCCCGGAGCCAATCCCGCGGCGTTCCGCTTTTGGCGAGGTCAAGCTCCATCTCCGGCTCGAAAACGTATTCCCAAAACCCGTCGGTGCAGAGCAGGAAGGCATGAAACCCTATGTTCAGTGTTTGCGCCGGGGCGATTTCCGCCTTGATGTCCTCACCGCCGCCGAAGGCCCTCAAAACCCTGTTGCGGTCTTCGTGATGACGGATGTCTTCCTGCGTGATCTCGCCCGTTAAAACCGCCAGCTGCGACGCGCTGTGATCGAGCGTCTGCGCAACCAGCTTTCCGCTGATGAAGTGATACAGCCTTGAATCGCCGACATGCCCCCAACAAGCCGCGCCGTCTTTGACAAACAACGCGACACCCGTGCTTTTCATCTTCAGCGCGGGGGTCTGCGCTTTCAGGACTTCCAAGTTCGCCAGCGCGAACAATCCTCTGATGGCTTCGGCGTCCAAAGTCGGCGAGGCCATGAAGGGTTCGGTGATGACGCCGGCCGCCACCGAAGAGGCGATCTCGCCGCCGCCGTGGCCGCCCAAACCGTCGGCAACAACGGCAACGCAGCAGCCGTCCCGCTCCAAAACGCGGACGCTGTCTTCGTTATGCTCCCTGCCTCCTTGAAACGAACAGGAGGCGGTTTGCAGCCGTGTCATATGACTTGGCAAATGACGGCGGTCAAATTGTCCTGATGCGGGTTTTGCTTGGCCAGTGTCATCTCCTGCAATTTGATCGCGCTCTCCTGAGGCTGTTCAAAACGCATGGCTTCGAGAATCTCATCGTCGGATAGATTGCCGAAAACGCCGTCGGACATCAGAAGGATGCGGTCGCCTTGAAGCAGCTGCATGGGGCGGAGGGAACGGTCTATCTTCCCCAGTGTTCCCATGCCCAAATAGCTTGTCAGAGCCGCCCGTTTCGGGTCTTCTCCCGCTTCTTCCCAGCTAAGCTCGCCCGCGGCCGCTTTTTCGTCTAGATCCACCGCGTATGTATGCTCGCGGTTGATCTGCATCAGCGCGTTGTTGCGGATCAGGCAAATGCGGCTGTCGCCGACCGCCACCCAGGTTAGCTTCCCGTCATGGATGATGACGGCGACGACGGTCGAACCGCCCCTTTCCCGTCCCGATAAAAACAGATTTACGTTGTCGTTGGCGGCCGAAAGCATATTGAGCAAATCCTGCTCCGGCTGTCCCGTCGGCGCGGATTCGTTGAATGCCTGAAGCATCGTCCGCGTGACGATGGAGCTGATTTCGCCTCCGTCGGACATGCCGCCCATCCCGTCGGCGATCACGGCAAGGACACCCTTGTTGGCGCATAATTCGGCATTGGACAGGTCGGATATAACAAAACTATCCTGCTGACTTTCGCGCGACCCGATGTGATGGGTGTTGCCGATCAGCAGCGGGAACGCGCACACGGGAGCGGAGGGAGGCTGAATATCGTGGTTGGCCGGAGGTTCAAGGGGCTGCTCAACAGGGTGTTGAAAATCGGGTATGTTCACGGCGGAGGGTTTTCTCCGCAGCAGAAGGATCAATCCTACAACAATCAGGATCAAAACGCCCCCGCCTATGGCAAACGCCCACCAAAAATCCTGCAATATGCCTAAAAAACCGCTTGCCGAACCGCTCAGTTCGCTGAGGTTATCACTCGTCCCCGGTATCAGTTCATCCATCATTTCCGTTACGACCATTCAAATTTATCGCAGCACAGCGGGACGAAAACCAGCTTGGTTTTCCCGATTTCCATGATGTCGTAAGCCTTGATCTCGGTGGTGGCAAAGACCCCTTTGTCGTTCAGCCGGACGATGCTCCGCCCGTCGCCGGGGGTGAAATAATATACTTTGTCTCTTGCGTCGAAGCTGATGGTGGCGTGGTTTTCCCGCGAGATGGTATCGTCGCCCCGTATGCAGATGTCCATTTTTTCGCCGCGGCCTATGTAGTTGTTATCGGTATGGATACGGTAGTCGCGGCCCTTCTCTTTGCCTTCTAAACTGACCAGCCATCCCACAACGGGGTCTATGCCCAGTTCTTCTTTGATGATGGCCACGGTGCGCCCTTCATCCCCGACATTGCCCTGTGAACGGGTGCGGTTCTCGCCGTCTTGGGGATTCTTTTGGGTCAGCGGCATGGTTTTCTCCACCGGTGCTCCCGCCGGGTTGGGGATGCTTGCGTTTGCCGGGACGCAATAAGGGCAAGTGCTGTGGATCGAAGCGTCGTAAAAGTGCCCGCCCTGCGCGCATTGTCTCATGTCCATGATCTGCTCCTCCTCATTTCTATTCTGTGCGTATATCTTACCAAAAACTATTATAACACAAGCGAATGTGTTCGTGAACTCTTAATTATTTGGAATTTATTCGACCCCCGCCGCAGCCCGGCGTACGCATGGCTATGGCGGGGGTCGAGCGTTTATGGTGTTTACAGGAGAGAGAAAGCGACGGTGATGCCGATGAAGACGATGGCAACGGTGCAGGAAACGGTGATCACGTTGTTGAACGAAGGCCCGGAGGTGTCTTTGAGCGGGTCGCCGACCGTGTCGCCGATGACCGCCGCTTTGTGGTTATTGCTGCCTTTGCCGCCGTGGTGCCCGGCCTCGATGTGCTTTTTCGCGTTATCCCACGCGCCGCCGGAGTTCATCATGAAGACCGCCATAGCAAATCCCGTTACGATGATGCCCGCGAGATAGCCAACAACGCCGGACGCGCCTAGAAGCAATCCCGCGATGATTGGGCCGGAGATGGTCAGCATGGCGGGGGCAATCATCTGTTTTAGCGCGCCCCGCGTGCAAATATCCACGCACGTCGCGTAATCGGCTTCAACTCCCGGCGTCCCTTCCAGCAGCCCTTTGATTTCCCGGAACTGCCGCCTTACCTCTCTCACAATACTCTGCGCCGCCCGCTGTACGGCGGACATACAGAGAGCCGCAAAGAGGAAGACGACGGCCGACCCGGCAAAGAAGCCCACTAAGACGGGCGGGTTGACAATGCTGAGATCCAAAACTTTTTTACCCGCTTCCGCCGCTTTATCCTGCGCGATGTTCACATACGAAACCAACAGGGCGAGTCCGGTGAAGGCGTTGGAGGCGATGGCAAAACCTTTTCCGGTGGCCGCCGTGGTATTTCCCAGGGAATCAAGGGCGTCGGTGCGCTGGCGCACTTCGGGGGGGAGCCCGGCCATCTCCGCGATACCGCCCGCGTTATCGGCCACGGGGCCGAAGGCGTCTGTGGCAAGGATGATGGCGTTTGTGGCCAGCATGGCTACCGCGGCAAGGCCGATACCGTAAAGCCCCATGTTATAGTCAAAAATAGCACTGGAATCCATATACCTGAAACCGCCGGATATGATGAAACTGAGGATTGTAGCCCCGGATATGGTCAGAATGGGGCCGGCGGTCGATTTCATCCCGAGAGACAAGCCGCCAATGATCAGGGGAGCCGAGCCGTCCTCGCTGGAAGCGGCAAGGTCGCGGGTCGGCTTGCTTGCGTCGGACGTGAAGTGTTCGGTAAACAAGCTGGCAATGAAACCCGCAATGATCCCAATAAGAACCGCCCCGTAGAGCCCCCAAGCGTTATCCGCCATGGAGATGGCGTAGCCTTCCTGCAATTCCGCGTTGTTTGAAACAAACAGTATGAGCGGCAGGGTGATCACGGCCGCCGCGCCCCCGGCGATGTAAACGCCGCGCCGCAGGGAATTCAAGAGGGTTTTCTGATCGGCTTTCTCCTTTGTTCGCACAAAGAAGGTGCCGAGAATTGAACAAAGGATACCGACCACCGAAATGATGATAGGCAGCATAAACCCGGCGATCCCGTATCCCGCGCCGAAACTGATGGCAATGGTCGCCACCAAGGCGTTGGAGTTGGATTCATGGAGGTCGGCTCCCATACCGGCCACGTCGCCCACGTTGTCACCCACGTTGTCGGCGATCACGGCGGGGTTGCGCGGGTCGTCTTCGGGAATACCGGCTTCGACTTTGCCGACCAAGTCGGCGCCGACGTCGGCCGCCTTGGTGAAGATACCGCCGCCCACCCGGGCGAAAACAGCCACAACGGCGACGCCCATGCCGAATGTGACCATGGTATTCGCAATGACGGCGTCTTCGACCTTGAAAGCATACTTCAAAAGCATATACCAGGTCGTGATTTCAAGGATGGCCAGCCCGTTCACGATAAAGCCCATGACCGAGCCGGAGGCAAACGATACGCGGAGCGCGCTGTTGAGGCTCTTGGTGGCGGCGTTGGCCGTGCGGGCGTTGGCGTTGGTGGAAACCTTCATCCCCACAAAGCCGCAAAGGGCTGTGAAAAACCCGCCCGTGATGAACGCAAAGGGCGTGAATTTGTTGATATACCCCTCGTCTCTGCCCATCAGCAAAGGTATGTAGGCAAACGCGGACAGGATAACGAAGATTACGATGAGGAAAATGGCAACGGTGCTGTATTGACGCTTCATAAACGCGTTGGCTCCGGCACGGATGGCGTTTGCGATTTTGACCATTGTCTCGTTGCCTTCTTCATATTTGAAGACCTTGCGTGCTTGCAGGAAGGCGAAGAACAGCGCGGTGGCCGCGCCCACATAGCCGACCCAGAACAGATTCTCAATCAACTTTCATCATCTCCCGTTAGTATATATGCACCTGTTCCTTTCATTATATATCCGCTGTCGAAAAAAGTAAATGGGGAAACGGCAAATAAACTGCCAAAATAAACTGCATAACCCTGAAACCCGCTCATATCACGGCTTTCTCCCCATATACAGCTTATAAATAAAATCCACCTTATGATGCCCGCCGTGTCGTATGATGGATTCCCTTATTCCTTCATACAACGCCGCCCTGCCGCTCTCCGGCATACTTCGATGGTCGGACATGGTATCGAGCCAGGCTATGTATTCATCCGCGCCGAATGTACGCGCCGTGTCATAGAACATCATGGATATGCCGGTAAACCCATACTGCTTTAAGTCCTCAAAACCGAAACTATGGTGAATCTCGGAGGGTTTTTCAAAATCCGCTTTCGATTTTCTGACCGGCCTTACATTTGACGGAAAATAACTGTAATAATGCTTTTCATAAACGGCTTGAATGTCCTCGTAACAGTCTTCGCCGCAGGCCGCGATAGCGTTATAACGGAACAGGGCAAACGTCCCGCCGCTTTTCAATAGCCGAAAAACCTTGGGACATCCGATGTCCGCGTCCACCCAATGAAACGCGGAGGCGGCATATATCAAGTCATAACAGCCTTCTTCCAATAATGCACTCTCGAAATCTGCCGTGATTACATTAAAATCTTTATAATTCTTATACCTTTCCAGCAGAAAAGCCGCCATATTGGCACCGATCTCCACGGCGGTCACATCACACCCCGCATCGAGGAAAGGCGTTGTTGCTTTCCCAGTTCCCGCGCCGATCTCAAGGGCTTTTTTGCGTTTTCCCATCCCGGAATACTCGAAAATATCATCGAACAGCTCACCGGGATATTCCGACCGCATCTTATCGTAATCTGCGGCTATCTCGTCAAAGTGCGTTCTTCTATCGCGCTCCCATCCCGTCATACGATCTCTCCTAACATAGCTTTTGTGATAGAATTTTCCTAAAAAATTAAACAACCCAGTCTTCTATCTGCAATCCTTCCACGCGTCCGAACTCCCGTGTGTTATTTGTAACAAGGGTAAGACCGAGGGATTTGGCATGGGCTGCAATCAACATATCCGGTTTGTTTTTAATAGTAAAAATGCAAATGTTTGTGTCGAGCATATATTTCATAAATCTTCTCTCGGCACATCAATATCATTTGCACGGCCTTCTGCTAAAAAATCAGGCGAAAAGCCGTTCAATCCCTCAACGAATGTCTCCCATACCTTGTCTTTAGGCAACAAAAGGAGAGCTCCACCTACCTTTTGCGCGTATACTTCACTGCCGGAAAAGCGAAATTCCTTTGGCAGGCGCACGGCTTGGCTATTTCCGTTGATAAACAATTTTGCGGGTTCCATTTGGTTCACCTCACCTATAGTATATACTGGGGTATATATCTTATCAAGGATTGTTTTACACCGAATTGTACCCGTACCCTATAGATATATAGCTGAAAGCTATATATTGATCGGAATGGCGATATAGAGCTTTTGAAAAAACCTGTATTTGCAATGGGTACAGGCGGTTGATAAGTGGAAATTACATCAAGAGGATTCGAGTGTTCTTACAGGACTTGCAGCCATGAAACCCTTACAATGTAAAAAATCTGCCGAATCGATAAGAATCGACAGATTTCAGCGTTTGGAGCAGGTGAAGGGAATCGAACCCTCGCTGCCAGCTTGGGAAGCTGGCGCACTGCCATTATGCAACACCTGCGAAATCGCTCCGTTAGCGTTTTCCGTTAGCGTTTACGGAGCGCGGAATCATTTTGACTTATTGCCGTTGACCATATCCACATCGGCGCCGAACTGCGATTCCAAATCGGGAAAACCGCCGTCCAAACGCGGACGGGGGACTTCGGTGTCCTGTTCCGGTTCCCATAAAAGCCTGACCACGTCATCGTCCAGCTCGTTGCCGTCGGGGCCGTAAAAACCGCCTTCCCGGGTATGGATGACATTGATGTCAGACGCTTCCGGCACGGGGGGAGCGTCGTCATCGGGCTCCGGGGATTCGGTAACCACTTCAAACTTGCGCGTGTCGCCCGCGTGATCGTGATAATCGCCTTCGATTTGAGCCATCACCGATTGCTCGATCTCAAAGGCTGCCTGGCTGGTGGCGGCTTCGATGGTCTGCCTGGCCGTTTGCTGCGGCAAGTCGGTGACGGGGATGACCGATAGCTGCTCGATCTGCCGCTGGTAAATCTCGCGCAGGCTGTTGACAAAGGTAACGGTTTGCTGGCGCGCCGTGCTGAGGCGGTATTCTTCCAGCTTGATTTGGTTGTCCAGTTCATCCTTGCGTACGGCGGCTTGCTTTTGCGCGTCGGCAAGATGATTGTCCGCTTCGGTGCGGGCTTGCGCCATCATTTCTTCCGCGTTTTTTTGGGCTTCGCGCCATGTTTTGCGCATGGATTCGTCTACGCTGCGGTATTCCTCCAATTTATCGACCAAAACACGGATTTTATTTTTCAGCAAAGCATTTTCTTTATACAACGATGAATAATCATCGGTCAGGGCTTCCAAAAAATCATCCACAGCGGACATTTCATATCCGCCCATGAAAGATTTGCCAAACCGTTTATCGGCTACTTCCTGCGGCGTCAGCAAAGGAACACCTCCCATCATGTCCCGAAGCCCGGCATCATACCAGGCCTAAAGGCGTCTATATAGGTTATATATACAGTCCGTTTGATTCAAGCTCGCCGATCAGGTCGCCGCCCATGATGTCGATGCTGGCCGGTGTGAGGAGATATGTATCACGGGCAACGGGCTTGATCTTCCCGTGGTGGGCGTATACGATCCCGGAGAGGAAATCCACCAAACGCCGTTTGGCCTCTTTGTTGGCTTTCTCCAAATTGAGGACGACCGAGCGGCGTTCCAGCAAATGGTCGGCAATGTCGGACGCGCCCTCAAAATGCTCGGGCTGAACCACCACAACCTGAAGCTGGGTGGTGGTGTTGATCGAAACGACTTTGTCGCCCTTGGCCGTATCGTACGCCGGGCGCACTTTGCTTTCCTTTCGGGCAAAGTTTGAAAAATCCTCAAAATCGTCTGGCTGCTCGTCCGGGTAAGGTTTGGTCAGACGCTTAAACTCTTCTAAAATACCCAATCGTGAAACCTCCTTTGGTTACTGGTTCAAAATGTGCTGGTACTATTATCCATCATTCAAAGTGTTATGTCAACAGATATTTGTTATTTTATGATTATTTATTTTCAAACAGCTACTGGCGAAGAATCTTTCCGTCATATAAATCCTTGCCGGCCACGATGATTTCATCCCCGGGGAACAATGCGCCTGCCACGCCCGGATAATATTCGGCCAGATAATAGTTGTCCCGTTCCAGTTCGTCGTGCAGGGTCACATCTTTGCGGATGACACGTCCAAGAAGGAGGCAATAAACGAAATATCCGCCCGTTTCCTCGTCCAGCCAAAGCCCTTCCCTCGGAATCCGCACCCCTTCGTATTCCTCATAGATCAGCTCGCCGTGCAGCCGCCGTTCGGCAATCACGCGGTCGATATGGCGGTCGCTGGAGAAGATCGCGGCGCATTCGCCGTCTTCTTCCGCCGATACCGACTCAACCGCAAACGTGTGGGTAAAGCCGTCGGTAAAACGGATGACAGCGGTTTTTCCGAGCGTTTTTGCCTGATACGTCGGCAGAACGCAAACAAACCGCCATGTCCAGCCGCGCACAAGCCGCCCCTTGCCCTCGTCGGGCGGCAGGGAACGCAAAGCGTTCTTCTCCTGAAAACCCGGAACGGTGATCGTTTTCAGCAAGTCCGGCGTCCAAACCGTTTCCAGCCCGTCGGTCAGAGAGGAGAAAAGACCGGGAGCGTCGGCACGCAAAGCGGTGGAGGAGACGGAGCCGGACAGAGCCGCGATCTCCTCATCCAAACGCTCGATCCGCGGCAGCAATACGGCCGTCCCGTCGAACGAATGGGTTTGGTGAAACAGCAGTGCCTTTATATCAGCACTTTGCTGCGGCATGGCGGCCAGGCGGCCGGATGACACATCCGATAAAAGGGACGCCGCGCGGAGGCGCAATTCAGCGTCCAACGCCGACGTATCCATTACAATGCCGCCTCGGTTTGCGATGGCGCTCAGCAAATCACGGCGGGCTGTCAAGTCAACCAAATCGTTGTTGTTTTGGCGGGCTTCCTCGCTGTGGAAGGTAACGGCAACGGTTTGCCCGGCAGAAACGCGCTCGGCTTCCTCTACGGTGAATTCGATCAGCCCCGGCGGGAACTGGATGATGGTTTCGTCACGCACCACAACGCCTGAAACGGGCAGTGATTCAACTGTCGGCATCAAAACCGCCGTCACCGTCCGCACAGAGTCGCCGAAGAACGAAGAAAAAGCGTGATACCCCATAAAAACAACCACAAACAAGCAAAGGGTGAACAGGGTAATGCGCGTCATCCACAGCCAGTGGTTTTTCATGGCTACTCTTCGTCCGGGTTGATTTGAATCGGCTTGGCCGGGACGATGGTCGATATGGCACTTTTATAAATGAGCTGCTGTTTGCCCTCGGAATCGACGACCACGGTGAAATTATCGAAACCGCGCACAAGCCCTTTGATTTGAAAGCCGTTGATCAAAAAAACAGTTAGAGGCATATGTTCGCGCCGGGCGGTGTTGAGAAATATGTCCTGCAAGTTTTGGTTGCTCATGGTAGTACCCTCTCTCTTTAGTTTTGATGATTATATCACATCGGCATCGTGTTTTCCACAGTTTTTATGTCTAATTTTGAAATATTTTCAAACCATAATGCCTTTATTTGATTGAAAAACCAAGTTCGCTGACGTTTGGCATACTGGCGTGACCGCAAAACGATTTCCGCGCCCGCCTGTTCAACGGTCAGCGATCCGTCTAAAACCGCCCTTGATTGGAGATACCCGATCGACCCCATCGGCGGGCAATCGGCGGGTACGCCGCTTCGCAAAAGAGCTTCCGTTTCCTCGATCAAACCGGCTTTCAGCATGGAGGAGGTACGCGCCGCGATACGCCGCTCCAGCTCATCGCGGGCGGGATGCAGGCCGATCATCACAAAATCCCACTCGGCGGGGGCGGGGGGGAGTCCGGTCAGCCCGTCCGTCAACGCCCGCAGATAAAAGCCCGAACCGCCCGTCACGATAGGAAGTTTTCCCCGCGATAAAATCTCTTCAATGCAAATCCTCGCCGCCCGGGCGTAATGCCCCGCCGACCATTTTTCAATCGGTTCGGCGACGTCCAGCATATGATGCGGCACGCCGCGCCGCTCTTCCATAGACGGTTTGGCCGTGCCGATGTTGAATCCTTTATAAATTTGCACCGAGTCGCACGAAACAACCTCGCCGCCCAAACGCAGTGCCAGTTCAACCGCCGCCGCCGTCTTGCCCGAGGCGGTGGGGCCGACAATACATAAAACCTTCATCGTCCGAATTGCCTCCCGAGGTCGCTCCGGGTCAGGCGCATGGCAACAGGCCGCCCGTGCGGGCAATGGCGCAGGTCGGGCGTCTCCATCACCAGTTTGGCCAGCCGCTCCATATCCTCGCGCTGTGAAGATTTCCCCAGCTTCACGGCGGCTTTGCAGGCGACCATTTCCATCGCTTTGTCCCGCAGATCGGGGCGGCGTCCTGAAAGCAGCAGGGAAGCGATCTGACTGAGCAATGCGGGAAGTTCGCTCTCATCCACATCGCCCGGCGCGGCGCGCACGGCCAGCGAAACCGGCCCTACGGCGTCGATTTCAAAGCCCGCTTCCTCTAAAAAGGTTTGCTCTTGGAGCAATACATCCAGTTCCGGCTGGCTTAAAACGATCGTCTTCGGCATGAGCAGGCGTTGCGATAAAAAGGGGCGTTCGCCCGCCTTGAGCCGGTTGAACAGCAGCCGTTCATGCGCCGCGTGTTTGTCGATGATCCATAGGGCTTCGGGCGTTTCAACCAGCAGATACCCGGCCATTGCCTCACCGATTAAACGCCAGGCGAGGGAGTCCTCGGAGGGTCGAACCACTTCTTTGCCTGCGGGCAGAACCACCTCCCCGCCCTGTGGGCGGTACTCCTCCACAGGAGGAGAATATTCCCCTCCGTGGAGGGGTGGCCGCGAAGCGGCCGGGGTGGTAAAGGATGTCCCGTATACCAACGGAGAAGAGGGCGCGAGCACCGGCAAGCGTTCCCCGGACGGGGCGTAGGGGTTGATCCGCACCGTTGGCGCGGCTTCCGCCCCCGATTGGCGCAGCCCTTCGCGGCAAGCGTGGTAAACGGCGTCGAAAACGGCGCGGTCGTTTTGAAACTTGATCTCGCTCTTGGCAGGGTGAACATTGATGTCAAACGTCTCCGGCGGCATCGAGATATGTAAACAGCAAACGGGGAAACGCCCGGTCATCAACGCTCCGGCATAGGCTTCTTCCAGTGCCGCCGTCAGGACGCGGCCGCGCACAGGCCGCCCCTCGACGAAGAAATACTGCATTGTCCGCGACGACCGGGAAAGCGAAGGGAACCCGATAAAGCCGCTCACCTTTAGTTCCCCGCTGCCGAGCAGTACGGGGCACAGTGAGCGGGTAAACTCGCCGCCGAAGATGCTGTACAAGCAATTTTTCAAATCGCCGTCGCCCGGCGTATGCAACGCCTGCGCGCCGTCTTTGATGAACCGCACCGACAAACCGGGGCAAGCCAAAGCCGCGCGCACCGCGGCTTCCTGCGCCGCGGCCGCTTCGGTGCTGTCTTTTTTGAGGAATTTTTGGCGGGCGGGGGTGTTGTAAAACAAATCGCGCACCACAATGGTCGTCCCCTCGGGGCAGCCTGCTTGACCATTTGCCGTCACAACGCCCGCTTCCAAGGAGAGCGACGTACCGCCGGATTCCCCGCGTTTGCGCGTCAGCAGTTCGATCCGGCTGACGGCGGCCACGGCGGCAAGGGCTTCGCCCCGGAACCCCATGGTTGAAACGGTTTCCAGCTCCTCGGCGGTGCGCAGTTTGGATGTGGCGTGGCGCATAAACGCCCGGGCGGCGTCCTCGGGGGACATGCCCTCGCCGTTGTCGGTCACGCGGAGGAGGGACACGCCGCCGCGCTTGATCTCGGCGGTCACCGCCGACGCCCCGGCGTCTATGGCGTTTTCGAGCAGCTCTTTCAACGCCGAGGCGGGGCGTTCGACCACTTCCCCGGCGGCGATCAGATTGGCGACTTGCGGCGAGAGGATTTCAATCATAGCAAAAGGATTATATCATATCAAAAACCCCGCCGCAAGGCGGGGTTTCGGTTAAAGGTTTGTTTACGCTTTGACTTTGCGGACGAAGAAGACGGTCGCGCCGGCCGCAAGGGCGAGAGCCGCGATAGAGAGGGCGATCATGGTGCCGTCGCCGGATTTTTTGGAGCCGCCGGGTGTACTGGGGTCAACAACTTTATAATCGGCGGTGATGGTGAGAGGATGGGTCAATTTGTCCGAGGCGTCCATGCCGAGAGCGGACGCTAAACCGGCGATGTCAATAACGAGAACATTTTCGATTTTGACTTCGTCGTCAAATTTGGCGGTGATTTTGTACGTTCCGTCGCCTTTGATGCTGACTTTGTGAGGGGAGTCTGTTTTGAAGGCCCAGTCGCCGCTTGTTCCGAGATAAGCGGTATAGCCGCTGAGACCGAGAGCGTCTAAGCCTTTGATGGAGAAGGTGACCTCTAAGACTTTGTCCGCGGGAACTGTAACGTCGCCTTTTTGCTTGCCTTCGCCCCATTCGTTGAAGATCTCAATGCGGAAATAATCTTCATTGTCTTCGATCCAGCCGGAGATTACAGCTAGAGCGGGGATGGCTAACGTGAGGGTGAGAACGAGTGCCAATGACAGAGAAATGATTGCTTTTTTCATAGAAAGTTCCCCCTGTTTAGTAGTTTGCCAGTATAATATCATATACCAAACGGTAAAGCAAGGCTTATTTTATAAAATAATACTCCAACATCCTACAACTGTAAGATTGTGGGGGAATGGTCAGAAAATATTTATAAACCGCTTGACATAACGACAATCCTATGGTAAGCTATGCGCGAATATGGAATTGCCAAATGAGGAAATCATTGGCAATGATCCAAATGATTGAGGAGGAAACCCCATGAAAAAACGAGTACTTACCTTTGCAATCGCTATCGCCCTGGTCACCATGTTCGCGTTCCCGGCTCTCGCCGCCACACAGGATCTGCCCAAAGAGGGCATGGGCGTCGGAGGCGGAAGTCAGGTTCAGTTTGTCACCGACGGCAAAGACGGCATCAAATCCCCGATGACCATTGAACAGTTCAAAACCGCCACCGCCATCGTCTTTGAAATGGAAGATTATGATTGGGGCGCAGTCATTCTCGGCGGCGGCAAAGGCAACGGACACAGCAACCCCGGCTGGGCTTTGCAAATTGACGATTTAAGCCCGTACTTCAAAGACGGCAAATTGACGCTTAACTTCAAAGCACTGGGCATCGACGTTACAACCTTCTCCGGCGACGGCTCGGATGAAGATTTCTTTGCCTGCTACATCGGCCGTTGGAACGGTCAGGACGGTTACAATGATATGGGCATCACCAAAGCATACCTCGTGTATGAAGGCGGCGGCGGCGGAGGCGGCGGAGCCAAAAAATCCGGCGACGGCACCATGATCGCTCTCGCTATCGCGGCTCTCGCCCTTGCGGCCGGCGCAACGGTCTTCTTTGTCCGCAAAGTCAAAGCGTAATCACGGCTTTTTCAAAAAACCCGCCTGACGGCGGGTTTTTTCTGTTGCGAAGCAACGCCGGTTGGTGTAATATCAACGTATGGATTTTGATGTGTTGATTGTGGACGACGAAGCCGAGCTCGCGTCCGGCACCTGTGAATACCTCAATTTGTTCGGCGTCAGTGCGCATTTTACCCTGAACGCGGACGACGCCCTCTCCTTTCTGCGCGAAAATACCGTAGGTCTCATCCTTTTGGACATCAATCTCGGGCAAAACTCCGGGTTTGCCCTCTGCAAGCAGATCAGGGAGGAGCTGGACATCCCCATCCTCTTTATCAGCGCGCGTAACAGCAACGAGGACATCTTGCTGGCGTTGAACATCGGCGGGGATGATTATATCCCCAAACCGTATGCCCTTTCCGTGCTTTTGGCCAAGGTCAAGGCCGTGCTGAAGCGTTACGGCGCGAAAAAAACAGGCGGGCGTCTGCGGCTGGACACGGTGACCGAACGGATTTTGCTGGACGGCGAAGCCCTTTTGCTGAAAAACATGGAGTATAAACTTTTGAAATACCTGATCGAGAACAAAGGGCGGGTCGCCGGCAAAGACGAACTGTTTGAAAAGGTTTGGAACGATAGCTTTGTGGGCGACGGAACCCTCAATGTCCACATACGCCGTTTGCGGGAGAAGATTGAAACCGACCCCAACGAGCCGGAGCTGATCAAAACCGTTTGGGGGGTCGGTTATGTATACAATGAGGGCGAACCATGAAGAAACTGCTCATCATAAGCGTGCTGCTCGTCCTCATTTTCGGCGGCATACTTCTGTCTTTATCCCGAAAACCGATTGAAAAACCGGATATGATCTCGCTCAACCAAGCCGTTATGACCGCTTTGCAGAGCGAAGACAGAGGGGAAATCCTGCGGCTTCTTCATCAGGCATTGGCGCGGGAAAGCGAGAGGCTGGAAGCCGGTCAGACCGAACGAAACCGTTTGATGTGGGGCTTCCTGTCTGTCTGTGTCGCCGTCGTTGCGGTTACGGGCGCGGCTTTGGCGGGCTATCTCTACCGAACCATCCTCCGCCCGTTTCAGAGGCTGGAGGCGTTTGCCGCGCGGGTTGCGTCCGGCGACTTAGACATCCCTTTGGCGATGGACAGGAAAAACCGCTTTGGGGCCTTTACTGAGAGTTTTGATTTGATGCGCGAACAGCTGGCGTTGGCCCGGGAGAATGAACGACTGGCCAACATCAGCAAAAAAGAGCTTGTGGCCTCCCTGAGCCACGACGTCAAGACGCCGGTGGCGTCGATCAAAGTCATTGCCGAACTCTATCAGGCGAAATTCGGACGGTTGGCCGAGATGGAAGCCATCGTTCACAAAACCGATCAGATCGACCTGCTGATCTCCAACCTGTTCACCGCGACGCTGGAGGAATTGAAGCAGCTGAAAGTCAATCCGTCCGAGATCATAACAAGGGAGCTTGCCGAACAGATCCGCGCGGCAGATTATCGGAACCGTATCCGCCCGTTCACCCTGCCCGAATGCGTCGTCACCGCCGACAGTCTCCGTTTCCGGCAGGTGATCGACAACATCATCGGCAACTCTTATAAATACGCCGACACCGAAATCGAGGTGTCCGGCGGCTTTGACAAAGACTGTTTCGCGCTGACCGTCCGGGACTTCGGCTCCGGCGTGACGCCGGAAGAGCTCTCCTTGCTGTGCGAGAAATACTACCGCGCCGGAAATGCCGAAGGCAAAAGCGGCTCGGGGCTTGGATTGTTCTTATCGCAGTATTTCATCACGGAAATGGGCGGCACGCTGGAGATCAAATGCGACGGCGGATTATGGGTTATCATAAAGTTAAAAATCTGATACCCGGCCCGCGGCCGATATTGGGTGCGGCGTCACGCCGCATTATTTAAGGAACTGTTAAGAAACCGGTAAAGACAGTTAAGAAATCTTTGTGTTAGGATGGCTTCATAACATAAGGAGGGTTTAACTATGGCACTGATTCAAACAAGCAAACTCAGCAAATCGTTCTCCTCGGGCGGGCAGCAGCAGCATGTCCTCAAAAACCTTGACCTAGAGATCATGGAAGGCGATTTCACCGTCATCATGGGGCCGAGCGGCGCGGGAAAATCGACCTTACTGTACGCGTTGTCGGGGATGGACAAACCCACGCTCGGTTCCATCGTCTTCTTCGGGCAGGAAATCTCCAAAATGTCCAACGACAAACTCGCCGTCTTCCGGCGCAAGCATTGCGGTTTTGTTTTTCAGCAAATGTTCCTGCTGGACAATATGTCGGTCATCGACAATGTGCTGGCCGCCGGGCTGCTGGTATCCAAAGATAGGAAAGACATCGTTGCCCGGGCGAAGGAGCTGCTCACCCAAGTCGGCCTGACCGAGCAGATATGGCGCAAATTCCCCACACAGCTTTCGGGCGGCGAGGCGCAGAGGGCGGCCATCGTCCGCGCGCTGATCAACCGTCCGAAAGTGGTCTTCGCCGACGAACCGACGGGTTCATTGAACTCGGCCTCCGGCACGGCGGCTTTGGACGTCCTGACCAAAGTCAACGAAAATGGGCAGAGCGTCATCGCCGTGACCCACGACCTCAAAACGGCGCGGCGCGGCAACCTCGTCCTGTACATCCGCGACGGCGTCATCTGCGGCCGATGCGACCTCGGCAAATATGTCGGCGGCGATAAAGCCCGCCACGAGAAACTCAACGCCTTTCTCGGCGAAATGGGGTGGTAGTGTGAGTAAGATTTTCATGCTTGCCCGCGCCAACATCCGCAAAACCAAAGGCCAAACGGCGACGCTGGCGGCCTTGCTTCTCATTTCTTCGATGATGCTCAGCTTGGGGTTGAATGTTTTGTTGGGCTTCGGCAGCTTTTTTGACAAAACGTCAGAGGAGCTGAACACCTCCGACGCCGTCATTCTCATCCCCGAACCCCTGTATAATGAAGAGGCGGAACGGTATCTGTCGGAGAACACGGAGCAGTTTCAAATCTATAAGGGTTTGCTGGGCCCCACAAAGGTCATTTGGAAAGACGCAGAAAGAGAAGTGTATGAAATCATATGCGACATCAACGAGCCGCGCGATTTCACGAAAGTCAAACTGGTTGGCGATTCCCTGCCCGAGACGCCCGGCGCCATTTATCTGACCTACCGATATAAAGTGGTGGGCGGATATGATTTGGGCGACTCCATAACGATCAGTTTTATGGGAGAACCCTATCATTTTACCGTCGCGGGCTTTGTGGAGAATATTTACAACGACAATATGCACATAGGTGAAGCCATCTATCTGCCAAGCGAGCGGTATAACGAGCTGGCGGAAGATTTACCCGAATACCGTAAACAGATCGTCTGCGCCAACGGAATCAGCAGCATCGGTAAAATCGAATATACGCTGCTGAGCATAACAGGCGCGGCGACCCGCGGATACGGAGGGGATTTTACCAATGTTTTGGTAGCGGCCGACTTATCCACCATAAAGACCATCAGGACGTCTATGGCTTCTATGATAAGCGTTATGCTGATTGTGGTAACCATTGTGATCGTCATCGTCTGCCTGCTGGTCATCCGTTTCCGCATCGGCAACAGCATCGAGGAGGATATGCCGAAAATCGGTTCTTTGCAATCGGTCGGATATACCTGCCGCCAAATTTCCTTATCCATGATCACTCAATACGGCGTCATCGCCCTCGCGGCTTGCGTCATAGGCGTTTTCCCGGCTTACCTTCTGCTCCCGGTCGTCAGCGATGTATTTGCTATACAAAGCGGGATGTTATGGAAGCCGAGTTTTGAGGTTGGGCTGAACTTGATAACGGTTGGAGCCATGACCTTCGTTGTTCTTGCCGTATCGCTGCTGGCGGCGCGGAAAACGCGGAAAATCACCCCTGTGCAGGCTCTCCGGGGCGGGATCACAACGCATAATTTCAAAAGAAACCATATCCCGCTTGAAAAATCCCGTTTGCCGCTGACGGCCGCGCTTTCCGTCAAATCGGTTTTGCAGGGCGCAAAGCAAAGCATCATGATGGGCGTGATCATCGCCGCCGTCTCCTTTACCTCGGTCATCGCGGTCGTGCTGTATTACAACGCCGCCGTTGACCTCAGCACTTTTGAAAAAGTGCCGGGCATCGAACGCGCCAATGCAGCTATTGCTTTTATGCAGGAAGAGGATATGCAGGCTCTGCGCCGTGAAGTCGCCGCCCATAAAAATGTACGCGGCGCGCAGTTTTTGGACATGGGGAAAACGGTGATCGACGCCGCCGAAGCCAGCATAGTCACGATGGACGACTATTCGCAGCGGGAGACAAACAACGTGTACGAAGGGGTATTTCCCCGGTACGACAATGAAATCGCCGTGTCCGCCCTGCTGGCCGAATTGCTTGGCAAAGGGGTGGGTGACGAGGTGTCGGTTGGCTTGGACGAAAAGCCATATTTAATCACCGGTCTGACGCAGGGGACGGAGGCCGGGTTATATATGGCCTATCTGACGGTAGAAGGGACGCGCAGGATCGACCCGCGCTTCCAGCAGCAGGCATTGATGATCTATCTCAATAAAGGCACCGACGCCGCCTTGTTTACCGAGGAAATGGAAGAGGTTTACGCCGGGCGGATCCATATGGTCGTGGACGGCGACGCCAGTTTTGCCGAGGGCGTCAGCTCCTTCGCCTCCATCGTATCGCTGATCGGGCTGGCCATTGTCATCGTCGCCGGGTTTGTCGTCATCCTTGTGCTGTATTTCGTTATCGGTTCCACCATCATCCGCCGCCGCCGGGAATTGGGCATACAAAAAGCCATCGGTTACACGACGGCCAATTTGATGAATCAGATCACCTTAGGGTTTACCCTGCCGATCATCATCGGCGCGGTCTCGGGATGCGTGCTGGGCGCGCTGCTGACCAACCCGTTTATGTCGGTGGGGATGGCGCAGATGGGGGTCATGAAAGCGGACTATATCATCAACTCAACGTGGATCACCGCGACATGCGTTTGCATGATTGTCTTATCTTATCTGACCAGTATGCTGATCACGGCGCGTATCCGCAAAATATCGGCGTATACGCTGGTTACGGAGTAAAAACGGAATCGGGCAGGATGAGTTCGGCTTGTCCTGCCCTGATGGCCTCGATAACGTCAAAGACAGTCTCCGCTTTCTTGCTAAGGGCGACGCCGCTCATATGCGGATGCGCCGGATGGTGCGAATCGCTCCCGGCTTGCACCGGCAGGCCGTTTTGACGCGCGAAAGCGAGGGCTTTTTGGTTGATGGCTCTGCCGTCGCTGCCGCCGTTGTATATCTCGATCCCGTCGATCAAATGTGCTTCAACAGGCCCCGGTTTGTTGATCCACCAAGCATTCCGATAAGGATGGGCTTGCGCGAGGTAACCCCCGTGCTTGCGCACAAGGCGGCTGTACCGCGGGACGGTCAGGAGGTCTATATGAGGCTGCTCCCGCAGAAAATCGGGCGTTAAGCCATAGGTCAGAAACTCCGCCCCGTCCACATTGAACTCCCAGCCGAAGAAGACGTCTAACCCGAGCGCGTCGCCTTCCTGTTTGGCCTTGCTGTATCCCATGATGAAAAAATCCATCTTCTTTTCCCAGGAATAAATTTCCGGGCATCCCGAGTTGCCGTTGAGAAAATGGTCGGTGACGATGATCCCTGAATATCCTTTGTCCTTATACGCCCGCACCTGCTCGGACGGCGACCCGGACGCGCACGCGCTGACCGGCGACGTGTGCATATGGGTCTCATACAAAAACACCTGGCCACCCCCTTGCCATTTTTTAGTATATCACACGGAAGCGCAAAAAGCCATCCCTGTTCCGCGCGCATGGGAGTGGACAAATAGCGATTAGGATGATAAAATGGCAGAGATGAGGAAAGCAGAAATAAGCGAGAGCAAGAAATGCCCGAAATGCGGCCAGAAAGAGAGACAAGTGAGAAACGGGAGCAAC
>WRIZ01000029.1 GCA_009782475.1 Oscillospiraceae bacterium | reverse complement strand
TTCCCGCCCTTATTGGGGGCGGTTTTTCCATGCTATCACATTCGGACTCTTTTTTCTGCAAGTGGCGGATGTTTCAATTATATTGTCTGCTTCTTTTGGCGGATTTTTAGATTATCATAAACAATTTACGGTCAAATAGCCAAATCACCGACATATACATATGGCGGTGCTGTTGCGCCGCCTACAGAGCCGGATAAACCGACAACCCCGCCCACCAACCCGATCACCGTACCGATCGGGCAGCAAAGCACAACCCTTTCGACAAACGGAAGTCACGTTATGGTTATCAAGGAGGACGGCAGCCTGTGGGGTTGGGGGCGCAATGAACACGGTCAGGTTGCTAATATAACGGAGGATTATTGGGGAACCCCAAGATTGGTTGACAGGATAGAAGCCCCCACAAAAATCATGGATGGTGTTACCGCTGTCGCGGCGGGGAGTCTTTACACATTGGCAATCAAGACCGATGGCAGCCTATGGGCTTGGGGGCGAAACTATTTCGGACAGCTTGGCGACGGCACGACCACGGACAGGCCGGAACCCGTCAAAATTATGGATGGCGTTAAAGCCGTTTCCACAGGCGGCAGTCATACAATGGCAATTAAAACCGATGGCAGTCTGTGGGCTTGGGGAAGCAATTATTACGGTGAGCTTGGCAACGGCAAACAGGGCGACCGTACCATTGTTAATGATAAATCAGCAGACTCGCATACGCCCGTAAAAATCATGGACGGCGTCGCATCGGTTTCCGCGAGAGGATTTAACTCCGCAGCGATCAAAACGGATGGAACTCTTTGGACATGGGGTAATAACAGCGCGGGGCAAATCGGCAATGGTAAAGGGGGTTTCAGTTCGGGCGGAAATAATGAGCCGAATCCCGTCAAAGTCATGGACGGCGTTGCTTCGGTATTAACTGGCGGAACGACAAGAGCGGTCAAGACAGACGGCAGCTTTTGGGTATGGGGCGCAAATACCGGGGGGCAGTTTGGCGATGGCAAGGGCGGCGATGGCGTATCAAGAAACACGCCGCTCAAAATAATGGATGGTGTAGCGTTTGTCAATGATTTTGCCGTTATCAAGACCGATGGCAGCCTGATAAATTGGGGAATCGGCTATCTTGGCAACGGCACATACAACCGGGAGGACATAAACCATTCTCATGTACAAGTAGCCGGACGTTTTGCCGCTGCCGTAAGGGGCGATAGCGGCGACAGCAGCGGCAGATATATCACTTATGCTATCGCGTCTGACGGAAGCCTTTGGGGTTGGGGATATAATCTTGATTATACCGGGGGTTCAGAGAGGGTAGAAACGACAACACCTAAATTCATCATGGACGGCGTAAAACTACCGGGAGCCGCGCCCGCCGACCCGCTCGACGCCCCTTCCGAATGGGCAATCCCGGTTATCAATGCCGCGATTGAGATCGGCTATCTCACCCCGGCTCTGCAAGGCGGGTATCAGAAAAACATAACACGCGGCGAGTTCTGCGCGCTGGCCGTTTCATTGATCGAAACCCTGACAGGTCAAACGATGGAAGTCGGGACGAGAACCTTCGCCGACGACGGGGGCGACCTGAACATCCGCAAGATGGCGCACCTGACCATCATCAACGGCTACAATGATACCACCTTCGGCACCAACGACCCGATCAGCCGTCAGGACGTGGCTATGATCCTAGACCGTATCGCGCGAAGGGAACAGGCTTTGAACAAGGAACTCTTTGAAGCCGACGTGACCTTCACCGATATGCACTTGGTCACCTCGGAAAACACGGCGGCGGCGATACGGAAGATGAGCTACAGCAGTCCGCGCATCATGGCGGGAGACGCAAGCGGAACCTTCAGGCCGCTCGACAATATCTCCCGGCAGGAGACAATATCAACGCTGAACAAGCTGTGCCAATGGTACTTCGGATAAAAATAGACCATTGTACCACTAGCTTGCGGAAACAGCCCGCTCGCGGGGATGAGCCATAGGCGGGTTTTCCGCGTCCTGCCACTATTGACAAAAGCGTACAGACTATGGTAAGATTATAAAAACAGGTTCGCTGAAAGAAACGCGTTCGCGCTAAGAAAAAAGAATGGAGAAATTGCAATGTTTTGTCCGTCATGCGGCAAACAACTCACTCAGGGGGCGCAGTTTTGCGGGTTTTGCGGCGGCGCGGCCGCCGCGGCTCCGCAACCGGGAGGGTTCCCCGTCCCCGAAGGGTTTACGAAGGATCCGAACAACGGCCTTTACTACAGCTCGATGATGGGCAGCGACCCCGTCACCGGAGCCCCGGCGCAACTGATCACATGGTTTGACCCCGGCACAGGGGAGAAGAAAGAGTATTCTTACCCTGTCGAAATCCCGCAGCAGCCTGTTATGCAGCAATACGCGCCGCAACCTGTACAGCAGCCCGCGGCGGTTCAGGCCCCGCCTGTTCCCGCGCCGCCATACGCGCCGCAGCCCGCTGTACAAGTCATGCCCGAGCCGATGCCGTATATGCCGCAGGGTGTGAAGCGGAAACGCTCCCCGCTTCCGGCTATCCTCATATCGGCGGGGGTATTGGTTGCCGCCGCGGTCACCGTCTTTTTCCTCTTCTTTTTCAACAAAGACGCGGAGGGCGACGGCCCGGGCGGAACGGGCGCAGGGATTCTCGACAACTCTTTCCGCCTGATGCCCATTGACAAAGACGGCAACAACCTTCTGGGCAATCTCCCGCAGAACCTAGGCTGCCTCGGGGGGCTGTTCGGCTCCCAGCGCGGCTGGATTTTCTACAGCGACCCGGACGACGGCTTCTCGTTACATATGTACAACCCGGAAACAGATGAAAACATTCCCATCACCGATTTCCCGGTGGCCAACATCAATATTCTGGGCGACCGGCTGGTGTTCACCAACCTGATCGGCACCATTTACAGGTCTGTCTGGCAGATCGGGGACGATGAGATATATGTTCACGCGGCTCTGTATGATTATTCGGACACAGACCCCGAATGGTTTGGTTACCTTATGGACGAGGAGATCGAGCTGATCTTCGGAGGGCAGTTGTTCGTTGTCGACGGGATACTGGATGTCATGGACGGGAAGGCGGACGCTTCGGATTTGGATGTCACGGCGTTTGACGAAGATACCTCCTATCAGAACGTCATCCTGACCGAAGACGGCATCTTCGCCCACGCCTTGACCGATGATGGCAACGGGCAGGTTTTCATCGACATAGAAAACGAAACGCGGGAATGGATCGGCTCGCGCCAAGGCGAAAAGTTTTGGGAGCAGATCGAAACATTCGATTACCGCGTCATCGTCAGCTATGTAGAACTGGAAACGTCCGACGACTACTATGACGAACATACGACGGGTTTCCTGACCGCCCTGCCGGATATAACCATTATTGACAAAAACAGCGGCTCCGTTGTCTTCGTGCTTGAAGCCGGAGGGTTCCGGGTCGCCGTCAGCGGGGACAGCCTCTTCTACCGGAGCCGGGACGGTAATCTGTATTGCTTTAACATGAGAACAAAAGCGCATGTCAGCATATCGGACGCCCCCATTGACGGTTCGCTGTTCTCCTTCAAACTTGAAGCCGACGGTTCGGTTCTGTATAACGACGACGCCGACAAAAGCAACAGGCTCGCCGTTTTGCAAGAAGACGGGACATGGGAGATTAAAATCCCCGCTGTGCAGGTTTCGTTGTATAAAGACGATTACACGGTGATCGACGGCGTAGCCCCCGCAGATGACGATGAGGAAATCGAAAAAGTCACCATCAGGCAGGGTAAGTTGCAGCGGAGAAGATACCATCGTGATCCCGTTAAAGCATCCGATGACGAAACAGAAACCGTCACCACAGATATGGAAGAGCCAGACCCTGATAAAGAAACCGGACGCATTCAAAATAGAAGCAGCAGAATCAGGAGGGTCAAACCCGTCGATCCTCCCGCCCCGATATTTGAGCAAGGGCAGGGGCAGGGTCAGCAGAGCCGCCCCGACCCCTCCGCCGCGCCTTCAGGCGGCTCCACCCCTCCCGGCGGTACGCCGGGGTTACCGACGCCTTCCGGCGGAGAGACACCCGGGCTGCCGTCGCCCGATCCTTCGCCGTCAGTTTCGCCGTCGGCGGGCGATCAGCCTCCCCCGGGTTACACGGGTCAGCCGGAAACAATCACTTGGAGCGACCCGATATGGTTCACGGACATTTGGATCCATGAGATTTATCCCGAACCGTATACCCCGCCGTCCATCCCCCGGGTCGATTCCTATGAGTTCGGCCCCGCCGCTTCGATGTATGTCTACCTGTGCGCCACCATGAACGTGCCGTACAGCCAGTTCGCGCTGAAAAACTACGTCTCGTCGGCGGAGTACGCCGAATTGATGGCACTGAGGGACGAAGTATTCAACACCGATTCCTTACTCGGGGAGTTAGGGTTTTCAACCCAAACCGAACGCGAGTCGGGTATCCGGCTGCTGGACGCTATCATCGGCACCTTGGAAAAGACGACGATCCATACCATCTCCAGTCAGAAGGGGAGCGGTTCCTCAAGCGCGACCGTCACGGTCGTCTCTGAAGCCATTGACTTCGGGCAGGTCATGGAAGACCTTATGATGTGGGCCATGTTCATGGACGACGCCGAAATGAGAAAGCTCCAAGGCATGGGCGAAGACGCCGCCACGCTGTATATCGTCGATAAAGTGGCCGATATGATCAAAACGGCCAAACGGTTCAAAGTTACGACGGCGATCGAAATGCGGTACAGCGACGGCGAAGGCTGGTATCCAGTTGATGAAACAAAGTTTATGGAGATTTTCATGATCAATTTGGATGATTTCGATATGTTTTAACGACTCCGCAATCACCGCCATCAAACAGATGCGCGGAAACAACCCGCCCGCGGTGATGCGCCGCGGGCGGGTTGTCCGCGTTCTGCCGGGTGTTCCGGGACTCCGCAGACATCGCAATCCCAAGCAAATCCGGCACTTTACACTCCCCGGCGTACGCTAGGGCGGTTATGGGTCTATAATACCATTATCCGGGGCCATTGCCGCGCCCATATAGGCGACGTCCTTGACGCCCATGTCGATGATCTTGCCGAAGGTGACATGACTTATCTTCGGGCTGTCCGGCTTGTCGCAGACATCAGCTTTCTCTAAAATCGCGGCTCCCGCGCCGGTGATCGTCCACTGCGCCGTGGGCGGACGCTGGCCGCCATATTCCAGCGGGAGGCGGAACTGGCGTTCCGAACCGCAAAAATGGCTGCTGGTCACCGTCCCGACACGGTCGGCAAACCCGCCGTCGATCAGCAAGGCACCCAAACCCAAACCCTCGGCCATCGTTGAACAGGCTCCGTATAATCCTAAAAACGGCACGGTGCGGTCACGCGAACCGAACGCCGAACCCACACATTGCCCTAAGAGGTCGCCCGCTAAGATAAACCGGAGCGATGTCTCGTTGTAATTGCCTTTGCGAAGCGCGCCGTCGAGCGCGTCTTTTTGCATATCCGATTCGGCCTGTTCCCAGCTCTTTTTGCCCAAAAGCCCGTCTTGATAGATGGTGTCGATGCTGTCGCCCAACGGCCCCTGACCCTCTTTTTTTCCGGCCACGCAAGCCACCGCGCCGATGGCGACAGGGTTTTCAAGAGCCGATGTTTGTTTGCCGCATTGCTTCATTGTGTCCATCCCTCCCGATGCTATAGATTGCCTCTTTATCGGCTTGGTTATTCAATCGGACACCTTTACATGATGATGGAACCTCATATCGTAGATGAGTTCAGACATTTCGCTTGCCGTCTCTTTCAATCCGTTTTTAAGCCAATGCTGAATAAGCCCGATACTCCCATTGACCAAAAAGACAAAATACAGTTCGCTTTTTGCCAAATCTATATCGTCCATAAGCCATATACCGCATTGCTCGTATAAAACAGCTAGAAGATTTCTTTGGAAATCAATATCGCCCTGTTCGCTCATCAATACTTGAATGTGATTTTTATTCTCAATAAGGTACTCAAAGACCTTTTCAATGTTTCTGGTAAAATCATCTTTACCGGTCTTCCCGTGAAACCCGGCAATCGTCTCCTTCACCCATGAAAGGGTTTCATCCTCTATGCTCTTTAGCAGCTGAAACTGATCGGTGTAATGCGCGTAAAAGGTCGTCCGGTTAATGTCAGCCTTCTCGCAAAGTGCTTTGATCGTTATTTTGGAAATGGATTTTTGCCTCATCAGCTCCATCAGGCTGTCTTTCAAAACCATCTGTGTATACCTAGTTTTCCTATTTTGCTTAACTTCTTTCATGCATATCACCCGTTAATTTTCGTTTTTTTGACTTCAAACCGACAGTTACCCTACCATCTGTCGCCAACGCAACGAAGGAAAAACATCTGATGGTTGCTAAAGCAACACAATGTCATTATACTATGATTAAAGTGCTTGTCAAGAAGGGAACCGACCTTGAATTGAACGGCAGACTGTGCTATATTGATACCTGTGTTGTGAACGGGGGTTTCGATCAAATGCAGAGCTATGTGGCTTTCAGCAATGTTGTGCGGGAATATAGGAGCGGCGGTCTTTCTGTGCGCGCCGCCGACGGCGTGTCCTTCGGGCTGGAGGAAGGGCGGTTCAGTGCCATCGTCGGGCCGTCCGGCGCGGGGAAATCCACCGTCCTCAACATTTTGGGCGGCATGGACACCATCACCGAAGGCAGCGTCACCGTCGGCGGGCGTGAATTGACCGGGTTGAGCCGCCGCCAGCGATGCGCCTACCGCCGCGACGACGTGGGGTTTGTCTTTCAGTTTTACAACCTCATTCAAAACCTGACCGCTTTGGAGAATGTAGAGCTATCCAGCCATATCCGAAAAAACGCGCTTAACCCGCAATGCGTCCTGGCCGACGTCGGGCTGAGTGACCGCGTGAAAAATTTCCCGGCGCAATTATCGGGCGGGGAGCAGCAGCGGGTGGCCATTGCCCGGGCGTTGGCCAAAAACCCCAAATTGCTGCTCTGCGACGAACCGACCGGGGCTTTGGATTATGAAACGGGCAAAGGGATTTTACAGCTGTTGTTTGACACATGCAGGTCAAAGGGCGTCACCGTTGTTGTCATCACCCACAACTCCGCCATCACGCCGATGGCCGACCGCATCATCAAAATCAAAAGCGGCAAAGTGGAATCGGTGACCGATAACCCGAACCCGAAGCCTGTGGCTGAAATAGAATGGTAGCCTCTCCCTCCGGTGCTTCGCGCCACCTCCCTCTCAGAGGGAGGCATGATTTTGTCCCACTCTATGAGGGGGATGTCGTCAAAGACGACAGGGGGAGGTAAATAATGAAACCGTTGTGGAAAGACAATTTGCGCGAAATATGGCGCACGAAGGCACGGTTTATCTCACTTATCCTCATCACCATGCTCGGTTCCATGTCGGTCGTCGGTATTCAGGCTGCTGTGATCGACATGCGGGACGTGGGCGACAGAACATATAAAGCCCAAAACCTTTACGACATACACATACAATCCGCAACAGGCTTCACCGGCACCGACGTGACCGCCGTGCGGGAAACGTCCGGCGTTTATGCCGTCATGCCGACATACAGTTTGGACGCTTATGCCGAAGTTGGGGACGAGACGGTGGCTGTCCGCACCTGCGCCCTGCCGGGAGAACTCAACCACATCACGTTAACAAGCGGTAAACTGCCTGAAAAGCCGGATGAAATCGCCATTGAACGGCGGTGGATGCGGGAAGGCAGGCTGGAAATCGGCGATGAGGTCGTTCTCGACGGGTTTGAGCCGTTTACCATTACCGGAACGGTCTCCTCGCCCTTCTACATCACCCACGAACGCGGGCGGACTTCCCTCGGCAACGGGCAAGTGCGGTTTTTTGCTTATTTGCACCCGGACGCGTACAGTTTCCCGGTTTACACCGACCTGTATATCATCATGGAGGAATCCCGGACGATACATCAGGTTTCAGACGAATACGACGCTGCTTCAGAGGGATGGAAAGAGTCTTTTGAAGACATTTACCCGCATTGGTTTATCTCCAACCGCAGCGACGGCGCGGCGTTTGATTCTTATCATCAGGATACCCAACGCCTGCAAAAAATCGGCTATGTCTTCCCGATGGTCTTTTTCCTCGTGGCGGTGTTGGTATCATTGACCACCATGTCGCGGATGGTGGAAGAGCACCGGACGCAGATCGGTATCTATAAAGCGTTGGGATACAGCCCGGCTTCCATCGCGGCTAAATATACCGTTTACGCCGTATTGTCCGGCGGGTTGGGCGGCTTCGCCGGTATCTTCATCGGCAGTGAAGCATTTCCGCGCATCATTTCCAATGCTTACGCCTTCCTCTACGATATGCCGCCGATCGAAACGCCGGTACCGTGGGGGATCGCTGGATTTGCCGTCGCGGCGGCCGTTCTGTCGGTCGGCGTTGTGACGGTGCTGTCGGTCTCCGGGGCAATGAAAGGCGAACCGGCCATTCTGATGCGCCCCAAATCTCCTAAAGCGGGCAAACGCGTCCTGTTTGAAAAAATCCCCTTCTTTTGGAACCGTTTGGATTTCATCGGCAAAGTGACGGCAAGGAATATCTTCCGTTACAAAAAACGCTTTTTGATGACGCTGGCCGGCGTCGCGGGCTGCACCGCCCTTCTTTTAACGGCCTTCGGTTTGCGGGACAGCGTATACAGCGTGGCGGCAAAGCATTATACCGAGATTGTCCAATACGACGCGCTGGTGTATATTTCAAGCAAGCCGGATGAACCGTTCAGCAACCAACAGCTCTATATCCGTGAAGAAACGGCGCAAATCGAGGGGTATTCCGTTTCTATCATCGTGCCGGAGGATTTTTCGGCATTGGAGTCTTTTATCAATGTCGGTTCCGTTCAAGGGTTGCTGGTCACCGAAAAATTGGCGCGGTCGCTGGACGGCACGGTTTTCGGCAGGCCGATCGACGCTGTGGTTGAAAATTACATCATGCACTATATTTACATGCCGCCGGAGATGTACCGCGATTTATTTGACAGAGAGCCGGAACCCAACGGGGTATTGATCAAAGGGGATTACGACGCGGAAGAACTGACCGCGCACAGGGATGTGCGCGCCGTTGTGGAAACCGAGCGTATGCGGAACATGATCGGCGATTCGACCGAGGCGATGGAAGTCGTTACCGTCGTGCTGATCGTCTTGGCCTGTGCGCTGGCGTTCATCGTGCTGTTCAACCTGACCGTCATCAACATCACCGAACGGACGCGGGAGCTGGCCACCATCAAAGTCTTAGGATTCCAAGACACCGAAACGGCGATGTATCTTTACAGGGAGAATTTGGTCGTCACCCTGCTGGGCATCGCGCTCGGACTGTTCGGCGGGGTGTATTTGGAAGGATTCATCATCACCTCGGTGGAGATCGACATCATGAAATTCCCGCAGTATATAGCGGTATCAAGCTTTGTGTTGGCCGCCGCGCTATCCTTGTTTTTCTCACTCTTCGTCAACGCCGCCACTTACCGCAAACTGGCCAAGATTGACATGGTGGAATCGCTGAAAAATGTGGAGTAGACGCTTGCTTTCATAGCAATATTAAAGTATAATATGACCATGAAATGGAGGGCTAAATATGCACATCAAAGCCTCAGCCGTTATTAGGAGCAATTATAATGAGATTTCCGCCTTGTGTAAAGAAACAGGAGAACCTGTATATCTAACCAAAAACGGACAAGGCGACCTTGTGGTTATGGACATCAAAGCCTTTGAACACAGAGCTGAAGAGTTGAAAATCGCGGAAGATTTGTTCCGTATCAGAGCCGCGAGGCTGAACGGAGCGCGAGGGTATTCGGTTGCAGAGGCACGGGAGAGTCGGTTTGTTGATTACATCCTAGACGGCAGACAGGAGAATAAGAGGTTTCCATCTTGACAGGCAGCTAACCTATATGGTAGTCTGTTACAAGTTTATCGCCTAGCATATGCTTGGCGCAGGAGGGGAATCCATGTCATACACACACGAACTGTTAGAGCGCGTGATTGCGCGCAGCCCGGGCGAGCCGGAGTTTCATCAGGCGGTGCGCGAGGTTTTGGAAACGCTGGCTCCGATATTTACTAAACGTCCCGAGTACATCCGCTGGAAGATTCTTGACCGCATGGTCGAGCCGGAACGGCTGATTTCCTTCCGTGTACCGTGGGTAGACGGACAGGGCGAGGTGCAGGTCAACCGCGGCTACAGGGTGCAGTATAACAGTGCCATCGGGCCATATAAGGGCGGCATCCGCTTCCATCCGTCGGTCAGCGCAAGCGTCATCAAATTCCTCGGTTTTGAGCAGACGCTGAAAAACGGCCTGACCGGGCTTCCTCTTGGCGGCGGCAAAGGCGGTTCCGACTTCGACCCCAAAGGGAAAACAGACGCCGAAGTGATGGCTTTCTGCCATAGCTTTATCAACGCATTATACCGCTATATCGGCTCGGACACCGACGTCCCCGCCGGGGACATCGGCGTGGGCGCGCGCGAAGTCGGCTACATGACCGGGCAATACAAACGGCTGACCGGCAACCTGCCCGGCGGCGTTTTCACCGGGAAAGCCCCGGCCTTCGGCGGTTCGCTGGGACGCCCGCAGGCGACCGGTTACGGGCTGGTTTACCTGACGGAAGACCTGCTCGGGCGCAAGGGACAGTCCTTCAAAGGAAAGAAAGTTGTCATTTCAGGCGCGGGTAACGTGGCCATCTATGCCGCCGAAAAGGTCACGCAGCTGGGCGGGATACCGATCACCGTCAGCGATTCAAGCGGATACATTTATGACGCAGGCGGGCTGGACATCGCCCTGCTGAAAGAAATCAAATTCAACCGCAAAGAGCGGCTGACGGCGTATAAAGAAGCCAAACCGGGCAGTGAGTATAAAGCGGGCGGCTTGGTTTGGGAAGTCCCGTGTGACGTCGCCCTGCCGTGCGCGACGCAGAACGAACTGCCCAAAGCGGGAGCCGAGGCATTGGTCAAAAACGGCTGTAAAGCGGTCGGCGAGGGCGCGAATATGCCGTCCACACCGGAATCGGTCGAGATTTTCCAAAAAAACGGCCTGATTTTCGCACCAGGCAAAGCGGCCAACGCGGGCGGCGTGTCGGTTTCAGGATTGGAAATGAGTCAAAACTCGATGCGTCAGGCTTGGTCTTTCGAGCAAGTCGACACAGCCCTGCAAGGCATCATGAAGGGCATTGTCAGACAGATCACCGAAGCCGCAGAAACATACGGTCAGCCGGACAACTTGGTGTTGGGAGCCAACATCGCCGGATTCCTGAGAGTGGCCGACGCCATGATGGGTCAGGGCGTCGTATAGAAAGTATAACAGTACCCCCGCCTTAGGGCGGGGGTACTCTACATTTGGAGCTTCCAACCAGATTCGAACTGGTGACCTCGTCCTTACCAAGGACGCGCTCTGCCGCCTGAGCTATGGAAGCGGGCACAGCCTGTATATTACCATATGTCCGCGCCCCTTGTCAAGGGGCGTTTTAATTTTGCTCTTGACAATAAATCGTACTAATGGTATGATTATCGAAATTACAGTATGACGCGAGGTGAAAGACGTGAAAAACAAAGAGCGGCTGACGGAATTCAACCGCGGCAATATCCTCTCGGCCGCCAAGCGGTTGTTCAGCGAAAAAGGGATTGCCCAAACAACGGTGGACGATATTGCAAAAGAAGCAGGTTACAGCAAATCGACCTTGTATGTTTACTTTTCCGGCAAGGAGGAGATTGTCAATGCCGTCATCCTAGAGCATTTTATCCTTCTCAAGCAAGCCGTTGCCGGGGCTTTACAGGAAAACAACGGCTTCCCCGGCGGGTATTATGCTATCTGCAATGCTTTGGCGGCTTTCCGCGACGCTTATCCGCTGTATTTTGACATTATCTTAGGAGAGCTTGCCATCCCGAAGGACGAAGCCGAAACCATTCTTGTTCAAATATACAACACCGGCGAGGAGATCAACACGCTCATCGAGGGATATATCGCCGCGCACATCCGTCAGGGTAACATCCGCATCGGCATCCCCGCCCTGCAAGCGGTATTTATCCTTTGGGCAGGGATCGGCGGGGTCATTACACTGGCGGCCAAAAAAGAACCGTATATTCAAAAAGCGATGGGGCTGACCAAAGAGCAATTCATGCAAGACGGATTTGACTTTTTACTAAAAACCATAACGGGGAGGGAAACACTATGATCACAGGGATTCTACCGGCTGTCTTGTTCATCATCGTTTGCCTGCGGGCCGTTGAGAAAAGATTGACCAAGAAGCGGGGATTTTTATCGAAAATCCATCGTCCCGCGAGCGCGGCTTTGATTGTCGTTTCGATTCTGCACATCATCCTGACATTCCCGGTGCTCAATATGCGGCCAATCTTGATCCCGCTGACCGGGACACTCTGCCTTTTGGCCATCTTTGCGGCGTGTTCCTTTGCCGCAATCAGGAAAATGAAACTGCATCGGTATTCGGCGGTGTGCTCCGCCCTGTTTTTCGTCCTGCATATTGTATTCAACATTACGGCCATACACGATTATCATAACCAAGTCAGAGCCATTGAGTTCAGTCAAATAGACATAGTGAACATCCCCGACGGCATCTATACCGGGGAATGTGATGTGTCGTTCATATCCGCGACAGTCGCCGTGACAGTCCAATCAGGCATGATGACCGATATACGGTTACTGGAACATAAACACGACCGGGGTCAATCCGCCGAAGCGATCATTGACAAGCTGCTAGAGCGGCAAACAATCGAAGTTGACGCGGTGGCGGGCGCGACCAACTCAAGTACGGTCATCAAAAAAGCTGTCGAAAACGCGCTCAAACCGTAAATCACGGTTTGCATGTCCCGCATGGGTCATACCCCGCGTCGATCGCCGCCTCCCGGCTTTCCAGCCAAACCCGGTTTTGCTCAGCCGGAAGCCCGGAACAGGACGGGCGGTGAAACCTGAGGGAATTGACATTGCCGATGTACCCCTCTTCCAATGCGGACGGTTCTGTTGGGTTGGTTTGCGTGCTGGCGTTGCGCTCAGTTTGGATGCTGACCGTCTGCCCGTCGCTCACGCAAATGACGTCGCCTTGCAAGTCGGTGCGGTAGACCGTCACATCGGCGTCGCGCAGGCGCGAGAGAAGGTCATCGTGCGGGTGCCCATAGGAGTTGCCTTTGCCGCAGGATATGACGGCGAACTGCGGCATGATTTCTCTAAGGAAGGGATACGTCGTTGAGGTGTTGCTGCCGTGATGCCCAGCTTTCAAAACCGTCGCCGAAAGGTCAGCCCCCATTTCTAAAATGTCCTGCTCGGCTTTGCGTTCGGCGTCCCCGGTGAAGAGAAAACTTGTCTTGCCGTATGTAATTTTCAAAACGACGGATGTATTATTCGGGTCGTCCGATTCAATATTGTCAATATTGACCGGGCCGAGGATGACGATCTCAGCTCCGCCAAGATTAAATGTATCCCCCGGCTTGGGAATGGTTATGGAAACCCCTTGATCCTCTAAAGCGCGGACGAAATTCTCAAAGGCTCTGCTGTCATATGTTTTGACCGGGCAAAGAGCCGTCCCGGCGTTGGCAAAACGCAGCGCGCCGGCCAGCCCGCCCACATGGTCGGCATGGGCGTGGGTGGCGACGATGTAATCTAAATAAGTTATGTTCTTATTCTTCAAAACGGTATAGATCAAGTCGGAATCCGAGGGGTTTCCGCCGTCGATCAGCATGGTTTGCCCGCCGCACTCAATCAGTGCGGCGTCGGCTTGTCCGACGTCCAGGAAGGTCACGATCAACTCATCGCCGGAGACTGCCGGGGGTTCCCTCCCAATGCTGCAGCCGGAGAAGAGTAAAATAACCGCAATGAAAACGATGAAAAGTCTTTTCAAGAGTACACCCCCATGCTATAATACTACCTATTACCGATGTTTTTGTCAATGGAGGGTGCTTGTTTGAAACTATCTTTTTCGACTGTGGGATGCCCCAACTGGACATGGAAGGAGATCACGGCCTGCGCTTCCGATTTGGGCTTTGCCGGGATCGAGCTGCGCGGCATGGGCGACGATCTCTCCCTGCGCTCCATTCCCATCTTCCAGCCCGGGCAGATCGGCGATACAGCCAAAACGCTAAAGGATAAAGGCCTTGTGATCTCCTGTCTAGCTTCCAATCTGCTGCTTTGCGACGACGCGTTCGACATGGACGACGCCAAACACGCCGTCGAACTGGCGCAGGGGCTGGACTGCCCGTATATCCGCATTTTGGGTGACGAATGGGGTCACCCGGGAAATAGTGTCAAGGAAGAATTGGTTCGTGAGCGGTTGGTTTCGCTTGCCCCGCTGGCTTCCGGCGCGGGTGTTGTTCTGTTGATTGAATCCAACGGCGTTTGGGCGGAATCGGCGAAACTGAATGGTTTGATCGAAACCATTGGCAGTACGGCCGTACAGGTTTTGTGGGATATGCACCATCCCTTCCGTTGGTTCGGGGAGAGCCCGCAAACAACAACCGCCAACCTCGGGCAAGCCATCAAACACGTCCACATCAAGGATAGCATACTGTCCGGCAAAACGATACAGTATAAAATGCTCACCTACGGCGACCTGCCGCTGAAGGACATGCTCGCCGCACTGAAAAACATCGGGTATGACGGGTATCTTTCGATGGAATGGGTCAAACGCTGGAATGCCGAACTCGAAGAACCGGGCGTGGCGTTCGCCCACTTTACTTACAGTTTGAGCAAGCTGCTGAGGCAGATTGATTGGTAGCCCACCTTGCGATATACGGCTGTCAGCAAAATCAGGCCGACGGCGACCATCTGCGCGGCTTCCTGCTGGAAATGGGGTATGCGTTGACAGACAACCCCTCCGAAGCCGATTTGGTCGTTTTGGTCACTTGCGCTGTGCGCAAACACGCCGAAACGCGGCTTCTCGGGCATTTGGGAACCTATCTGCATCATGGCAAGCCGGGGCGAAAAGTGGTTCTGTGCGGTTGTATGGCACAGCGGGAGGAAGTGCGCGAACTGCTGCGCAAGCGGTACAGGCAGGTTTCTCTCAGTTTTGGCCCGGCCGACCTTGCCCGTTTTCCCGAGTACATAGATAAACTTTACACCGAAGGCGGACGGCATATCATCACTTCGCCGCTTACCGCACCGATCAAAGAGGGACTTCCCATTGCCCGGATCATCGACCCCCAACTCAACCGCGCCAATGTTTCGATCATGACCGGGTGCGATAATTACTGCTCCTACTGCGTCGTGCCGACTGTACGAGGGCGGGAGCGTTCCCGCGCTCCCGAATCTGTGCTGGAAGAGGTTCGCGGGCTTGCGGAGGACGGAGTAGGAGAGATTTGGCTCTTAGGGCAAAATGTAAACTCTTATAAACCCGATTTCCCTGATTTATTAAAGGCTTGCGCTTCTTTCGACGGGGCGTATCAAATCCGCTTCATGACCAGCCACCCGCGCGACGCCGGGCGGTGGCTTTTTGAAGCCATGGCGTCCTCCCCGAAGGTCGCCCCGGTGCTGCACCTTCCGGTTCAATCGGGCAGCAATGCCGTCCTAAAGGCGATGAACAGGGGATATACACGCGAGGAGTATTTGGAGAAAATCCAGCTGGCCAAGGAACTCATCCCCGGCCTCACCCTGTCCAGCGACGTCATTGTCGGATTCCCCGGCGAAACCGAACAGGATTTCGCCGATACGCTGGTGTTGTTGGAAGAGGTCAGATTTGCAAAACTATTTACCTTTCAATATTCCGCCCGTGCCGGGACACCCGCCGCGGAGTTTGACGGCACGTTATCGCCCGGTGTGATGAAAGCGCGGTTTATGCGTTTGCTTGACGGTCAAAAAAAGATCGAGGAGGGGTTGTCATCAAAACAGAACTGACGCCGATGATGCGGCAATACTTTGACATGAAAGAGAAACACCCCGACTGCATCCTCTTCTTCCGCTTGGGCGACTTTTATGAAATGTTTTTCGAGGATGCGCGTTTGGTGTCAAACCTGCTCTCAATAACGCTTACCTCACGGGACAAAGGCGTCCCGGAAGAGGAGCGCACCCCGATGTGCGGCGTCCCTTATCACAGCGCGGAGGGTTATATCGCAAAACTCATTCAAAAAGGATACCGCGTCGCCATTTGCGAGCAGACCGAAGACCCCGCGCAGGCCAAAGGGTTGGTCAAACGTGACATCGTACGCATCATGTCGCCCGGCACCCTGATCGAGCCGAATCTGCTGGACGAAACGCGCAACAATTATATATGCGGCGTCACCTATTCGGAAAACGCCGCCGGGATTTGCTTTTGTGATCTGTCAACGGGCGAAATGGCGGCGACCGAGTTTCGCGGAGAGGAACTGACCCGGCGTGTGGTGACCGAGTTGGGGCGTTATGTGCCGCGCGAAGCCGTTCTTTGCCCGGAAGCGGCCAAGCAGGAGCGGTTTGTGGCATTTTTACAAGATAAACTCTGCTGTGCCGCGCAAACGCGGGATATTTTCAGCACAGACGCCGCCTTGCAGTGGCCGGACGGAGAAGCTCTTGGTTTAAGTGACCGTCCCGAAGCGGCCAAAGCGGCGGGCGGACTGCTGGTTTACCTGCGCGCAATGATGTGCGAGGACGTCCATCTGACTCTCCATGTTTACGAGCATGACGCCTACCTTGAACTGGACTATACGGCCAAACAGACGCTGGAGCTGACCGAAACGCTGCGTTCAGGGGAGAAAAAAGGATCGCTCCTCTCGGTTGTTGACAAAACCAAAACGGCGATGGGCGGACGAGTTCTGCGCGGCTGGCTGGAACGCCCGCTTGCTTCGCCCGCCGACATCAACCGCCGCCTTTATGCCGTCGCCGAACTGGTTGACGGGTTGATCACGCGGGGAGAATTGCAGCGGTTGCTGTATGGGCTGCCCGACATCGAGCGTATTCTGACACGCATCCTCTACAACACCGCGTCGGCGCGCGACCTGCGCGCCCTGCGCAACGCTTTGGAGCGTGTCCCTTCCGTGAAAAGCCATGTATCGCAACTATGCTCACCGGGTTTGCGGAGCATCGACGGCGATTGTGACCCGCTCAATGATGTCTTTTCGGTTTTAGACGCGGCCATAGTGGAAACCCCGCCTTTCTCCATCCGAGAGGGAGGGTTTATCCAGGATGGATACAACCAAGAGGTAGACCGCTTGCGCGGTTTGGTGTCCGGCGCGCGCGAGGCCTTTATGTCGCTGGAAGCCGAAGAACGGGCGCGGACAGGCATCAAGACGCTGAAAGTCGGCTACAACAAGGTGTTCGGCTATTATATCGAAGTGAGCAAATCGTATATTCCGCAAGTCCCGCAGGAGTATATCCGCAAACAGACGATTGCCAACGGTGAACGGTATATCACACAGCAGCTCAAAGAGCTGGAATCGGACATCCTGTCGGCCGGAGACCGCCTTACCTCTTTGGAGGGCGAATTGTTCGCAGTTCTAAGAAACCTATGCGTAGAGAATGCACACCGCATTCAGCAGACCGCGCAAGCGTTGGCGCGCCTCGACGCGCTTTGTTCGTTCGCTGAAACGGCGCAGGAAAACGGTTACTGCCAACCGACGGTCGATTATTCCGACGTCATCCTTATCACGGAAGGACGGCACCCCGTGGTCGAGCAGATGCTGGACGGCGGCCTGTTTGTGCCGAATGACACGGAGCTGACGCGTTCCGCGCCGACAGCCATCATCACCGGCCCTAATATGGCGGGGAAATCGACTTATATGCGGCAGGTCGCTTTGATTACCCTGCTGGCGCAAGCCGGTTCGTTCGTGCCGGCCAAGAGCGCGCATATCGGCGTGTGCGACCGCATTTTCACCCGTGTGGGCGCGTCCGACGATGTAGCGGGCGGGCGTTCGACCTTTATGGTGGAGATGACTGAAGTGGCCGACATCCTGCGCTTTTCCACCAAACGGAGTTTGATCCTCTTCGACGAAGTCGGGCGCGGCACATCCACCTTCGACGGCATGAGCGTGGCGCAGGCGGTTTTGGAGTATACCCATAAGAAAATCGGCGCGAAAACATTGTTCGCAACCCACTACCACGAATTGACGTCTTTGGAGCAGGATTTGCCCGGCATTGTAAATCTTCACGTTTCCGTTAAGAAGAGGGGAGAAGAGATCATTTTTCTCCGCCGTGTCGTTCCCGGCGGTGCCGACGACAGCTTCGGTGTTGAAGTTGCCCGTTTGGCAGGGCTTCCCGACAGCGTGATCACGCGTTCCCGCGCTATTTTGAAGCGGCTGGAAGAGGGCGGGACGGTCAAAACCGTGCGAGAAGTAAAGGAAGAACCTTTACAACAATTATCGCTCGAACATATTGCCGCAGCGGAAATTTTGGAATTGCTAAAAACGATGGACATCAACACATTGACGCCGCTGGAAGCCTTGAACGCGTTGTATAGATTGATTCAAAAGGTGAAAGGTTGATAACCTGTTCAATACCCGTTTTCTATTGATCAAGAAATATAAAATTATATCTTGTATCTCGAAAATCAATATGATATAATCGGGTCAACTTATCAAAAACGGAGGAAATAACAATGATTACACCCGATTTGATTGAACGCTTAAAGCAAGTCAATGTAAGCAAAGATAAGAACAAAACAGCGGAACGTGTAAAGAACGCGTTCGCGGCCGCTTCCCGCAAACAGAAAAAAGACATCGAAACCCTGTCCGGCCAAAAGCGCACCTCGATTTACCGTATCTTCAAAACCGGCAGCCTCAGCGCGAAGACATTGCTTCCCCTTGCCGAAACGCTCAACATCACTCCGTTTTGGTTTACCGGCGAGAGCGATGTTATGGAGCCGTGTACCGACGCCCTTCTCACAGAATTTCTGAACGGGCGCGGCTATAACTTCATCCCCAAAGCCAAACGCGGCAGGAAAGCTGCCGGAACAGCAAAACCCTCTTCGGATAAGCCCAAACGCGCGGCTCGTAAAGCCGGGGCGGAAGCCGCCTCCGCTGGTGCTAAGCCCTCGGACGAAATCACTGTTTCCATCACCCTGAGCAATTCCCCCAAAATGCGCGCCGCCGTCGAAAAACTGGACGCCGAAAACGCCGTCCCGCTTCTCAACGCGCTTTATCTTCGCGCCCAAGCGGGCGGAAACGCCGAACAGCTTTGGGATGTCGTTAAGCTATGCTTACTTTCATAAGATTATGAAAACATTATTAGGGATTGATTTAGGCACGTCGGCGACCAAAACGGTTCTGTTTAACGAAGAATTGCAGCCGTTGGCTTCGGCGTCCGCCGAATACCCGCTCAGCCAGCCGCAAAACGGCTGGGCGGAGCAAGACCCGCAGGACTGGTGGAATGCCGCGGTTGAGACCATACAGGCCGTTCTGCAAAAGAGCGGCGTCCCGACCGATGACATAGCCGCCATCGGCATTTCAGGGCAGATGCACGGCTTGGTGATGCTGGACGCCGGCGGCAATGTACTGCGCCCGTCGATCATTTGGTGCGACCAGCGTACGGCGGCGGAGTGCGTTGAGATCACCAATCTCGTCGGAGCCGAACGGCTGGTGGAGATCACCGCCAATCCGGCTTTGACAGGCTTTACCGCGTCAAAGATCATGTGGGTGAAAAAACATCAGCCGGAGATATACGCCAAATGCCGCCACATCCTGCTGCCCAAGGACTATCTGCGTTACAAACTGACAGGGGAGTTCGCCACCGAAGTCTCCGATGCTTCCGGGATGCAGGTTTTAGATGTCCCAAAACGCTGTTGGTCGGACGAAGTGCTGAATAAGCTCGGCATTGACCCATCGTTGTTGGCCAAAGTCTATGAATCCGTGGACGTCACCGGAACCGTCAGCGGCGAGGCGGCGAAGGCGACAGGGCTTTCCGCTAAAACAATCGTGGTCGGCGGCGCGGGCGACAACGCGGCGGCGGCGGTCGGTACCGGCGTCGTGACCGACGGCAAGGCGTTCACCACCATCGGCACGTCGGGCGTCGTTTTCGCGCATACCGATAACGTCACCATTGATCCGAAGGGGCGGGTGCATACCTTCTGCTGTGCCGTCCCCGGAGCTTGGCACGTGATGGGCGTCACACAGGCGGCGGGGCTGTCGCTCAAATGGTTCCGCGAACAGCTCTGCATGGATCTCAATTACAGGCAAATCGACGAGATCGCGGCAAAAGTTCCCATCGGGGCGCGGCGGCTTCTCTACTTACCCTATCTGATGGGGGAGAGGACGCCTCACCTCGACGCCGATTGCCGGGGCGTATTCTTCGGTTTATCCGGGATGCACACACGGGACGACATGCTCCGCGCCGTCATGGAGGGCGTCTCATACTCCCTGCGGGACTGCGTGGAGGTACTGCGCGGCATGGGCGTACAGACAAGCGAGATGCTGGCCTGCGGCGGCGGCGGCACCAGTCCGCTTTGGCGGCAGATGCTGGCCGATATGTTCGGCTGCGACGTCCGCACGGCAACCAGCCAGGAAGGCCCCGCTTTGGGCGTGGCTGTTTTGGCCGGAGTCGGCGCGGGGTTGTATAAATCGGTGCCGGAGGCGTGCGCCAACCTAATACAATACAACGCCCCGCAACCGCCTATTGAGGCCAACAGCAAAGAATATGAAACATATTATAGCGTTTATAAAACGCTCTATCCGGCGTTGAAGGAGAGTTATTCTAAACTGGCGGCGGTGTGAACGTAGATGGGGTGATTATTGATGAGCTTGTTTTTATATAACAAGGTTCTTTGCCCTAACTGCGGTAAAACATTCTCAGTAAAATGGCATCAAAAAATAATACACATTGTGCGTATAGGAAATAAAAAGCTCTTAAAATGCCCGCATTGTAAAGAGGTTGGTATGTGTAAAGGAATATCAAGGTAAACCGAAGCATAAATAAAAGGCGGACGAAATGTCCGTCTTTTTCTCATACCTTTACAATATCATACCACAACGGAAAAGATAAGTCTATATCTTTTTTCGCGGCCGTGATACGCTGGTTTCAAAGAGTTTGAAAGAGTTTGAAAGGATGATCCAAATGAACCCCAAAGAAACCGGCTTTACCCTGGAGATCAAAACCCATCCGTGGACGGAGGACACAGAGAATCAGGTTGACTTCATCATCAAAACGCTCGGGCTGACCGGGAAGGAGCGCATCCTCGATCTGGCTTGCGGCTTCGGCAGGCATTCGCTGTCATTGGCTCGCAGGGGTTTTTCGGTCGTCGGAGTGGATTTGACCCAATCGCTCATCGAAGACGCGGTTCAATCCGCGAAAGCCTCCGGCCTGACGGTGGAGTTCATTCACGCGGATACTTTGGATTTACGGGTTGAGAACGAGTTTGACGTTGTGTTGAATCTAGCCGACGGTATGCTCGGTACGTTTGAGGAAGATGAAGAGAATCTTCGATTCTTCGACGTCATCGCCCGCGCGCTGAAGCCCGGCGGCAAACATTTGATGGATGTGTGCAACGCCGAACACGCGGAGCAGTTCTTCCCCAAACGGCATTGGAAGGTGGGAAGCAAAATGATCTCCCTGCCTGATTTTGACTGGGATCCTGTCCGCCGCCGTATGCTGTTTACTGATTGGGGGCTTACCTTCGGCGAAATTGCCATGCCACCCGACAATATACAAAAAGACACCGAGGGAACAAGGCTGTATACCAAAGCTGAACTGACCGCCATTCTGCAAGACCGGAAAATGCGGGTCGTTCAGACCTTTTCCAATTACTACGGCAAGCCTGCGACGCCCAAAGAGCTTCAGCTGATGGTCTACTCGGTCAAAGCATAATCCCCACCAAACGGCACATACTAAAAATCCTGTCAAATGCCAAGCGTATGCTAGGCACGGCAGGGTTTTATCTTACGCCCAGCGTGCGCTAGGCGTTATGGAGGTGGCTTATGCCGGACACTTTGACCGGATGCGTGGAAAACAACCTGATCGAACTGCGGCGGCGGTTTGAGCGCGACTATACCTTCATCCTGCGAACCGTGCGCAACCAACACGACCCGGAGGCCGTTTTTCATCTAGCCTATTGCGGCGGAATGATCGACAACGCCATTGTGGATGAATACATCATCGGCCCGCTGGTCAATTCAGAGGCTGTCGATCACAAACGTCCTTCCGCTTTGGTTGAAGATGTGCTGTTGGCGCATTTCCCGCAAATGACAAGCTCTTTCACCGATATAGAAGACAGCATTGCGTATGGCGACACTGTCGTCCTGCTTCCGGGCGGGATGGAGGCGGTTGTTCTCAGCACGCAGGGTTTTTCACTGCGCGGCGTAAGCGAGCCGTCCAGCGAAAAGGTGTTATCGGGGCCGCGCGAAGGGTTCGGCGAATCGCTCCTCGGAAATCTCACCATGCTGCACCGCCGTTTCCGCACCGGGAATCTCAAAATCGAGAACTTGATGCTCGGGCGTCGGACACGGACGCGCGTTGCCTTATGTTATCTTGATGGCATTGTCAAGCCTGAGCTGCTGGCGGACTTAAAAAAGCGGCTTGAAACCATCGACATCGACGGCGTGCTGGACACCAACACCATCAATGAATTGATCCGCGACCATCGGCGTTCGCCCTTCCGATCGGCCGGGGTGACCGAACGCCCCGACGTCGCGGCAGGAAAGCTCATGGAAGGGCGGATCGCGCTGATCGCCGACGGAAGCCCGGTCGTCCTGACGCTGCCGTATATTTTTGTGGAGAATTTTCAGAGCAGCGAAGATTATTACGTCAGTTATATCCACGCTTCCTTTGCCCGTTTGCTGCGTATCGCGGCTTTTTTCATCACGGTGATCACCCCGGCGTTGTATATATGCGTCGTCTCCGGCCAATATGAGATACTGCCGGGTTCCATGCTGCTGAATATGGCTTCCGAATTTCAAAACACACCCTTCCCGGCGGCGTTTGAAGCCTTCTTCATGCTGATCGTCTTCGACATCCTGCGGGAAACAGGGATGCGTATGCCGGCCAACGGGGGACAGGCTTTGAGCATCGTCGGCGCGTTGATCATCGGGCAAGCCGCTGTTGAAGCCAGTATCGTCTCCCCGCAAATGATCATCGTCGCGGCTCTGACCGGCATCACCGGGATTCTCGTCCCGAAACTCGATGAAGCCTGCCTGATCCTGCGCTTCTTCTATCTCGCCTGTGCGTCGCTGTTCGGTCTGTTCGGGCTTTCCGCGGCGGTCATCGTCACCGTCATCCACATGGACTCGCTGACGTCACTCGGCGTGAAGCAAATCGGCGGGAAGGGGGAGGATCAGAAAGACGCCTTGATCCGCGCCCCTCAATGGATGTTAAACACCCGCCCGGAGCGTCTGAGCGGCAATCGTAGACGGGCAAGGAGGGGAAGCGATGCGTAGATGTTTACCGTTGTTTCTGCTGCTCTGTTTTCTGCTGTCCGGCTGCTGGGACTATAAGGATTTGAACAAACTCAGCATCGTAACGGGGATGGCATTCGACAAAGATGAACATGGCAATCTGAAAGTCCTGATGGAAATTGTTGACCGTTCATCGTCACCCAAGAAAGAGGGGCTTCGGACACGCGTTGTGGAGTCAACGGGGCGAAATATGGACGAAGCGGCGGAAAAACTCTCGAAGGGTTTGGATTTTGAACTGTATTTCGGCGCGATGGCCGTTGTGATTTTCAGCAAAGACGCGCCCGCCGAGGAGTTGCGTAAATGGCTTCTAGAAAACCGTGAAGTGCGCGAAACGGTCTATATCATCAAATCGGACGACGCGGGAAAACTCCTGCAAACAGAAGAGGACGGCGGGATCGCTTCTTATAAGCTCCGCGACATTTTGGAAGCGTCGAAAGAGGAAAAACCGCTGCAATTATATCTGGCGGAGGGGAAGGTCAAATGAGGAAAATGATTTGCGTCCTCGCGCTGTTTATGACAGGGGAGCTGCTCTCTATCCCGTTTGCGCCGCTGCTCGCGCTCCTGCTCATTCCCTTAATGAAACCCCTCACAAATACGCGCGTTATGGAACGGATACTTGCCGTTGTCTTCATACCCGCCGCCGCGTTTACAGCCGCCGTTACGGCGTATAGGTTGTCGGTCTTTGTCGGGACAACATCCCTTCCGCGAACGCCTGATTGGCTGCTCGCTGCCGTCACCGTTGCCGCCGCCTTTTTTCTTGCGTTCGGCGGTTCGGAGCAAGTCAGGAAATTCTCGGCGTTTACCTTGCCGCTGGTGTTGGTTTTCATTGGGCTTTCGGCCGTTTTATTGGCCGGGAAGCTGCAATCCGGCGGCTTTACTGTTCCGCGTGTGTGGGAGCGCAACCCGCTTGTATTGGCCTGTGAAGGAATTGCCTTGCTTGGGATCATGCCGTCGTTCCGATATAAAGAAAAGCCCTTTCGGGCTTATCTTGCCGCTTTATTGGTTGCGTTGGGGATCGGTGCGGCTGTATGGTCGCTCAGTATGTTCACCTTGGGAGGGACGCTCGCCGAAACGGTGCGTTACCCCTTCCACACAGCGTTGCGGGTGGCCAAAGGAGGCGAATTGATCGGGCGTATCGAGGCGTTTTTGATCCCGGTCTGTTTGTGCGTTGCTGTGGTGAAGACCGCCGCCTGCATGGCTGTTATCGCTCATGGCGTCAAAGCCTATAGGCCGCCCAGTTCGGCAAGGGCTTCAAATGACCGTTTCCCGGAAACCGCGCCGGAAACGTAATGCCGCCCATCCGAAAGGTCTCCGGTTTCCAGTTCAAGCGTTTGGCCGGGCAGGGTCTGGCCTACATAATGAATTTCCGCGCTTTTCAGGAAAACCCCGGCATGTTCCTCCAGCCGCAAAGTGTCGCAGACGACGTCAAGGTATACGATATTGTTCATATGCCCGTTCATATCAAGGTCGGAATACCGCACCGGGCGCGTTCCGGCTTCATGTGTTTCACCGGGTCTTTCAGGTTTGCTCGGAATAACCGTTTTCGGCTCCGGCGGCGTATAGATCAGGTCTGTCTCTTTCGCTATATCCGGGCGGACAGGACGCTGCCGGATCAAGTCGAACATGATCCATGACGTGATGACTTCGCCCGCGCGGACGCCGTTGGCATAGACATCATAATCACGGTAGACCTGCGCCCCGGCACTGCCTCGGTACCATGTCGAAACGGTGATCTCCTCCTGCCGTTTCAACGGACGTTCCAACCGCAGGAAAGCCTTGACCAGCACCCAGCTAAAGCCTTCGGGCAGGTCGTCGTTGGCGTATCCGATCTCAATCGAGTGCATATTGCCTGTTTCCTGGCAGATGTTCAGCAAAGCCCCCGGCCTGCAGCGGCCGAAGCAATCGGCGGCGTTGTCGGGGATACGGAGGGTATGCGTCAGCAACTTTCCCATAGGCTGCCTCCCAAAAAGATAGTGATTGACAAAAGCGGCATTTACAGGGATAATTGTAGCATAGGAAAAGGGGGGACGCAAGTGAAAGAGACCATCTATTCCATCCCCATCAACGAATCGTTCGAGGTCATCGACGGCCAATGCCCCGTCTGCCGCCTGCACCTCAAACTGATCGACGATACGCTGGACTATACCCTCGGCCCTGCCATGATGGAGCCGGACGTGCGCCAGCGCACCAACGCGCTCGGGTTTTGCGCCGGGCATTTGGCGGAACTGCTGAAACGCCAAAAACGCCTTCCGCTGGCGTTGGTGTTGGAAACGCATATCCAGTCGCTTCAAAAAAGCGAGAAGCATCTTTTTGCCGAAAACTGCTATGTGTGCGACCGCGTAGGCGGCTTTTTGACATCATATTACAGCAATATCCTCCATTTGTGGCGCACAGAGGAGGATTTCCGCAGAAAATGGGAAGCCCAGCCGATGATCTGCCGCCCGCATATTGTGGCTCTTGCCCAAGCCGCGCCGAAAGAGCTATCAAAAAAGGAAAATTCGGCTTTTTCCTCTTCTCTGAGGGTTAAGGCGTCGAAATATATGCAAAATCTATCCGAAAGCCTAGCCGTTTTCATCCGCAGCTTCGACCACCGTTTCATGGGCGAAGACTTGGGCGAGCATAAGCAAGCCGTGCAAACCACCATAAAGTATCTAAGCGGAACAAAGGGCGAACTGTAATGTACTGTGTCATCGACTTTGAGACGACCGGCCTCTCGCCGTATGAAAGCGATATTATTGAATACGCGGCGGTACGCGTCGAGGACGACGGCGAGGGCGATTTGACAATCGGGGAGGTATTCACCGATCTATGCTCCCCGAAGAAGTCGTTTATATCACAAAAAATCACCCAAATCACCGGCATTACAGCGAGAATGGTGATGGGGAAGACGCCGTTTGAAGAACATCTGCGCAATCTTTTGGATTTTATCGGCACAGACACCGTGGTGGCACACAATGTTCCGTTTGATATGGGTTTTCTGCGACGCTACTGCGGCGACGCGGGGTTACCCGTACCCTCCAAAACCCTTTGCACCGTCCAGCTCTCCCGAAAGCTCTGCCGCTTGAAGTCCTACAGGCTGGAAGCGGTGGCGCAGGCATTGGGTGTGAGCGGCGAAGGCTACCACCGCGCTTTGGCCGATGCCGTGACAACGGCGCGGGTGCTGATGGAGTTGCTTCCGATGCTATAGCAACCCCAACCCCAGCATATCGGGATACAGCGCAAATCCCTCCCGGATGCCCAGCTGAAGCGCGAGGTCGATTTTATAGCGGAAGGTGCCGGGGTCGTCGTAAACAACAAAGTGCGTCCGTCCTTCATTGTCTTTATAAGTAAAATACCTTGCCCCCAGCTCCCCGGAGAAGAAAGACGAACCGCCGCGCGAACGGAGGATCATGGAGATCGCTTCCGGCGACAGCCCCGAACCTGTACCGTCTGAATTTGGCAGGACGAGGTCGCGTCCCGTCCGTTCCATCTCCAAAGCCACCCGATGCGGCCCGTACAACGCCGCGGCCTGACGCAAGCGGTTGGGCAGCGAACCCGACATGAGGGCTGTCGGCACAAGGACGCGGGTGCGCTCATGGCAATGCGCATACCGTTCCGGCGCGTAAACAGTATACCCCCTTTCCCCGAACGCTTCGGCGCATTCCCGGATAAACATTTCCAGCATGGGGCGGGCGGGCTGCTCAAAATCGCACACCAGCCCGGTAAACCCAAACGTCCGGCAGATATACAGGCATTCCTGCATCAACCGGCGCGGGTCGCCGCCGGAGCGGTCATACGGCTGATCGTTCACAACCATCAAGCAACGGCAGCGTGACGCTGCACCCGCTAGCAACTGCGGTTGCAGGACGGGGGAACCTAAGGAAAGCAGCGCAAGTCCGGGGCCCGCAGACCATGCCATATGGGCGACAGGGATGCGTCCCAACCCGCCCGGCTCAGGCGGAACAGCGCAGCAATAAGTGGTAAAAGGCTGATCCATGCAATGACACCTCCTCAATAATATGTACTACGGGGCGTAACCGCATATGAAAAAACCGATCATTCTCGTCGAAGATGTCTGCCAAATAACCCCCGAGCTTCTAAAAAAGCGGGGGATACGCGCCGTGCTTTCCGACTTGGACAACACCGTCGCGGGTTACCGCTCCAACGTCCCCGACAAAGCGGTCGGGGTTTGGATCAAAAGCCTCAAAGACGCCCTCATCCCGCTTCTCGTCGTTTCCAATGCCGGAAAAAAGCGCGTGATGGCGTTCTGCGACCCGCTGGGGCTTCCCTTTGTCGCCCGCGCCGGAAAACCCGGCTCGCGCGGCATACTGGATGCGTTGAAACGGCTCGGCGTCAGTCCTTCCGAGGCCGTTATGGTGGGCGACCAATACCGCACCGACATCAGGGCGGGTCACAGAGCAGGGGTGCATGTCATCCTTGTACCGCCTAGGGTGAAAGGGTTTTTATCCTCATTCCGCCGTTCGGTTGAAAACCATTTTGTAAAAAGGAGTATCGAGTTATTATGAGCGGTTTGCGTTTCGGCCCGGCGGGATGTGACGATGGGTATACCGGCAAAGTGGCCGATATTCCGGCCTATTTGGCGCAAAACGGTCTCGACGCCTTTGAAGTCCAATGCGGGCATGGGGTGCAGATGAAACAAGCCGCCGCCGAAGTTTTACGCGGCAACGCCGAACAGAACGGCGTCGCGCTCAGTGTCCACGCGCCGTATTTCATCAGTTTGACCAACCCCGAACGGCTGGAAGGCAACATCGGCTACCTCCGTCAATCGTCCGAACTGGCCGGATGGCTCGGGGCGCGGCGGATCGTCGTCCACACCGGCGCGACCATGGGGTTATCACGCGATGAAGCTCTGAGCGCGGCGAAGGAAACGATGATAAGTGTTTTACATTCGGCACGGAATGAACAATGGCCGGAGATGTTTTTTTGCCTAGAGACAATGGGCAAGGTCAATCAGCTGGGAACGGTCGGGGAAGTGCTGGAGCTATGCGGCCTCGGTGAAACGCTTTTGCCTTGCGTTGACTTCGGGCATCTGTATGCCCGCTCAATTGGTCAGGTCAACGACTTTACCGCTGTTTTGGACGAGATGGAGAATGTACTGGGGATCGAGCGCGCCCGGGAATGCCACATCCATTTTTCCAAGATCGCGTTTACAAAAAGCGGGGAGAGCAAGCATTTGACCTTTAACGACGAAGGCGGCCCGGACTGGCAGCCGCTCGCCGTCCTGCTCAGAGAGCGCGGCTACTGCTCAACTGTGATCTGCGAAAGCCGCGGGACGCAAACCCAAGACGCGGCCTTTATGAAGAAGGTATACCATCCATGACGGAGAGAATACGGCGGATTAGAAATATTCTAAACGAAAAAAAACTCGACGGCCTGATGCTGACCGGAGAGGTTTCGCGCGTGTACGCAACCGGGCTAAAGTCTTCGTCGGGCGTTGTGCTGTTCACGCCGAAGGAAAGTATCCTGATCACCGATTTTCGGTATATCGAAGCGGCAAGGGCTTGTTCAAACGGGGTTTACACGGTGGAGCAATCCGGCATTGAACGCAAAGCGCCGGACATTGTTTGCGAGGTCATGAGGCGCGGCAAACGCCTCGGCGTTGAAGCCGACGTCTTGACCATGCGCAGCGCGGAAAGCTGGAAAAAGGGGTTCAAACTCATTCCGGTTGAGGATAACTTGCGCGCCCTGCGGGCTGTGAAAGACCCTTCGGAAATTGAACGGATGCGCGAAGCCCAGCGTATCAGCGAGCAAACCCTGACCGAGGTGCTGCCGATGCTGCGCCCCGGTGTGACCGAACGCGCCGTCTGTGCCGAGATCGTTTACCGTCTGCTGAAAAACGGCGCGGAGAAAACGAGCTTTGACCCCATCGTGGCGTCCGGCCCCAACGGCAGCAAACCCCACGCCGAACCGACCGACAGGGCGATCGAACGAGGGGACTTTGTGACGATGGATTTCGGATGTGTGTATAAAGGCTATTGCTCCGATATGACGCGCACCGTCGCCATCGGGGAAGCGAGCGAAGAGATGCGGAAGGTTTACCAAATCGTTCTCGAGGCGCAAAAGGCCGGCATCGCGGCGGCGAAAGCCGGCGTTGTCGGAAAAAACATAGACGCCATCGCCCGCAAAATCATCGCAGACGCCGGATACGGCGGCGCGTTCGGCCACGGGTTCGGTCACGGGCTTGGTTTGGAAATCCATGAGCCGCCCAACGCCAACCCGGGGGAGACCAACCCCCTCCCGGCGGGTGCCGTGATCTCTGCCGAACCGGGAATCTATCTGCCGGGGCGGTTCGGCGTGCGGATCGAGGACGTGATCGTGCTGACGGAAACAGGCTGCGTGAATCTGACAACCGCGCCGAAGGAATTATTGGTGCTGTAGGATTGCGGTGTCTAGTCTAGGCATTTATATTCTTGTTGAATGGTTCTATATTTTGTGGTATTATATGTATTATCAGCTATATATAGGGTTAAGGAGGATTTGCCGGTGGCTCGCAAAAAGCCAAAGTCGATTGAGCTGTTCGCCGGAGCCGGCGGGCTTGCCCTTGGCCTTGAAAAAGCTGGATTTCATACCATCGGCCTTATTGAGATAGAGCAAAACGCTGCCGGTACGCTGAAGAAAAATCGCCCGAAATGGAACGTCATACACGATGACATCGCCCATATATCCCCTTTGGATTTGGAACAATATTTTACGATAAAAAAAGGCGATTTGCATTTACTTTCCGGCGGGGCTCCCTGCCAGTCTTTTTCCTATGCAGGAAAAAGGCTGGGATTGGAAGATGCGCGAGGGACATTGTTCTATCATTACGCGGTATTTCTGCATAAGCTACAGCCAAAGGTTTTTCTGTTTGAAAATGTACGCGGTTTATTGACACACGATCATGGGCGTACATATAAAACGATCCATGATATTTTCAAAGCTGAGGGTTATACCATCAAGGAAAGCGTTTTGAACGCCTGGGATTATGGCGTCCCTCAAAAACGGGAACGTCTGATCATCATCGGAATCCGTAATGATCTTGCGGATAAACTGCGGATCGACCCGCCAAAACCGCATAGATATAAACCTCTATTACGGGATATTCTGCACGATGTTCCGTTGAGCGGAGGGGTTCAATACTCTGAATATAAGCGAAAAATTTATGGGTTGGTTCCGCCCGGCGGATATTGGCGGGACATCCCGTCAGATATAGCGAAAGAATATATGAAGAGCTGTTGGTATATGGGAGGGGGGCGGACAGGGATTTTACGCAGGCTTAGTATGGACGAGCCATCCCTCGCGGTATTAACATCCCCGTCTCAAAAGCAAACAGACCGCTGTCATCCTTTGGAAGCGCGTCCGTTTACAGTCCGCGAAAATGCCCGCTGCCAATGTTTCCCTGATGAATGGGAGTTTTGCGGAAGCGTAGGACAGCAGTACCGACAAGTCGGCAATGCTGTCCCTGTTCAATTGGCTTATGAAGTCGCCAAGACAATAATCGAAGGGTTGAAACGTTTATGCTCTAGTAATCGGGCAGGAAGACGCCTTTTATCGGATGTGCATGATCCTGCCTGAGGTCGTCCATGACGTTGTTTCACAGACAGCGGCGGCTGTGATCCCCCAAGACACCGTTTTGCAGGAATTGAACGCGTTGGTGCAGGATAGGGGAGGGTCATTTGCGTTGGCTTTGTATCTGCTGGGATTTGGCAGTTACACCGGGTTTACATGATTTTCACTTGCCAAATAAGGTGTAATGGTATACAATACCGTGTATGCTATTGTTTAGGAGGAATCGGGTATGATCTCTGCGGGTGA
>WRIZ01000028.1 GCA_009782475.1 Oscillospiraceae bacterium | reverse complement strand
CAAGGCGCGGAGACTGCTCAAGCAGCCCCGTTTGACCCTTACACGTGCGAACCATGCTTGCGAAGATAGGAATTTTGTGTTATACTCGCATTGTCACGGTGCCGGTTTCGGTTGTGTAGGGTGGATTGCTCACCTTATGTAGGTGCTGAAGTGTTCCACCACTTCAGCCTGCCGTGATGTTTTGTGTTTTGGTTACTGGGGAAATCCCCCCGATTGAAGGTATTGTATCCGATAAGCGGGGAGTTGTCAAGGGATTTGTTATCGGCTGATGCTTGATTTTTCAATTGATTTTGTGTATAATACAATTAGAAAAACTGAAGGGGAGGATAAATCACCATGACAAAAGTAGTCTTAAACATCCGTGACGATAAAAAAGCTGAATCGCTGCTTTCGCTATTGCGTGAACTGCCTTTTGTGGATACGCAGATCGAAGAAACATTAAAGGTTTGGGATGGTTGCCTTCCCATGCTCGACAGCCCCGTTTCCGACCCGGATTTCAAGTTCTTCTCACGGGAGGAACTGTATGAGAGATAGCGTTTTCGTGGATACAAATGTTTTTGTATATGCGTATACCGTAAAAGAACCTAAAAAGCGTGAAATGGCTATTGGGTTGCTGAAAGAGCACCTTACCGGAACGAGTATTTTTGTCAGCACTCAAATATTGAATGAGTTTTATTCAGCAATGAGCAAAAACAAGGTCACACACAAGGAAATACTGCGTTATGTTTCGGAAATCATCCGCTGCGCGAACGTCACAAGCGTTTCATTAAGCACCGTTGAATCCTGCTTGAAATTAAAAGAACGTTATGAGTATTCGTATTGGGATTCTCTGTTGTTGGCCGCCGCCCTTGACTGTGGCTGTAATGTTCTTTACTCTGAGGACATGCAGCACGGTCAAGTGATTGATAAACGGCTGACCATACTAAACCCGTTTGAGGGATAGTCGGATGCAGGATGCGCTCGGCTTTGATAAACTTGAATATAGAGTCGGCAACCCCGTCACAGATCAACCCTAAGGCTGTGTTGATCAAACTCTTGGTGCTTTCATAGTTCGTTTTAATTGTTTCATCCGCAATATAATGCCGCAAACACCCCTTTTGCTTAAATACCTGCATCATATAGATTACTGTGCCGAATAAGTCTTTGCTGTGGATTCGGTAAATGTTGTCTTATTGCGCGACAATGATACATATTGTTTACAGTATATCTGTCTGTTTTCACAATGTCAATATCCAAATGTAGATTTTTTGTTAATGAATTTCTTGTCATCAGCACCGGGATTTGATATAATGTCCGCAAAGAAATCCCTCAAGGAGTTTTACAATCTACATAAACCGACATAAGAAACGAGAATTTAACAAAGGAGCGGGAAAGGTAAATGCCGCTGAAGAAACATCCGACCATTGAAGAAATGATACAACTGGCACATCACGATTTCCCCTCATAGAATAACAATAACACCTGTTTAAGTGAGGGGATAGCCATATGGAACACCGCATTTCTTTGGAACCCGCGGCCATCGCGGTCGCCGACGCCGCGGCAAACCCGCCGCTGATCTTTCAGCTCCCGCCCGCGCAAGGGCGCGAACGCCTCAACCAAGCCCAAGATTCGCACGCTTACAAACACCCGGCCACCGTTACAACAACCTTGTTCCACGCCGGACGCTGGGGAAGCGTCTCGGTTCATCTCATCCGCCCGGACAACATCATCGGCACGCCCAACGTGATTTTCTATCTCCACGGAGCGGGCTGGGTCTTCGGCAACCTGCATACCCATGACAAACTCGTCCGCGAATTGGCGGCGCGCACCAATTCGGTCGTCGTCTTTCCCGAATACAGCCTTTCGCCCGAAGCCAAGTTCCCCGTTGCCATCGAGCAGTGCTACGCCGTCCTGTGCGCCCTGCCGGGCTTGGCGGCCGGGCTGGGTTTGACCCTTGATACCTTAACGGTCGCCGGAGACAGTGTGGGCGGCAACATGGCAACCGTTATGGCTCTCATGTGCAAACACCACGGCGGCCCTAAAATCCATAAGCAACTGATGTTTTACCCGGTGACCAACGCCTATTTCGATACCCCGTCATACATCCAATTCGCAACCGATTACTATCTCTACCGCGAAGGGATGATGTGGTTTTGGGATCAGTATACGACCTCGGAGGCAGAACGGAACATGATCACCGCGTCGCCTTTGCGGGCGACATTGGAGCAATTGCGCGGTCTGCCCGACGCCATGGTTTTGACCGGGGAGGCCGACGTCCTGCGCGACGAAGGGGAAGCATACGCCACAAAGCTGCGGGAGGCCGGTGTTGATGTGACCGCCGCCCGGCTGGAGGCCATCATCCACGATTTCGTCATGCTCAACGCTCTTGACCAAACCAACGCCTGCCGCGCCGCGATGGATTTGTCGGTCGCTTGGATCAATCGGAAAAATCAAGTCACCCATTCATAACTGGCGTGATCGCTTTTCCCGTCAAACAAGACGCGTTCCCCCTCCGTAAACCGAAACCGCGCCGGGCAAGAGAGGTTTTCGCGGATAACACGGCTCATGGCACCGGAATCAGGCGCGGGCAACGCAAGCCCCTCGCGCGGTTCGGCCGTTACGGATAATCGGTATTTCCCTTGAGCCAGTTCGATAACGCCCCGCTCACAGCGCAGGATTTTCACGCCCCTATACGTCGCAAGCCGATATTCCCGCCCGTTCAGCCAAACCACACAGACGCAGCCCCAAAACCTCAGCCCGCAAAAGGGTATCCGCGCCACCGAGACCATGACGGAGCAATCCCGGTCAAAGTCATTGCAATGCACCCATGTATATTTTGTGGGGAAAGAACGGCCGCTGTCCGACTCGATATAACCGATCCCGCCGGAGAAATCAAGGGTCTCGCCATTCAGCGCAACAGTGCCGGAAAGGCGGTGTTTCATGCTGATAACCCCGTGGCGGCACTCCATCGGCACAAACCGAAAAAGACCCATAACGTCACCGCGTATGGGCGTGATGCCTGTGTATTTGATCTCCCCCGTCAGCGTTAGCTCCGGGCGGCGGATGTCAAGCGTCACGCCGGAAGAGGAAAATGTGCTGCCGCCGACACGCAGGAGCTCTCCTTTATGAAAATGGGATAACGGATAGGAAATGTTGCAGGCCTGACTGTCTGTAACGACCTGCACAAAAGCACCGCCGGCCGCCCTTCCGGGGATAAGTGCCAGCGATGTTCCGTTTGCCTGATGCTTATAATACCAGCCTTCAAAACGACCCTGTTTTTGTTTCATGGGGATAGTGTTCCCGAAATTGCTACCCCTTAAAAATCAAGTTCACCAATTTATCCGGCACGACGATGGTTTTAACCGGCTCCCGGCCTTCGGCGATGGCCTGTATGCGTTCGGCGGCCAGCGCGGCGGCGGCGGCGGTTTGGTTATCGCACCCGCGCGGGACGGTCACCGTTGCGCGCAGTTTGCCGTTGACTTGCACCGCCAGTTCTACAGACTCTTCCACCGTTTTGGCCGGGTCGTACTGCGGCCATTCCGCTTGACAGCATAACCCTTTTTCGCCCTGCCGCTCCCATAACTCCTCGCAGATATGCGGCGCGAACGGGCTGAGCAAGCGCAGGAAAATGTTGACGTCGCTTTTAGCGCAGCCTTTTTCCATCAGCGAGAGGAGCGACATCATGGCGGCGATGGCGGTGTTAAATTTCAGCCCCTCTATATCTTCGGTGACCTTTTTGATGGTTTGGTGCAGCTTTACCTCGTCAACCGTTGTGCCGTTGCACGCAAGCGCATGGACGCGCTCTAAAAAGCGGCGGCAGCCTTTGAGGGTCTGCTCCGACCATTGGCAGCCTTTTTCAAAGTCGCCGATGAACAAAATGGTCAGGCGGAGGGTGTCGGCTCCGTATGTTTTGACCACGTCGTCGGGATCCATGCCGTTGTTCTTGGTTTTGGAGATTTTGGTGCCGTCGGAACCCAGGATAAACCCGTGGCTGGTGCGTTTTTTATAGGGTTCGGGGTGGTCAACCACGCCGATGTCAAACAAAAATTTGTGCCAAAACCGGCTGTACAGCAAATGCAGGGTGGTATGCTCCATACCGCCGTTGTACCAATCCACCGGCATCCAGCGGCGCAAAGCGTCTTTGGACGCCAGCTCCTGACCGTTGCACGGGTCGGTATAGCGCAGGAAATACCACGACGACCCCGCCCATTGGGGCATGGTGTCGGTTTCGCGTTTGGCGGGCGCGCCGCATTGGGGGCATGGGGTGTTGACCCATTCGGTGATGGCCGCCAGCGGGCTTTCCCCGGTGTCGGTCGGTTTATAATTCTGCACATCGGGCAGTTTCAACGGCAGCTGATCTTCCGGCAGCGGAACCATGCCGCACACAGGACAGTGAACGATCGGGATGGGTTCGCCCCAGTAACGCTGGCGGGCAAACACCCAGTCGCGCAGTTTATACCGCACTTTCGGCTCGCCGAGCCCCTTTTCCGCCAGCCACCCGGTGATGGCTTTCTTGGCGTCGGCGACTTCCAGCCCGTTGAGGAACCCGGAATTGACCATCGTCCCCGTTTCGGTATCGGTATACGCCTCTTTTTCTATATTACCGCCCGCAACGACCTCAACGATGGGTAACCCGAAGGTTTTGGCAAACTCCCAGTCGCGGATGTCATGCCCCGGGACGGCCATAATGGCCCCGGTGCCGTAGCTCATCAACACATAATCCGACACATAGATGGGCAATTCCTGATCGTTGACCGGGTTGATCGCCGTGACCCCGTCAAGCCGCACCCCTGTCTTCTCTTTGGCAAGCTCGGTGCGCTCAAAATCACTCTTCCGCGCCGCCGCCCTGCGGTAATCATCTGCTTCGCCATAGTTCTTGATCTTGCTCTTAACCGTCTCAATCAACGGGTGCTCGGGCGAAATAACCATATACGTCGCCCCGAACAACGTATCCGGCCTCGTCGTATAAACTGTCAACTCTCCACTATCCACTGTCAACTGAAACGTCACTTCGGCTCCTTCGCTCCGCCCGATCCAGTTGCGCTGCTGGGCGATGACGCGGGACGGGAAGTCGCACAAGTCCAAATCGTCGATCAGCCGCTGGGCGTATTGGGTGATGCGCAGCATCCACTGGCTTTTGTCGCGGTGTTCGGCCGGGGATTCGCACCGTTCGCACTGCCCGCCGACGACTTCCTCGTTGGCCAAAACGCACTTGCACGAAGGGCACCAGTTGACCGGCATATTGGCTTTATAGGCCAGCCCGTGCTCCACCATTTTGAGAAAAACCCACTGCGTCCATTTGTAGTAATCCGGGTCGGTGGTGTTGACCTCGCGGGTATCGTCAAAAGAGAACCCAAGCCTCCTGATCTGCCCGCGGAAATGCTCGACGTTGCGGCGGACGACTTCGGCGGGATGGATGTTGTTTTTGATGGCGTAGTTCTCGGCAGGCAGGCCGAAGGCGTCCCAGCCGATCGGGAAGAGGACGTTATACCCCTGCATCCGCCGCGTCCGCGCCAAAACGTCCATGCCCGTATACGGGCGCGGATGCCCGATGTGCAGCCCTACGCCGGACGGGTAGGGGAACTCGACAAGGGCGTAAAAAGGCTCTTTTTCGCTCGCATCGCCGGCTTGAAAACATTTGTTTTCAAGCCATTTTTGCTGCCATTTTTGTTCTATGTTTTTGGGCTCGTATCGCTCCATTACAGTTCATCCTCATTATACTGTTTCGCGTCTGACCACAGCCGTTCGATGGAATAAAACTCCCTCGCCTCTTGCAGCAGCACATGAACGACGACGGCACCGTAATCCAGCAGCAGCCAACTCCCGCCGCCTTTCCCCTCTATATGCCTGGGCGGAACGTCCTGCTTCTTCAAGACAAATTCCACCTCGTCGGCGAGGGTTTTCAAATGGGTGCTGGACGTGCCGGTGGCAATGACGAAATAGTCGGCCAGCACGGTGAGGTCGGTGACCTCCAAAATGCGGATGTCGGCCGCTTTTTTGCTGGAGAGGATTTGCGCCGCGCTTTTGGCCAGTTCTTTCGGTTCCATAGGCCTCCTCTTTTCTTACTCGGTATAGTTATAGTTGACCCGCGTTTTTCCGATCGGGTGGGTGAAGGGGTTGATGGTTTCATTGATGAGAGCAAGAGCCTCTTCGGCTTTGACGATTTCATAATAGTTTTTATTCGCCGTGTAGGTGGGCAGGGTGTGGAACCTGACGTTTTCGATGCCGATCTTATTGACAGCCTCGGCTAATCCGAGCATGTCGCCCCAGTCTATATCGTCGCTTTTTACATTCTCCTGCGCGATTTTGATATATTCGGGCATTTTCCCCCAGTTGGACAGGGCTTTCTTGCCCGCTTCTTTGAGGAAAAGTTGTTGAATCTTCATCCGGCCGTAGTCGTCGTTGATGTGGTCGTTGGTGTCAAAGTACCCCTTGAGCGAGTTGGGGCCGTAATCGCGGAAGCGAAGGAGCTGCATGGCTTGTTTCCCGCTAAGAGTCCGCTGCCCTTCATACAGGTCGATCCCCTCGGAGAGTTTTCTCATCCGCATCGGCACATTGAAATCCACACCTTGCACCGCGTCGACCAGCCGCTCAATGGCTTTATAATCGATCACCGCGCTGTATTGCGGCTGGAAACCGATCAGAGAGGCGATCTCCTTTTTCAAATTCGCCATGCCCGGCTCATCCACGCCCCGCCGCTGGATATACGCACTGTTGATTTTCTTTGTATTGCGGGGAGCCAGGGGGACGACCGTATCGCGCGGGATGGACATGACGTCCATTGTCCCGTTTACCGTATCCAGCGTGGCCACCATCAGCGTGTCGGTCATATCCTCGTTGACCCCGGCCAGCAGGAAGGTCACCACGCCTTTGCGTGTGGAATACGGTTTGGTTCTCTCTTCAGGGTCGGGAGTATTGTCCGGGTCAACAGGAAGCAGGTCAAGAGACGGCCCTTCGTGCTCAATTTCATCCGGCAGACTGATCTCCGCGCGCAGGTTGACCAGCATCGTCAGCAAAAGGGTGAAGAGCGACAGGATGACCACCGACGCGCAAATGATGAAGCGACGCTGTTTGAACAGGAAATACCCGCCGACGCAAAGCAGGAGAACAGACGCCGCCAATATGGACAGATCAAGGATTTCAGCAGCCTGAAACTCTTTCAGCCTTTCAAAAAAGCCGAGGAAGCCTTTGACAATGGAAAAATAGGAATACAACGCGCCTGCCAGCGCAAGGGCAAGCGACGAACCCCCGATGATCAATCCTTTCCGGGTGGTGCGCTCCCGGGCAGCCCCGCTCCACGACGAAAGGAGGAGGGAGACGCCGATGCACAGGAAGGATTCCGAGAGGATCAGGGTAAAGATGCTCCACGCCGTAAAATAATCAAAAACAGCTTCGATCGGGTTTCTTACAACGGAAACGATCAGGGTGATAAACCCTGTCAGCCCTAACGCCAAAAGGGTCAGCCCCGCCATGGTTTTCCGTTTGCCGGACGGCGGGCTGCTTTTCGCTTCTCTTCCGCCTACCCGCTTGCCTTCATATCGTTTTTTTAACATCGCCATGTCCGCACTTACTTTCTATCCATCGGAGCGCGTTCACTGTGTTTTGCTCCAGTGTCCCGCCCTCTTTTTTATAACGCTTGATCCTGCGCAGGGCAGTATACAAAGCCTGATCAAGATCGGAGTAAAGATACAGTTTGATTGCCGATAATTCAGGGTATGCTTGACGGAACGGTTCGGCCTTATCGGCGAGATAGAGTACCTTTTCCAAAACCGTCATTCCGGCGCGGCCTGTGGTGTGCCACCGTACGGCGGAGGCAATGCCTTCGTCAAACCCCAATTCCCGGGCAAGGGCGGCTCCGCTCAGCGCGTGATATACATTGGGTACAGTTTTTTCCCATTCCGACGGCAGTATACCATAATCGCGCAAACTTTGCAACGGGTCGGGGTCTTCTTTTGTCATATCATGCAGAAGAGCCGCGCGGCGAGCCGCTTCGGCGTCGCATCCCCAGCGCATGGCCATACAGGCGGCAACCGCCTCCACCCCCAGCGTATGCAGCACCCGGCGGGGCGAGAGCCGCCTCCGCAGCATGGCCAGCAGCTCCTCACGGTTTGGCGGGGCCATACAACCCTTCCCTTCGGATGTATTCCCATACCTTGGGCGGAAGCGTCTCCCCGTTCATGGCCATCCGCGCCTCGGTGCTGGAGGCTGGGACAATGTTCCTTGGGAAGACATAGGGTTCACATAATTCTCGCAGCGCATCGGCTTTATGCCAGCTATCAAATGTCTCCCACATATCCGAACCCATCAGGAGCCACACTTTTCCCGGGTTATACCGCTCCCGCAGCATAACAACCGTGTCATAGGTATATTTTGCGCCGCCGGATAACTCAAAATCACTCACTTCGGTATGGGGTAACCCTTCAACGGCCAGACGGCTCATTTCGAGACGGTGGGCGGGCGATGGTGTATTGGGCGGCATGGCTTTATGCGGCGGGTCGCCGGAGGGCATCCAAATCAGTTTATCGGGGCGGAGCGTTTCCAGAGCCTTCCGCGCCAGCGCGACATGCCCTTTGTGCGGCGGGTTGAAGCTGCCGCCGTATAACGCCAGCGTCATGACAATTTCCCCAGCAATGCGCGCAACGCTAAACCTCTGTGCGAAAGCCCGTCTTTCTCCTCCGGCGTCAGCTCAGCCATCGATCGGTTTTTCGAGGGGACGCAGAAAACCGGGTCGTAACCGAAGCCGCCATCCCCTTGCGGCGCAAGCAATATCTCCCCTTCGCAGCGTCCTTCGGCCGAAACTTCGTTCCCATCGGTGTAAAGTAGAACCAATTGACAGACGAAGGCGGCGGTGCGGTTGGGCTGCCCTTCCATTTGACGCAATAAATGGGTGATTTGTTCCTTCGGAGAGGAAAATCCGCCGTACCGCGCCGAAAACACCCCCGGCGCGCCATCCAGCGCATCGACGCACAAGCCTGAATCGTCGGCTAATGACGGCAGCCCTGTCGCTTCCATCGCCGCCCGGGCCTTAATAAGCGCGTTTTCGAGGAAGGTCGCGCCCGTTTCGTGGGGAACTTCGGTCACGCCGCAATCGACCAGTGTTTTGATCATAAATCCCGCAGGTTCTAAAAGGCGCGCGAACTCGCGCGCCTTGCCTTGATTGTGGGTGGCGATTACGATGGTTTGCATGGGATCTCCTCCGACGGCTTGCTGCCGTGTTTACATCCTAAATACTTCACTATCTGCCAAATAACTCAATATGCGTTCCTGTCCCGAACAAATAGAGAATCAACTCTGTTTCCCGTTTCTCGTACACAAGCATCCAATCGCCGGAACCGCCGATATGGCACTCGCGGAGCCGCTTCATGTTTCCTTTTAGCTGATGGTCTCTCCAGTTTGCGGGCAAAGGCATATCTTGTGCCAATTGTTCGATACCCCAACGCAACAGCGATATATCAAGGCCTTGTTTCTTGGCAAGTTTACGCCCTTTCTTGAATTGCGAGCTTTCAAACGGTTTGTATTTTTCAATCATCGTCCTCTTTATCCCATTCTGCGAACATTTCCGCGGTGTTGCTGTACAGCTTAGCAGTACCATTCGCAACGGCGGTGTAACATTCCTCGGCGGCGGCGAGAATCTCCGCTTCAAACTCCGGGGTATAGCCGTTTTCGGTCAGTTGGGTCGAGGATAACTCAAACGGGATTTTGCGTTTAAGGTAGATTTGGTTAAGCGTGAGATTAAAAACGTCGCTGAAAGACAAACCGATTGCGGCAAGAATCGGCTCTACATTTGCTTTTATTTCAGGGTTAACCCTGATGTGCATACCGCTTGAACGTGTATCCGGCATAATAATCACCTCTACAATAGCATACACAAAATAACCGCAAATGTCAAACGGAGGATACTTCTTATCCATCCTATACGATGGTCATATGATCGCCTCGACGAATTCCTTCGGGTCAAACGGGGCGAAGTCGCCGAGCTGTTCGCCCAGCCCCACCCATTTGACCGGGACGCCCGTTTCGCGGGCGACGGCTAAAGCGACGCCGCCTTTGGCGGTGCCGTCCAGTTTGGTCAGGATGATGCCGGTCAACCCGGCGGCTTTGGAAAACTCCCTGACCTGCGATAATCCGTTCTGCCCCGTTGTGGCGTCGAGAGCCATCAGGGTCTCGCGGGAAGCCCCCGGCAGTTCGCGGTCTAAAACACGGCTGATCTTGTTCAGCTCGTTCATCAGGTTTTGTTTGTTCTGCAAACGCCCGGCCGTGTCGCAAATGACAATGTCGATCTCCCGCGCTTTGGCCGCGTTGACGGCGTCGAACAGGACGCTGGCGGGGTCGGCTCCCTCCTGCTGGCGGATGATGCCGCACCCGGCTCTGTTTGCCCATATCTCCAATTGGTCGGCCGCCGCCGCGCGAAAGGTGTCGCCGGCGCAGAGCAGCACCTTTTTACCTTCATTGACCAACTTGGCGGCCAGCTTACCGATGCTGGTCGTCTTGCCCGCGCCGTTGACGCCGGTGACCAGCACGACCGACGGGCCGGTGTGCAGCTCCAGCGACCGTTTCCCGGTGTTTTCGAGCAGCTCGATCAGCTGCGTCCGCAGCACGGCGCGCGCGTCCTGCCGGAGTTTCACGCTTTCCTTCTTACAGCGTTTGCGAAGCTCCTCCACGATCTCGTTCGCCAAAACCGCCCCTGCGTCGGAAAGGATGAGGGCTTCCTCCAGCTCGTCGTAGAAATCATCGTTGACCTTCTCGCCGTCGGCAAAAAGGCCGCTGAATTTGCCTTTGAGTTTATCAAAAATGCCCATGTTCAGTCCTTTTTCTCCTTCTTAAACAGCTCATACAGCATCAGCCCTCCGCCGAAAAGACCAAAGACGATGCCGAGCAACGCCACTTGCCCCTGATTGTAATTGACCGCTTCGGCCGCCAGCAGCCACACGCCGCCTAAAAAGAAAAATCCGCCGATCAATGCTCTTTTCATGGGTTCCCCTCCATCGTTTCATCCGTTGGCTGCCCGTCGTTTTCCAAGTCTTCGCCGCTGCCGAAGCTGGGACGGAAAAGGATGAGCGCGAGCAGCAGGAGAACGGTTGCCGACAGGACGATCAACGCGTTGCGCCTGAGCTTCTTTTTATCCACCGGGCCGTATAAAGCCCCCCACCATGCCTTGACCGTCCGTTTTTTGCGTATCGGTCTCACCTTCGGCTTTTCGACATAGTGGTATGTAACACCCGACTTGCAGCCGGGGCAGAGGCTATCCTCAAACGTTCCCTGCCTGCCGCATTTTGTACAGCGTGCCATAACTGGTTCCCTCCCTGCTCCATAATCAATCCGCGTAACTGTCCTCCACTTCGTCCAAACGCAGGCTGATGACCTTGCTGACGCCCGGTTCCTGCGCCGTCACGCCGTAGAGCATCCCGGCCTGTTCCATTGTTCCGCGGCGGTGGGTGACGACGATGTACTGCGCCGTCTGCGCGAAGCGTTTCAGATATGCAGCGAAACGCCCCACGTTGACGTCGTCCAGGTCATGGTCGATCTCGTCCAGCACACAGAAGGGCGCGGGGCGCACCTTGAAGATGGCGAAATAGAGGGCGATGGCTGAAAGCGACTGTTCCCCGCCCGACAGAAGCGAGATGGAGCGCAGCTTCTTGCCTGGCGGCTGGGCTTTGATCTCTACACCGCTCTCCAAAATATCCACGCCGTCGTCCAGTTCGAGCGCGGCTTCGCCGCCGCCGAAGATTTCAACGAAGGTTTCTGAGAACCGCTGCGCGATTTTAGCAAATTGCTCGGCGAAAATGCTCCGCATTTCCCCGGTAATGCGCTCGATGATGCCGTCCAGTTCGTCTTTGGACTGCTGCGCGTCGGCACGCTGTTCGGTGAGATAGCGGTAACGCTCGCCCACACTCTCATACGCCTCGATGGCTCCGAGATTGACGTTGCCGAGCGTCCCGATTTCCCGTTTCAGTTCGGCAGCCCTGCGTTGGGCTTTGGAAACGCTCTCCATCGGGGTGCGCAGCTCCTGGGCTTTGGTGACAGTCAGTTCATATTGCTCCCAAAGGCGCGAAACCAGCGCGTCTTCTTCCTTTTGGGTGGTGAGCAAACTGTTTTCCAGTTTATCGGCGGCGCGGGAAAGCGCGATGTTCTGTTCGGCACCGTCTTTGGCTTTGCGTCCGGCCTGAACCCGGCTGCCTTCCAGCAAACGCTGGCGTTCCACCGTTGCGTCCATCTCCCCGCGGCGTTGCTTGATGGCTTGCTCCAGCCCGGTGATGTCACGGCGGCGTTCTTCGCAACGCGCCAAAAGGTCTTCCCCTTGCTTTTGGTAGCCGTCCAGCGTGGCGGCGCGTGTTTCGCTGTCCATCGAGAGGTCTTTTTTTCGTTCCTCCAGCTCTTCAACCGCTTTTTGAATGCCTTCGCGTTCGGCAGAGAAGGAAGCCAGCCTCTCCCGCAGAGCCGACTGCCTCTCGCGCAAGTCCGCCCCGGTGACGTCCAGCGCGCCGTGGCTTTCCGAAAGGGCGGCGATCTCCGCCTCCAGCGTTTCGATGGCGGCGGTGTGTTCTTCAATGGCGGCGGTTTCCTTGCCCCGTTCGGCGTCGATGGTTTCGATCCGCCTGCCGATTTCGGCAAGTTCACCTTCGCACAGGGCTTTGGCGTGTTCCATGTTTTTCATCAGCGCGGCGCGGTGGCGTTCCTCGGCGGCCAATCCCGAGGCGTCTTCCTGCGCTTGCCGCCGCTCATCTTCGGCTACATCTAAGTCATACTGCGCCGCCTTGAAAGCGCGTTCGGCCTCCTCAAAACCTTTGCCCACTTCGGCGGCTTTCCCGGTGAGCGTTTCCAGCTCGTCCCCCAGGCGTTCCAGTTCGTTTTTGCGGGATAAGATGCCCACTTTTCTCCCGACGCTGCCGCCGGTGATGGCACCGCTTGTTTGGATGACTTGCCCGTCCAGCGTCACGATCCGCAATCGCTGGCCGTCTTTGCGCGAGAGCTTGATGGCTCCGTCCAGCGTCCGGCAGACGATCGTCCGCCCGAGCAGGTTGCGGATGACGCCGCGGTATTGCTCATCGCAATCGACCAAACGGGACGCCAGCCCAACAATCTCATCTCTCGTCCCTGCGGCCTCAGCCGCCATTGGGAGCAACGCCTCGTTGCCGTCTACGGTGGTGAGGGGTAAGAAAGTGGCCCGCCCGCCTTTGCGTTCTTTCAAGAGGCTGATGGCCGCTTTGGCGTCTTCTTCGGTCGAGACGACGATGTTCTGCAACGCCGCACCCAGCGCGATCTCAATGGCGACGGCTGTTTCGTCGTTGGTGCGGATAAGGCTGCTCAGCACGCCGTGCAGGCCGGATAATTTGCTGTTCATCACCATCGCGACGGCGTGGTTGCCTTCGTATTCTTTTTCCAAATCGCTCAAAAGCTGCAAGCGGGACTGTTTTTCATGCAGGGCGCGCCGCAGTTCTTCGGCCTTGTCACGCGCTTCCGAGAGTTTCTTGGCCCGCTGTTCGACGCGGATGGTATAGCCTTTGAGGACATTGTCCAGCTCTTCAACCTTCCCCTGTGCCTCTTTCAGTTTTCCCTGAACCAGCGACAAACGGCCGCGCGCTTCGTCCAGCGCAGAGCCGTCTTTCTCCCGCTCGGCATAGAGAGTTTGACGGCGGGCGGCCTGTTCGCCCCGCTGGGCTTCCAACGCCGCGCCGCGCAGCTTGCTCTCCCCCAAAGCCGCCTGCGATAATGCCGCTTTGGCGTGGAGGGCTTCGGCCTGCGCCGTGATGTCTCCAGTCTGCTCGGCCAATTTTTGAGCTTCGGCCGCTAAGTCGGAAAGGGCTTTTTCTTCCCGCTGAATGGCCTCCTCGATCCGATTCTGTTCGGCAATTCGTTCATCCTGCTGTTTTTGCAGGGTCTCGGCACGTTCATCCTGCTTTTCCGACGCCAAGAGCAGGTCTTGCCGCAGCCGTTCGATGTGTTCTATGTCGTTTTGGTGCAGTTTCAGCCCGCTTTCGGCTTCGGCGCGTTTGCCTTCCAATTCCGATACAGTCTCCCGCAGGGTTTCGGAAGATTGCGACAAATCCAAAGACTCCCGCTCCATCCGCTCCATATCGGCATAGAGCGCGTCCAGTTCGGCCTTGCTTTGTTCAAACCGCTCTTTGGCCTCGCGGTATTGGTCATTCTGCCGGTCTTTGCCGGAACGGATGGCTTCGATTTGGTGGAGCCAAAGGTTGATGTCGATGCTGCGCAGTTCGTCGCGCAATAGTAAAAACCTTTTGGCGGTTTCGGCTTGTTCGCGCAAGGATTCGACCTGCGGTTCAAGCTCGCCGATCTTATCCGACACGCGCAGCAGATTCTGCTCGGCCGCCGACAGCTTGCGCTGGGCTTCTTCCTTGCGGCTGCGGTATTTGGCAATCCCGGCGGCTTCTTCAAAGACGCCGCGCCGGTCGGCCGGTTTTTCGGTCATGATGCGGTCGATCATGCCCTGCGCGATGATCGAATAGCCGCCCGGCCCCAACCCGGTATCCAGCAGAAGGGTTGTGATGTCTTTCAGCCGGACGGCCGATTTGTTGATAAAATATTCGCTCTCGCCCGAGCGGTAGAGGCGGCGGGTCAGCGTCACTTCGTCGGTATCCGTTGCGAAGGCACGGTCTTCGTTGCCCATCATCAGCGAAACTTCGGCAAACCCCACCGCGCCGCGCCGTTCGGAGCCGTGGAAGATGACTTCCTCCATCTTCTTCTCACAGCGCATGACGCGGGCGTTCTGTTCGCCCAAAACCCAGCGCACCGCTTCGCCGATGTTGCTCTTCCCGCTCCCGTTGGGCCCGACAACGGCGGTCACCCCGTCCGGGACGGAGAGGTCGACGCGGTCGGGGAAGGTTTTGAAGCCTTGTATGGATATGGATTTCAATGTGCCCAGAGCGCGTTCACCTCCTTGCCGGCATTTATGTTTATATGAGTTTCTCCAACGCTTTGTTCGCGGCGTCCATTTCGGCCTGCTTTTTATTCCGCCCCGTCCCCTGTGACGCTGATTTTCCGTCTATGACGACTTCGACCACAAAGGTTTTGGCGTGATCGGGGCCGCTTTCGCTGACGATGCGGTATGCCGGCCCCGGTTTGCCTTGACCCTGCAAGACCTCCTGCAAACGCGACTTGGCGTCGCTGACCGGGACGGCGGGGGGGTTGCTTAGTATTGCTTCTTTAACCATCTTCCGGCAGGGTTCGATCCCGCCGTCGAGATAGACCGCGGCCAGCACCGCTTCAAACGCGTCGGCAAGGATGGAGTCCCGCGCGCCGCCGCCGTCAGCTTTCTCTCCCCGCCCCAGCCGGAGCTTTTCGCCCAGCCCCAGGCGTTTCGCGGCCGCGGCAAGGCTTTGTTCGCAGACATACCCCGCCCGCAGCTTGGTCAATTCCCCTTCGGGCTTGTTGGGGTGCTGCCGATATAAATGCTCGGCCGTGACAAACCCTAACACGGCGTCGCCCAAAAACTCCAGCCGCTCGTTATGCGCCAAGCCCGTTTCATTGGCGTAAGAGCTGTGCGTCAGGGCGGTTTCGAGGAGGGATGGGTTTTGGAAGGTGTGGTTGATCATAACGCCGCCTCGCCGCCTGTGACAGTGGCGATATTCTCCGCGATGGCCGGGATGACGGCTCCGGCGGAGAAATTGACGGCCTGCCGGATAGCGTTCTTGAACGCTTTGGCGTTGGAGCTGCCGTGGGCTTTGATGACCGGCTTTTGCAGCCCCAGCAGCGGCGAGCCGCCTGTTTCGGTGTAATCGACCTTCTTCTTGAAGGATCTCAGGCCGCTCTTGACGATCAGCGCGGAGACTTTGGTCAGGGCGTTTTTGGTAAACATGCCTTTGAGCATATCGGCGTAGAAAAGCCCGACCCCCTCCAGTGTTTTGAGGAAGATATTGCCCGCGTAACCGTCGCTCACGATCACGTCGGCCGCGCCGAAGGCGGCGTCCCGCCCTTCGATGTTGCCGACAAAATGGATAATCCCCGCGCGGCCGGCTTCCATGAGCAGTTTATAGGATTCTTTCAGCAATTCCGGCCCTTTGGTTTCCTCTGCTCCGATGTTCAGCAGCCCGACGCGCGGTTTGTCTATCCCTAAAACCTTCTGCGCGTAAAACGAACCCATCGCGCCGAATTGCAGCAAATACTCCGGCTTGCATTCGAGGTTGGCGCCGCAGTCGATCAAAACCGAGCCGCCCGTTTTGGTCGGGACAACGGGAGCCAGCGCGGCGCGTTTGACGCCTTTGACGCGCTTCACCGTGAGGATGGCTCCAGTCAGCAATGCCCCGGTGCTGCCCGCCGACACAAAAGCGTCGCCTTCTCCGGCGGCAAGCATTCTGAGCCCCACCGCCATGGATGAATCGGGTTTTTCCCTGCCGCTTGCCGAGGGGCTGTCGGTCATCTCCACCACCTGTGAGGCGTGGGTTACCGTAACGCCTTTCGGCAGGTCGTCATGCCCTTGTTTGCGCAGCACATCTAAAATATCTTCGCCGCGCCCGATCAAGGTGACTTCCACACCCAGTTCGTTCACCGCGTCGATCGCGCCTTTTACAATTTCAAAGGGGGCGTTGTCCCCCCCCATTGCGTCTGCAAGAATGCGCATTTATTTTGTCAGCTCCTTTAACGCTCTCTGCGATAAGCGTCTGCATTTTTCCTGCTTGTCTCTTACCATTTGGCCGTCCGGCAATGGCGGAAGCAGACCAAAGTGGATTTTCGTTGGTCGAAACGGGTCGTTCGCCGGATTGGAGATGTATGCCGCCAGCGCGCCGATGGCCGTTTCTCTCGGGAAACGCTGTGACAACCCGGCAACCAGCCCTGAAGCCACCGACTCGATATACCCCTCCACCCCGGTGATCTGCCCGGCGAAGCGTACTCTTGGGTCTTTGATTACTTCATAGCGGTCGTTCAACAGCCGGGGCGAATCGATATAACTGTTGCGGTGCATCACGCCGTATTGCAAAAACTCGGCGTTGCGCAAGGCGGGGATCATCGAGAAGACACGTTTCTGCTCAGGGAAGGTCAGGTGGGTTTGAAACCCAACCATATTATACACCGTTCCGGCGGCGTTGTCACGCCGAAGCTGTAAAACGGCGTAGGCTCCCTTTCCGGTGGCCGGGTCGCGCAGGCCGATCGGGCGCATCGCCGAAAAGCGCAAGGTATCCTTGCCCCGCCGCGCCATCACCTCGACCGGCATACAGCCCTCAAAGACGCGGCTGTCTTCAAATCCATGCACCGGGGCTTCTTTGGCGGCGGCCAGCTCTTCGCGGAAAACGAGGTATTCGTCTTTGGTCATCGGGCAGTTCAAATAATCAGCATCGCCCCGTCCATACCGGGCGGACGCATAGGCATGATCCATGTTGATGCTTTCAGCGGCGATCAGCGGTGCGGACGCATCGTAGAAAGAGAGGGCTTGTCCGCCCAAAAAACGCTCTATATCCTCCGCCAAAGCTCCGTCGGTCAGCGGCCCTGTGGCAATGATGACGTCTCCCTCTTTGGGGATTTCCGTCACCTCTCGCGCCTCAACGGTGATCAGCGGGTGAGAGCGGACGGTCTGTGTCACGGCGGCGGAGAAGGCCTCCCGGTCAACCGCCAACGCTCCTCCGGCCGGGACGCTGGTTTGCCCGGCGCATCGCAGGATGACGCTGCCTAAGCGGCGCAGTTCTTCTTTGAGAAGCCCCGCCGCGTTCTCCAAACGGTCGCCGCGCAGGGAGTTGGAGCAGACCAGCTCGGCAAACCCGTCGGAACGGTGGGCGGGTGAACGCCGGAGCGGCTTCATTTCCACCAACGTGACCACAATACCCCGTTCAGCGCATTGCCAAGCCGCCTCGCACCCGGCGAGACCGGCTCCGACGACGGTGATCACTTGGCGGTCTTCTTAGCAACTGTTTTCTTTTTGGCAGCAGGCTTTTTCGCAGCCGTTTTCTTGGCGGGAGCCTTCTTTGCCGTTGCTTTCGCTTCCCCGCCGTCTTCCGCTTTCTTCTTATAGCCTCTGCTGTCCTCGGGCACGAACGACGCGCACGACGGGTTCTCGCAGATCGGCACTTTTTGATAGCGCACCCGGAAGAGGGTCTTGCCGCAGTCGGGGCAGTTGGTTTTCTGCGGGGTGTCCCACGTCATAAACGGGCAGCCCGGGTTTTTCTCGCAGCCGTAATAGCCAAACCCTTTTTTGGATTTCTTTTTCAAGATCACCCCGCCGCAAAGGGGGCAAGCTCCGTCGGCCGGGGTTGACAGCGGGCGGGTATTTTTGCAGTCGGGGTAGCCGGTGCAGGCGACATACCGTCCGAACCGGCCCATTTTAATCGCCATTGGCTTGCCGCAGAGGTCGCAGATTTGGTCGGTCGGTTCGTCGGGGATGCGGATGCGCCCGTTTTTCAAGTCCTCCTCGGCGTCGTTGCGCGTCACCGAGAAGGCGTCGTAGAAGGTTTTGAGCATGGTTTTCCATTCCTGCTTGCCCTGCTCGATCTCGTCAAGGCTCTCCTCCATGTGGGCGGTGAACGCCACGTCCACGATATAGGAAAAACGATCTTTCATATATCCGGTCAGCACTTCGCCGAGCGGGGTGGGGCGGAGGGATTTATCCTCACGCAGCACATATTCGCGGTCGGCTATGGTGGAGAGGGTGGGGGCATAGGTGCTGGGCCGCCCGATGCCCTGTTCTTCCATCGCCCGGATCAATGTCGCTTCGGTATACCGCGCCGGGGGTTTGGTGAAATGCTGGGCGGGCGTGACCTCTAGGAGTTTCAACCCTTCGCCTTCGCTCAATTCGGGCAGGGAAGCGTCCGGCTCGTCTTTGCTGTAGTCGTAAACCGCTGTAAACCCGGAAAAGATTTTCGTGGTGTGGTTGGCGCGGAAGACTTCACCCGCCGACACGCTGTCGATGGTCAGCAGGTCGTAAACGGCGTTCTGCATCTGACAGGCAACAAAACGATCCCAAATGAGTTTATACAGCTTATATTGCTCGTCGTTAAGACTGCCGCGCACCGTTTCGGGCGGCAATTCTATATAACTCGGGCGGATGGCTTCGTGCGCGTCCTGGGCGTTTTTCTTGGTTTTATACACACGCGGCGACGGCGGCAGATAGTCTTTGCCGTACCGCCCCTGAATGAACGAGCGGGCGTTGGCGACGGCCTCGTCGGAGAGGCGCAGACTGTCGGTGCGCATATAGGTGATCAGGCCGGTCAGGCCGTGCCCCTCTATATCCACCCCTTCATAGAGCTGCTGCGCGACCGCCATGGTTCGGCGGGGGGAGAGGCCGAGGCGGCTTGACGCTTCCTGCTGGAGGGTCGAAGTGGAAAAAGGCGGGGCGGGAGAGCGTTTCTTTTCGCTGTGGGTGACCGATTTGACCGAAAACGCCGGCGAGCCGCCGGAGGCTCCTTGAATTTTCGAGAGAATGACGTTAACCGCATTCTCATCCGGGACTTCGGCTTTTTTGCCCCCTTCGGGGCCGAAGTAAGCCGCTTCAAATTCCCCGATGCCTTTTTCGCGTTTGAGTTTTACCGTGATCGTCCAATACTCCTCCGGCACAAACGCCCGCCGTTCGGCTTCGCGGTCAACAACCAAACGGGTGGCCACCGATTGCACACGCCCGGCCGACAGGCCGCTTTTGATCTTGCGCCACAGCAGGGGGGAAATCTCATACCCTACGATGCGGTCGAGGGCTCGGCGAGCCTGCTGCGCGTCAACCAGCGGATAATCAATGTCGCGCGGGGAGGCAATGCTTTTCTGCACCTCTTTTTTGGTGATCTCGTTGAATATCACGCGCTGGACGGCTTTGTCGGGCAGTCCTAGCAGTTCTTTCACATGCCACGATATGGCTTCGCCTTCGCGGTCGGGGTCGGTGGCTAGGAAAACCGTCTGGGCTTTGCCCGCGGCTGTTTTCAGCTTTTTGATGGTATCTTCCTTGCCTTCGATCGGGACATACTGCAAGGAAAACCCCTCGTCCATGCCTTTGCCGCTTTTGGGCAAGTCGCGCAGATGACCCATGGTGGCCATGACGGTATAGTCCTTACCCAAATACTGCCCGATCGTCCGCGCCTTGGCGGGGGATTCAACGATAACTAACTTTGACAATGTAATTCCTCCGGTTTAATCGAGGTTCAATGTATACCTTCTGCCGGGGACTTGAACGACGATGCCGTCCAGTTCCAGCATGGTGAGTTCGCTCAATACCAGCGGGGCGGGAAGCCCCGTGACGCTGATGATCTCATCGGCGATCATGGCGTTTTTAGCGATGACGAGCAGGATACGCTGTTGGTCGGGTGTGTAGGCTTTGACCTTTTCTGTTAAGTCGATGACCTTGACAGGTTGTGCTTCTTCCGGCAAAGCCCGTTCCAGCACCTTTGGAAGCCGGGGAAGGTGTTTCGGTGTTTGGGGCGCGGCCAGCGTTATCTTATGTGGGAAAAGGGCTTGGTATTCGGAGCATATGTCCTCGGCGCGGGCGGTTAAAATCGCCCCCTCGCGGATGAGGCGGTGGCAGCCTTCCGATTCGCGGTTATCAATATTTCCCGGAACGGCGAAGATGTCGCGCCCCTGCTCCAGCGCGTGATTGGCCGTGATCAGCGCGCCGCTCCCCGGCGGAGCTTCCACCACCAAAACACCCAGCGACAGGCCGGAGATGATGCGGTTCCGCGCCGGGAAATGCTGCCCTTCGGCGCGCGTCCCGGGCGGGTATTCCGAGAGGATCAGCCCGGCGGCGGCGATGTCTTCATATAACTCTTTGTTTTCAGCCGGATAAATTATATCCACACCGCACCCCAGCACGGCGACGGTGGGTTTCCCCGCCCGAAGCGCGCCCAAATGCGAAGCCGCGTCGATCCCTTTGGCCAGCCCCGACACGATCAACATCCCGCTTGCCGCCAACTGGTAACACAGTTTCATCGTCACATTCTGCCCGTAGGCGGTGGGATTGCGCGTCCCGACGACGCCCAGCGCGGCTTCCTCGTCGAAGGAGAGGAGCTGCCCTTTATAATAGAGTACGCAGGGCGGCGCGTAGAGGGAACGCAAGCGTTCGGGGTAGGCGGCGTCCTGCATGGTGAGGATGCGGGTATTGGAGCGGTCGCACAGCTCTAAAATGCGTTCGGCGCGGTCGGTGGATCGCCCGCGCAATTCGGCAAGTGCCTGTTCGGGCAAGTCGGCTGCCGCCCGCCATTCGTCCTCGGCGGCGAAGAAGATATTCTCGGGGCTGCCCAGCGCGTCGATCAGAGCCGCGGCGCGGGTTTGCCCCAGCCCCCGCATGGAGGCGAGCCACAGCCAGTATTTGAGTGCCGACATATTGGGTTCACCCCTTTATGGGGCTCTGCCCCATACCTATTTCTGTACGTATCTTCACAAGCGGTTCAAAATCTCTAATCTGCTTGGTGTATTCAAGTGCTTTTTGCATATCTTTTTCTGCTATTTCCATCTCATTCGGATACCGAGGTTGGATGCCGTATTGAGTCAATACTCCGCTTGCCTTTTTGATTTCATGAAAGCGGTCATCATATTCCGCGCACAGTAAACAAAGGGTATCCAAATTGTGGGTCTTCGGGGGTTCTGTAACTCCGCTGTAAATCAAATATCCTTTAAGGAGTTTTTCAGCCGTTTGCTGGCAATGAAAACAGATTATTTCTAACGGCTGGGGATGAAGCGTACGCAGGTGTTCAGCGGTAATGTAATCCATATCGGCATACTTAAACCATTCAGTGATATATCTATGCTCCATACAGAACAGTTCCTTTCTCCGCAATCACTCTTTCAATCGTGGGACCGTTTTTCCTGCGATTAAAAACGCTGGAACGTCCAATCAGTAAATCCAGTTCCTTTGCCTTTTTCCCCCATAATAAACACCGAATATCCCCGTGCAGTTCAGGTATATCCTCTGTATCATCCGGCACAACAACATAAATATCAAGGTCACTTTCATCGCTGGGCGTACCGTATGCGTGTGAGCCGAATAGATAAATCGTTTCTGCCGGAACGGCCTGTAATATGCTCTCCTTGATTGCGTCAAGCTCGTCTTGAATCTGTGTGCACATATGGTTCACCCCTTTGTTTGAAATGTATAATATATTATTTATGCTGCTTCCCCTTGCCCATCTCCCAGCAGATCACCGCCGCGGCCGCCGCGACGCCCAACGATTCGGCCTTCCCCGGCATGGGGATTGAAATAATCTCGTCGGCGCGGCTTCGCAGCTCCGGGCTGATGCCCTGCCCTTCGCTCCCCAGCGCGACGACGCAGTCTTCAGGGAAATCGGATAGGACAGTTCCGCCCATATCGGCGGCATAGAGCGGCAATGTGATATTCACGCTGCCTATCGATAATCGGAAGGTCGCGCCCATGGCCGCGCGGACAGCTTTAGGACTATATGGGTCGGCGCAGCCGGGGGTCAGCATCACGCCGTCTAACCCAAACGCCTCGGCTGTGCGCAGGATGGAGCCGACATTGCCGGGGTCTTGTATGCGGTCGAGCAGCAGCCAGCGTCCGCGTTGCGGGGCGGGAGGCGGCTGCGGAATCCTGCAAATGAAGAGTACCCCTTGCGGCGTCTCCAAAGGTGAGATTGTGTCCATCAAGGTTTTGGGGACAGTGACGGTTTCTATATCGTACGGCAGTGACAGCCCTTCGGTTATGAGAACCTGTTCTATCCGGGTTCCGCTCTGAAGGGCGTCTTCCAGCAGTTTCCGCCCGTCGGCCAAATACAGCCCCTGTTCGTGTCTGTATGCCGCGTCGGTACCCAAACGCCGGATGTGTTTGATCAAAGGGTTTTGACGGGATGTGATCAAACCGTTCATGCGTTCAGCAATGCCCTGAGGCAGTCAATGGACAGTTCGCTCCGCTCGATCGTCTCCGGCTTTAACGAGCCGTCGCGGTTATAATAAGGGCGTTTGACCAGCGCGTACATCGGCTCCCAGTTGAGATACAGGTCATCCAGCATGGAAATGCCTTGCAGCGGGATCAGCTCCGGCAGCGGCCCGCCCGAGGGCAATCCAAGCTCCTCCGCGGTATAGAAGAGGATATTGTTGTTGTTTTCCCCAAACACCCATGTCAGGCTTTCCCCCACAATGAAAACGCTGTGTTCATCGCTGATCAGCGCGATTTGGAGCAGCTGCCATCCGTTCATGGCATATTCGGACGAATCGTGCAGATAAAGGGCATGGTAGGAGAGTTTGGTCACGCCGTCTATTGATTCGATCCAAAATTCGGCCAGCTCGGCTGCCTGCTCTTCGGCTACCGGCTTTTCCGACATGAGGATGAAGATAAAATCGTTCTTTTCCGCCGTGGCGGTCGAATAAACGGTGAGGGCGATCACAAAAACAGCAAAGAGGATGGCGAAGGTGCGGAGCCTATAATGATACCAAAAGACATTCTTGAGCCAATACTTGAACCCCTGACCGGACATTGTTCGTTTTTCCGCGCCTTCCGCCGGTTCGGGGGCAGGTTTGTCCTGCGGCTTTCTGCAATGGGGGCAATAATCTGTCTGCCCGGCCAATGCCCGGCCGCAATGCTGGCAATACATCATCATATCAGACAGCCCCCTTTTTTGTCAGTCGATCGGTTTCATGGTGGGGAAGAGTAAGACATCCCGTATCGACGGGCTGTCGGTGAGCAGCATGACCAGCCTGTCGACGCCGAATCCGAGACCCCCGGTCGGCGGCATCCCGATCTCCATCGCCGTCAGGAAATCTTCATCGACCCGGGCGTCAACGCCTTGCGAACGGCGCAGGGCGACTTGCGCCTCAAACCGCTTGCGCTGGTCGATCGGGTCGTTGAGCTCGGAGAAGGCGTTGCCCCCTTCCCAGCCGTTCATAAAGAACTCAAACCGCTCGGTGAACAGCGGGTTGTCCGGTTTGCATTTGGCCAGCGGCGAAACCTCCACCGGATAATCCATAATAATGGTGGGCTGGATGAGGTGTTCCTCACATTTCTCCTCAAAGACCGCGTTGAGGCAGTCACCCTTTGTAAAATGGCTTTCACAGGGGATATGCAGCTCTTTTAAGCACTTCCGGGCTTCTTCATCGGTCGTCCATCCGCCGCAATCAATGTTTGCGTACTTTTTGACCGCTTCGGCCATGGTCAGCCGCGACCAGGGCGGGGTGAGGTCGATTTCTTCCCCTTGATAGCTCAGCTTTGTTGTGCCGGTCGCGGTTTCGGCCACATGGGCGAAGAGCCGTTCGATTAGATCCATCATGCCATTGTAATCGGTATAGGCCTGATAAAACTCGCACATGGTAAACTCAGGATTATGCTTGGGGCTCATCCCCTCGTTGCGGAAGTTGCGCCCGATTTCAAAAACCCGGTCGAACCCGCCCACGATCAGCCGTTTGAGATGAAGCTCCATCTCGATCCGCAGCAGCATCGGTATATCAAGGGTGTTGTGGTGCGTTTTGAACGGACGCGCCGCCGCGCCTGTGTCAATCATATGCAGGATGGGCGTCTCCACTTCAAGGAACCCTTCATTTGCCATGAATTGGCGTATCGCGTTCAACGCCTTTGAGCGTTTTACAAAGGTATCGCGCACCTCCGGGTTGGAGATCAGGTCGATATACCGCTGACGGTAACGCGTTTCCATATCGGTCAGGCCGTGGAATTTTTCGGGCAGAGGGCGTAAACTTTTGGAGAGGAGCCGTATGTCGTTCACCCGCACCGAAATTTCGCCGCTTTTGGTGCGGAAAACACTGCCTTCGGCTCCGGCGATGTCGCCGATGTCCCATTTTTTGAACTCCTCGAAGACCTCTTCGCCGACGTCGTCCAGCTTGACATAGAGCTGGATGCGCCCGGAACCGTCGAGCAAGTCGCAGAAGACGGTTTTGCCCATGCCCCGCTTGCTCATCAGCCGCCCGCAGACGCGCACCGTTTGCCCTTCGAGCGTTTCAAAGCTGTCTTTGATGCTTTCCGCCAAATGGGTGCGCCCATACGATGTGACGCTGTACGGGTTTTTACCCGCGCTCTGCAATGCCGAGAGCTTGTCCCGCCTGATTTGCAGCAGCTCGCTGAGGCTCTGCTCCTGATTGTCCATCTATTTTCCACTCCCATAAGGTAACGGACGGCCAATGGCCGCCCCTACCGTTATACCGATATTTCTATGATGCGGTACCGCAGCTTTCCGGCCGGGACGTCTACCGTTAATTCATCTCCCGCCGATTTCCCCACCAAAGCCTGACCAAACGGGGATTCATCGGAAATGCGGTATTCCGCCGGATTGGCTTCCTGACTGCCTACGATGGCGTATTCCTCCCGCTCGCCGCTGTCAAGGTCTTCCACAACGACGCGGCAGCCCGGGCTGACCGTATCGGTGGAAATCTGCCCGGTTTGGATGATGACGGCTCCGGCAAGGATGTTTTCGATCTCGGCAATGCGGGAAAAAACCCTTCCCTGCTCGTTTTTGGCTTCGTCATACTCACTGTTTTCCGAGAGGTCGCCGAACTTGCGCGCTTCCTTGATTTGGTCGGCCACCTCGGCTTCACGAACCGTTTTCAGGTAACGCAGTTCCTCTTCCAGCTTTTTGTAGTTTTCCTGGGTCATCTTGAATTGTTTTTGCAAGGCAATCATTCCTTTCGGCAACGGCGTGTCGCCGCCGACAATGTCCGTCTGAAACTTTACAATTATGGAATTTTACGCCCGCTCTCTAGGTGCAGCGTCAAACAGTAGTGAAAGTATAGCGGTTCGCCGCGTCTTTGTCAACTAGAATTTTATGAGGCTGTCTCTGTAGGTCAGCCCGCGTATCCCAACGTCGCTCAAAGTGATCTGCCCGGTGGCCAAAAGGGCGGCCAGCAAGGCTCCGTCGTCGCATCCCGGAGGCCATTCCTTCCGCATCTGCCGCGGCGGGTCTAAAACCGCCCCGTCGGCAACACGCCCGCCCGATACGGCGGGGATGCCGCCCGTTAGGTTGAGCACAAGGGCGTCCTGAGGAACGGCGAACCTTCCTTCGGCGGAAAACAAAAGCACCACGTCATAAACGCCGTCTTCCGTTTTGGCCGGACGTCCGGCGGCCGAAAGGCCGTAACGGCCGCGCAGGAAATAACAGACCGCTTCGGTATCCCCGCCCGCTTCGATGTGCAGCGCGCCTGTCAGCGGCGCGAGCTGCTGCGCCGCCGCAAGCATCTCCGGGGTGGAACGCCTGCCGATCAGCGAGAGCCTTACCTTCTCCCACGGCACGCCGTTCCCTTCCACGGCAAAACGGCAAAGGTGCGCCGCAAGCCTGCGGAGGAGCGGAACCGGGCTGGATACGGCAAGGTCAACCTGCCCGGGCAATTCGGGAAACGGAAATCCTTTGGGCAGAACGATCCCGTTCGACCCGGACTTTTTGGCCGCACGGAGGGCTTTCAGCACCCGTTTCCGCAATCTGGCCTCCCGCATGTTCAGCGGCAGTTCGAGCGTGACACTAAGATAACTGGGCTTTTCGCGTGCGGATAACCTGTGGCTGTTTCGCAACCATCCGCGCCGTTCGGGGACGGTTACCGTCTCGAGTACGGCAAACATATTCCTTCCTCCCATTTCTTTTGGTTATGGGAAGAAATATATGAAGATGTCCGGCGTTATAGACTAACCGGCGCGCAATTCCTGCAAAGCCCGCGCCAACTGGCGGTCAAGTCCGGGATCCATTGAGCCGATATGTTTTTGGTCATCGGCGGGCAATGTGACTTCCACATCGGGCGTCAGGCCGACATGCGCCAAACTATGCCCTTTGGACGTAAAATACTCGCTTGTGGATAGATTGAATCCCGAGCCGTCGGGAAGCCGGATGGTTTCCTGAGCGTATCCCTTGCCGCTGGTTTTTTCGCCCACCAGCACCGCCCAGTCGTATTCCCGGAGGCAGGCGGCAAAAAATTCCGCCGCGCTGTAACTGTCCCCGTTGATCAAAACGGCCATCGGCAGCTCAATGCACTCCGAATCGGAGGTGCGCACATCGTCGTGCCCGTCTTTATACCGCAAGGTGATGAGGTCTCCTTCAGGCAGCAGATGATCCAGCATACGCACCAAAACCGACAGTTTGCCCCCCGGGTTGCTTCGCACGTCGAAGATCAGCCCGGTTACATCTTCTTTGATCAGCTCGTTGACTTTGCTGATAAATTCGGTGTCCACATGGTCGTCGAAGTTGATGATCCTTATATATCCGGTTTTGCCCCGCGCCGACTCAATGATGCCGGATACCACCGGATCACGAATGACGGTGCGGCGCATGATTTCCACCGAAAAGCTCCTGTTTTCCTCGTCCGGGCGGCTGACCGTCAGCATCACTGTGGTGAATTCATTGCCCCGCATGGCGGACACCGCGTCGTTGAACTCCATGCCGGCAATCGCGTCATCCTTAATATGGGTGATGACGTCGCCCGCCAAAAGACCGGCTTCCGCGGCCGGGGACTGGCTGAGTACCTCGGTGATCTTAACGCCCCTCTCATCCGGCTCCACCGTCACGCCGATGCCGACCGACTGGTTGCTCTGCGACTGGAGATAGGCGCGGAAATCATCGGGTCCTAAATAAAACGCCCAGGGATCGCCGGTTGCTTTGATCATACCGTCGATCGCGCCCTGAACCAGCTTGTCTTTTTCCGTGCCGCCGATGTATCTGTTTTCAATGTTATCAAGTGCTTCAAAAAACGAGTCCAGCTCTTCCCGCCGCGTGCTGAACACGTCCAGCTGCCGGTTGAAGTCCTCCCGCACCATAGAGAAGGTGACGACATAGGTCAAAAGCCCGGTCAGAGCCATCAGCACGACAGCCGTTATGATGTTTACGCGGTTTTTCATGCGTTGTTCCTTTCTATTTGCCCTTCAAATACGGTTCGGGGTCTACGTGTTCGCCGTTGATACTGATCTCGAAATGCAGATGATTGCCGGTTGATACCCCGGTTGTTCCGACATAGCCGATGACGTCGCCCGCCTTTACGTTTGAACCGACGGTGTACTTGCTGTTGAACGCGTTCATATGGGCGTAGAGCGACGCCTGGCCGCCGCCGTGGTCGATGACGATGTAGTTGCCGTAGCCACTGGCTTTTTTCCTGATGATGATCTCGCCCGCGTTAGCCGCGACAATGTTTGTTCCTTTGGGCGCGGGGATGTCGATGCCGGTGTGCTTCCGTTTCACTTTATACACAGGATGAATGCGGTCGCCGAACGGGCTGGATACGGTGGTATGTCCCGGCACAGGCCACATATATTCGCCGCCGACATATTTGTTGTTGCGTTTGCGCAGTTCTTCCTGAATCCGCGCCCATTCCTTGGCCATGTCCTCGATTTCTTTTCTTGTGGCCGCTTCGGCTTCAGCCAGTTTCTTTTCATCGGTTTGGTGTTTGGCCACCTCGGCCGCGTATGACGTCATCAAGGCCTGCGCCTCCGCCGCCAAAACCGCCTGTTCGGCCTGCTGGTCAAACAGTTCCTGCCGCCGGGTCTCCACTTCCCGCCTGTCCTCTTCCATGCTTATGATGGTTTCCTCGATCTTTTCCCGTTCGCCGATCAACTCCGCCGCCAAATCCTGATCGAGCTTTATGATTTCCTGCATAGCGTCCCACTGCGATAAGAATTCGGTCAGGCTTTGAGCGCGGAGCAGGATGCTCAGGTACGATAAATCCCCCATATCCTCCATAGCCTGAAGGCGGACGAGATAAAGAGCGGCCAGTTCGGCCTCCCGTTCCCGCATCTCTTGCAGTTCCTGCAAGTTTTGACCGATGGCAACATTCAATTGGGCGATGAGTTCGGTTGTCAGCTCGATTTCCCGGTCGATCAGGGCGATCTGCTCGTCATACAGGGCTTTGAGCTGGGCGACGTCGGCCTTTTTGTTCTCCATGTCCTTGCGCAAAGCCTGGGTTTTCAGCTTATCGGCCGTAATGCTCTCCAATTCCTTCTTTTTGTCGTTGATGTCCTTTTGGGTCACCGACGCGTCTGTGATCAACGCCGGTATAAGGATGGACAAAACCAGCACCGCCACCAAGAAGACGGCGATGATCATGGCTATGCGCTTATGTCTTTTTTGCATGGGAATCACCTCTAAGCCTTTAAGTATTTACGGATGGTCATCATCGACCCGAAAACGCCGACCAAAAAGCCGGTTAGGATGAAGGTAAACAGCACAGGGAGCCATAGCTCGGCGAAGGGGATGGTGTTGATCACGTCGATCGGTTCAAAGGCCTGATCAAAGCGTTTGTAGGCAAACGACTGAATAATGTAGGCCAGCAGCCCCGCCATCGAACCCAATATAAACCCTTCCACCACGAAGGGGCGTCTTATAAACCCCTTGGTCGCGCCCACGACACGCATGATGGAAATTTCCTCGCGCCGTTCAAAGGTGGCCAGCTTGATGGTGTTTTGCATGATGAAGAGGGAGACGACCAGCAGGGCGGCGATCAAGGCCACCGACACCAGTCGGACGACCTGCCGGATGGAAAGGAGGGTTCCGAGCAGTTCCCGTTCCAGCGTGACCCCGTTCTCCGCCACGCCGGGCAGGGCGTTGAGCTGTTCAACCGTTTCTTCTGCGAATTGTACGTCCACAAGGTATACTTTATACCGGTGATGATAGATGTCCGGCGTATAACCCATCATGGCCATTTCGCCGTTTTTTTCCACCATATCGTCAAAGGTTTGCTGGTTTGAGTAAAACTCCGCTTTCATGACGTTGTCCAATTCGCTGATGCGGCTTCCCAAACTGCGCGCCATGGCGTCGCTGAGGGACTTATCCACTTTGACGGATATTTCGCTGCCTTGTTCCAATTCGGTGACCATAGACTGGATGTTGATGGAAACGAGGGTAAAGCTGCCCATGATCAGCAGGCAGGCGGTGATGACGCCCACGGCGGCAAAACTGGAGAACGCGTGGAGAAATATCCCCCGCAGCCCCTCGGTGAAATAATATCTAACGACGTGTCTGTTCATTCAGGACTCCTGTCACGCCCCACGCGCGCCCGGCGGGCGTGGCGGGAAATAAATTCCCGCTCACTGCCGGGCGGTGGGGCCGCTCGTAAAATACCCACCCTGTTTATCGCTTACAATCCTTCCGCCGTCGATGGCGATGACGCGTTTGGCGAAACGGTCGACCAGCGCTTTTTCGTGGGTGACTGCCAAAACCGTTGTGCCAAGCGCGTTGATGCGCTCCAGCAGCGTCATGATTTCCAACGAGCGCGCCGGGTCGAGGTTGCCGGTCGGCTCGTCGGCGATGATGACCATCGGGTTGTTGATCAGGGCGCGCGCGATGGCAACGCGCTGCTGCTCGCCGCCCGAGAGTTCGTGCGGGCGGCGGCGGGCTTTGTGCGAAAGCCCTACCAGGTCAAGCACATACGGCACACGCTTTTTGATCTCCCTCGGGGCGGCTCCCACGGCGCGCATGGCAAAGGCCACGTTTTCAAATACGTTCTTTTTCTCGATCAGGCGGAAATCCTGAAAGATGACGCCGAGCGTCCTGCGCAGCATGGGGACGGCTCCCGGTTTAATGGTATTGATGTTGTAGCCGTTGACCATGACCTTCCCCTCGCTGGGGCGTATTTCGCTGGTCAGCAGTTTGATGATGGTCGATTTGCCCGAGCCGGAAGGGCCGACCAGGAAGATAAACTCGCCGTCGTCGATGCGCAGCGTCACCCCCCGGAGGGCTTTGGTGCCGTTGTCGTAGGTTTTATATACATCTACAAGCCTTACCGTAGAAAATCACTCCTCTACTCCGTCACACTGCTGGCTAAGTATCTATGCACCATTAAAGCTACCTTGAACACAACCGCGTGGTCAAACTCGCGCAGGTCAAGCCCTGTCAGTTTGCGTATCTTTTCCAATCTATACACCAGCGTGTTGCGGTGGACGAAGAGTTTGCGCGACGTTTCGCTGATGTTCAGGCTGTTGTCGAAGAAACAAAGGATGGTGTCAAGCGTCTCGCGGTCTAAGACGTCGATGCCGTTCTTTTTGAAAATCTCGGTCAGGAACATTTCGCACATTCTTGTCGGGAGCTGGTAGATCAGCCGCCCAAGGCCGAGGCTTTCGTAAGCGACAATGCTTTTGGCCGTATCGAACACCTTGCCGACCTCAATGGCCACTTCCGCCTCTTTGTAAGAAGCGGCAAGGTCTTTGATTTGCTTGCACACCGAGCCGATGCCGATGACGGTGGACACCATCAATTCACTGCGCAGGGTATCCTCAATGGTGACAGCCAGGCTGTATAAAACAGCCGCTGTGGCATTCCCATCAATTTCTTTGACAAGAGCCACCTCTTTTTCCCCCATCGAGATGACAAAATCACGGTGGCGTTCGGGGAAGAGCCCTTTGAGGATGTCCACAACGGCACTGTCGGCTTCGCCTGTCTGCCGCACCAAAAATACGGCGCGGTTGACCGTTCCGTCGAAGCTCCACTCACGGCTCCTCATGTATATATCGCCGGGCAATACGTTGTCTAAAAGGATATGCTTGATAAAGGTCGCCCGGTCGTGTTTTTCGTCGTAATAATCCTTTGCGCTGTTCAGCCCGGCCGCCACGATCCCGCACAGGCTTTGCGCAAGCTCGTCCACCCCTTCGACAAAAGCGGCAAATTCCATGCCGGACGAAACGCTCCGCAGCACTTTGAAGGTATATCCCCGTACACGGAAACAGCCGGAGCCGTCCGGTTCCATTTCAGCGGCAACCGCACCCCAGCGCAGTCCCATAAGCGAACTGTCGGAACAGGCGATGATGCTCCCGTTCTCGTCGATCACGCCCAGCGTACGGGAGGTGGACTCCTTCATTTCAACAATGGCCGGCTGGAATATCTTGTTGGGCACATCCATCTCCCCTTTTGATTGTTCCACTATACAGGGTTTTCCCTTTGATTGCAAGCGAAAGTTAACATAATTCGTAAATAATTAACAAAAAAGTTACAAGGGTTACAAAAAGTAACTATATGTAGATGAAGCGTCGCTTTCCGGCACAATATATGGAGTAACATAAACACCCCCGCCGTTTTCCAAGCAT
>WRIZ01000027.1 GCA_009782475.1 Oscillospiraceae bacterium | reverse complement strand
AAATAAGCGACAGGCATAGCCGCATTGAAAGATGTCCCCTGGTAAGTAAGCGATGCGTTTTGCGTGTACACATTCACATATTCGCCGTAATTGGAGAATCCGCTTATCTCCCCATCTGTTATAGCCCCGACAGAGATCACTTCATTAAACGCCGCAGGAAAAGCTGCTTGGCTGCTGGAATCATTTCCCGCGGGAGCGATCATAATGATATTCTTCGCGTTGGCTTCTCTGACTGCTTCTAGGAGCTCTTCCGTGTACGCATCAAAGGTAAAACCGAAGTAGATAATGTCTATATTGTTTGCTATAGACCAATGGATAGCATCAATAATGGCATCGGCTTCCCCTACGCCTTTCTCATTCAATACTTTCAATGAGTAAAGCTCGGAGGAAGGAGCGATCCCTGATATGATATCCGATACCGGGTTCCCGTGTCCGTAATCGTCAATGTCGTATGGGTTTCCTTCAATATACGAAACCCCTCCTTTTAATATTTGGCTGTCTATGCCGGAGTCGAGGATTGCTATCTTGACGCCTTGTCCGATATACCCCTCATTGAGTAACTGCTCGGCTAAATGCTCAATTTCGTGTCCTAGCTCTTCGCAGCCAATATGTCCGGCGTCATGCTCAGGATGTTGTGCCGACGTAACAGGCGCGAGAAAGTTAGCAGAGATGATGAAAGCGATGAGCAATGCGATGCTCCTTAGAGTATGGTTTTTCATTGGTTAATTCCTTCTTTTCATGTATTCCAGACAATGCAGGGACTTCTATCCTCCTTTTGTTCCTATTTGTCTGGTACATTCACCGTAGCACGTTCACCTCTCTTTTTGGTTTGTAATACCTGTCCGGGACATGGGTTATGAATATTGTTGTGAATTGGAGGTTACCATTAACAGTTGCTCTTCAAAATCCTCCTAATAGAAACCTCCGTCAGTCCATGTTTTTTGGCAAGCTCCGAATAGTTCCGACCAGTGAACCCTTCAAGTATCTCTCTGTTTCTCTGATTACGCTCAACCTCGGCCAGCTTCGGAATGTAAATAGGCCTGCTTCCCCCGTATGTGTCAACAAGCCGCAGAAACACCTCAAGACCGGTCAATTCGGCGAAATCCCGATATTCCGGCGGTATATCTTCGATTGCCATTGGCCTCTTCATAAAACATCTCCTGTATGTAGGTTTTTCTTAATTATAGCTCCGCAAATGAAGAAACTGGTTTGTAACACCTGTAAATAACGGCTGTTACAAGCCGGTATTCAGATGTTCACCAGTTTCAAATACTCTATAACCCCTTAATCCTTAATGCCATCCGGATGACAGATTGTTGCACATAGTGACAAAAATCCTGATTATTTTTTTCAAACGCAGCATGATTTCCAAATGCTTCCTTGCTCTTGATAGCCTCGATCTTGCTGTTGACTCTTTAATCCCGAGAGCTTCCGCGATTTCTCTCGTACTCATTTGTTCGAGGTAAAACATTGTAAGGATTTTTTGATCATCTAGGTTTAGCCCCTTGAGCAGATTGGCCGAGTCCCCGTCCATGTCATTTGAATCTATATTTAATGTTTTCAAAACATCAAGTAACTTTGCTTGATACTGCGCCTTTCTATAATAACGCAGGCGTATATTACGCGCCGTAACCACCAGCCAGCCTTGCGGATGAGGATGATCCTTAACTTTATCAATAGCTTTTAACGCTTCTAAGAATGTATCATGTACTATATCTTCTGCCTGATGTGCATCTTGGGTAATTCGCATTACAAGTGATTTTATGTAAGAGTAATTATCCATGAATAATGTCTCTAGAAAAGTATTGTTGGAAATCATATATATAACCCTCCTACTATGAATAGCTTTTTACAACTCTGTAAAAGACGAAAAACATTATATCATTATGATCCAACGCAGAATAAAACCGCCTCTATACAGAAGCGGTTTTATTTGTCGCTTACGGTTAACCTTTTGCGAACGCCTCTTTCAGTTTCTCGTGAAGGAATACCGTCACATCGAATCCATCCGGGAGGGGGTATTGCTTTTTCAACTCTTTGAGGGAAAAGCTGACCTTCACCGAGCCGGGTTTCTTCTTTGGCGGCTTTTGCAGGATAGCGGGGATGCCTTCATCTGTGACCGACTTTCCGTCTCTGAACGCCGTCCGGAGGGTCTCGGCGGTCTTGACGGTCAGTTTTTCCTTTGATGGAGAATCCCCAAAGAAGAAACGAACCACCGCCTGCTGTGCTTCGGTATCGAGAAACGACAACTCATACCCCGCCATAACCGGGATGCGGTCTTGATCGAGCAGGTCTAGCAGTTCGCTCAGGAGATAGGTGAGCCTAATGTAGCGTTGGATTTCATGCCAGCTCACGCCATTTGCATTCGCCACAGTCTCCCGGCTCAGTCCTGCCTGTCCATTTTGGACAGGCAACTCCAACCCATTGTCATCACTGGCGTTATCGCCGTTTGGAATTATCCCTTTCTGCCTCTGTAAGGCTTCCATTTGGAGCTTGTACGCAAAGGCTTTCTCACTCGGCAGCAGCTTGTCCCGTTGCTCAAGATTGGTGGTGACAACGACAAGAGCCGCCGCGTCGTCATCCAGGTTTCGGTTGATGGCGGGTATCTGCCGATTGCCAAGTCTCCTTATGGCTTCCACCCGGTTATGCCCCGCCAGAATCTCAAACCCGGCAATTCCTTCAATATTACGGATGATGATCGGTTGATGCAACCCGTCCCTGTTGATGCTTTCGACCAGAGCGTTCATCTTTTCATCGCCGTATGCTTTGAACGGATGTTGCGCATAAGGACGAAGTTGATTGACGGATACCAGTACGACATCTTCAGCGTAAGCCATCAGGTTGAATTGGGCATCCAGCTCACGGTCTAGGGCTTTGTTGGTCGGGTCGGTGAGCGGCGGAGCATCCTGCCTTAACTGTTTTGATTTCCTTTTGAACTGTTCGGCAAACGATTCTGTCTTAGGAGGCATTCGAGATCACCTCCTTGGTGGCGGTCATAACCGGAATAAAACGAATGGTTTTGCGTGTTTTCATAAGAACACTTTCCTTCCGCATATAATTCGGGTAACTGCTTGTCCGTTTTCATTGAGCAGCTATGCCTTGTTCATAAATTTGAACACGCATATAAACGGACAAACAACCGGACCTATCGCTTAGGTACCGGTCGTTTTATGTGTATTTGTACTCTTCTCATGGGGCGACGTGCCGTCGGCAAAGGCAACGCCTAACGAGGGAAAATAAACGCCGTCAAGCGATTGGGGGTCGGCGGAGCACAGGATCGTTTCGCAATGCTGCCCCTTTTCGCTCAATTTGCTGACGATGCGGCGCATGAAACCCGATTTGCCGTTGCCGGGCGTCCCTTTGATGATATAAAACCGTTTCAGCCGATGTAAGCCGGGCCATTCGCCATAGAGCGAACGAAATCCCTCAGGCGTGTTTGCTCCTAAGAAAAATGAGGTGTTCACACCAATCCCTCCCGTCACGAACTATACTATGCAACGGGAGGGTGTTTGGCGATTCTTACCTCATTATATTACTCTCTCACCGGCGCGTACGCCGAAATCTTGCGTATCCGCCACCCATGCGGTCTTCACATCGAACATATTGAAATATTTGCAGGTGCTCTCCGACAACGCTTCCTTGTCGTCAACGATCAGGCAGTCAACTTTCATTCGTCCTCCTCCGGCTCCTTGCGCGGGTCAAAGCTCTTCGCCGTCAAACTCAACTCCGGCTTTGGCATCCTGTCGTCCACCAATCCCGCTTTTCGCAGGAGTTTTAACACCAGCGTCGCCGTTTCGGCGCGGCTGATATTGCCAAGCGGGTTGAGGCTGCCGCCGGAGCCGACGATCAAGCCGGAGCCGACATTCCACCGTACCGCGCCTAATGCCCATTCACTCACAGTTTCCGCGTCGCGGAAACCGTTAATATTTCCTATACCGCCCTCAAATCCGGCGATCCGCGCCGCTTTCCAAACGATCATCATCGCTTCCTGACGGGTGATCGGCCTGTCGGGGTCAAACCGTCCGCCGCCCACGCCGCTCACAAGGCCGTATTCATATGCCTTGCCCACGGCTCCGGCGTACCACATATTCGCCGATACGTCGCTGAATACCGCGCCGCCGTTGTCTGGCAAGCCCAATGCCCGGATGACGATGACCGCAAACTCGGCGCGTGTGATGTCGCGTTCGCCCGCGAACACGCTGCCGCCGATGTCGTCCATAATCATGCGGTTGGCCATTTCGCTGACGTAGGTTTCATACCACTTTCCGGCTGTGTCGGTGAAAGTCCGCTCGTTGTACACCAGCGCGTACGTGGAATTGGTCAGGCTTTTGACAATGACAATCCATTTGCCGTTTTGCTGAACCACAACCGTCGGGACATGGCGGGTTGTGCCGTCCGGCTCGACCAGCACGGCGGTGGTGACTTTCGCGGCTTGTTCCGCCGTGATCTCAATGATGCGCCCGACGTATTGGCTGAAAGCTGTAACCTCCGCCGTCTGACCGTTGTACTCCGCCGTGATGGTAAACTGCACCGGCGGCAGAACCAGCTCCGTGCCGCCGGACGCGACCGCGCTGCTGACGGCTTCCAGTATGTCCTCATCCGCAGCGATCGTGACGGTTACACTGATCAACACATCCGACGCGCTGTCCGCGCCGAGCATCGCCATAATCGCCGCCGTATCGATCGCCTCGGGCGGTACCTCATAGGTTACATTGCCGATCTGCGCTGTGATGGTTTTCATGTCCTCCAACGTCTGTATGACCGTTACCTCACCCGGTTCGGGTTTTGGATCAGGCTTGGGGTCGGGTTTCGGGTCGGGTGTGGGTGTTGGGTCGGGGTTGGACACAGGCGCGGCACGGGTTATGGTTAAGACATAAATCGCCGACAATCCGTCTTGCCCGGTTACCTTTATCCAATATTTGTTCTCGCCGACACTCAAATGTACGATTTCGCCTCTTAGCTCATTCGCGTTGATAAAGTCATCGCTGTCAAATAATTCCCAATCCGCGCCTGTACTTACCGTAATGTCAACGGTCAGCGATGAGACGGAATTGGCGGCGTTTGCGGTAATCGTTTGGGCTTGGTTGTCGATTGCCGCTCCGGCGGGAACGGTCACGCCTGTTACCTCTTTTGGCGTCGTCCACTGCGCGTAAACCGTGATACTCGCGCCGACGGGCGTAGCCGCCGTAAATGCCGAACCGCCGCCGTCAGCTTGCGTGTTCCAGCCGTCGAAAATGTAGCCTGTCCTTGCGGGCGGAGCCGGGAGCGCGTCGATGGTCGTATCGGGTTCCGTCACCGTCTTGGCGGCTGGGCTTGCTTCGGTGTCGCCGCCGTTTTTATCAAATGTCACGGTGTAGGACGCGGCTATTTTTAATGTAATCGCGTAATACGACTTGCTGCCGTCCTGCGCGGTAACTACTATATATACAACATCGTTGTCATCGAACAGTACAGAAGCAGTCGTTCCGGTAACAAAATCAGGATTTTGTGTCATCGTTACCATCGCTAAAGAGTTGATTTCGAGGTTAGATAAAGTCAATGTCCGCGATGTACCGAAAGGAAAGGATACCGTTCTGCTCTTAGGATCAGAAATAGTGCCTGTGCCGCTCCAACCTGCACCGTCAAGTGTGATGCCTTTCATGCCCGTCAGCGCGCTGTCGCTGGACGCCGCAACCCCCGGCAATGTCGGGTTCTGCGCGCCGCTAAAGTTTTTGAGCGTGGGCAGCGCGCCGCCGATGGCCAGAGTGCCGCCCGGAATATTCCATATATTCGTGTCCCAATTGTTGAACACGACGGAAAACGATATGCCGGGCGTAACGTTCGCGCCGTTGTTGTCGCCTTGTGCGCCTGTTACAACCGCTTCATTGCCGGCCGCGCCGATTTTCATATCCGCGCGGGCTTTGTTGTCGGTGAGTGTGCCGCTGTTATATCCAACCACACGCCCGACATTTGTGTTGCCTGTCACCATCAAACCAAGCGACACGCAGTTTGATATTGTACCGTCACTACGCCCAACCACGCCGCCGACTCGTGAAGCACCGGTAACGCTGCCGATGTTGTAGCAGTTTGATACTGTGCCGCTGTTATTATGCCCAACCACGCCGCCGACATTGCTGCCACTACTGGAAACACTGCCGATGTTGTAGCAGTTTGATACACTATCGGACTCATTCCACCCAACCACGCCGCCGACCCAACTATTGCCGGAAACGCTGCCGGAGAAAGCGCAGGCTGATACTGTACCATTATTAAATCCAACCACGCCGCCGACCTCGTTATTGCCGGAAACGCTGCCGATGACGCTGAGGTTTTTCACTGTGCCGCCGTTGACACAGCCGAACAAGCCGACATCGTCTGTAGATGTGGCGTTAATGTACAATCCGCTGATGGTATATCCCGCGCCGTTGAATGTGCCTGTGAATTGTTTGGAGTACGTGCCGATGGGTGTCCACGGGTCGTTGTTGAGGTTGATGTCCGCACCGAGTTCGTAATATTTACCCGCGTCCGCGTAGGGCGAAGTCCCCGCGTTGACAAAATCCGCCATCTGCGCCAGTTCCGCCGCGTCGGTGATTATGTACGGGTCGCCCGATGTGCCGTTGCCGCCGGAGAAGATGGGGGCCGAAACCGTCACGCCGTCTATTGCGATAAAGCCGCTGTTCCCGCCGCGTTCATACCAAATGCCGTCGCCCGTGCCCGTGCCGTCCGCCGCGCCCTTGCTCCAGTATGCGTCCGCGCCGGAAGCGGGGGTGTTTATGGTAATGCCGGAGGTGCTTAAAGCGTCGTATGTGCCGGGGGTGTAGGTGAGGACGATGCCGGCAGGGGCACTATAATCTCCGTCTATGGTAACGCCGCTGTTTTTTATTGCCGCCAATCCGCTGGAGGCAGTAACCGCGTATTTATTATTGGCAGTGCCGACGGCTTTTAGTTCCCCTCCGGTTATGATTGCACCACCACCAATTGACAACAACGCGCAGGCGTCGTCTGTGCGGTTTTCTCTTTGTACTTCGATTTTGCCGTCGGTCATTAAAAATGTACCGCTGTTTGATTTGTACACCGCGCTTATTGAACCCGCAACAGCAGAATCATGAGTATAGGTAAAAGAAGCGTCCCATAGTACCGTTCCGCCCGCGCCAATATTAAGTGTTATTCCGTAAGAAGAATTACCAGTTGATTCCGCTGTGCCTGTTATGGTGACGGCCGCGCCCGCCGGGACGGTAAGCGTCCCACTTGCGCCGTCGGCAATGGTCACGGTGTCGCCGTCCGCGACGGTGGGCGGGGTCGCGCTGTCCCATGTGTGGCTCGCCGCGTGTGCCGGGGGCGCAAGCGTTGGCATCAGCGTGAACACCAGCGCAAAGGTGAGCGTGAGGGACAGGGTTCGTTTGCATAGGGTTTTGAAGCCCTCGGTCAATTCGTATCCGTATTGTTTTAACATGGGGGAACCCTCCTTTCATTTTGCGCGGCAAGGACGCCATGCTGCTTTTAGTTTGGTATACTAACCCTGCCCTCCGGCTCGGCCGCGATGGCGGGATTGGTCTCCAAATAGGCTATGAAGGCTTCGGCGTCGCCGCCGTAGAAGGTCAGACCCTCGCCTCTTTCCATCATGGTGTAGCCGTCGCCGCCCGCCGCGATGAATTCAACGGTCGCCACGGTGTACGTTTTGCCGGGTTCGATCTCCGCGCCGTTGTTCAGCTGCGCCGACTTCACTCTGTTCATCGGTTGGGCTTCCGGGTCAAACGTAAAACGCAGCCCGCCGACTTGGATATACTGCCCTTCGGGTTCGGGGTAGAGGCTGACACCGTGGTCTAAAATTTCCAACACATCGGAGCCTTTCAGCTCCATCGTGACGATCAGGTTGGCGTAGGGCAGGACGGTCAGCACATCGCCCATCGTGACGTCGCCCGCCTCGATGCCGGCGCGGATGCTCCCGCCGCCGATAAACGAAATGTCGGCCCCGGTGGCGTAAAGCATGGAATCGGTGATCAGGTTGGCAAGGTTGGTGTCACCCGTGCGGACAGCTTCCCGCTCGCCGATCAGTTTGATGGGGGTATGCCCCACCACGACGCTTGTGACCGACTCGACCTTCGCTTCCCCTTCGGCTATTTTTGCGGCAACGGCGGCGTCTTGCGGGAGGTCGGTTTCATCGTCTCCTCCAGGGACAGGGATCACCCGCGCCGTCTTGGTCATCACGCCGTTGTCGAGCGTGATCTCCACAATGCCGATGTGCTCGGCGTAATTCCCCGTCTGCGCGATCAGCGTCCCGCCGACCATTCTGCCGTTTTCCAGCAGGGAATGGCTGTGCGCGTCGATGACCGCGTCAACGCCGGGAACAGAGGCCACGGCGTCGCTTTTCTCGTTCTCCGCCGTGAGGTTGTCGTCGCCCAAATGGGCTAGGGCGATGACTATATCGCACCGTTCGGCTTGAAGGACGTCAACCATTTCGGCGGCGGTTTCGGCGGGATTTTCAAAGGCCAGCCCTGTCATTTTGCGCGGGTCGGAGGACTTGACGGTCTCCGGCGAGACAAGCCCGAACACGCCCACGGTCAGGCCGTCCATCTTGAAAACCTTGTACCGCTCGAATATGTAATTGCCGTTGTATGTTACGTTTGAAGCCAGCAAGGGGAAATCCATCATGCCGGACAGCTCGGTCAACCGTTCGACGCCGAAGGTATACTCGTGATTGCCTGTCACCATCGCGTCGTACCCGGCGGCGTTCATGATCTCAACCATTGTTTCGCCCTTTGTGAGATTGGCTGCGATCTGCCCGTGCAGGCGGTCACCCGCGTCGAGGAGTAAGACGTTTTCGCCCTTCGCCCGCAAGTCTTTTGCCAACCCCGCGATGGTTGGCTCGGCTCCTGTCCTGCCGTGGGTATCGTTCATATGTAGGATGGTGAGCTTGCCGCTGATTGGCGGTTCTTCACTTTTAGGCGAACAAGCCGTCATTGACAGCACGAGGCAAAGCGTGAGCAGAACGGACAGGGCGCGGCATGTGGTTTTCATAGGCAGTTCCTCCTTGGTTAGGATGTGCAAAAGTCACATTCGATTGTGATAATTGCGGAATAATTGCAGTTGGCTGTGATTTTTCCTCTTAAATGCTGAATGCGAACAGGGTACCTCCCATTCGCATCTAGTTTTTCTACTTTTCAATATATCATAATTCATTTCTGTTGGCAATGTTTTTCCGCGCAGTTATTCTTAAAATAATTGGCTATTGATCAATCAGGCAGGGTTTTTGTGCAAATTTCCCGCATTTTGCTTTCCAAAGACTTCATATCGGAAAAAGTGTCGGGTTTATGCCGGGGGTCGCGCAGCAAAAAGGCCGGGTGATAGAAAGCTGTCATCCAAAACCCGCTTTTCTCGATCCATTGACCGTGTTCGCTTGTGATTTTATAGTCGGGCTTGATGATCTTCATCGCCGCCACCCTGCCCAAACAGACGATGATTTTAGGACGCATCAGTTTGGTTTGCTCCCGCAGCCAACCGATACAGGCGTCCTGCTCGATGTTGAGCGGATCGCGGTTGTTGGGCGGGCGGCATTTAACGATATTGGCTATGTAAATGTTTTCCCGCTTGATGCCAACCGACGCCAGCATCACATCCAACAGCTGACCTGCCCGCCCGACAAACGGCTCGCCGCGGATGTCCTCCTCCTGCCCCGGTCCCTCCCCGATCAGCAAGACCTCGCTTTCAGGGTTGCCGACGCCGAAGACCACTTGCGTTCTCGTTTCGCTCAGCGCGCAGCGAGTACAGGCCAGGCACTCCGCTTTCAGGGTTTCCCAGTTTCGATTATGAGTTTCTGTCTGCATTGTGAAAAACCTTCTTATTTCCGATCTTTTGTCCCCGCCGTTCCAGCTCTTCCTGAACCTCTTGCCACGGTATCCCTTGCTCCGACAACAAGACTAACAAGTGATACAGCACATCGGCAACCTCGCCCGCCAGCAGCGCGGGGTCGCCGTTTTTGGCGGCGATGATGGTTTCGGCGCATTCCTCGCCGATTTTTTTGCAGATTTTATCCAGCCCCTGCGAGAAGAGATAGTTGGTGTATGAGTTCTCGACAGGGTTTTCTTTGCGCGATTCTATCGTGTGATACAGTTCATCCATAACCTTAACCTCCCAGCGGGATTTCGTTGAAAAAGCAATTTGACCGCCCTGTGTGGCAGGCCGGGCCATGCGGGCGGCAGCGAACAAGCAGGGAATTATCCTCGCAATCGGCAGTGATGCTCACGACGTCCAAAAAGTTGCCTGACGTTGCGCCTTTGACCCAAAGTTCTTGGCGGCTGCGGCTGAAAAAAGTCACCTTTTTCGTTTTCATGGTCAGCCGCAAGGATTCGGGCGACATATAGCCCAAAATCAATACCTCTCCGGTTTCGGCATTTTGTGTAATGGCCGGAATAAGGGTCGTTTTTTCAAACAGATTGCCCGTCCGCGCCTCAAACAAGGCTTCCTCCAGCGGCAAGTCGCCTGTATACAGAGCCTTTCCGGCAATGGCGGCGTTGATCCTCATCCGGCGCAGTTTTTGAACGTCTCTCAGAGACGCAACCCCCCCGCTGGCCACCAATTCAATGTCAGGCAGAGCTTCACGGAGGGCCTTCAAGTGTTGCAGGGACGGGCCTTTTAGTAAGCCGTCTGTGGCTATGTCGGTATAAATGATGGTTTTGACCCCCCACGAGGCAACCTCTTGGGCAAATTCCAGTTCGTCGCGGCCTGAATCGTCTGTCCAACCGTGACCGCGCACCGTCCCTTCCTTGGCGTCGATCCCCACAGCCACCCGATCACCATAACGAACGATCGCTTCTTTGACAAAATCCGGGTCGGAGATTGCCGCCGAGCCGATCACAAACCGCCAAACGCCGAGACGCTCCGCTTCCTCCAAATCCTGCAAATTCCGCAAACCGCCGCCCATCTCCACCAAAGCCGGTTTGGCCGCTTGGCAGATCGCGCTGACTAGGGCTTCATTCCTGCGCACACCGTCTTTGGCTCCGTCAAGGTCAACGACATGGATTATTTGGGCTCCCGCTTCACGGTATGAAACCGCCACCGCCACCGGGTCGGGCGCGACGGTATGGACAGTGCTGAAATCACCCTGCTTCAAGCGGACGCACTGCCCGTCTTTCAGGTCTATCGATGGAACAATTTCCACTATAAAACTCCTTTGGTAGAAGCGATCCCGTCACGCGGGGCGCAGGCTGTCCGCAGTGCCGCGCCTACGGCTTTGAAGAGGGCTTCGGTCATATGGTGGGCATTTTCGCCTTCCACCTTTAAGTGCAGAGTGATCATGGCATTGCTGCAAAAAGCATGGAAAAAATCTTTGCTTAGTTCGTAGATGTTAGCGTCATTCAGTTGCATGAAAGAGCGTCCTCCGGCGTCCACAGCGGCGAACCCCAACGCTTCGTCCATCGGGATGTAAGCGTGCCCGAAGCGGGCGCGATTGTCCGGCAAGGCTTCCCTCAATGCCTGACCTAAAACGATCCCGACGTCCTCAACGGTATGGTGATCGTCCACATGCAGGTCGCCTTCGGCTTTGACGGTCAATCCCCATCCGGCATGGAAAGCCATCGCCGTCAGCATGTGGTCAAAAAACCCGACGCCTGTTTCTACCGTGATGTTTCCGCCTTTGAGTGAGAGTTCCACCGTTACGTCCGTTTCCTTGGTTTTCCTTGTCATTTGCATTCCTCCAATGCAGCCATCAGCCGCATGTTTTCCTCGTCTGTTCCTGCCGATACGCGCAGCAGCCCGGGCAGCAAGCGAACGGCGATTCCTTTGGCTTGCAGATGCTTAAATACGGTTTCCGCATCGGGTAGTTTCACCGTCACAAAGTTGACAACGGTATCCGTTACCGTGACGTCCGGCTTGCCTTCAGCCCATTGGCTGAGAAGAGCAAACAGCTTGTCCTTTTGCCCGATCAGCCGTTTTGCGTTCCCTTTTATCCATGCCGGGCGGCGCAGGGCGGCGGCTCCGGCCGCTTGCGTCAGCGCGTTTACGTTATAGGGCGACTTCACCGAGCGCATTGTGTGCGTCAGCTTTTCCCCGGCAAAGGCGAATCCCAAACGTATCCCCGCCATTGCAAGGTTCTTTGAGCAAGTTTTGAAAATGATGAGGTGTTCATATCGTTCGATAGCAGAAATGAGCGAGTGCTTCCCCTCTTCCCAAAAATCCGTATAGGCTTCATCAAGCAATACGGGGCAGTTCAGCTCGTTCACAATGCGCAGCGTCTCTTCTTGCGGGAATCCCTGTCCGGTAGGGTTGCATGGGTTGGATAAGATGACCGCGCCGGCCGTTTTCCCTTTTTCGATGATCTCATCCGCATCCGGGACGCCGGAAACCCTTTCCAGCCCGATACATTCCAGTTCACACAGGGCGGCGTAAAAACGGTACATCGAAAAATCAGGGTCGCAGACCAGCAGCTTGCCGCCGCGCGGCAGCAGCGCGCTCAACGCAATCGAAATCAACTCATCCGAGCCGTTCCCGGCGGTGGCACTGCCTTCCGGCGCGCCCCAAAAGGCTTCCGCCAATCGGCAAACTTCAGCCGCGTATGGGTCGGGATAGCGATTCAGTCCGGTTTCCCGCACCGCCGCCGTGATTTCGTCAAGCATATCCGGCGGGAGGGCAAAACAGCTCTCGTTGCCGTCAACGCGGACGTCCGGCGTTCCCATCATAGCCGGGTAGGGTTTGAAGCCGTTCAGTTTTTCAGGCAAATTCAAGGTTTCCGCACCTCCGCGCTGCGGGCGTGCGCTTCCAGCCCTTCGGCGCGGGCAAGCCGCGCGATGCTGTCTATCACAGGCAGGAAGGCATTTTTATCGTACGATAACATGCTGGTGCGTTTGAGAAATATATCAACCGATACAGGGGAGAAAAACCGCGCATGGCCTTCGGTCGGCAGGACATGGCTGGGGCCGGCCCAATAATCGCCCAGTGCCTCGGGGCTGTACGAGCCGATGAAGACCGCCCCGGCGTTTTGCACGCCGGCCAGCCAGCTTTCGGCATCCTCTGCAATGATCTCTAAATGCTCCGGCGCGAATAAATTGGCGATCTCCAACGCCTCTTCCTTTGAGGAAACGACCACCGCCGCGCTGTAACCATGCAGAGCGGCTTCGGCTTCCGCACGGCGGGGGATAGATGCGATTTGTTTATCCAATTCCGCACAGACAGCCTGAGCAACGGCTTCGTCCGTCGTCACCAGCACAGCACCGCTCCGCGCCCCGTGCTCGGCCTGACTGAGAAGGTCGGCGGCCACCCAAACCGGGTTTGCGGTATGGTCGGCAAGAATGAAAATATCGCTCGGCCCCGCCGTGGAGTCGATCCCGCAATGGCCGAATATCTGACGTTTGGCTTCGGTGACGTATTCGTTCCCCGGCCCGGTTACCACGTCGCAGCCCGGTATCAGCCCGATCCCCAATGCCATCGAAGCGATGGCGGGAACGCCGCCTATGGCGAAAACCCTGTCAACGCCGCAGATTGACGCCGCGGCCAGCACTTCGGGTTTGAGCTGTTTGCCCGGCGGCGTACACATGACAATCTCGCGCACCCCGGCCACGCGGGCGGGGATGGCTGTCATCAGAACCGTCGAAGGATACGCCGATGTGCCGCCGGGGACATACATCCCTACCCGCTGAACAGGACGCAGCAGAACGCCTACGTCTCCGCCGTCAGGATTTTTCCAAGTACCGCCATGCGGCAGCAGGCGTTTTTGGTAGTCTTCTATATTTTTTGCCGCGCGGCGCAGGTCTTCCAGCAGAGATGGGTCGCAGGCCGCTAAAGCCTCTTCCCATTCTTCTTTTGGGATTTCACGCGGCAGCGCGTTGTCAAACCGCATGGAGATGTCGTTGACGGCCGGTTCAAACCGCCCGAAAATATCCTCCATCAGGATATGTACTTCGTTCCGTACCCTTGCGGCGTCCTGTATCGAACTCCGCTGGACGGCACCGAGCCGCGCTATGGCCTCCGCATAACTCCTAACGATCGTTAACATGATTCTTTTGCCCCTTTCAATCCTTCGATCAAATTGTCTATCTCATTGCGCCGCAGCTTATACGCCGCGACGTTGACGATCAGCCGCGCCGACAGCGGCAGCATCTCGCGCAGGATAACCAGCCCGTTTTCGCGCAGGGTGTCCCCTGTCTCCACAATATCCACGATGGCGTCGCTCAACCCCAGCAGCGGCGCAAGCTCGCAGGAACCTTCAATGCGGATGATCTCGGCGTCAACCCCCAGCCCGGATAAAAAACGGCGCGCCACTTCAGGGTATTTGGTGGCGACGCGTTTGTGTTCCGCGCTCTCAAAAAACGCCGATCCCGCCATAGCGGCCAGCGCGAAGCGGCAGGCACCCAGTTTTAAGTCGAGCATTTCATAAAACGATCCGCCCTGCTCTATGATGGTATCCTTGCCCGCGACGCCAAGCGCGCACACCCCGCGTGAAACATAGGTCACAACATCGGGTGCTTTGCTCAGCACCGCTTCCAGCGGCGGCGATGTGCCGTCTTGGAAAGGCAACGGATGGATCAGCCGCCGCCCGGGGGTTTCCAGCGCGGAACAGTCATATCCGGCGCGGACAAGCAAAGCGCGGCATTGCTTTTCCAGCCGCCCTTTGGCAATGGCGATGCGGATGGGGTTATTCAAAGGGCAATCCTCCTAAATAATGCGCGATACTTACGCCGATTGATACAGCACTTCTCCCGTTTTGATAATATGTTCGGTAAATCCGCTTGGGTCATAGGTTTCGCTCAATAAATGAGGTTCTATATCAATGAAATCTGCTTTTCTTCGGAGTTTCTGCAGTAAAACACAAGTATCATACCAATTTTCCTCTTCAATATCATTGACAAATACCGCAATATCAATATCGCTCCATTCATGCGGATTTCCATTGACGTGTGAACCGAAAAGAATGATGGATGTTGGCGTTAATACTTTTTTTACCTCTTCGGAGTATTGTAATGCTATTTCCCTAATTTTTGCTTTATCCAATGCAGCAATTCCTCCGTTTCGTTTAGTAATCGTTTACAGTTTTCATCGTTAAGGTTCTTTGCGATTCGTTCCTTATATTCGGGATAACGGGCTTCCAGCTGAAGCGGAGTCAACCTTTCTAAAAGCGCACATTGTTCTTCAGAAAACACATTGTATAATTTTCCATAATTCGCCAGTTTAATTAAATCATGTATTTTCGGTGGTATCCCATTTGAGTTATGAGCAATTACAGCTTTCAAGGCTTTTTCAACCGTTAAATGACAGAAAAAACCCATTTGTAAATACTTGTTTGCGGATAACAATACTTTTGCGACTTCTAAATCCTCATCGCACAAATTAAACCAATAATCTGCTTTATCAAGCATTTTCATCTCCCCCTATCAAAAATAACAATCAAGTCACTCCAAATGTATGGCGAAGCCGACGGCGGGCGCGTCGCGCCCGAGCTGCTTCATCACATTTCCATACCAGCCGCCGGACAAAACCGCTCCGGCCGCGCCGTCTATATAGCCGCGGAAGAACAACCCGGTGTAATACCCCAGCAGCGGCGCGAGGCTGAAATCAACCGATACCTGCCGCCCCTGCGTTTCTTTCAAGAGATTGCGCAGAATGGCCAATTCATCGCTGAGATTGACGCCAACGGTTTGCTCCGCTTCGTCCAGCGCGTCCATCCCCCCGGAAAGGCGTACCAGCTTCACCAAATCATCTGCTCCGGGGAACTCGTCGCCCAAATCGGCGAAGTTTTTACGCCCGATCAGCGACAACGCCCGCTCTGTCTCCGTGTCATCCAGCTTCATCTGCCGAAACAGTTTTTGCAATATCCCGGCGTGGCTGACCTCGATGTGCGGGGTTTGCCCGTAATAGCGTTCGGCCGCCCTCCGCGCCAAATATAAAACTTTATGGCTTCTTGGCCTGCCGCCGATGATTTCGATCCCCGCTTGCCGGATTTCGGAAAACCCGTTCCCGTCCGCCCGGTAAACAGGCTGCGCATACCATAGTTTCAACGGCAGCGGTTCGTTTTGCAGCCGCGTCGCCGCCAGCCGGGCGATCGGCGCGGTGTTGTCGGGGCGGAGGACGCAGATGCGTCCGTCGCGGCCGATGACCTTGACCATCATTTCCTCGGAAATGGGGGAACCGATTCGGGAGAACAGCTCATACCGCTCTAAAACAGGAGTTGAAACCTCGGAGAATTTTTGCTTTTGAAACAGCTCAAACACCCCGGCTTCGCATTTGCGGCGCGCCGCGCACTCGTCGCGGAGCTTATCACGCATCCCCTCGGGTGTCCGTATCATCTTTTCACGCATCGCGGCAGCCCTCCTTCGGGTTGACGTTAGTTCATTTTACATGATAAGATGGATTTTGTCAATGTAAGGAGGTTGCTTTTATGGTCGTTACCGTTACCCTCAACCCGGCCGTCGACGTCACGGCGCGGATCGGCTCCCTCCGCCCGGGTCAAACCAACCGTTTGGATGAAAGCACCGTCAACGCCGGGGGGAAAGGCGTCAACGCCGCACGGATGATCAAAGAACTTGGCGGCAACGTCATCGCCGTTGGGTTCGCCGACGCTTTGTTTGTTCAAAAACTGCATGATTTGGAGCACAGATTCTATGAAACGGCGCAGACGCGCATCAACATGAAAGTGATCGACAGTTCCGGCGGCATGACCGAATTGAACAGCCCGGGAGCCCCGGTGGGCACGGAAGCCCACCGCTGGCTGGAACAGCTTTTTTTGGAATTGTGCGTTCCGGGGACGATTTTCGTCCTGTCGGGCAGTTTACCGCCCGATTCTGATCCGGGATTATACGCGCGTTATATTCACATGCTCCATGAAAAAGGAGCGAAAATCGTTTTGGACGCGTCCGGCGAAGCCCTGCGTTTGGGGGCGGCGGCCAAACCGTATGTGATTAAACCCAATAGGGACGAGATGGCGATGATCGGCAACCCGGCGGGTTTCGGCCTGCTGGCCAACTCGCTGGACAGCGAGGGCGCGCGGTTTTACGCCAACGGCAAAGAGTGGACGCTCCCCGCCCTCCCGGTTGAAGTCGTCTCCCCGGCCGGAGCCGGGGACTGTATGGTTGGGGCTTTGGCTTTCGCGTTGGATCAAAAGATGACTGTGGAAGAAGCCGCCCGGCTTTCGATGGCGTGCGCGGCCGCTTCGGTGATGACGCCGGGAACGGGATGCCCGCCGCTGGGATTGATTAAAAAACTCTTGAATGGATACGCATGAAAACGAAGGCGGAGACCCGCCTGCCGCGGGTCTCCGTCTCTATGAGCTTATATGCTTTTAGCCCTTCTTGGATACCGGGATATAAATGTCGCATACCTTCCCGGTTTCGCTCATCACGCGCTCGTCATACAACTCGAAGTCCACGCCTCCGTCGGCGTATTCGTAGCCGGACTTCGGGAACCACTCGTTCATAACAAAATTCCATGTCCCCTGAATGGCGTTGACAAACCCGGCTCCATCCGACGGCGGGGTCGAGAAGACGGCATAGGTTCTGGCCGGGATGTCAAACACCTCATACCCTTCGGGGATGGCGCAGCCGTCCTGCGGTTCGCAGCCGATGGCGTAGGTAAACGCGCCGTTTTCATCCATAGCGAAGCAGGCACCATATTCGGCATGGCTTTTGAGGAAGGTTTCCTTGTGCATTTTTTCGCATCGCCCGTCGTTCATGTAAGTCTGCCAAAAAGCGGGGATCTCTTTGCTGTTTTGGCCTTCCACATTGGTGGTGCGGATCGAGTATCCGGCGATTTTGAATGCTTCGCGGTTTACGATTTTCGGTTCCATCATAATTCCTCCGGTATTGTATTTTTGGATATGGGTCAGCGACGGCAGCTCGGGGCATTTGGCTTGCGCATGGATGCGGTAGGTCTCGGGTGAACACCCGTAGAGGCGGCGGAACGCTTTGGAAAAACCCGAATGGGTCTCAAACCCGTAGGTTAAGGCGATGTCGATCACCTTCCCGCCGCCCGGCAGTTCCGAAGCGGCGTACGCCAGCCTGCGCCTGCGCACATAGTCCATCACGGTATAGCCGGTGTTGAAGTGAAAGACGCGCAAAAAGTGGTAAGGCGAAAAGTTCACACGCGAAGCAAGAAACTCAACGCTCAGCTCCTCGCCCAAGTGCGCGTCGATGTACTCCAGTGTTTCCTGCAAAACAGGCGCGTAAGACAATGGCATCGCTCCCTTCCGCTGTACAGCAACCTTAGTATACCACAATAAGACCGTACCGCTGTTCCAAAATTGCGGAGATGCAAAACTGCCCGGGAGCGGCTCCCGGGCAGTTTGGTAACGGATCTATTCTTCCTTGAGCTTTTGCGCGCTTGCCTCCACTTGACGCAGCAACTCGGGCAGGGTGCTCAAGAATGTAAGGATATGCTCGGCATTGCTTGTGATCTCCTTGGATTGATCGGTGATTTGATGCCTGATTTCCGCCAGCTGCCCGATCAGCGGCGCAAGGATTTCATTGTTTGCCAAAGATTCCGACGCGGCCGATGTGCTCTGATCGCTCAGCGTTTTGATTTGGCCGGCCACCACGGCGAACCCTTTGCCGTGCTGCCCGGCGCGGGCGGCCTCGATCGAGGCGTTGACAGCCAGCAGGTTGGTTTGCTTGGAAACATTGATGACGCTGTCCCCCGATGAGTCGTATTTTTTCAGCAATGCCTCCAGCTCGGGTACGATCCCGTTCAATATATCGGCGGCTTGAACCAAAATGTCGATTTCGTTGTGGATTTCCCGGACGCTTTTGATGGTATCCTGCGTCTTCTCGTCGGCGTTGACGATGACGTCCAGCATCACCCCGATCGCTTTCCGCAGTTCATGGTCGCGGTCTTCTTCCTTTGCCAGCATCCGCTCGACCGCTTCGTTCTTCTCATTCAGGATGCTGCGGTTGTAGTCAACGCAATTTTCCTTATGGTTGATGCCTTTGGCAACGGCACCGGCCATCTTTTCACAGGAGGGATACCCGCAAGCGCGGCAGTCGTAAACCCGTTTGGAAGCCGTGTTCTTTTTCAGTTCCAAATAGGCGTTTTCCAGCTCCGGCCTGCCGATTTCGACCGTACTGACTGGTTTGGGCGTATAGCGGCGGATGAAATCGTTTAGATTCAATTCTTTGTCAAATTTTGCGAAATCCGGCCCGGGCGGAATCCCTTTTTTGACTTTATGCCGCATCGTTTCTTTCTTGACGTTGTGCATGGCTTCGCTGATGGCGTATTCATCGTCTTCGGTGCGGATGGCTCCGGTACCGGCGTTGCAGCCGTGCCGGCAGTTCAGCACGTCAACGAGGAACGGCTTGGAGCCTCCTCTGTTGCGGGCATACTCGCTCAGGAAATGGGCGGTATGCGGCTGACCTTCGATTTGAAATATCCATTGATCGTTTATATACTGCTCCACATTGACCCGCAGGCCGCCGGGAGAGGAATAGACCGAGCCGAGACCGTGCGCTTCGTTGTCGTATCCGGCCGGGGTGCTTCCGCGCCAGCTGACGCCGTTTCCGTCCAGGTATTCGAGCAGTTTCTTGTATGTAACGTTGTATCCGACCAATCCTCCGCAGTTGGGGTCGCTGAACTCGTCCGTCTTGGCGACGCAGGGGGAGAGGAAAGCGTAGGGAGGGGAGAGGTTTTTATGTTTTTTCATATAAATAGCCAAGCACATAGCCGGGCCGTGAACCGGCGACATCCGATCCAGCAGCTCGGGAGCATAGTGTTCCACATAGTTGACGACCGAGGGGCAGGGTTCGGTGACGATCCCGGTTACATTGTTTTTTGTCATGTAGCGGATATGACCCCATGTGCAGATGTCGGCTCCAAAAGAAGCGTCAAACAGCGAACTGACGCCGATGGATTTTAAGTAACCCAAAAGCTGCGGCCATTCCCGCACATTGCTGCGCAGCGCGGGGGCGACAAGAACCGGGATTTTCTTACCCGCCTTCAGGTCGGCGAAAAACCTTTCGGTGTCGTCATAGTAATCCCTCGCGCCGTGGGTGCAGCTCCGCAGGCACTCGCCGCAGACCACGCATTTGTCCCCGTCAATGTTGATTTTATGTACGCCGTCTTCGAGAGCGGCCACATTGGCCTCGTCGCAAGGACATTTGGAAATGCAAAGGTTGCAGCCAACGCATTTGTCGTTGGTGAATATTTTGCTGTATGCCATCGTTACCCCCCCCATTTTATAAGTTCCCATCGTTTACATTTATAATATGGTTAAATAATACACCGATGGACAAGAAGCGTCAAGTAAAAAAATATGCCATGCTATAATGTCTATGTCACCTTTTTCCCTTCTATTGGCATTTATCAGGTAGAAGGGTGAAGCAGCCCGCAGGGCAGTGGAAATTTACTTTCCGCGCCCGGCTGCGGGCGTCGCTGAACCTGACAAAGGAGGAGCGCGATATGAATAAACGCGAAGAGCTTCGGCAGGCACTGGACAATGTGCGTATGCCGGAGGAACTAAAAGCCAAAACGCTGGCCGCCATGAAAGAGCAACCCCCCCGTAAGGCTTCCTTCGAGGGGTTTGGCCGACTCGCCGCCATCGCGGCGGCCGTTGTCATGCTGGCCGTCGGCGGCACGCTGATATGGACGTATCTGTTCGGCGGCGGGCAGGGCGATTCGCCCGTGTTGACCTCACCGCCTGACGGAAGCCCTCCGCCAACGCCTTATGTCAGCGGTATTCGCCCGGAAATCACCATCATGCCAAGAGTGTTGGCTTGCCGCCAAATCATCGGTACCGGACAGGAGCTGATGGCCGACAAATGGCGGATCATCACCAATGTGGAAGACCTGATCTCCATCTATCAGGAGTACGGTTTTGAAGACGTCCAAATCGACCCGGACTTCTCCACGCAGACCGTCGTCTTCCTCTGCGATTCCGACAGCCCCGACCAAGTACCCCTGCCTCCGGTTGTTTCATTCGAGGGGGCGACGCTCGACGTATACAAACGCACCGAACCGAAAATGGCTGCAACCTCATACGTCGTCCCGCACGGAACCTTTCTTATCATCGAAGGGGTAATCGAAAGAGTCAACTATCATACCGAGCATGAGTTTCGTTACGACGGCGTTACCATTGAACAGCCGGACAGCGGGGTCATTATCCACCTGCCTGAAGCAGGCCCGACTGTTGAGCTCTACGAAGGTTTTTCAGTCTATACCGGAAGCGAACGGGAATCGGCAACCGTGATCGTCTCTTCCGAGTTTATGTCCGGCGTCATCGTCAAGTCGGAGGGTGCAAGGATCGCGTGGGACACGGTTGATATGTACCAACGTTGGGAGATTTCCTATCGTGATCCCGATACACTCCTCTATGGGGTTTACGCTTACGCCATGATGGATGACAACGGCAGATGGAGCGTTGAGTGGGTCAATGAACAACAGCAGCCGGAACCAACCCCGCCGGTTGTGGAGAAGGTGGTATACTGATATGGAAGACATCCTTCGGAAATACGGCGATATGGTATACCGTGTGGCGGTGACGCACACCGCCGCGCGGGAAGACGCCGAGGACGCCTCGCAGGAGGTTTTCCTCGCCTACGCACGGCAGCGGCCGGTTTTCAGCGACGAAAACCACGCCAAGGCTTGGTTCCTGCGGGTGACGATGCGGCTCTGCGGAAAGACGCGCATGGCGGCAAAACGCCGCCAAACGTCCGAACTGCATGAAAATATCCCGTCGCCGGACGGGGTGATGGGAAGTGACGTTTGGCTCGCGTTTATGTCTTTGGAGAAACAATATAAAGCCGTTGTCTACTTATTCTACTATGAACGTTTCTCCGTCGCGCAGATTGCGGAGATATTAGAAGTCTCCGGGCACGCCGTGAAGAAGCGGCTCGAACGGGCGCGCGAGCGGCTTAGGGAGATGCTGGGGGAGGATTTTGACTAGAACCCATCAGAATCTGCAGCACACTGGCTTCCCGCAGAATAAACGCCGTTTCATAGCGTTTCCCCAGTTCCGCGTTGGCTTGATAGGCTGTTTCGATGTCCGTCCAAACCAGCTCATAGCCCAGCCGCTTTTCATCCTCCGTGAGGTTTTGCATTGCGACTGTATCCTCGGCTTCAGCGGTGTAATAATATGATTTTTGCTCGAAGATTCCGTCTTCGGTCAAACTCAGCTTGCGGATTTCGTGCGTCAGCCCCATTTCGGCAACCGAATCCGGCTTGATCCGCAGCCCCGTTTCCTCCAGCGTTTCGCGGGTCAGCGCGATCAAGTGATCCTCACCCTGTTCGATCCCTCCGCCGGGGAATTTGTAAAACCCGTCGGTTTGGCTTCGCACCATTGCGAGCCTTCCGTCTCGGATGATAACGGCTCTCACGGCCTCGCGGGTGGTTTTCGGCCATCCGGGGCTGTAATTCTTGCTGTCAAAAACCTTCAATACCTGCAATCAACCCACCCCTAGCTTTGCTTCATCGAGCAGTTGACTTCTTTGCCGCTGGCTTTCAGATAATCCGTCCCCCATGCGACCATCGCGTCCAAAATGGGTTTGATGCTCCTCCCCAGACCGGACAAGCTGTATTCCACCTTGGGCGGCACAACCGGGTAGACCGTTCGGACGACGAGGTTGGCCTCCTCCAGTTCCCGGAGCTGTTGGGTGAGCATCTTAGGGGTGGCCTGCGGGATGGTTTTGCTCAGTTCGCCGAAGCGCAGAGTTTTGTCCAAAAGATGCCACAGGATGAGGGATTTATACTTGCCGCCCACCATATCCAGCGTGGCGTCCACCGGGCAGTTGCAATCGTTGCAGCCGTGGCTCATGGTTTCACCTCATGATATTTCATTTATTTTATGCTGTGATTTGTTTTGTATTGTCTCATATATCCTTCGTCATATAATTTAGATAAAAAGGTAAATATAACATTTTCATTCAATACCAAAATACCCTCATGTATACGATTCAAATCAAAAACAGGGGTATATTCATACTGTTCATATTTTTCCATAAAAATCAGCTTAAAAATGTTTTTATCTAACATTTCGATGCCAGTAACAACGCCCCGGCTTCCAAATTCAGATTCTATCCACCCGTCTGACATCATTGGTTTATGTTCCGAGTCATAGTCAATGAAAAGAAAAAAATCAACCATTTTACCTTGATATGTCTGTGCCCAATAACCTTGTATCTGAGGCCAAAGCCAATCAATCATTTCTTCGCTGTTCCATGCCGAGGGCGACGGCTCCGGTTCCAGTGATGGTTCCCCGCTCGGCTCAGGGGATGGGATAGACGACGGCGTCGCCTGCGGCGACGTTATCAGTTCTTCCGACTGTTCAGCGGCTGGCGGCGGATCATATGCCGCTTCCGCGCATGATGCCAGCAACAGTAATATGATGAGGGTAAGTACGGTCAAGCGTTTCATCAAGCATCCCCCCTATACTATCATTAAGGGTACTATATCACAATAAAGTGCGTACTTGCAAGATTGAAATCAAGTGTTATCATAGTCTTAAAGGAGTGGGATATATGGAACACTGTTCATGCTGCTGTACGCCGCAGACTACCGTCGATGCTATAGAAGAAAGCCGTCAGGAGATCAAAAAACTTTGGCGGAGATTTATCATCGCCGCCGTTTTCGCGCTGCCGCTGCTGTTCACCGCTATGGGGCCGATGGTGTTCACCGGGCTGCACCACACGCTGGGGATGCCCCCGCTCGCCTTCGCGGTGTTGCAGCTTATCCTGACCATCCCCATCCTCGGCGCGGGTTACGAGTTTTACACCAACGGGTTCCCGGCGTTTGTCAGGCGGAAGCCCAACATGTCCTCGCTGGTAGCCGTCAGCACCTCAGCCGCTATGCTCTATAGTCTCTACAACCTCGTCAGGGTGGCACAAGGGGTTCACGAGGCAGTCGATTCACTCTATTTCGAGTGCGCCGGCGTCATCATCGCCCTCATCTTGCTCGGGGAAACGCTGGAAACCGTCGCGGCGGGAAAAACAAGCGAAGCGGTAAAGAAATTGGCCGGGCTGGCTCCGAAAACGGCAACCGTCGATAAAGACGGCGTTGAAACGGAAGTCCTGATCGAAGACGTTCAAATCGGCGACGTTATCCTCGTCCGGCCGGGTGAAAAGGTTCCCGTAGACGGCATCGTTTTGGACGGGCAGACCGCTGTTGACGAGTCGATGCTGACCGGGGAGAGTATGCCGGTTGACAAACAGGAGGGCGACCCGGTGTACGCCGCCACCCTCAACACCACCGGGGCGGTGCGCTTCCGCGCCGAAAAGGTGGGCAAGGAGACGGCGTTGGCGCGGATCATCAAGCTGGTGGAGGAAGCACAGGGCAGCAAAGCCCCCATTGCCAAACTGGCCGACGTTGTTTCGGGGTTTTTCGTCCCGGCGGTTTGCGCCATCGCTCTGCTCTCGGCGGCCGGGTGGTTCTTCGCCAAAAACGGCGACGTTGGCTTCGCGCTGACGGTGTTCATTTCGGTTTTGATCATCGCCTGCCCCTGCGCGCTGGGTTTGGCGACGCCGACCGCCATCATGGTCGGCACCGGGAAGGGTGCCGAACGCGGCATTCTGATCAAAGGCGGCAAAGCGTTGGAAACAGCGCACAAGGTAGACACCGTCGTCTTTGACAAGACGGGAACCATTACCGAAGGCAAACCCGTCGTTACCGGCGTCGAAGGGGACGTTTTACTGTTAGCGGCCTCATTGGAAAGATACTCCGAGCACCCCATCGCCAAGGCGATTTGTGAACATTACAACGGCGAGTATCTAGATGTAACAGGGTTCAAAGCCAACATCGGGCAAGGAGTCGAAGGGGTCATTGACGGACAAAAAATTGAGATCGGGCGGGGCGTCCGCGTTTATGCGGACGGAGAGTATAAAGGCCGGGTTGTCGTCGCCGACACCATCAAACCCAGCGCGAAAGAAACAGTCTCCAAACTCAAAGCAATGGGGATCGAAGTCGTCATGATGACCGGGGACGGGCGCGAAACGGCGGAAGCCATCGCCAAAGAAGCCGGAATAGAACAAGTTTTGACCGAAATACTGCCGCAGGACAAAGCCTCCGAAGTGAAAAAACTGCAAGACGGAGGCCGCACCGTCGCCATGGTGGGCGACGGCATCAACGACGCGCCCGCGCTGGCGCAAGCCGACGTCGGGATTGCCGTTGGGAGCGGCACAGACGTGGCCATCGAGAGCGCGGACATTGTTTTGATGCGCCCCGACCTGACCGACGTGCCGTGGACATTGCGGCTGAGCAAGCTCACCATCCGCAACATCAAGCAAAACCTCTTTTGGGCATTCGGCTACAATGTGCTGGGCATCCCCATCGCGGCGGGCGCGCTGTATTTGTTCGGCGGGCCGCTGCTCAACCCGATGATCGCCGCCGCCGCCATGGCATTGAGCGACGTATCGTTATTGTTGAATGTTTTGCGGTTGAAGCGGATGAAGGTGCGGTGATATAATACTCTTAAGAAATGGAGGTCATGGATATGAAAAACAGTTTCCACACGCGTAGAGCGATTCCGATCGCTCTCTGTCTCCTGTTTTTTGTTCTTAGCAGCTGTACCGGGTCTATTCAATCCTCCATGCCAACACAGGAGCAAACAACTGCCCCGTCGGAACAGCCGCCGCAGGAAGCGGAACAAACCGCTTCCCCTTGGGAACAGCCGGACTATTCACCCAAGCCGCCATTGCCCATCGAAACAGTGACCATAAACAGCTCTTGGAAATGGAACACCTTTGCACGGGATTTTAATGAGGAAAATTATGAGTTTGCTGAAACATTGACGGTTTTGATTGATGGGCAGCTTGATTTTGCCCAACGGGACTTTGTGCCGCTCGGCAGGTCATTCAACGGGACGATCCGCGGCACCGTTGAGGTTGCGGGATATACCGAAGACGCCGTTTTGCGTGAAAGCATATACCCAGGCGGATACAACGAAGGATATGGTTTTTTCAACATCAGTAGCGTTGAAAGGATACATAGAAATCTGGTGAACGTATATTCATCCGAAGCCGGTTTCCCATTAACGCGCGCCGGGGAGCCAAACCTTGACGACTATATCCAAGGAAGGCCGATTGAGGTTGACGGAGAGGCCGTACAGCTCGAGTTTGAAACATCCGAAAGCGGGTTCGGACTATTTGGTCTGCGCTGCGGGGATTTGACGCTGGAAAACTTGGTATTCTCCGATATACGCCCCAAAGAACTGCGCCATATCATCGCGAAATCTGTTGATTCTCTGACCATGCGGAATACCGTAGTGGTTAATTGCTCTTTTCAGCAGACGACAGCCCTGCTGGCGTGCAACGCCGGACGTGTGCAGATAGATAATCTATTCGTATCACGTTATAACGGAACCATACTAACATGCGGCGGCGGGCTTATTAACTGGATATACGAGAATGCCGCGTTTTCACGCGTAGCGGTCGCTCTTTCAAATATCCAACTGCTCCCCGACAGCGGCGGTTCCGGCTATTCAGCGGGAGAGACGGCTCTATTGGTATCCCGTGTCGGAGGGTATGCTTCGTTCGGCAATATCGAAGTATACAACTGCTCGCTATACAGCCTGAACAGTGCGGTATTGTGCTTTCGGTACGGAAATTTGACGGAACTCTCCAATATTCAGGTACGCAGCAGCTCTTTTCTCGGGTTTCCCATTGCCGAAAGTCCTCTAACCGGCAAACGTAATAACTCGTTGCTGTTTGGCGGGCAAAACCCTCCTGCTGGAAGCGATATTCTTTTGCAGGACAGTATGTTCAACGCATACGGGCAGTTTGTGGTGTATGAAGCCTTTGGCTACAGCATCATCAACTGCGTTGATGTGGAGATCAGTTAACCACTCTAATAAAATAAAAAGCAGGCACATTCAAGCCTGCTTTTTTATTTTGCAAAATTTATCAGTTCCTCTTGACATTGATTCTATATAGGACTATACTATATAGTAGGAGGTGGTCAGACTGATTTCCAAAACCAACGGCGGATTCCTGATCAGTAAAATCAAGCAGATACAAGGGCGTGTCTTTGGAAAATTGCTTACGGAACATGGAATTGACCAAATCAACGGCGCACAGGGACGAATTTTGTTCGTGCTGTGGAATGACGATCATATCCCTATCGGTGAGCTATCGGGCAAAACGGGACTGGCCAAAACAACGCTCACAAGTATGCTGGACAGGCTGGAATCGTCCGGCCATGTCAAGCGTGAATACGACTCGTCCGACCGCCGGAAGGTCATGATCAGGCTCACGGAAACCGCCGCTCAGATGAAAAGCCGATATGAGAAAGTATCCGCACAAATGAATGACATTTTCTACGAGGGCTTTGACGATAGAGAAATTTCCGCCTTTGAAGAAAATCTGATGCGGATCCTAAATAATTTATCAAAAAAGGAGAACCTGAAATGAACAATGCAATACAATCCGAAATCCTCGTTTTGCGCAATCGCCCGATCGCCTATATCGCTTCCATCAACGAAGACGGTTACCCGCAAATGAAAGCGATGCAAGTTCTCGAACATGACAGCATGAAAACACACTACTTTTCTACCAATACAAGTTCAAAACGCGTACAGCAATTCCTCAAAAATCCGAAAGCATCCGTTTACTATTGCCAAGAGGTTTCATCATACAAAGGCGCGTTGTTTACCGGCGTGATGGAGGTTTGCACCGACCATGACACCAAGGCGTTTCTATGGCGGGATGGCTTTGAGAGATATTATCCCAAAGGCGTGGATGACGAAGATTATTGCGTCTACAAATTCACAGCGGAAACGGTCAATTATTATCATGGATTGAAAAACACAACTTTAGCGATAGAGGAGCTTTCAAGTTGAACGGCTGGTAAATCACCCGCCAACCGTCTCATACGGCCAGTCTAAAATCCCGCCGATGTCAAAGACATTGGTGTACCCCATCCCGATCATCGCCCGCGCCGCGCTTTCGCTCCTGCGGCCGCTGCGGCAATAGATGAAGATCAAAGCGTCTTTATCCGGCAGTTCGGTTTCAGCCCGCGCCGCGATCTCGGTGTCGGGGATCAGCACAGCTCCTTCGATATGTCTTTCCACATACTCAACTTCCGTGCGCACATCCAAGAGGATGAACGGCTCGCCGTCCATCCTCTCTTTTGCTTCCTCTGCCGTACATTTTCTATATTCCGCCATAGTCTCCACCCGGCCGCACGCCGCCAGCAGCCATACCGCCATCATCAAAATAAGGGTCTTTCTCATTGCTCCGTTTCTTCGGTGATCGTTTTCAGCACGGCGGCGGCTCCATCATAATCAAAGGATGTTTTGAGCATTTGATGCGCTTTTTCCAATGTGGCATTGGACTCTTCACCGAAGTCAAACTTCATCAAATTTTGGAGGATTTCCCCTGCCGTATCCTCATCAAAATTGCCAATGCCCTCCAGCGTCTTATGCACTTTCTCAATTAAAAGCGCGGGATCTCCTTTTTCTTTTTGAACGGCGGTTTTCTCTTCGGCAAACACCGTTGTCAGGTGTTGGTGCAGCGCGGTGATCCCTTCAATCAGTTCCGGGAATGTCCCGGTGCAGGTTTCGGTATCCCTGCTCTTTGCCGCCATCTCCAGTTTCAACGCCACCTCGCTCAGCCGCATGGCTCCAACGGTGGCCAAAGACGACTTCATCGCGTGGACGGAGATGGCGAAATTGCCGATGTCCCCTTCTTCGAGGAAGCCCGACATCTTTTGCCCCTCCGGTATGAGTTTATGCTGGAAAAGCTCCAGTGTTTCCCGATACAGACCCTCCATGCCTGAGACGCGGCTCAGCCCGATCTCGGGTTTGATCTCGCCGCTCTGCCCCACGGCGTCTAAAAAGGCACTGCCTGTTGCATTAATGGCGGGTTGTTCAGGGAGTGTCTTCTTTTCGGCCGGTTCGTGGTTTTCGGTTTTCTCAACCCATCTGACTTTTTGCTCGGGGAGCCACCGTTCAAGCATCGCAACCAGTTCGCCCACGTTGATCGGTTTTGAGACAAAACCGTTAAACCCCGATGCCAAAAACAGTTCTTTGGCTCCTTGAACGGCGTTGGCTGTCAGGGCAACGATGGGCAGCTCGCTGTATTTTCCGCCGAGTTTCCGTATTTCAGCCGTGGCTTCAATGCCGTCCATCTCCGGCATCATATGATCCATAAAAACAATATCGAAATCTTCCTGCTGAATCATCTGAATCGCTTTCGGGCCGCTTTCCGCCAGTTCGGGTTCGATTTGGAAGAGCCGCAGCAACCCCTGCGCCACACGGAGGTTGAAATCGTTGTCGTCAACAATCAATGCCCGGGCTTCCGGCGCGCACAGGGTGCGTTCCCTTGCCATGCCCCCTTTGAACTGCACGCCGGCTTTGCTGCCTTCCACAACCGGGATGGTGACGGCAAACGCTGTCCCGCGCCCGTATTCGCTTTCCACGGTAATCGTTCCGCCCATCATTTCGATAAAGTTTTTACTGATAGACAGGCCCAGCCCGGTGCCGACGATGTTCCGGTTATTGTCCTTATCGAACTGCGAGAAAGCGTCAAACAAGGCGGGCAGGGCTTCTTTAGGGATCCCCCGCCCGGTATCTTTCACGATAAAGGTCAGCTGACCCTTTGCGGCACTCACTTTCAAGGTAACCGACCCTTTTTCGGTAAACTTAACGGCATTCCCGCAAATATTGGTCAGCACCTGACGCAGCCTTATATCATCGCCGAACAAATACTCCGGCAATGCCCCTTCCCGTTCGAGCTTGAATTCAAGGCCTTTATTGCGCGCCATAAAGCCGAACATACTGTTGAGATTGTCTGTAAAGGCTCCGAAATCATAATCGACCGGATTGAGCGTCATCCGCCCGCTCTCGATCTTCGACATATCCAAAACGTCGTTGATGATGCCCAACAGCGAATGCGCCGACGCGCTGATGTCCTTCGCGTAACCCATTTGGCGTCCGTTGAGCGGCTCTTTGAGCAGAAGATCCGACATACCGATCACAGCGTTCATCGGCGTTCTGATTTCATGAGACATACTGGCTAAGAATGAGGATTTGACTTGGCTGGCCTTCTCCGAACGGTTTTTGGCGCGATGCAGGAATGTTAAGACAATACACTGCAACACCATCAGCGCGAGACCCACCAAAGCAAGCAAGAGCTGCATCGTCTGCACATCCCGGTAATACACGCTGTTGGTCGATATAATACCGATATGCCAGCCGTTGAAAAGCGTACGGAAAAAGGCGACGCTTTCCTCTTCGGAATAAGACGACCGGAACGGGAAGGCCGAAAAAGTCCCCTCCAGCAGCAACTGCTTTGCCAACGCCTCATATTGGTCGCCTATGTCGGTGAGTTTTTGGCCGATGTAGCTGTTGTCCGGGTGGGCAATAAAAACCAGTTCGGGATCGAACAGAACGCCGTAGCCGCTGTTCATAAAGTGCATCTGCCCCACATGGCGGGAAATGTCGGCAATCCTTACGTCGAGGCCGATGACGCCGAGCGGCTCGTCCGACCCTTCATGATACACGATTTTGGACAGTGTGGTCACAAGTTTGCCGGTGCGCTCATCAATATATGGGTTGGTATAAAACGTATCACCGGCTTTTTCCGCGGCTCCGATATACCACGGCCTTGCCATCGGGTCGTACCCCGGCTGGGGAACCCAGCTGGAGCTTGCGCGGGCCAGCTTCCCTTCTTCGGTAAAGACATAGAAGAAGAGGAAGGAATCCTCCCTGTCGTATTTGTGTTTGGTTTGAAGCCAATCCGTCCAAGCGTCAAGCGAACTCTCCAACTCGTCATATGAGCCTTTGCTCAACGCATACGTCCGCCCGAGGTCGAACGCCACATCGTCCAGCGTGTCTTTATAGCTCGCCAAAAACGCCGTGACGGTCTCCGCTGAAGCGTTAACAACCTCCTCACCGTAGGAGGAAACATTTCCGCTGACGATCCATGAGGCGAACGATCCGCTGATGACGATCATGATCACGAACGAGACGACAACCAGCAGATATTGCGCCAGCAGTTGTTTTTCCGAGCGCAGGAACGCTATCATTTTCAACATGGGAAACACTTCCCTTCCTCTACTATGATAGTCCATCGGCCTCCAAAATACAAGGATAAGTTTTCACATAAGAAAAACTGATAAATAACGTTTGATCCTTCCTTTTTGGAAGGCTTTATGCTATGATCTGTACTGTCCCGATCATGCTGAATGAGGTGTAAACTGTGAAAACACACCGGATACCCTTGGAATCACTGATCCAAACCGGCAAAGGTTCGATGAAGCCGGACAGCGGCGAACTGTTGATAGCGTCAAAGAGGGTTTTGGATAAAAACGGCATGAGATGTTATCTCCCGGGGAGGTATACCCTCCCTTTGCGGTTTGACATCACACTCAAAGCCAACTCATCGGATTTTGCCATGCAGATCGGCAAAGGCGGCGTCCATTTCTCCGCGCCCATCAACCATTCCGGCGGCGGCATACGCCGGACGGACATCGCAACGGGCAAAGAGGAACCGTCGAAGCACGAATACGGCTGCGACGTGCCGTTGGGCGAGTACACCGGCATATCGGCCGTATACGGCAATGAGATCACCTGGGTCGAGATCAACGGAAGGGTTTGCTACGCCACCCGCGCGGCTCCCTATCAAAAGCTGCCGGAAGCGTTCACCGGCGGATTCAGCTTGGCAATCGGCTGCGGCAGGGATGTGGAACTGACCGTACGGTCGATCACGGTCACCGAGTATGAAAACCTGGACACCCCGGCGGAGATCGCCGGACTGCCGGAGTTTTCCGCCTTTGAGTGGTACCTCAAAAGCCTGCCGCCGGACTGCCGGGATGAAGTGGTCAAAATGGATGACTATCTGTTGAAAGACCTGAAAAACGGTTTAAAATGCAAGCGGTCGGCAGACAAATACGGCAATGTAGGCTATGTCTCCCCCTGTGGATTCCAGTTCAAAATGCGCAAATACGGAACCGGCGGGCAGGAAAACGAGCATGACGCCGGGCAGATCGAGACAAGCTGGAACCAAGACCCGGAAAAGCCGGATCGCACTTCCGAAATGTTCAGCGCGCTGGCGGAAGAGTCGCCGGAATTTGCCGGCAGGATGTTCTCCAAGACAAAGGGCTGCAACAACGCGAAATGCAAAGCAAATTCGGTCATTACATACAAAGGCGAGTCAAAACGGACATGCGGGAGTGCCATCAAGTTTACATGGCTTCCCTCCGAGTTTGAGGATATACGAAAAGTCGCGGCGGCTGCGGAAGAGATTATTACAAAGGAGAAAAAGGCGAAAACGTAAATAATTCTTTACATTTGCAAGGGCGCGTGATACAATGCCGTCACGCGCCTTTGCCGCGCGAATCAAACAACCCCATAGCTATGTTTAAGGGTTCACCATCCTTACACGCAGCCATGCGGGGATTCAAAAATGAAAGGTGAAAAACCATGTTGCTCAAAGAACAAAAAACCAGCGTCATCGAAAACAACCGCATCCACGAGACCGATACCGGCTCACCCGAAGTACAGGTCGCCATTCTGACCGAGCGCATCCTCCAGCTCACCGAGCACTTGAAAATCCATAAAAAGGACAAACATTCCCGCCGCGGCCTGCTCAAAATGGTCGGCGCGAGGCGGAGTTTGCTGGATTATTTACAGAAGAAAGACATCGAGCGTTACAGGGCTTTGATTGCGAAATTAGGGCTTCGTAAGTAAGATATGCCGGACTCCGCGTTGGGCGGAGCGGACAAAGAAAGGAAATAAAAACCCAATGACAAAACGTGAATTCTCCGCCTTCAAGGTTTATGAAACCGTGATGGCAGGCCGCCCCCTGCGCGTGGAGGTCGGCATGATGGCCGAGCTGGCCGGAGGGAGCTGCATGGTGCGCTACGGCGACACCTCAGTCCTAGTCACCGCGACGGCTTCGGCGCAGCCCCGCTCGGGCATCGACTATTTCCCCCTTTCGGTTGACTTTGAGGAAAGACTCTATTCGGTCGGGCGCATCCCCGGCTCCTTCCTCCGCCGCGAAGGCCGCCCCAGCGAAAAAGCCGTTTTGGCTTCCCGCCTGATCGACCGCCCCATCCGTCCCCTCTTCCCCGACGACCTGCGCAACGACTGCGCCATCGCCGCCACCGTGATGAGCCTTGAACCCGACTGCGCCCCTGAAGTTCCCGCCATGCTGGGCGCGTCGATCGCCCTTTCGATCTCCGACATCCCGTGGGCAGGCCCTATCGCCGGTATCGCTGTTGGTTTGGTGGACGGGCAGCTGGTATTGAATCCCGCCACAGCCGAACGGGAAAAATCCAAATTACAGCTCACCGTCGCCGGGTCGGCGTCGAAAATCGTTATGATCGAAGCCGGAGCCAACGAGGTTGACGATGATTTGATGTTTGACGCCATCATGAAAGCGCATGAGGAGATCAAAAATCTGTGCGCCTTCATCACAAACATCCAAAACGAGATCGGCAAACCGAAGTTTGAATATGCCAAAGCCCATTTCAACGACGAATTATATGGAATCCTCAAGGATTCTATCATGGACGATTTGCGCCATTGCCTCGATACCGATGATAAAAATGTGCGTGAAGCCCGGATCAAAGAGCTGCGCGCCAAAATCGCGGAGAAACACGCCGATCAGTTCCCCACGCTGGACGCCGATTTGGGCGATGTGCTGTACAAACTGCAAAAGGCCGTCGTTCGCGCTTGGCTGCTCCAAGACAAGCGGGTTGACGGGCGCGGCATGATGGACATCCGCCCGCTCGATTCCCGCGTCGGGCTTCTCCCCCGCGCCCACGGTTCGGGCATGTTTACCCGCGGGCAGACGCAGTCGCTGACCGTCTGCACCCTCGGAACCATCTCCGATCAGCAGAAACTGGACAACATCTTCGATGATGAATACAAGCGGTATATGCACCATTATAACTTTCCGTCATACTCCGTCGGCGAGGCGCGCGGGTCGCGCAGCCCCGGGCGGCGTGAGATCGGGCACGGCGCGCTGGCCGAAAAAGCCTTGGAACCGATGATCCCGCCCGAATCCGAATTCCCCTATTGCATCCGTCTTGTCAGCGAAATTCTCTCCTCCAACGGCTCGACGTCGCAAGCCGCCATCTGCGGTTCGACCTTAGCCCTGATGGACGCGGGCGTGCCGATCAAAGCCCCGGTGGCGGGTATCTCCAGCGGTTTGATCACCGCCGAGGACGGCAGCTGGAAAACCTTCATCGACATTCAGGGCGTGGAAGATTTCTACGGGGATATGGATTTCAAGGTCGCCGGAACAAAGAACGGCATCACCGCCATCCAAATGGACTTGAAAATTGACGGGTTGACCCCCGAAATCGTCAAAAGTGCCTTTGAGATCACCAAAAGAGGGCGTTTCCAAATCCTCGACGAGATCATGCTCCCCTGTATCTCCGCGCCGCGCGCCGAACTCTCGCCGTACGCGCCCAAGATGATCCAAACGCAGATCGACCCGGAGAAAATCCGCGAGGTCATCGGCAAGGGCGGCAGCGTCATTCAGAAAATCGTCGCCGACACCGGCTGTAAGATCGACATTGAGGACGACGGCCGCATCTTCATCGCCGCCATCAACATGGCCGACTGCGAACGGGCGTTGAAAATCATCAACTCGATCGTCTTTGAGCCGACGGTAGGCGAATCGTACCTCGGCAAAGTCACCCGCGTCATTGCCATCGGTGCCTTCGTGGAATACGCGCCCGGCAAGGAAGGCATGGTGCATATTTCCAAGCTGGAGAATTTCCGCGTCGCCAAAGTTGAGGACGTTTTGAATGTCGGGGACACCGTTTGGGTAAAATACTTGGGCACAGATGAAAAAGGACGCATTAACCTGTCGAAGAAGGACGCGATTCCGAACGATTAACCACCCCGCTGTCTGCTGACAGCACCCCTCCCCGGAGGGGAATGGATGAATGGTAATTCCCCTCTATGGAGGGGTGGACGCGAAGCGGACGGGGTGGTTCCCCGTCCGTCCCGCTATCAAGGAGGCTAACAAGTTTGAAACAAATTAAAAATCACTCACCATAAAAAGAGCAAGACAATAAAGACTGCGGTGAGGCAGTCAAAAAAGAGATGGCGATTAAATCGGCAAGAGAACGGTGCCAGTAATAACGTAG
>WRIZ01000026.1 GCA_009782475.1 Oscillospiraceae bacterium | reverse complement strand
TGAAACAAGTACGTTATATTCGCCGTTTTCAAGCTCCTTATCTTCTAGCCATAAATCCGCCGGTTCATGTCCGCCCAATGCTTTGCTAATATTTATTGGGGTTTTGTAATCCAACTGAAAATCTATGCAAGTAGAGCCATGAGATTGTCCAAAATTTATATTCCCATTGGGGTTGGTCTCAATTTGACCGCTATTATTGCTATAAGACGCACCGCAGGAACTTATCCTGATTATTCCTTGATTCTCTTTGATGATCTCTGATAAACCCCACATCCCTTTCCCTTGACCGAATTTGTCATCTCTTGTTATACGTTCTTGCAGAGCAAGCGTGATAGCGTCAAGAGCTGAAGATGGATTATGCTTTGAGTATTTTAGTGAATTATATATCCCCATTCCCCAATCAAAAATACATATCGTCAATCTTTTACTTTCTTTTTGAAGCTGAGACATTATAAATCCATATGGTGCTTCCGAATGATTTAATACATTATCCATAGTCTCATTTATACACCATTCTATACCATTTAATACGCCTTGCGCTAACTCATCAGCTTCACGAATGACTCGGATAAACGCATTGACAAGAGCACCTATACCTTCAGATGTACCGAATCTCCATACTTTATCCAATGGAAAGTTTATTTCACTGCTCTCCATCTGTTCTTCAGCGATCAAGGGGGTATGAAGCATAGTATGCTGTATATAATCTTTCTTTTCTTGCTGATGAAGAAATGTAAACTCGGTTCCAGTGGTTTTATAATAATCAATAATTGCGGCAATAGGCACGCAAATATTGGGGTATGTCCGTAAACTATCCCTTAAATCAATCGTAAAATGATTAATGCCATTAGCTTTTTCCACATATATCTTATTATTAAGATGTTTAGGAGCCGTAATCATATCCATCCACGGCTTTATTGTGTACGTCAAAGCAATCACCTCAATAGGTAGCCCTCGCCCGGCCTTGCGGACGAGGGCTAACCTGTTTCTTACTTCAAGTTGAAAAAGGCGTCAATCCCCAGATATTTCGCCGAATCATCCAGTTCTTCCTCAATGCGGAGGAGCTGATTGTATTTGGCAACGCGGTCGGTGCGGCTGGGCGCGCCTGTTTTGATCTGCCCGGAGTTCGTGGCGACGGCGATGTCGGCGATGGTGGCGTCTTCGGTTTCGCCCGAACGGTGACTGGTAACGGCGGTGTATCCGGCACGGTTGGCCATTTGGATAGCGTCCAGCGTTTCGGTCAGTGAACCGATTTGGTTAACTTTGATCAGGATAGAGTTGGCGACGCCGAGATTGATACCCTTTTTCAAACGTTCAACGTTGGTGACGAAGAGGTCGTCGCCGACCAGCTGGATCTGTTTGCCGAGAGCTTTGGTCAGCATCGCCCAGCCTTCCCAATCGTCTTCGGCCATGCCGTCTTCAAGGGAGATGATGGGATATTTATCGGCAAAGTTCTTCCACATTTTCACCATTTGCTGGCGGGTCATGGTTTTCTTTGCTTTGGGCAGGACATAGACCTGCCTGTCGGCGTCATACCACTCGCTGACGGCGGCGTCGATGGCAATGCGGAAATCGTCACCCGGTTTGTATCCGGCGGCCTCGATGGCTTTGACGATGACTTTAAGCGCGTCTTCATCTTTTTTCAGGTTGGGGGCGTAGCCGCCCTCGTCGCCGACGCCCGCGGCGGCGGTGCCGTTTTCTTTCAAAACGGTTTTCAATACATGGAAGACCTCGGTGCACATCCGCAGGGCTTCGGCCCAGCTGGGCGCGCCGACCGGCATGACCATGAACTCCTGAATATCGACATTGTTGGAGGCGTGCTCGCCGCCGTTGATGATGTTCATCATCGGCACAGGCAGGGTTTTGGCGTTGACGCCGCCGATGTATTGATAGAGCGGGAGACCAAGGGCTTCGGCAGCCACTTTGGCGACGGCCAAAGATACACCGAGGATGGCGTTGGCACCCAGGCGTGACTTGTTGGCGGTTCCGTCCAGCTCGATCATGGTGCGGTCAAGCTCGACCTGATCGAGTGCATTGAAGCCGATGATGGCGTCGGCGATTTCACCGTTGACAGCCTCGACAGCTTTCAGGACGCCTTTGCCCAAATAACGTTTTTTGTCGCCGTCGCGCAATTCGTGAGCTTCATGTACGCCTGTTGACGCACCCGAGGGGACGGCGGCGCGGCCGACGTGCATCCCGTTTTCGTCTTCGGCGACGACTTCGACCTCGACGGTCGGATTCCCGCGGCTGTCAATGATCTCGCGCCCGATGACGTCTACGATTTCCAGCATTTTTTTCATGGTTCTCGCTCCTTTATATGATTAGTGATTGACCGCTCATTTCGTTCGGCTTCTCCAAGCCCATCAGGTCTAACATCGTAGGGCAGATGTCGCACAGTTTGCCGCCTTCGCGCAGTTTGGCTTCGGTACCCACTAAGATAAACGGCACCGGGTTGGTGGTGTGCGCGGTGAACGGCGTTTCCCCGTCCGGTTCGAGCATACAATCGGCGTTGCCGTGGTCGGCGGTGACGAGAGCCCGCCCGCCCGCTTCCTTCACGGCCTCCAAGACCCGGCCGAGGCATTCGTCAACGGCGGCAACGGCTTTCTCCGCCGCTTCCATGATGCCGGTATGCCCCACCATATCGCAGTTGGCGAAATTGAGGATGATGACGTCGTACTTCCCGCTTTTGATTTGTTCGATCACCGCGTCGGTGACAAGAACCGCGCTCATCTCCGGCTGGAGGTCATAGGTCGGTACTTTGGGCGACGGGATGAGCACCCGGTCTTCCCCGGGGAAGGTTTTTTCTTCGCCGCCGTTGAAGAAGAAGGTCACATGCGCGTATTTCTCCGTTTCGGCGATGCGCAGCTGGGTCAGGCCGAGGCTTCCCAAAAACTCGCCGAAAATATGCGTCAGGGCGTGGGGCGGGTAGGCCACCGTCACATTGGGCATCAGGGCGTCGTACTCGGTGGTGCAGACGTAATGGACAGGAAAATAATCCCGCTCAAACCCGTTGAAATCGGGGTCTACAAAGGTTCTCGAAATCTCCCGCGCGCGGTCGGGACGGAAATTGTAGAAGATGATAGAGTCATTCTCTTTGACCCCCGCGTCTTTGACGCAAACGATGGGCTCCATAAACTCATCGGTCACGCCATTGTCATAACTGGCTTGTACCGAGCCTGCCGCGTCGGCGTTAAACGGGGCTTCGGCCAAAACTAACGCTCGATAGGCGCGTTCGACCCGTTCCCAGCGGTTGTCACGATCCATCGCGTAAAAACGCCCCATGACGGTGGCGACCTGCCCGGTAAACTCCTTGCACTTTTCAACCGCCTCGGCGACAAAGCCTCGTCCCGATTTCGGCGGCACGTCGCGCCCGTCGAGGAAGCAGTGTAAGTAAACCCTGTCCAGCCCGCGCCGTTTGCACAGCTCTAAGAACGCCCAAACATGGGTGTTGTGGCTGTGTACCCCGCCGTCACTCATCAGCCCCATCAGGTGGAGAGCCGTCCCTTTATTGAGGCAGTTGTCAATCGCGGCGTTGAAGGCGGCGTTTTGGAAAAATCCGCCGTCCTGTATGTCTTTGGTGATGCGGGGCAGGTCTTGAAAAACCACCCGTCCGGCTCCGATGTTGGTATGCCCGACCTCGCTGTTGCCCATCTGCCCTTCGGGCAGCCCGACGTCCAGCCCGGACGCCGACAGGGCGGTGTGGGGGCATTCGGCAAAGAGTTTGTCCAGCACCGGGGTGGAAACGCGCGAAATGGCGTTGGCCGGGCTTGGCGAAGCCAAGCCGTAACCGTCGAGGATGGTGAGGACGAATGGTTTCTTCATATGGGAAGCTCCCTCCGGCACTTCGTGCCACCTCCCTCTGTCCGCCTAGCGTACGCTAGGCGTGAGGGAGGCTAGGTATGGCCCCCTCTAGGAGGGGGCTCCCGCCGCAGGCGGGTGGGGGAGTTTACTGGTTCGCCGCGTTCACGATCGCGGCAAATGCTTCGGCTTTCAGCGACGCGCCGCCGATCAGGCCGCCGTCGATGTCCAATTCGCTCAGCAGCTCCTTGGCGTTGGCGTCGTTCATCGAGCCGCCGTATTGGATGGTGACGCCGCGGGACGCCCGCGCGCCGTATATTTTACGGATGAGGGTGCGGATATGGTTGCAGACCTCGGCGGCCTGTTCGGTGGAGGCGGTACGCCCCGTGCCGATGGCCCAAACCGGTTCGTAAGCAAAAACGACGCGGCGCAGTTTGTCGGCCGTTACGCCGCTTAACGCCGCCTTGACCTGAGCCCCGACGATTTCAAGGGTGACGCCCATGTCGCGCTGCTGCAATGTTTCGCCCACGCAGATGATGGGGCGGAGTTCGGCGTCCAGGGCGCGGCCGACCTTCTGCGATACCAGCGCGTCGGTTTCGCCGAAATACTGCCGCCGCTCGCTGTGGCCGATGATGACATATTTCACCCCGGCGTCTTTGAGCATATTGGCCGAAATCTCGCCTGTGAAGGCTCCGTTGGTTTCTTGATGGAGGTTTTGCGCGCCGACCGAAACGCGGCAGTCTTTCAGCACACGCACGGCCAGCGGGATGTCGATGTACGGGACACAGACGACGACTTCGCACCATTTGGCTTTGGCGCATTGTGATTTCACGGCGTCCAGCAGGGCGCGAGCCTCGGTGGGGGTCATGTTCATCTTCCAGTTTCCGGCGATGATGGTCTTGCGGTATCTCCTGTTCATGGTGGTGCTCCTTTCCTGTTCCTAACCCTATTTTATTTAATAGTCCTCTAAGCAAGCGATTCCCGGGAGGGCAAGCCCTTCCATAAACTCCAGCGACGCGCCGCCGCCTGTGGAAACGTGATCCATCCGGTCGGCGAAGCCGAATTTTTCGGCGGCCGCCGCGCTGTCCCCGCCGCCGACGATGCTGATGGCGTCGGTCTTGGCCATTGCCCTAGCAACGGCTTTGGTTCCTTCGGCGAACGAGGGGAACTCGAACACGCCCATCGGGCCGTTCCAAATAACCGTTCCGGCAAATTTGATCTCTTTGACATACCGCGCGATGGTGGAGGGGCCGATGTCCATGCCCATCATGCCGTCGGCGATGTGCTGCATGATATACGGCCTGGCGTCGGAAGCAAAGTGGTCGCCTACGATATGGTCGCCCGGCAGATAGAAATGGACGCCCAGCCCGACGGCTTTGAGCATCAGCTCTTTGGCCAGTTCGAGCTTATCCTCCTCGCACCGGGAGATGCCGATGGGGCGGTTGCAGGCTTTTTTGAAGGTATAGGCCATGGCACCGCCGACAATGATGGTGTCGCAGATGTTGATGAGGTTGTCAATGACGCCGATCTTATCGCTGACTTTGGCTCCGCCCAGCACGGCCACAAATGGGCGGCGGGGGCTGAACAGGGCTTTGCCGATGACATTGATCTCTTTTTGGATGAGGTAGCCGCAAACCGAGGGGAGGTAGTCGGCCACCCCGGCGGTGGAGGCGTGGGCGCGGTGCGCCGTGCCGAAGGCGTCGTTGACAAAGAGTTCCGCCAACCCGGAGAGCTGTTTGGCAAACGCCGGGTCGTTTTTCTCTTCCTCGGCGTGGAAACGCACATTTTCCAAAAGCATGATTTGACCGGGCTGCAAAGCGGCGGCTTTGGCTTTGGCGTCTTCGCCGATGACGTCGGACGCCATAGAGACGTTCATATGAAGGAGCTCGCCCAGCCGGACGGCCACGGGCTTTAAGGAATATTTTTCGTTGAATGTCCCTTTCGGGCGTCCCAAATGGGAGCAGGCGATGACCGCCGCCCCATGCTGGAGCAGGTATTTCAAGGTGGGCAGCGATTCGACGATACGCTGATCGGCGGTGATTTCGCCCGTATCATCCTGCGGCACGTTAAAGTCACAGCGCACCAGCACTTTTTTATTCGCTACATTGACATTTTCGATGTTTTTTTTGTTATACTCCATGATAACTCCTCCGTTTTTGTTCTTTAGCCGGACGTAGTATATCAAATAAGGAAAAGTTTTTCAAGCGTTTTGCAAAAAAAGGTGCGCTTTGATTTTTCTTTTCTTGACAGGCTCTGTAAAAAGGTGGTATACTAACCAAAATACTTCAAAATGGGGTGGCTTGCATTGGCGACGGCCAAAAAAAAGACCGAAGGGTTCACATATAAAGGACACCCCCTGCGCCGCAAGGATACGCTGGTGTATTACGGCAGCATGGCGCAAAAGTATATTGTCATGCTCCAAATCCTTGAATCGGCCGACAAAGACGGGGTGGCTGTGCCGACCCGCGTCTCGCTTCAGTTGCAGCTGACCGACCCCGACCTCAAAAGCCGCGACCGCGTGCTGAAAAAGGGTGAAAAGAACGGTTTATATTCCGCGCTCGATGTGGGCGCGATTTGGCTCGACCGGGCGTTGAGCGGCAAATAGATGCGTATTTTCGACGGGTTCAATGACGCCGACCTCCGTGAGGCCGGTGTTTTGTTACGCGGCGGCGAAGTTTTGGCCATCCCAACCGAGACGGTTTACGGGCTTGCGGCCGACGCCTCCAGCCCCGCCGCCGTCGCGCGAATTTACGCGATCAAAGGGCGGCCGGACAACAAACCGCTCCCTGTTTTGGTTGCCGGGCTGGAAGGCGCGGAAACGCTGTGCAGCCACATACCGGGCATTGCCCGGGAGTTGATCGCCGCCCATTGGCCGGGGCCGCTGACTTTAGTGCTGCCGACATCCGGCGGCACAATCGCCTGCCGCTGCCCTGCTCATCCGGCGGCGTTGGAAGTGCTGCGCCATGCCGGGGTTCCGCTGGCTCTCACTTCGGCCAACCTTTCAGGAAAACCGCCTCCCCTGTCGGCATCGCAGATCACCCTGACCGGGTTGGGCGGCATTGTGGACGGCGGCGAATGCGCCGTCGGCAGGCCGTCGGCCATCCTCGACGTCACCAAAGACCCGCCCGAACTGCTGCGCCACAGCGCGGCGGTGATCGGCGTCACGGGCGGCAGCGGAGCCGGGAAAAGCGTTGTGATGGATAGGCTCGAAGAATTGGGGGCGGCGGTCATCCGCGCCGACGACATTTATCACAAGCTGCTGCGGTCGGATGAAGGGTTGCTGGAGAAACTGCGCGACCGGTTTATCGACGCCTTCCCCATTCCCGGAGGGTCTTTTGACCGCACCGTCATGCGCCGTTTGGCTTTTAGCGATCCTCAGGCCTTGGCCGACCTCAACCGCATCACCCACCCGCATGTGGTTTCGGAAATCCGCCGGGTGATGGCGTCCGTTTTTCTGCAAAACAACGAAACCCCTGTCGCCATTGAGGCCATCGCGCTGATCGGGAGCGGGCTGGAAGGGCTTTGCTCGGTCAAAGTCGCTGTTACCGCGCCCTTTGAGGAACGGGTGCGGCGGATCATGGAGCGGGACGGGTTGAGCCGGGAAGATACACTCAAACGGATACAAAACCAAAAAAGTGACGAATACTATACCGCCAACTGTGATATTGACTTGGAAAACAACAAGGGAACCCCTGAATTGACCGAAAAGGTGGATAACCTATGGAAAGCAAACGTGAAACCCTGATGCGCAAACCCGCCCCGGCATACGGAAAGCTGAAAGACGGCGAATGGAAAAAAGTTTTAACCTTCGCGGAGGAGTATAAGTCTTTCCTCAACGCCGGGAAGACTGAACGCGAATGCGTTGCCGAGGCACTGAGGCAAGCGGAGCGGCACGGCGTTCCGGCCTATACCCGCCACAACAAGGCCGTTATGCTGATCCGGCGGGGCAAACGCCCCCTTTCGGATGGGCTGCGCATCGTCGCGGCGCACATCGACTCGCCGCGGATCGACCTCAAACCTTATCCGCTCTATGAAAAAGAAGGATTCGCCCTGCTCAAGACGCATTACTACGGCGGCATTAAGAAATACCACTGGCTGGCGCACCCGCTGGAGCTGCGCGGCGTTGTCATCCTGCGCGACGGGACGGTTGTGACCATCGCGCCGGGTACCGACGAGCCGGTGCTGTTTATCAGCGACGTTTTGCCGCATTTGGGCAAGGATCAGGAGAAGAAAACCGTCATCGAAGCCTTCCCCGGGGATAATCTGAACGTCACCGCTGGCAGCATCCCCGACACGGAGGAGAAAGAGGGCGACGACCGCGTAAAGCTGGCCGTTCTCTCCCTCCTGCACCAAAAATACGGTATGACCGAGCATGATTTCCAGTCGGCGGAGCTTTGCCTCGTCCCGGCGGGCAGCGCGCGGGACGCCGGGCTGGACGGGTCGATGATCGGCGGCTACGGCCACGACGACCGTTCCTGCTCTTACGCCGCCATGCGCGCCCTGTTTGACTGCGACCCGGAGTACACCGCCGTTTGCGTGCTGGCCGACAAAGAAGAGATCGGTTCGGAGGGGATCACCGGGATGCAGAGCGCGTTTTTTGACGCCGCCGCCGAAGAGCTTTGCGCGGCGGAACAAACGACGCTGCGTACGTGCTACGCCAACAGTTTCTGCTTCTCCGGCGATGTGGCCAACGCGTATGACCCCAACTTCGCCGACATCTCCGACCCGCAGAACAACGCCCGGATGGGTCACGGCCCCTGCGTGATGAAAGCCACTGGGCGGGGCGGAAAAAGCGGCTCGTCCGACGCCTCCGCCGAAACGGTCGGCAAAACGCGCCGTCTGCTCGACGGCGCGGGTGTATGCTGGCATATGGGGGAAATGGGCAAGGTCGACCAGGGCGGCGGCGGGACGGTCGCTAAGTTTTTGGCCATGCGCAACATCGAAACGGTGGACATCGGCGTGCCTGTATTGAATATGCACGCGCCGATGGAGGTTGTGGCCAAAATCGACTGCTGGGAGACGTATAAAGCCTTTCTCGCGCTCTATAACGATCGATAGAAAACAGACAACACAAAAATGGGCGGAAATCCGCCCATTTTCATTTTATCTACTCAGAAAACTCGTTTGCCGCGGCTTTCCAATCGGAAAAGCCCTGCATGGCAATTTCGTAGGTACGCTGGGTACGGTCGGGCAGATTTCCGCCGGCTTCGGTTTGTACAGCCAAGAAGGCCGCGCCCACGGCGTTGCGGAAAATATCGATCATAGCCGGGTTTCCGGTGAGGACGTCTACGCCTCCGGCCACATCTTCGGCCACATCTAGGATGCGGCTGGCCGTTGAGGGCGGGGAGAAATACTCGACCGCGTTGGCGACCGCCGCCTGCTGCTGCGGGTCGGCCAGCTCGACTTTCATCCCATCGGGGCGCAGGGTTGGATCGAGTTCCAGAGCTTTGTTGCCGTAGAGCAGCATGAAGAGATGGTTGCCTTTGGAATATTGTTCTTTGATGATGCGTTCCGCCATACGGCGCAGCATTTGCGCCTGCATATTGACCGTTCTGACCGCGTTGTCGCGCTGCATACCGCTGCGGTTGGCGCGGCTGGAGCTGATTTCCACCGTATCGGCTTTCCGTCCGTTGGCTTGCTCCGGCGCGGCAAGGACTTGGGAGGTTTGCTCCCTTGCTTGCAGCTGCGAAGCTGTATGTACCGCTCCTGCTCCGCTGATGGATGCGACGTTCATTTCGGTTCCCTCCGTTTCCGGCCCGGCGTAAACCGGGCAAACACTCCTTAAAACCTATATCGTGCATTCGACAAGAAACTTTAGCAAGAGGGGTGAAAAACTAGCCGTTCTTTTTTCGGATCTCGGCACGTTTGATTTTTCCGCTCGCCGTTTTGGGCAATTCTTCCGTAAACTCTATGATACGCGGGTATTTATACGGCGCGGTGACGCGTTTGACATGCTCCTGAAGCTCCTTGGCCAGTTTATCGGAAGGATCAACCCCCCGCTTGAGCACCACCGTTGCCTTGACCACCTGACCGCGCACAGGGTCGGGCGCGGCGGTGACGGCGCATTCCAAAACGGCTTGATGCTGGATCAGCGCGCTCTCGACTTCAAAGGGGCCGATGCGGTAGCCCGAGCACTTGATGACGTCGTCGTTCCGCCCGACAAACCAATAATACCCTTCGTCGTCCCGCCAAGCCACGTCGCCGGTGTAGTAGACGCCGCCGCGGAAGGCTTTGGCGTTGGCTTCCGTATCGTTCAGGTATTCCTTGAACAGCCCGCTGGGGTTTTGCAGACCGCGGACGACGATCTCGCCTTCCTCGCCCGCTTGGCAGGAATCGCCGTTTTCATCCACAATGTCGATCCCGTACAGCGGTGCCGGTTTGCCCATGCTGCCCTGTTTGGGCGTCAGCCATTGAAAAGCGGCGATCAAAACGCTCGATTCGCTCTGCCCAAACCCTTCGGCCAGTTTGATCCCGGTGATTTTCTCCATACGGTCGAAGACCTCGGGATTGAGCGGTTCCCCGGCGTTGCAATATCGTTCGATAGAGGATAGATCATAGGATTCTATATCCTCCTGAAGCATGAAGCGGTACATGGTCGGCGGGGCGCAAAAGGTGGTCAGCTTATAATCCTGCATTTTTTGCAAGAGGTTTTTCGGCACGAATTTATCCATATCGTAAGCGAAAATGCAGGCTCCGCAAATCCACTGGCCGTAAATCTTGCCCCAGCCGAACTTTGCCCAGCCGCTGTCGGAGACCGACATGTGCAGGGTGTTCTCTTTGACCTGCTGCCAATATTTGGCCGTGACGATCTGCCCCAGCGGGTGGATGAAGTCATGCTTGACCATCTTGGGCATCCCGGTCGTGCCGGAGGAGAAATAAACCAGCATGGCGTCTTCGCTGCGGGTGTCCACACGCTCCAGTATATCGGCATAGTCTTCGATATTGAAGTCTTTCAAGCCCTCAACCGTTAAGACGAATTTGATGTTCGCGGCTTCGACACGGTAGTCTATATCCTTTTGCGTCAGCTGCGTCGAGCCGGGGATCAAAACCGCCCCCAGTTTGTGCAGCGCGACGGCGCAGACCCAGTATTCCCAGCGGCGGCGCAGGATGAGCAGCACGGCGTCGCCCTTGCCGATCCCTTTCGCGCGGAACCAGTTGGCCGCCTGGTTGGATAACTTGCTCATTTCGGCGAAGGTTATGGTTTTCTCGCCGCCGTGGTCGTCGCACCAAACCAAAGCCTTTTTCTCCGGCTCCAGCTTTGCCCATTCGTCTACCACATCATAGCCGAAGTTGAAGCGTTCGGGTACGTTCAGTTGATAATTTTGGATAAAATCTTCGTATGAATCAAATTCAACGCGGGGTAAAAATCTCTCTAATAGTCCCATGCTCCTCCTCCCGCCGGCTTTGCCGGCACCCTCCTCTGTCGCCTAGCGTACGCTTGGCGTGAGGAGGGCCTTTGACACCCCTTGGCCCCCTCTTAGAGGGGGCTCCCGCTAAAAGCGGGTGGGGGAGTTATAGTGTAATAACGGTTAAAAACCGCGCTCTGCCGCCGACGGCGCGCTGGCCGTGCGGGCGGGAGGGGTTGAAGTAGACGCTGTCGCCCTCTTCCAGCCGGATGGTTTTGCCGTCGAAAAGCAGTTCCATCGTCCCTTCCAAACAGATGTTGAACTCCTGCCCCCCGTGCGATACCGGGGCGGCTTCCTGCTCGTCCGGCTCCACCGTGACCAAAAGGGGCTCCATCACCCGGTGTTTGTATGTGTAGGCCAAAGACTGATACATATAACCGGGGTACCGGTCGATGTTCAGCCCTTTGCCCCGCTTGACCAGGCAATAGGATTCCAAATGCGGAGCCCGCCCGGTCAGCAGTTCGTTGAGGTCAACCCCCAGCACCGCCGCCAGCCGGAAGAGGACGTTGATCGGGATGTCGTTCCCGTCCGCCTCATACCGTATATAGTCCGCTTCCGGGATTTCGAGCTTTTCGGCCACCTCGGAGGCTGAAAAACCGCATATATCGCGCAGTTCGCGGATCCGCGCCGCCACTTGCCTCAACTCTTCCATCTTGTTCAGCCCCTTACATTTATATTATAAGCTGTCCCCGAAGTCTTTGCGGAATTGCTCCGCCAACTGTTCCGCCCAGCCGCCGATCGGCTGCAAGCGGCCGAAGAAGAAGCGCAGGACTTTGGGTTCTTCGGTAAACTCCAGCCCGCCGATCAAACGGCGGTTTTGATACAGCCACGCGATGCGGTCGGCGGTATATTTGACTTGCGACAGGGTGAAAACCCGCCTCGGCACGGCCAGCCGCGCCAGCTCCATTTCAGCCATCCGTTCGCTGCCGTCTTCGTTGCGCTGTTCGCTCATGGTGCCGCGCTCCATGCAGCGGACGCCGCTTGCGATGAAGATGGCCGCCGCCAGCGCGCCCGCCGGGTATTGATCTTGCGGGATATGCGAGCAGAACTGCATGGCGTCCACATGGCAGCCCAGCCCGCCGGGAGGGGTCACGACCGGGACGCCTTTGGCCAGCAATTCATTACATAACGCTTCCACGATGATGGGCGTTTGGCTGATGACGTCAATGTCCATCGTCTCCTGAAGCCCGACCGACAACGCTTCCATTTCGCGCACCGACATGCCGCCGTAAGTGAGGAAGCCTTCATACAGCGGCACCAGTTCGCGCATTTTGAGGAAGAGTTCGTCGTCGGAGACAAGGATGCCGCCGCCGCGCGCCGAACCCAGCTTGCGCGCCGAAAAGTAAACGATGTCCATCAGCGACGCGATCTCGCGCACAATGCTCTTTATGTCGGCGTCTTGATAGCCCGGGTCGCGCGTTTTGATGAAATAGAGGTTGTCGCTCAGCAGGCTGGCGTCATAAACCAGCTTGATCCCCCCGCTCCGGCAGATGCGGGAAACTTCGCGCATATTGGCCATCGACACCGGCTGGCCGCCGATCAGGTTGGTGCCGGCTTCGATCCGCACAAAGCTGATTTTGTCTTTGCCGTGCCGTTTGATGGCCTCGTTCAGCTTGCCGATGTCAATATCGCCTTTGAACGGCTCGTCGCTGTTGATCTTAAACCCTTCGTCGCCGATCAGCTCTTCGAGGCTGCCGCCGGTCAGCGTGATATGCGCCTTTGTTGTGGTGAAATGATAATTCATCAGCGCGACCGAACCCGGCGTCACCAGTGTTTTCGCGATGATATGCTCGCAGGCGCGGCCCTGATGGGCGGGAAGGAAATGCTTCATCCCAAAAATGTCTTGCAGCACCGCTTCCAGGCGATAGTAGGTTTCCGACCCGGCGTAGCTGTCGTCGGCCTGCATCATAGCGGCGTATTGGTTTTGGCTCATGGCGTTGACCCCGCTGTCGGTGAGCATATCCATAAAGACGTCGCGGTTTTTCAGCAGGAAGGTATTGAACCCGGCCTCCCTCATACTTTGGAGCCGTTCTTCCACAGGGAGCAGGTTGACCTTCTGAACCATGCGCACTTTGTGCATTTCGAGCGGGATGTTTTCTCCTGACAGGAAGGTTACTTTTGACATGACAATTCTCCTCTTTCGTATGCAGTCGGGAACCCCATATAATTTGGTGTTGAAATAAACTCCATGTTATGTTATCATATCATCAGCACGTTGTAAAGGTTGTGTTCTGTTTGTCGATACTACGCGACCCTTCCCTTGCTGAATCCGGGCGGCGCAAGATCGCCTGGGCGCGCGCCTATATGCCCGTGCTGAACGCCATCGGCGAGGATTTCGCCTGGCGGAAACCGTTCAAAGGGATCAAAATAACCACCAGCGTCCATCTAGAAGCCAAGACGGCCTGCCTTGCCCTCACACTGGCTCAGGGCGGTGCCGAAGTGCATTCCACCGGCTGCAACCCGCTCTCCACGCAGGACGACGTGGCGGCCGCGCTGGCCGGGATGGGCGTGGAAGCCTATGCCGTCCACGGCTGCACCGACGCGGAATATATCGAGCACCTCACGGCCGCGCTGGCTTGCCGCCCCCACCTCGTCCTCGACGACGGCGGGGATTTGACCGAACTCCTTCACGGTTCGGCGGCGGATTTTGCCTCCAACTTGATCGGACTAACCGAAGAAACGACCACCGGCGTCCACCGCGCCCGTTTGCGGCAGGAAGCCGGACTGCTCCGTTTTCCCATTACGGCGGTCAACGACGCCGAGATGAAGCACCTTTTCGACAACCGCTACGGCACCGGGCAATCGACTTGGGACGCCCTGATGCACACCACCAACCTTCAAGTGAGCGGCAAGACTGTTGTCGTCGCCGGTTACGGCTGGTGCGGACGCGGCGTCGCCATGCGGGCGGCTGGATTGGGAGCCCGGGTCATCGTCACCGAGATCGACGCGGTGAAAGCCATTGAAGCCGTCAATGACGGGCACACCGTGATGACGATGGACGAAGCGGCGGCGCGCGGCGATTTCTTTATCACCGTCACCGGATGCAAAGACGTCATTGTTGACCGTCATTTTCCCAAGATGAAAGACGGCGTCATCCTCGCCAACGCCGGGCATTTCGATGTTGAAGTGGACGTGAAATTTCTTAGGGATACTTCAGCTGAGGCTATACCCCGCCGAGACGGCATAGTCGCGTATAAGCAGCAAGACGGAAGGTTTATTAACGTAATAGCCGAAGGCAGGCTGTGCAACCTCGCCGCCGGAAACGGTCACCCGGTGGAGATCATGGATATGAGTTTCGCCGTGCAGGCTCTCGCGCTGGAGCATATGATGAACCACGGGAAATCGCTGGCTCCGGGCGTCTATCCAGTCGAATACGGCATCGACGCGCGGGTGAGCGAGCTGAAGCTCCTCTCGATGGGGATGAAAATAGACCAACTGACCGAAGCGCAGAAGAAGTATATGGAGGCGTTGTAACCAATGAAAAAACATTTTACATCCGAATCGGTCACCGAAGGCCATCCCGACAAGGTATGCGACCAAATCTCCGACGCGGTGCTGGACGCCATCCTCGCCAACGACCCCGCGGCGCGCGTCGCTTGCGAGACCATTGTTACCACCGGCATGGCATTGGTGATGGGCGAAATCAGCACCACCCATTACGCCGACATTCCCAACATTGTGCGCGATACCATCGCCGAAATCGGTTACGACGAGCCGGCGCACGGGTTTGACGCCCGTTCCTGCGCCGTGCTGACCTCCATTGACGAGCAAAGCCCCGACATCGCCATGGGCGTTGACCGCGAAGGCGCGGGCGATCAGGGTATGATGTTCGGCTATGCCTGTGATGAAACGAGCGAACTGATGCCGGCCGCCATCACCTATTCCCACGCCTTATGCCGCGAACTCGCGGCGGCGCGGCGCGACCGCTCCCTCCCCTTCCTCCGTCCCGACGGCAAGGCGCAGGTCACCGTGCAGTACGGCGACAACGGCAAAGTCGAGCGCATCCAAGCTGTGGTTGTGAGCAGCCAGCACGACGATATGGATATTGACGTTTTACGCAAAGGGATCCGTGAGCGGGTGATCAATAAGGTACTTCCCAAAGAGCTGATTGATGAAGACACGCTCTATTACATCAACCCGACCGGGCGGTTTGTCGTCGGCGGCCCGCAGGGCGACAGCGGCCTGACCGGGCGCAAGATCATCGTGGACACCTATGGCGGCTACGGACGCCACGGCGGCGGCTGTTTCTCCGGCAAAGACCCGACCAAGGTAGACCGTTCGGCCGCCTATATGGCTCGTTACGCCGCAAAAAACCTGGTGGCGGCAGGGCTTTGCAGCAAATGCGAGATCGAGCTGGCCTATGCCATCGGCGTGGCAAAACCGATGAGTATTTTGGTGGATACCTTCGGCACCGGCGTTGTCCCCGACGGGAAACTGGCCGACGCCGTCAACGACGTTTTCGATTTCCGCCCGGCCGAGATCATCAAAACCCTCGATCTGCGCCGTCCGATATACAAACCTCTCGCGTCTTACGGCCACTTCGGGCGCGCCGGAACGCCGTGGGAAAAGATTGACCGCGTTGACGCGTTAAAGGACGCTGTGAAATAGGGGTGTCAGGTTTCGCACAGCTCACGAGCGGGAATGAAAAATGAATTTCCATTCCCTGTGAGCCGGCTGCACCCTTCATAATGAAAGCAGGGAGGCAGGGGTGATGCGTATCCAACCGATAGGATTTACCTTTTTCCGTGACGGGCGGGTCATGCCGCGCCACATTGTGGCGGAGGATCCCGCCATCAGAAATGCCAAGCTGCCGTCTATTTCCGACGACGGGTTTCGTTTCACTTCCCCAAAACTGGAAGAAAACGGAGCCGTCCCGCGCCTGACCCTTTACAGCGCGAGGGGGGAACACGAAACCATCTATTTCGGCTCGAATTACGGCAAACAGCCCAAAACACGCGCCGAAGCGGTGGAAAAAGCCATGGGCGGCGAGAGCTGCGAATTGTGCAAAACCCGCAAGTACCAAGACGGGGGGCATGATTCCGGCGTATCCTTCAACTCCCCGCAGCACATCGCGCCGGAAAACGCGGCGTCGGTTGTCCGATCGCATGAACGGGAACACTTGACCAACGCGGCGGTGAATGCAGAAAAACTGGGGCACCGCGTGGCATATTCGACCGTCCGTCTCTTCTCCTCCTGTTGCTCCGAATGCGGGAGGATGTACATATCAGGCGGTCAGGCGGAGACAAAGACGGTGGAAAAACCCGGCTACACAAACATTGATTCCGGGCTGCGCGGGCAATACATAGACATAGCGGTTTAGGAGAAAATATGGATTTTCACGAGTATCAAAGACTCGCGCTGCGGTCGGCGGCGCACACCGCAAAGGACAGGCTCCTGCTCAACGGCGTTATGGGTCTGTGCGGCGAAGCGGGCGAATGTATCGACGTGGTGAAGAAACACCTCTTTCAAGGTCATGACCTGGACAGGGACAAGATCATCGACGAGGCGGGCGACTGCCTTTGGTATCTTGCCGCCGCCGCGGCCGGACTGGGCGTCGGTTTGGACGAAATCGCCGCCGGAAACATTGAAAAACTGCGCAAACGATACCCGGACGGTTTTCAAGCGGATAGAAGCGTTAACCGTGAGGAATCATTAACCACATAGGAAGGAAGGGGCGGAACAATGAAGTTCAGCTATTTGGGAAAACACGCAAACGTATCCGACAAACTCAAGGAGTATGCCGAGAAAAAGGTCGGCAAACTGGAGAAATTCTTCAAGCACGAGAGTGACGCGCAGATCACGGTGGCGGGCGAAGGCAACCGCCAAACGGTTGAGATCACCGTCAGCCATGACGGTATGTTTTTCCGCGCGCGCGAAATGGGCGACGACCGCTTTGCTATGATCGACAAAGCCGTGGCCGCCATTGAGCGTCAAATCCGCAAAAACAAAACCCGGCTGGAAAAGAGCCTGCATCACGGCATCCTGCGCGACGCCAACTTCACAAGCTCCGAAGTCACCGAGGAAAAAGAGTTTGAGATCGTGCGCGTCAAGCGTTTCAACTTTAAGCCGATGACGGCTGAGGAGGCCATTTTGCAGATGAACCTCCTTCATCATGAGTTTTTTGTCTTCCGAAACGTCGAAGGCGGAGCCTTTTCCGTTGTTTACAAACGCTCCGGCGGCGGTTACGGGATGATCGAAGAAGGTTAGCTCTCAACAGAGAAAACACTTGCTTTCACAAGTCTGTTGTGCTATAGTGTGCCATAGTGGGCAAAATTCGACTAAAACTAACAGGCGGTGAACGGAAGCGGATGGACGCCAAGATCAAAACACAATCCCTCAACCTATTCTACGGCGATTTTCATGCCTTAGGCGATATAACCTTTGACATCCCGGCTCACGCCATCACCGCCATCATCGGCCCTTCGGGCTGCGGGAAATCCACCCTGCTGCGTGTTTTCAACCGTATGAACGACCTGATCCCCATCTGCCGGGTGGAGGGTGAGGTCTTTCTCAACGGGGAGCCGGTCAACCGGGCGGATACCGACGTCGTCGCCCTGCGTCAAAAGGTGGGCATGGTCTTTCAAAAGCCCAATGTCTTCCCGATGAGCATTTACGATAACATCGTCATGGGGCCGCGGCATCAGGGTGTGAAAAACAAAGGCAAGCTGATGGAGATCGTGGAGCGGAGCCTGCGGCAGGTGGCCATGTGGGATGAAGTCAAAGACATGCTGAAAAAGCCCGGCCAGTCGATCGCAACCGGGCAGCAGCAGCGGCTTTGCATCGCCCGCGCGCTCGCTGTGGAACCCGAAGTCCTGCTGATGGATGAATCCTGCTCGGCTCTCGACCCGGAATCGACCATGAAGATCGAGGAGCTGATGGTGGAACTTGCGCAAAAACACACCATCATCACCGTCACCCACAACATGGAGCAAGCGGCGCGGGTTTCCGACATGTCGGCCTTTATGATGATTGACGAACATCATGTCGGGCGGCTGCACGAGTATTCAAAAACCGACGAAATGTTTCTCAACCCGAGAGACAAACTGACCGAAGATTATATAACGGGACGGTTCGGTTAAATGAGGAGTAAACGCCTAACGATACTTTCCGCCGCGCTGATCATGCTGCTTTCAGCCTGCGGCCGCGAGAACTCGGCTTCGGTCATCATTGCCGGCTCAACGTCGGTGCATCCGTATGCCGAACTGCTGGCCGAGGAGTATTACCGCCTGCCGCACGGGATGATGGTAGACGTGCAGGGCGGCGGATCTTCGGCCGGGATCATGCAGGTGGAAAACGGCATCGCCGACATCGGCATGTCTTCCCGCAGCTTAAAAGAAAATGAACAGCATTTGTGGCAGATCGAGATCGCCAAAGACGGGCTGGCCATCATCCTCCACCCCAGCAATTCTGTTGATAATCTCACCAAAGATCAGATCCGCGGCATATACGCCGCCGAAATCACCAACTGGAGTCAGGTGGGCGGGGCGGATAAGGCGATACATATCATCGCCCGGGAAGACGGTTCGGGCACCAGGAGCGCGTTTGAGGAACTGGTCATGGCCGGAAGCCGGATCACGCCCAGAGCCATTATCCAAAGCTCCAACGGGGCGGTTCGGCAGCTGGTTTCCGGCAACCCAAGCTCGATCGGTTTTATCTCGCTGGGAATGGTTGACGAAGGGGAAAAGCCAGTGAAAGCCATTGCCATTGAAGGCGCGGCGGCTACGGCGGAGAATGTGGCCAACGGGAGCTACGGCTTATTCCGCTCCTTTTTGTTTGTCACCAAAGCCGAGCCCGAAGGTTCGGTCAAGGAATTCATTGACTATGTGCTTTCGCCCGACGGTCAGCGTCATCTGTTGCACGAAGGGTTGATCGGAGGGGCGGCCGGATGAGAAAGTTCAAGGAGAATTTATCAGGACGCATCTTTTTCATCTTAGCTCTTTCCTCGATCTCCGCGCTGGCGTTGATCACCGTTTTCATCTTTATCAAAGGCGTCCCGTTTATTGCCGAAGTGGGTTTGTTCAATTTCCTATTCGGCTCTTCTTGGGCACCCGACCACGGTGAATACGGCATTCTGCCGATGATCGCCGGAACCTTCATCGTAACCTTCGGAGCCGCGCTGATCGGCATCCCCATCGCCCTTTGCTGTGCCGTCTTCCTTGCCGAAATCGCCCCGGCTTGGCTTCGGAATCTTTTCCGCCCCGCCATCCAGCTATTGGCCGGTATCCCCTCGGTGGTTTACGGGTTTTGGGGGTTGGTTTTCATCGTCCCCTTCATCATGAACCATTTCGGCGGCCCCGGCGTCGGCATTTTGGCGGCTTCCATTATTTTGGGTATCATGATCCTGCCGACGGTCATCAGCATTTCCGAAGTCTCCATCCTCGCCCTGCCGCGCCAGTATAAAGAAGGCGCGCTGGCGTTGGGGCTGACCCATTGGCAGACCATTCGGTCGGTCATCCTGCCGTCGGCCAAGTCGGGCATCGTCGCCGCCGTGATCTTGGGCATCGGGCGGGCAGTCGGCGAAACGATGGCGGTCATCATGATCGTGGGCAACGCCCCCGCCATGCCGCGCTCCATCCTTGACCCGGTGAGGACGCTGACGACCAACATCGGTCTTGAGATGAACTACGCCTCCGGCTTGCACGAGAAGGCTCTGTTCGCCACCGGCATCGTATTGTTTATCATCATCATGATCCTGAACGCTTCTGCTCAATACTTTACGCGGAAGAGGTCTTTTTGAATGAGGATGAAGCCGCAGACAAGCGAGAAGATCGCCAAAACCTTGATTTGGACAGCCGCCCTTTCGGTCTTGGTGGTTTTGGTTGCCATACTCGTATATATTTTACTCAAAGGGCTGCCGCACATCAGCTGGAGCTTTTTGACCGAGATACCGCGCAGCATGGGGCGCGAAGGCGGCATCGCCTCCACCATTGTCGGCACCCTGCTGGTATCCTTTGTGGCCATCATCATCGCCGTTCCGTTCGGGATCGGCACAGCCTTCTATTTGGCCGAATACACCCGCGAAACGATGGTCACCCGTTTTATCCGCTTTTCCGCCGAATCGCTGGCGGCCATCCCCTCCATCGTATACGGTTTGTTCGGGCTGAGTTTCTTTGTCATCTCCCTGCACATCGGGCTTTCCATCCTGGCGGGCGGGCTGACGCTGGCCTTTATGATCCTGCCGACCATCATCCGCACCTCGGAGGAAGCCATCCTCGCCGTGCCGCAGTCTTACCGCGAAACCAGCTTTTCGCTGGGCGGCACCAAATGGCAGACGATACGCAAATCAGTCCTCCCCTCGGCCATTCAAGGGATCGCCAACGGTATCATTCTCTCCCTCGGCCGCTGTGTCGCCGAAACAGCCGCCGTCTTCCTGACAGCCGGTATGACCCTGCACATGGCGACGTCCATCCTCGCCCCCACCCGGACGATGGCCGTTCACTTCTATCTGCTGGCGATGGAAGGCATTTCGATGGACAACGCCTACGGCACCGCCGCCCTGCTGATTATTTTGGTATTCATCATCAACGTCGGCGCCAATGCCTTTGTCAACAAGGCGATGGCAAAGGGAAAATAAAATGAAGATTGAAATTCAAAACCTAAACGTATACTATGGAGAGAAGCAAGTCATTCAGGATTTGAGCCTGCAAATCCCGAGAAATGAGATTCTGTCTATCATCGGCCCGGCCAACAGCGGGGTCACGACCCTCCTCCGTTCGCTCAACCGCCTCGTTGATCTGACCCCCGGCTGCCGTGTGGAAGGGAGCATCCTGCTTGACGGGGAGAGCATCTTTGACGAAGAGGTCAGCGTGACCGAACTGCGCCGCAAAGTGGGGATGGTTTTTGAAATACCGGCACCCCTCCCGATGTCGATTTTTGACAACATTGCCTATGGCCCGCGCTTGAAAGGGACGAAAAACAGGCAAAAACTGATGGACGTCGCCGAAGAGTCTTTGCGGTTGGCGGCGTTATGGGACGAAACGAAAGACCGGCTGAAAATGCCGGCGTTCAAATTGTCAGGCGGGCAGCAGCAGCGTTTGTGCATCGCCCGGGTGCTGGCTTTACGCCCTGAAGTCATCATGCTCGACCGGTCTTGTTCGGGTCTTGACCCGATTTCAACGGCGAAGATCGAAGATTCGCTGGTGCAGCTCAAAAAGCAGTTCACCGTCGTTTTAGCTCCGCACAATGTTCAGCAGGCCGGGCGTGTATCCGACCGGGTGGCCTTTATGCTGATGGGAAAACTGATCGAAGACGGGAAAAACTCGGAGGTGTTTTCATCTCCGAAGGATCAGAGGACGAACGACTATATTACGGGGAGGTTTGGTTAATGCGGATCAAATTCGAGGAACAGCTGGCAAAGCTCAACGATTCCCTGATCAACATGGGCAACATGGTCAAGGAGGCCATCTCCAATGCCGACAAAGCCTTGATCGAGAAAGACACCGAGCTGGCCAAAAAGGTGATTGCCTCCGACGATGAGATCGACCAAAAAGAACGGGAGATTGAGAAGCTCTGCTTGAAAATCATCATGCAGCAGCAGCCTGTGGCGCGTGATTTATGGCTTATTTCCTCGGTATTGAAAACCGTTTCCGATTTGGAACGGATCGGCGACCACGCTTCCGATATTTCCGAGATCACCCTCCACCTCGCCGACACCAAGTACCGAAAGAATTTAGAACATATATCGCAAATGGCCGAGGTGACCATGGAGATGGTTGTTAAGAGCATTGATTCCTTTGTGAAAAAAGATCAGGCGTTGGCCAATGAAGTGATCGCCTGCGACGACAGGGTGGACGATTTGTTCAAAACGGTCAAGAAGGATTCGCTGGAATTGATCAGCAAAGATGTGAACAACGGTGACCAGGCCATCGATCTGATCATGATCGCCAAATATTTTGAGCGGATCGGCGACCACGCGACCAATGTGGCCGAATGGGTGATTTTCTCGCTCACAGGGCAGTATAAAGTCTAATGGTTATACACGGGGAGGAAGCATGATGGATTATAACGGGAATGAGACGAGCGGACGCCCGATGGCATGGGAACAGGCTGAAAATATGCGAAGGGCGTTGTCGGCTTGCCTGACGCGGGTTTTCATGTGGATGTTCGCGGCGTTGGTCGTCACGGGATTCACCGCACTGATCGTTGCCAATTCCAACGCGCTTACAGTTTTAGTCTTCGGCAATCCGGTCATTTTCTACGGGCTGCTCATTGTTGAGATAGGATTGGTTTTTGGGATCTCGGCCGGGATGAACAAGTTATCAAGCGGGGCGGCCGCTGCATTGTTTTTTGTCTATGCCGCCGTAAACGGGCTGACGCTGTCGGTCGTTTTCATCGTCTACGAACTGGGAACCATTTATGCCGCCTTCGGCATTTGCGCGGTCATGTTCGCCGTCATGGCGGGGTTCGGCGCGGTGACGAAAAAAGACCTTTCGAGCGTCGGCAGTTTGTTGTTTATGGCTCTTATCGGGCTGATCGCCGCCAGTTTGGTCAACTTCTTCTTACAGTCCGAGATGCTCGATTACCTCGTCTGCTATGCCGGTATCCTGATCTTTGTCGGCCTGACGGCGTATGATACCCAGCGGACGAAGAAAATGCTGGCCTCGGCTGTGGAAGCCGGTCAGGAGGAAGCGGTTCGGAAGATTTCGGTGATCGGCGCGTTGTCGCTCTACCTCGACTTCATCAACCTCTTCCTGAAAATCCTGCGTTTATTGGGCAAAAGACGCTAATAATTTCGTCATATCGGTATCGTATGCCACATTGATGCGCAATGTAAGACCCGGCGCGTCGAAGAGTTTCTTCTGCACGAATTGCAGATCGACGCCCGCGCCGACCGCCGCGTCGTAGGTCTCGCGGGTATAGTCTCCGGCGACATAGGCGAAGAGTTTATATGGCCGGACGCCGAGCTCGCGTTCAAGGGTTTCAAACGAGTTTTCCAGCAGCCTAGTAAATTCATCGACCGGGTATGAAGACGCCGGTTCATGGACGGGAAAATGCGAATGGACGGCAATCAGACCGCTTGTTTCCATTTCACGCGCCTGTTCGTAGGAAAAGTGATGCTCCATGAACTCGTTATCGGTGTTGATGAAAATATCGGCTTTTACGCCGAGTTTTTGCAGGATGGGGAAAGCCGTTTCGTAGTTGGTCAGGTAGCCGTCGTCGAAGGTAACGGCGAAATACCGCTTGTCCCGGTCGTAGTCCCCCGCTGCGTAGTCAACCAGTGACAAAGACGTCAAACCGACGTCCAGCAGTGTTTGAATGTCGCGTTCAAACTTTTCCGCCGTGGTAAAAACGCTCCCGTCGGTGACTTCGCCGTCGGTGAAGGTATGATAAAGCAATATGAGAACAACGCCGTCCCCGTCGTCCGGGGCGGCGTTTTTATGGTGCCATAGGAGCCATACGCCCAGTATGGCGGCTAAGAGGAGGGCGGCGGTTATGAGGATGAGGTATGGTTTTTTCATACACATATCAAAGAGCCAATGAGAGCTGTTCATGCTCAGGTTGGTTGGTTAATGCCACATTATTATTAACTGCCTTATAGTTCATTAACAATGCTTCCGTCATAACATTTCTATTTTTCTCTTTTGCCCCTATATGGTAATAATGGTCTTTTGTTACCTTGCCGCACGATTTCCAAATATGGTCAATATAATGGTTTTCCCGGTATTGGTTGTGATCCCATGTAGAAAGCATAAATCGCGCTCCTGTTTCAAATAGGCATTGACATAGCCGGGTTTCGCTAACCTCGTCCCAACGATCATAATAGTCCACATGCCTGCCGATGTATGGCGGATCACAGTAGATAAAAGTCTTTTCATCCGCTAAAGACAAGGTTTCTTCAAATGGCTGACATAAAAAAGTCCACTCGTTATCTGCCAGCATTCTTTCAAAATGCTTAACTTGATTTACGATTTTTGTTATATATGCCTTTGCGAAACGCTGAGGCTTATGCCCGTATGGTACATTGTAGTGATTGCTTTTATTGAAACGAATCATACCGTTAAAGCAAGAACGGTTTAGAAAAAGAAAATCTAAGGGGTCATGCGTCTCATTAAATCTCTCACGTATATAATAATAATAAGTCTCTCCCTTTTCAGATAAGGATGCGCCTTGTTTATAAAGGTATTCCATGACGACTTGCGCATTTAACTGCTTGTTTTTTAGCATGTTATAGAAATTTATGATATGCGGATTGATGTCCGCGAAAATGGCTTTCTTTGGCGCAATGTTCAAACCAACAACGGCAGATCCCATAAACGGCTCAATCCACAAGGTTGAATCATCCATATTGATATGCTCTTTTATAAGAGGAACGAGCTTTGTTTTGATCCCCTGCGTCTTAAACGGCGGAACATGGACTTTTTCGCCGTTCATACTACTTCACCTTCCTTTTGGAAGGGCGGGGATTTAATATATCACAGGATAATCCGCGATATGTAATATATTCCTCAAAGGAAGATAACGCCTTACGTTTTCCCGCTGCCGTTTCAATTTGAATTTTTCCGTAGTTAGCCCAATAATCGTCAAAAAGTTCTTCTCCGGCCTTTGCGAATGTTCCGTTGCCGACAAGAATGTCGTTAATCAGTTGGATACTCCCAATATTCGCGGTGTTGCCGCTGCCTCTCTTGTCACTTGCGATTTTCCATTTTTCTGCGGCAAAAAATATGAAATTATTGATTACAGACGGAATATCAGTAAGTTTTTCCATCGGATAGCTTTGAATCTCAAAATCTTTCGGCAGTTTAGACCGGGAATAGATAATGCCTAGGCAAAAGTGACCGCCGTATTGATTATATGGATATTGTATATTTTTTGTGCTGTCCCGATTGATAAAATACTCTCCGTGCGATCCTAATGTAAACCCATTGCAAAACCCTGGATAATCATCAAGAAGATAGGTTGTTTTCAAGTCAACCGCGAATTTTATGGCCTCGTCTTTTTTCTTAATAAACGTTAAATCAGGATACCAGTTTTGAAATGATGACAGCTCGATCCTATACCCAATCCTGTCCGCAAATCCGAGAAAATGCGGAAATAGATGCAGCTCGAGTATCTTCGATAAGACCTTTGTGTCTGTTGATATGGTATATATGTTTTTGAAAATATCTATGAATCCTTTTATCGTCCATTCACCGTCTTGCGTTATAAAAGAACCCAATGATTTTGCAAAATCATTGAGAAGCTCTGTAAATTCTCTTTTTTCCTCTGTGTGCTTCATAGTTCTCCCTACCCGAAAAACTCCTGATGGATGACCTGCACCGCTCTGTCGGAATCGTTCAGGTCGATCAGCACGCTCACCTTGATCTCGCTTGTCGAAATCATTTGAATGTTGATCCCCGCCGACGCCAAGGCTTCAAACATCCGCGACGCCACGCCCGGATTGTTGACCATTCCCGCGCCAACCGCCGAGACTTTGCTGATTTGATCGCTGACCACAAGGGATTCATAGGCCAGCGACTCCCTGTGCTCTTCCAGCAGCGAGCGGGCTTCATCCAAATAGTTTTTGGCGATGGTAAAACTGATGTCTTTGGTATCGTGCCGCCCGATGGATTGCAGGATGATGTCGACGTTGATCTTGGCCTGCGCCAGCAGGGAGAATATTTTCGCCGCGACGCCGGGCATGTCCCGCAGCCCGACCAGCGCGATCCGCGCGACGTTATTATCACGGGCGACGCCCGAAACCTGCATATTTTCCATCTTTACAACCTCCTTGACGATCGTTCCCGGCACATTCCGAAAGCTGGACAAAACTTCTAGATTGACACGCAGCCGTTTGGCCATTTCAACCGACCTGGAAGCCAGCACCTGCGCGCCCAGCGACGCCAGCTCCAGCATCTCGTCAAAGCTGATCTCATTCAGCTTTTTGGCTGTTGAAACCACACGCGGGTCGGCTGTGTAAACGCCGTCCACATCGGTATAGATTTGGCAAAGCTCGGCGTTCAGCGACGCCGCGAACGCAACGGCGGTCGTATCGGAGCCGCCGCGCCCTATGGTGGTAACGTCGCCGAATTTATTGATGCCCTGAAACCCCGCGATGACGACGATGTTGTGCCGATCCAGCTCAACCCGCACCCGTTCGGGGTCTATCTTTTTGATCCGCGCCGCCGAATGGTTGGAATCGGTTTGCATCCCCGCTTGCCAGCCGGTCAGCGAAATGACCGGGAACCCCAGTTTTTCAATGGCTATGGCCAGCAGCGACGCCGACATCTGCTCCCCGCAGACGAGCAGCATGTCCATTTCACGGCGCGACGCGCCCGGGTTCAATCCGGCCGCTTTTTCCAAAAGGTCGTCGGTGGTATCGCCCTGCGCCGAGACAACAACAACGACTTGATGCCCCGCCGCATGGCTTTGGGTGACAACCTGTGCCACATTGCGGAGTTTATCATTATCCGCCACCGATGACCCGCCGAACTTTTTGACGATCAGGGACATGGGTTCACTCCTTTGGTCAACTCAATATACGCATGGCTGTGCCGTCGGCGAAAACGTAGTGTTCGCCTTCTTTGATACTGCCGGGGGACGTCACATTCACCGGAATATCGTCCCAGGTGAGGCCGCCAAGCGGGTCGCCGCCGCGCAAGCAGTCAAGCATATCGCTTACAATGGCCGACGCGGTGGGGCGTTTTCCGGCTCCTCTTCCATAGAAGAGAACGTCGCCCACGATGTCGCCGCTCAGAAGGATGCCGTTGTATACATCGTCTACGGTATACAGCGGATTGCCTTGCGGGACGAGGTGCGGCGCGACATAAACCGTGGGCGGCTCGCCGCTCTGAACCCCCTGCGCCCGTCCCAGCAGTTTGATGGTAAAACCGTTCGCCGCCGCTTCTTTCAGCTGTTCGAGGGTGATATTTTGAATGCCCCCGGTCTGCACGCGGCCGGGGAAGACGTGCCGCCCGAAGATCAGCGAAGCCAAAATACAGATTTTGCGCGCGCTGTCATGCCCCATAATATCATCGGTCGGGTCGGATTCGGCATACCCGAGCTTTTGCGCTTCCAACAAGGCTTCGTCAAAGGTAAAGCTGTTGTCCCTCATTCGGGTGAGGATGTAATTGCATGTCCCGTTCAAGATACCGGCTATATCGGAAATGCTGTTGGCCGAAAGGCATTGCGCCATCGGATGGATGAGCGGGATACCGCCGCCAACGGCCGCCTCAAAGAGGTAATGCGTCCGATTTGCCCGCGCCAGCGTCAGCAGTTCGGCTCCGTGTTCGGCGACCAACTCCTTATTGGACGTCACCACATGCTTTCCCGCATGTAAGGCGCGTTTGGTGAATTCATACGCCGCCCCTACGCCGCCGATACATTCGGCGACGATTTGGATGGACGGGTCTCGTTCGATGACTGAAAAGTCGGAAACAAAATGTTTGGCGAACGGGTCGCCCGGGAACTGCCGTATATCCAATATGGTCTTGACAGACAGTTTGAACCCTGTGCGCGCGTCAATCAGCGCGGCCGTCTCCTGAATGACTTCAGCTACGCCCGAACCAACGATGCCGTAACCGAGTATTGCGATATTGACCATAGTATAGAATCCTTTCTACGCTTCCTTAAAGCATTTATCAACCGGTCGAGAGGATGCGCGCTGTTTCAACCATCGTTTCCTGAAGGTCTTTTTTCATCGACAGAGCCTCTTCGATGTCAAAATCCTGCAAATGGCCGTCTTTGATGGAGACAACGCGGTTGAAACGGCCTTCGAGCAAAAGTTCAACGGCGTGCCGTCCCATCCGGGCGGCGGTCACGCGGTCACGGGCGGTGGGCGTCCCGCCGCGCTGGACATGCCCGAGGATGGTGACCCGGGGGTCTAAGCCCGTTTCTTCGCGGATGTGATTGGCGATCTGATGGATGTCGCCCACCCCTTCGGCCACGATGATGTCAAAGTGGGTGCGCCCCTGAATACGGGATTTGCGGATCCGGTCGGCAATGTCTTTTTCAAAATCGTATGGGCGTTCGGGGACAAGAATGGCGTTGGCGCCTACCGAAATACCCACATAAACGGCAAGATGCCCAGCCCGGTGCCCCATCACTTCAACCAGCGAACAGCGTTCGTGGGAGTGCATGGTGTCGCGCAGCTTGTCAATGGCCTCGATGGCGGTGTTGCAGGCGGTATCGAAGCCGATGGTATAGTTGGTGCAGGCGATGTCGTTGTCGATGGTGGCGGGGATACCGACCGACGGGATGCCGTGCTTGGCCAAGTCAAGGGCTCCCCGGAAGGTGCCGTCGCCGCCGATGCAGATGATGGCGTCGATGCCTAAATACTTGCAGGTCTTGGCGGCTTTCGCCACCCCTTCCTCGGTTTGGAACTCAGGGGAGCGGGCGGTATAGAGGATGGTGCCGCCCATATGGTTGAGCCCCCGGACGTCTCTGTAACCCATCTCGGTCACGTCGCCGTTGATGAGGCCGTTGTACCCGCGCCGGATACCCAGTGTTTCGAGTTTGTTGATGCAAGCCGTGCGCACAACGGCGCGGATGGCCGAATTCATGCCGGGCGCGTCGCCGCCGGAGGTGAGCAGCCCGATCCGGTTGATCTCCATGAAACCATCTCCTTCTTTAGGAAAATCACGGTGATTATATCATATTTTTTTCAATCCTTCAAGACAACATTTTCATCCCCGAGCAAATCCCGGCATTCCCGCAATAACCGTTCGTCCAGCCCACATTCCCCGCCGAGGCGTTTTCCGTTGGCGGCGCAGACCATCACAACGGGGGTATGCCCCGGAAAAAGCTGCATCATGGCCAGGATGCGCCCCGCTTCGCGCCCTTCGGCCGACGGAAGTTTCAGGAAGAGTTTCCGTTTGGCTAACCCTTCCTCTTCGGCCGTCGGCGGGGGGATGGGTTCCCATTCTCCCAGCGGCTTGACGTCGTCAACCAATATCTGCGCCGGGCGGTCGTCGCGGACGCTGACCTTCCCCGCCACAAAAACGGCTCCGTCGTTTTTGATATGCCCGCCGTGACGGTTGAGGACAGACGAAAAAATCAGCAGCTCAATCGCCCCGGCGCGGTCTTCCAGCGTCGCGTACGCCATCAAAGACCCATTGCGCGTCGTCTTTGTCCTGACGCCGGTTAAAAGCCCCGCCAATTTGACTTGCGACCCGTCTTCCGCGCCGCCGTTCTCCAGCCCTTCGGTGACCGAGAGGATGGACGAAGCCCCGCAGCGGCGTATCTCGGCGGCGTAAGCGTCGATCGGGTGGCCGGACAGGTAAAGCCCGGTCAGCGAACGTTCAAGCTGGAGTTTGTCTTTGAGCGGCCATTCCTCGACGTCGGGGATGGGCATCTCCGTTTTGGCTCCGCCCATCGAAAAGAGGTCGGTCTGCCCTTCAATCGTCCGCCCGCCGGATAAATCGTCCATCAGCGGCCCGGCGATTTCATACAATGCCCGCCGCTTGGCTCCGAACGAATCAAAAACGCCGCACTGGATCATACATTCCAGCGCGCGGCGGTTCATATCATGCTTGTGCATCCGGCGGCAGAAATCCTCAAACCCCGTGAAAGGCTGTTTAGCCCGCTCTTGACGCAGCGCGGCGATAAACCCGTGCCCCAGATTCTTGATGGCTCCCAGCCCGAACCTGATGCTGCGGGCATCCGCGTCTCCGCCTTCGGCGTCAACAACTGTAAACCCATCGTTTGACGTGTTGACGTCGGGCGGCAGCACCGAAATGTTCTGCTCCCGGCATTCCTCAATGTATTCCCCGACCTTGTCCGCGCTCCCCTGAACGCTCGACAGCAAGGCCGCCATGTATTCGGCGGGATAGTGGCGTTTGTAATACGCCGTCCGGTAAGCGATGACGGCGTAGCAAACGGCGTGGGATTTATTGAAGGCGTATTCGGCGAACGCCATGATCTCGTTGAAAATACTGCTTGCGATGTTGTGGGAGATGCCGTTTCCGGCGCAGCCCTCCAAAAAGGACTGCCGCTCGGCTTCCAAAACGTCGTGTTTCTTCTTGCTCATGGCGCGGCGCACGACGTCGGCGTGGCCGAGCGAAAACCCGGCGAGTTGCTGCAATATCTCTAAAACCTGCTCCTGATAGACGATACAGCCGTAGGTGACTTCCAAAATCGGCTTGAGCATCGGGTGTTTATAGGTCGTTTTGGCGGGGTGATGCTTGCTGTCGATAAAACGGGGGATGGATTCCATCGGCCCTGGGCGGAAGAGGGCGACCACGGCGGTGATGTCCTCAATCGACTGCGGGCGCAGGCGTGTGCAAACGCCCGTCATACCCGCGCTCTCCAGCTGGAAAACGCCCGCCGTTTTCCCCTGCGAGAGCATCTCGAAGGTCGCCGCATCATCTTCGGGAATTATTACGCTTTCCCCCGTCCCCGCGAAGCGGACATCGGGTGCAGCGTCACGCTGCCGCTTTTTGACCAGTTCTTCGGCTTCTTTGAGGACGGTCAGGTTGCGCAGGCCGAGAAAATCCATTTTCAGCAGACCCAGTTCTTCCAGCTGGGTCATCGGGTACTGTGTGACAACCGATTCGTCGATCTTGGCCAGCGGGACATACTCGCTGATCGGTTCGGCCGTGACAACGACGCCGGCGGCGTGGGTGGAAGCGTGGCGGGGCATCCCTTCCAGCTTCTTGGCCATATTGATCAGGCTGCGCGTCCGTTCGTCGTTTTGATAGCCCTCTTTTAGCGGGGGGGAGACGTCCAGTGCTTTGTCCAGCGTCATGTGCAGGGCGAACGGCACGGCTTTGGCGACGGCGTCGGCTTCGGCGTATGTCCAGCCCATAGCCCGCGCCGTGTCGCGCACCACCGCTTTGGCTTTCATTGAGCCAAAGGTAACGATCTGCGCGACATGCCCGTATTTTTCCACCACGTAGTCGATGACCTCCTGCCGCCGCCGGACGCAGAAGTCGATGTCGAAGTCGGGCATGGTTATACGTTCAGGATTCAAGAACCGTTCAAACAACAGATTGTATTTGATGGGATCGACGTCGGTGATGCCGAGGCTGTAGCCCACCATCGACCCCGCGCCGCTGCCGCGCCCGGGGCCGACCGGGATGTCTTTGTCCCGGGCGTAACGGACGAAATCGGCGACGATCAGGAAGTAATCGACAAACCCCATTTTGACGATCATGTCCAGCTCAAAGTGTAACCTATTTCTATATCCGTCCGGGTCATCGGGGTAACGTACATGGAAACCTTCGGCGCAGAGGCGGCGGAGATAGATTTCGGCGTCATCCTCGCCGCCGGGAAGGGTGAATTTCGGCAGACGGTATTGGCCAAATTCAATGGTGAGGCCGCACATCTCCGCGATTTTGACGGTGTTTTCCACAGCTTGGCTCGGGAAGAGGCGCGCCATCTCCTCGCCGCTTTTGATATAGAACTCGTCGGTTTCAAATTTCAACCGATCCCGCGTGTCGACGGTCACCTGCGTTTGAATGCACATCAGCACATCCTGCGCCTCAGAATCTTCGCGGGTGAGGTAATGGGCGTCGTTGGTGCAGACGAGAGGGACGCCCGTTTCCTCCGACAGCCGGAGCAGGGCGCGGCAGATATTCTTTTGCTCCGGGATGCCGTGATCCTGCAATTCAAGGTAAAATCTATCTTTGCCGAACAATTCGGCGTAATAACGCGCCGCTTCGGCCGCCTTTTCCTTTTCCCCCGCCGCGAGGCGGCGCGGTATCTCCCCGGCGAGGCAAGCCGATAGGGCAATCAGTCCCTCGTGATACTCCTCCAGCAACTGGCGGTCGACCCTCGGTTTGTTGTAAAACCCTTCGGTGTTGGCGCGGGAGACAAGGCGGCAGAGGTTTTTATAGCCCGTTTCGTTCTCGCAGAGCAGCACCAAATGGTAGGGTTCGGTATCGAAGGCGTGCTCTTTGTCCGTCCGGGTTCGCGGCGCGACGTAAACCTCACAGCCGATGATGGGCTTGACCCCGGCTTTCTTGGCGGCTTTGTAAAATTCGATCACGCCGAACATCGAGCCGTGATCAGTGACGGCGACAGAAGTTTGCCCCAGTTCTTTCACGCGCTCCATCAGCCCGCCGATGCGGCACATGCCGTCGAGCAGGCTGTATTCGGTATGGACATGGAGGTGTGTGAACGGGGTCATGGGTTACCTCCTTTGGTTTGGCTTTCCAGGCTATGCCATTTATCGTTGTTCAGCTCCCAAAAGCTGCCGTCGTTGAAAAGCAGCTCGTTGAGTTCTTCTTCGGTATAGTCTTTGGTGCGGTACACCGTCTCCCGGAGGTCGGGTTTCATGGCGGTGTAGATCAAGTCCCCGTCCGAATTCGGGTCAGGTTCGACTGTCAGGTAATCCGTCATGATGAAGTAATTCCTCGAGTAAGCGTAAATCACCCAGTCTTGGGAATTTACTGTGCTGAGAATCCTTTTGTTGTTCACGTCAATAGACGGATTGCTTATGTCGGAAAAACTGCTGTTGAGCTTATATGTATGGCCGCTTCGTAAAAAACAGGCGTAGGTGACCACCCCCCGGCTGCCCCAATGCCCCTGCTTGACCAAAATATCGGTTTGCCCGTCGAAATTAACGTCGGCCAGGATCAGGCCGCCGGACGCGATGGCCATTCTTTCCGGCACATTAAAACTATCTATAAAGAGGATTTCTCCGTCAATTATCTCTGAAACAATCAATTTTGCTTCGTAATAAAAGTGAATTTCCTCCCCCGGGTTGTGGTGATCGGTGACAAACAATTCATATGCCCTGCCGTCTTCGGTCACGCGGACAACCTCCTTGATTGACCCGGTCAGGCGGCTTTGGATAAACTCTTCCCCCAATAGCGACAATTCGCCGAGGTTGCTGTCCTTCGTTGCGTCCTCGGTATATCGGATACATATATAGTCCAGCGAACGGATGGGCTCCAGCGATTCCAGCCCGCTTGAATAGACGGAGATGCCGCGCAGGCTGGGAAAAAACGCCGGAAGATCGTCCAGCGTGGTGATCTCCCCGTCACGGATTTCAAGATAGGTCAAAAACGCCAGCGTTTCAAAGTCCTCCGCCGTCCACAGTATCTCCGGTTTTTCCAAAATCCTTTCGGCTTCCCTCATGACGGCTTCGTCAAGGAATCGGGAGACATGTTGCTCAACCTTCTCCGATGTGGGTGACGGGAGTTCGGTTATCATTGACGGTTCAGGTTCTGTTGAGACCTCGGCGGGAGCGGGTGTGCCGGGGTCGGCCTCCGCACAAGCGGCCAAACATATCAACAGAACCAATGCCAACGCCATCCGCCGCATCAGTCTTCCAGCTCCATTACAGTCAATTTGCAATACGGGCATTTGGGATAATCCATGTCAAACAGTTCTTTACAGCGGGGACAAACGATTTGCGGCATCGCGTTTTCAGCTTGTTCGGCGTTGTAATTGCTCATGATCTCGCCGATTTCATCGGTTTCGTCAAACCAATCGTCATCATCCGGCATGGTTTCGGCCAGCGGGCGGCCGCAGTCGGCGCAAAGGGAAAACCCCTCGCGGTATTCTTCCCCGCATTCAGGACACCACGGCATCTGTTTGCCTCCTGACGATTTATCTTATACGCTTAATCGTTTCCTCAATGCTTCTTGCGTTACCTGAGAAAGGCTGACATCCGATTGCACAGCCAATTCATCCAGCCATTCCGGTATGCTGATTGTCCGGCGTACTGCCTTTGAGCCAACCCGGCGGCGGTATTCGTCAAGCGGTGCATCTACAAGGGTAACAAACTCTCCTTGGTCATGTTGGACATTGAAAACATCTGTGGGCTTTGGAATTGGTTTTTTATCCTGCTCTAACATATACAGCATACCGCATAAACCGTCACGAATTTTAATGATTCCCTCCGCGTAATCAACAGCTTCTGTTATACAACCCTTAAAATCCGGCGCGAATACGCAATAGCCTTCCTCATCAAGAGGGGAAAACACTACGGGATACACATACATGGAAAACCCTCCTTAAATGATTGCAATATTACTTCAACCCTGCGTCTTTCATCATTCTGTCCAGTGTTTTTTGTTAATTTCTTTGTTATGACGTTCCACCATGACCATATTCCCATGACTGTCTTTATAAAAATCATGATTTGTTCCGTGGTGGTCAAATCTATAACCATTTTTCTTAACGAGCCGAATAAATTCACTGGGTCTCACGGCATTCACTCTTTTCAACTTATATTATACGCTTAATATTACGTAATGTCAATCCTTTCACCAAAAAACCGATCGGTTAATTCTCCGCCGCTTTCAAAAAGACGCCCCTTCGCCCCGCAGGTTTCGCTGAAAGTTTTGCTTTCGTCGGCGGGCTGGGGGTTTTCACTGTCGAACAGCATGAACGGCACCGGCTCGGCGTTGTGCGTTTGGGTTTCCAGCAGGGTTTTGTGATCGGGAAGAACCAGTATCCGATAAGGCTCGCCCGTATCTTGCAAATATTCCGCGACCGGCTGAAACACCTTTTGGTCGATTTGGCGCAACGATTGCAACTTACCGTCCATATCACCGATATGGGTGCATTCATCGGGGGCTTCGACATGGACAAAGACAAAATCACTGCCGTTTTGAAAGGCGTCGATGGCCGCCGCCGCTTTACCCTGATAATTGGTATGCAGCGTCCCGGTCGCGCCGGGAATGGCAGGAGCCGATAGACCCGCGCAGACGCCGATCCCTTTTAAGAGGTTGACGGCGGCGATCATGCAGCCTTTCACCCCGTATTTCGCTTTGAGGGAAGGAAGGGTCAGCTTTTTCCCCTGCCCCCATATCCAAATGGCGTTGGCCGGGTTGTCGCCGCGCGCTTCCCTATCTTTGTTCAATGGGTGGTTTTTCAACAGCTCATGGCTTTTGATCATCAGGTCTAGTATCTGCCCGGAGGGCAGAACCCCGCCGATCGGCTTGCCCAAAATGTTGTGAGGCTCCATGATCTTTCCAGCCGCTTGCAGTTTATGGGAAATCAGCAGCCCCCGGTAACTGACGCCGGGAACAAACCGCAGCCCTTCGCCGCCCAGTTCTGTGTCTATAAACCGCAGGAAAACTTGGGCGTCTTCGTCGCAAATCTCCCCCGCGCTGTGGTCTTTCATCACCAAATCTTCATACCGCCCGCTGCCTTCCAGCGTCACCAGGCTGGCGCGGAAGGCCGTATCGTTCTCTTTCATTGGCAGTCCCATCGCGGCGGCTTCGAGCGGAGCCCGCCCCGTCAGACAGACGGCGGGATCATACCCGAGGATGGAGAGGTTGCCCGCCTCGCTGCCCGGCTCGACCCCTTGCGGGATGGTTCTGACAAGGCCGATCTCGCTCACTTTCGCCCATTCGTTGAGTTTGGTCAGCCCGGCGGCTTCCAGCGGCGTCTTGCCGCCGAGAGCCGCAACCGGCCAATCGGCGCAGCCGTCGGGGACAAGGATGAAATATTTCATACGCAACAAACCCTTTCGTGCGGAAAATGCTTCATAACCCGGATAAGCAAAAAGTTGTTGTAATATAGGGAAACATGATGTACTATAAAGGAGCCGGAGCAATCCGGTCAGAACAAGGGCAAGATTGAAAACGGCGTAAGCCGGGCGGTTACGTTCCCCCAATCCATAAGGAAAGGGGGTGGATCACCAAACTGTAATGAGGGAGGTGATCGTATGGAGATAGCATACATAGTTGCGATGGCGCTAGTTGCCATTATTGCTATCGTTGTAAATCGAAATACAAAAAAGTAGCCCTCCGCTCGCAACGTAGGCTACTTTTTTAGCAACTACGGGGCGTAACCGTTAGAGGTTTTGCCCTTGTCTGCTTTCATTATACCCCTACCGAACTGTATTTGTCAATATATATATGGCTTTTTATTGCCCCGCCAGCTCCGCCAATTTCCTCAATCTGTGATTCAAGCAGCTCTTGCTCACGCCTAGCCTTCCGGCCAGCTGGATAAGGCTCTCTTCCGGGTATAGCACCCGCACCCGCGCCGTTTCCTTCAAGGCTTCCGGCAGCCCCTCCATCCGGCCGGAATGCTCCAGCCGCGCGATGGCGTTGCGCAGGCGTTCGGCGGCGGCCAACGTTTTATCCACATTGGCGGTATCGCAGTTGACGCGCCGATTGACGCTGTTGCGGATCTCTTTTTCCAGCTTGGCTTGCATGACAGCCATCGACGCGATCGGCGCGCCCATCAATGTGATAAAATCCTCGATCGCCTCCGAAACCGTCAACGCCAAAACCTTCACGCCCGAACGCTCGCCGACGGCGGCCTCCAGCCCGCTTTCATGCAGAAGGGCGGACAGTTCCCTTGCCAAAACATGATGCGGCGTAACGATTTCCAGCAGATATTTCTTGACCGGGTCGGTCACCGTCCCGCCCGAGCAAAAAGCCCCGCGCCAAAACGCCGCCTGACAGCATTCTTGCTCTAACATTGCGTTGTTGAGGTGAAGGACGGGCTGATCCTCCGCGCCGTAACCGAAGACCGTGCGCACGGTGTTGACCTGCTCCGGCCGGGTGACGGAAAAAAGCCATTTGCCGTTGCGTTCGGTTGGCTCGGAAGGCGTAAATGAAAACCCTTCGGCAAACAGGGCGGGAAGCCGGGCTGCAAAAGCGGCGTGCGACGTAACGATCCGCAGTTCCCCGGCACGAAACGCGCTGCCCAGCAGCAATGCCCCGTAACACTCGGCCTGTGCGCAGCACTTCTTCCTGACCGGGAAACGTGATAACTCTTTTTTAACGATTGCGCTAAAGGACTCCACTTTTCTCTTCCTCTTCCAACTGTTCCCGCATCCATTCAAGCAATGACTCATCGGCCTGTTTATACAGCCCTGTGCGCGGCCTTTGCTCCAGCAGCAATTCGGTCAGCGCGTGCGCCAGCCGCAGGGGGTGATGGCGCACCTGCCCGTCACGGAGCAGCAGGAGCGGACGTTCGCGCAGTTCGATCCCGGCTCCGGCGAATTGCCCCCGGCTGATGTCGGCGATCCCCGCGTTTTCTCCGGCATAGCGGGTCAAAACCTCTTCCGGCACCGGGTTGGTATTGACAAGGCAGACGTCAACGACCGAACCTCCGGCGTGTTCGTTGACTTCCCTCACATGATCGAA
>WRIZ01000025.1 GCA_009782475.1 Oscillospiraceae bacterium | reverse complement strand
TGCTGCCTCTTTTGCTGATGTGTTTTGGGGCTTCGTGTAGAAGAAAACCTCAACTTTCACATTCTGCGTAATGTTTGACCCCGGTTGGCGCAGCCAACCGGGGCCTTTGTCTTCGGTCTGAAAACCCGGCCTGTGGCCGGGTTTTTGCTGCTTATCGCTGTTCTGCCTTCAGCTGTAACTGAAGCCTGTCCGCTATCATGGCGATAAATTCGGAGTTTGTCGGTTTGCCTTTGATATTGCTGACCGTGTATCCGAAAATGCTTTGAAGTGTGTCAAGATCACCGCGATCCCACGCAACTTCGATGGCGTGCCGGATGGCTCGTTCAACACGGGAAGCCGTTGTGCCGAACTTCTCGGCGACATAGGGATACAAAACCTTCGTGACCGAACCTATGGCCGCGGGGTTATGTACCGCGAAGATAATTGCCTCGCGGACATACTGATACCCCTTGATATGAGCCGGAATACCGATTTCATGAATAATGTCTGTGATCCTGTTCTCGAGATTGATGGACAACGGTGTTGAAGCCGGCACGATAGGTCGTAAGGCGGCGTCCCCGCCGAATGTATGGATGCGGTCGATGAGGGAAGAAATTTCGCAGGGTTTTGCAATGACAAATTGTGCCCCCAGGGAGAAGGCTTCGCGGGATACGCTGTCGGTGGCCAGGCTGGACAGCACCAAAACGCGGGGGCGCGACAGCGGATGCTGACGATTCAGCTGCTTGAGAACCTCGATGCCGTCTATGCGCGGCAGCGTGATTTCCAATAGCAGCACATCCGGCTTTAAGTCCTCGACCATATTGCAGGCCTCTACCCCGTCACGGGCAAAGCCAACAATTTCAAGGCCTGTACCGGTCTCGATGCTTTCCGCCAAGAGTGCCGTGAAGTCTGCGTTGCTGTCCGCAATGAGGAGCCTGATGTTTTTTTGCATTTTGATAACCCCTTTATGTAGATTTTTAGTGGCAGAGTCTCACATAATATGTTAACTTCTGCCGTCAATTGACATAGAATACCATATCATACAAAAATCTAGAATGCAACACCAAAATATGAATTATTTGAAGAATCGTTCGCCATAAAGTGACAAAATCCGACAAATTAAAACAAACGAAGGTGACATAGTATTATATTATGTTAATTACATAGAACAATAATAACTTCCCGCAATAAAACGGGAAGCCATGATTGTTGATGAAATTTAGGTTAAATTCAAATGCTTGTTGACCTTTTCCAAGAGAAGAAGAGGGTCAAGCGGCTTGCGCAAATAATCGTTCCCTCCGAGTTTCACGGCAGCTAGGACATGTTTATCCGAACTCATGTCGGTGATAAAAATAATGGGAGTTTTTTTGAATTTTTCATAACCCCGTATGGTTTCCGATAATTGAAACCCGCTCATGCCGGGCACCATAATGTCGAGAAGGAAAAGATCGGGGGTTTGCGTTTCCAGGGCTTTTAAGGCGGCGTGACCATTGGAGAGTGCCAAAACGCGGTAATGCTTCACCAGGGTGCTCATGATAAACTCCAAAATCTCCGGCATATCGTCCACAGCCATGATGATGGGTTTGTTCTTGTGCCGTACGCCGATCTCATCCTCGGGAATGAGTGCTTTGGCAATGTTTGCTTTGAGTATATCCATTTCGGCGTGGAAAACGCGCAATCCGTCGGTCAGTGAACCGGCGTCCACCCGCGCGACCGCGTCGGCCAGCGTATCCAAAATGGCGGGGGCGCATTTGATCCGCAAGGAATGGAGAATGGAACGGACTTCGTTCAAATCTTTGTAAAAGTGATCTTTCATCTCCGCGTCAAACAATACGACGGAAGCCGTATGCCCCCGCAGATAACTGTCCGCTTCGGTACAAACCTTGGAAAGCGCGATCCAAAAATCGTCACGGGAGGGGAACCCCTGAGCCGCGCTTGCCGCGTCCATATAGTCCGACTTCATCAGGATGCCCATGTCAAACCTGCTCAACGCTCCGACTCCTTAACTATATATGTACGTAAATCTTTCAATATATTCTATCATACTCCCAAAAGGGAAGCAAGTAGAAAAGATATGGAATATGGGTTGACAAAGGGATATCCCTGTGATATATTGCCGGGGTATGACTGTGTTCCTCTGCGGTAAACCGCAAGAACACTTTTAGGAGGAGTAAACAATGGATCTGCTCAGGGCAGTCGTTCAAGACCAACTCAAAACAGAGCCGCCGGTCATCGAGATCGGTGATATGGTACGCGTCCATGTACGTATCAAAGAAGGGGCGCGCGAGCGCATACAGGTCTTTGAGGGGCTTGTGATCGCGATGAAACACGGCGGTATATCGGAAACATTCACCGTTCGCAGGGTTTCATACGGCATCGGCGTTGAAAAAGTATTCCCTCTTCACGCACCCAATATCGCACGGGTGGAAACGGTACGCCGCGGTAAGGTTAGGCGCGCCAAACTCTATTACCTGCGCGGGCGCGTCGGTAAGAGAGCCAAAGTGAAAATCCGCATCTGACCGCTAAGGGGTGAACTCAGGTTCGCCCCTTTTCCAAAACCACAAGACGAGGTGACGGCTGATGGATGAAGAAAAATTGGAGCCGATACAGGAACCGGGGGAACCTGAGGGAAAACCGGCGCGCAAAAAATTGGATTTCTCGCGGGAGCTGTTTGACTGGGCGCAATCGCTGGTTTTCGCCTTTGTGGGGATCGTTCTGCTGTTTGCGTTCGCGTTCAGCGTTTTTTCCGTCAGCCAAGAATCCATGACGAATACGCTGCTGCCAAACGAGATGATCATGATTTCCCGTCTCCCGTATACGCCCAAGAGCGGCGACATCGTTTTATTCGTCAAGCACGGATGGCCGAATTCGATCAATGATGAAACAGGTTTGTACAGCCCGCTGGTCAAGCGCATCATCGGTATTCCGGGCGACGAAATAGAATTCGTCATGAACGGCGGAACGGGTACTCTGTACATCAACGGCCAGCCTCAGGACGAACCGTATATCCGGGCTCAAATGAATCGGTGGGGCGGGAGTTCCAGCCCGCCTATGCCGACGTCTTTTACCGTGCCCGACGGTCATGTCTTTGTCATGGGGGATAACCGGAACGGTTCGCACGACAGCCGGGACTCCGACATCGGATTCATTGACCAGCGCAGCATCCTCGGCCGGGTTGTGCTTCGCCTCACGCCGTTATCCAAGTTCGGAACGGTATGAACATCAACTGGTATCCCGGTCACATGGCGAAAACCCGGCGCAAACTGGCGGAAGACATCTCCGGCGTAGACGCTGTCATCGAGCTTTTTGACGCGCGCGCCCCCCGTTCCAGCCGCAATCTAGACCTCGGCGAATTGTGCCGGGATAAACCGCGTTTGCCGGTTTTGGGGCGCGAAGACCTTGCCGACCCTGCCGTAACGGCATTGTGGAAAGAGTCACTGCCGGGAAGCATGGCGGTCAACGCCGCGTCGCCAAACGTGCCGAAAATTGTGGTACCCGCGCTGAAAAAACTACTGTCGGAGCGTATTCAAAAAGACGCGGAGAAGGGTCAGGCCGGGCGCGCTTTGCGCGTTATGGTCGTGGGCGTGCCCAATATTGGGAAATCGACCCTTATCAACAATTTACTGCGCCGCAAAGCGGCCAAAGCCGAAGACAGACCAGGCGTGACCCGCGAACGCCAATGGTTCCCGATGGACGCAGGCTTCCTGCTGATGGATACGCCGGGAATGCTGTGGCCGAAGTTTGAAGACGAAGAGACTGGTCTGCACTTAGCGTTCACAGGAGCCATCCGCGATGAAATCATGGATACCGAAACGCTGGCCGCCCGCTTGGCGGAAACGCTGAACACATTGTACCCGGACGCGCTGGAAAAACGGTACGGCGTAACCGGCGGACTGGAGGCATTGGCAAAGAAACGGGGTTTTCTGCTGCCGGGAGGCGTTTTGGACACAGAGCGCATGGCGTTGACCCTTTTGGACGAGTTCCGTGCCGGAAAACTGGGGCGGATAACGCTGGAGAAACCGAGCTGCTCCACCAGCTCGCAGGGGAGTGGAGATTCACTTTCCACTCCCGCCCGTGAGCTGCGCGTGGAGCGCGACATATGATCATATGCGGCATTGATGAAGCCGGGCGGGGGCCGCTGGCGGGAGATGTATACGCCGCCGCCGTGATTCTATCAGAGAGCGGGTATGGCACTGAATCCTTGGTTCAGTCTGACCCGGACATTCGAGGCGGCACGTTGCCGCTGAATGACTCTAAAAAGCTGACCGCCAAACGGCGGGATGTTTTATATGCGGCCATTTGCGCGCAAGCGGTTTCCTATGCCGTCGCTTCGGCGTCGGTGGAAGAGATTGAGGAAATCAACATTCTCGAAGCGTCGCTGCTGGCGATGCGCCGCGCTGTTGAGAGGTTGTCCGTCAAGCCGGACTTATTGCTGGTAGACGGGAACATTGCCCGGGGTTTTGACATTCCGGCGCAGGCCATCATCGGGGGAGACGCGCATAAACCCTGCATCATGGCGGCGTCCATCCTCGCCAAAGTCTCGCGCGACCGCGTGATGGCGGAGCTGGATACACTATATCCGCCATACGGTTTCGCCAAGCACAAAGGCTACGGCACAAAAGCGCATATCGCCGCGATCCGGGAACATGGGCCTTGCCCGGCGCACCGCCTTTCGTTTTTAAGGAGGATCCTTTAATGGGCAGGGAAGAAGGCGGGCGCGGCGAACAGATCGCCTTGCAATACCTGCTCAAAAAAGGGTACCGCCTCTTGCAGAGCAACTACAACGCGCCTTGCGGCGAGATCGACTTGATCGTCTATAACGATCTATATATCGTTTTTGTTGAAGTAAAAATGCGGGCAAGCCGCGATTACGGCCATCCGCTGGAAACCGTCACCCCGGCCAAGCAGAAAAAGATAAAGAAAACAGCGGAGCATTTTTTATTGAAGAACCGTCGCTCTACCCTCCAGCCGCGGATCGACGTCATCGCCATCGACGCGCCGGACGGCGGGTTTGAGCAAGTGGAGATCACCCATATCGAGAACGCGTTTTAGGAGATAGGGAATGTTTCAGAGTTTTCAAACCCTTTCGCCGGAGGCGAAAGAACAAATCAGCCGCATGGCTGACATATGGCTGAAACATTTGGGCGAAGCCCTGACCGGGATATACCTGCACGGTTCGCTCGCGCTGGAGAGCTTTGCCGAGGGGTCGAGCGATGTGGATATTCTGATCTTAGGGCGTGTTTTATCCTACAAAGCGCAAAAACGCATTCTTTCAAAATATGATAGCGCGATGTGGACGAAAGAAGCCGTGCCGGAACGGTTGAGATACATCATTGATAACGCTGTTCAAAATTGGTTCTTCGGCGGGGAAGCCGTTCAATATAAGCAAGAGGATTTGAACGAACTCAAGCGGTTCTTGATCAACGAGATCAAACAGGAGGTTTAGGCTACTATGCTTTATATCAGTACAAGAGGACAAGCCGCTTCGGTTTCGGGAGCCGAAGCCATCCTGCGCGGAATCGCGCCGGACGGCGGGTTGTTTGTGCCGGAATCAATGCCGCGGCTGCCGGAGGATTTTGTTTCACGCCTCGCGCCGATGGATTATCCGGCTCGGGCGGCCTATATCCTCTCGTTCTTTTTGCCGGAGTTTGACGGGCTGGAGGCGTTGTGCCGCCAAGCCTACCAACGCTTTGACGGAGAACCCGCGCCGCTTGTCCGGGTCGGGGAGCAATTTCTGCTGGAACTGTGGCACGGCCCCACCTGCGCCTTTAAGGACATGGCTCTGCAAGTCCTGCCGCTGCTGATCAACAAAGCGAAAGCTCTGACGGGGGAGACGCGGGAACTTTGCATCCTCACGGCGACGTCGGGCGACACAGGCAAGGCCGCGTTGGAAGGATTCCGGGATGTGCCGGGGACAAGGGTGCTGGTCTTTTACCCGGAGGAAGGGGTTTCAGAGGTTCAAAAGCTGCAAATGGTGACGCAGGAGGGCGGTAACGTCTGCGTCTGCGCGGTGCAGGGGGATTTTGACGACGCTCAGACTGGGGTCAAACGGGTTTTTGCTCAAAACTTATCGAATGATCATTATATGCTCTCTTCGGCCAACTCCATCAACCTCGGGCGGCTTTTGCCGCAAGTGGCGTATTATGTATCATCTTTTATTGATTACACGATGCAGAAACCCGGCAAACCCAATCCGGTCGTTTGCGTACCGACCGGGAATTTCGGCAACATCCTCGCGGCGTTGTACGCCAAGCGGATGGGCGTCCCATTCGGGAAACTGGTGTGCGCGTCGAACAAAAACCATGTGCTGACCGACGTTATCCAAACCGGGGTTTACGACCGCGGCCGCCCGATGAACAGGACGGATTCGCCTTCGATGGATATTCTTGTCTCTTCCAATTTTGAGCGCGCTTTGCACCTGCTTGGAGCGGATGTGAAGGATTGCATGGAACGCTTAACGGCGGAGGGGAAATACACCCTCAGCGATGATGTGACCGCCGCCCTGCAAAGCGAGTTTACCGCGTTTTGGCGGGGTGACAAAGAAGGCAAAGACTGTATCCGCAAGGTCTATGAACAAGCTCAATATGTACTTGATCCGCACACCGCCGTGGCGATGTCCGGCGTGTGTGATGATGACCTTTACAGCGATTGCATCGTTGTTTCCACCGCCCATCCGGGCAAATTCCCCGAAGCGGTATTGGAAGCGTTGGGCGGCGACGATCTTGAAGACTATGTCACTGTCCCGGACGCCTTGACTGAAACAAAGAAAAAACCACGAAGGTTTTCAGCCTCCGTGGCGCCGGACGGGATCGACGGATTTGTGAAGGAATGGCTTACGGAGCCTTGTGTTCATAGGTAGAACAAAATGTCTCGGTCTTGTCGAGGGCATACTCGGTTCCGACTTTGATGCCGCCCGCGTTGCATTGGTTGTTTTGCCCGTGGTAGGCGCAGGTTCCGACGGTGCAGTTGACGACGTTTGATTTGCTTTTGTTTTGACCTAGCATTGCATGACACCTCACTGTTTTTTCCTATTATCCCAAAGAAACTTGAACTTTATACAGGGCGGGGTATGGATGCTTTACGCAATAGGCGACCTTCACCTCTCTTTGGCCGTTGATAAACCGATGGACGTTTTCGGCGGGGCATGGGAGGGGTATTTGGGCAAAATAGAACAAGGGTTGTCCAACCTGACGGCAGACGATACCCTCATCCTTGCCGGGGACACCTCCTGGGGAATGTCTCTGCAGGACGCTTTGGCGGATTTTCAATTTTTGGAACGCTTCCCGTGCAAAAAGGTCTTATTAAAAGGCAACCACGATTACTTTTGGGACACAGCCGCTAAAATGAATCGTTTCTTTGCCGAACACGGTCTTTTGACCTTTGACATTCTGCATAACAATGCTTTTTTTATTGATGGGTTTGCCGTCTGCGGGACACGCGGCTGGTTTTTTGAGGAAGAACGCGGGGGAGAGCATGACACAAAGATGATTAACCGGGAAGCCGGGCGGCTGCGCGCTTCTTTGGAAGCCGGGCGCAAGCTGGGCGGCGAACTGACAGCATTCCTGCACTACCCGCCGTTGTATGAAGGTTACCGCTGTGAGCCGTTGGTGGAGGTTTTGGAGGAATACGGTGTGAAGCGGTGCTTCTTCGGGCATCTGCACGGACGCGCTTGCGCCCGCGCCATCGAGGGGCTGTACCGCGGGATCGGCTACCGCTTGATCTCAGCCGACCATGTGGGGTTTACGCCGGTGAGGGTTGCGGGATAATGCGCCGTCATCTTCGTAAGGGTGGTTGACCAAGCCGAGCGCAGATAAAACAAATCACAATTTTTCCGCCAAAAAGACGCGTCGTACTTGCGTCTTTTTGTTTGGTATGATATAGTACATCGGATACAAGATAGACTGGGAAGGGTTGGCGTAACAAATGACCGTCAAAAGCATGGAGAAAAAAGAAAAAAATCTGATGGAACTGATCATCGAGGTGGATAAGGAGACCTTTTCCGCCGCTGTTGACCGGGCGTTCCGTAAAAACGCCGCGAAAATGAATGTGCCGGGATTCCGCAAAGGGAAAGCCCCGCGCAGGATCATTGAATCCATGTACGGGCAGGGCGTCTTTTATCAGGACGCTGTGAGCGATACATGGGTTGAAGCATATGATGAAGCAATAGAAAAAGAAGGGCTGGAACCGGTAGAACGCCCCGACGTCGAGGTCGAAACCCTCGGCGAAGACGGATATACCTTCATCGCGCGGGTGCACGTGTATCCTGAGATCGAAATCGGGCAGTATAAAGGACTTAGTGCCTACGCGCCGCCCGCCGAAGTCAAGGACGAGGAGATCGACGCCGAAGTGGAACGGCTGCGCGAACGCAACGCCAGCCTTACGACGGTCGAACGCGCCGCCAAGAGCGGCGACACCGTCATCCTTGATTACGAAGGGTTTATCGGCGGCGTGCCGTTTGAAGGCGGCAAAGGGGAGAAACAGACGTTAGAGCTTGGCTCCAACCGCTTCATCCCTGGCTTTGAAGAAAAGCTGGAAGGGGCGAAAGCGGGGGACAAACCAGATGTGGAGGTCACCTTCCCCGAGGAATATCATGCCGAGGAGCTGAAAGGCAAACCGGCCGTCTTCAAATGCAAAATCCATGAAGTCAAGGAAAAACAGCTCCCCGAGGCCGACGACGAGTTCGCCAAAGATATTTCGGAGTTCGATACGCTCAAAGAGTATAAAGAATCGGTTCGCAAGCGTATACTTGACGCTAGGGAACGCGACGTCCAGCACGCTTTTGAAAACGCGCTGATGGGAAAAATCATCCCCACCCTGCAAGGCGACATCCCCGACGCCATCATCCAAAAACACCTTGAAGACATCATCAACGACTTCTCCTACAACCTCCGGCAGCGCGGGATGAACATCCAGCAGTATATGCAAATCGCCGGTATGGACGAAAAAGCGATGATCGACAACTTCCGTCCGCAGGCTGAAAACCACGCCAAATCCAGCCTCATTTTTGATAAGATCGTCAAGCTGGAAAACCTCACGCTGGCGGAGGGCGAACTGAATGAAGAATACACGAGGCTGGCCGAGATGTATAAAATCGGGGAGGAAGAAGTGCGGCAGTCGATCCCCGAAAAGAACCTGACAAAAGATTTGCTGGCGTTGAAAGCGTCAAAGCTCATCACCGAGTCGGCCATCAAGCTGGATAAGCCGGAAGAAACAGAAGCGGAGCCAAAACCCAAAAAAGCCGTGCCGAAGAAGAAAACTGAAACAGATGAAAAACCCAAGAAACCCGCGGCAAAAAAGAAAACCGTTAAGAAAGAGGAGGAGAAGGAATGAGTTTGGTTCCAATGGTCATCGAGCAGACCAACCGGGGGGAGCGTTCCTATGACATCTATTCCCGTCTGCTGAACGATCGGATTGTCTTTTTATCGGAAGACGTAAACGACGTGACCGCTTCGCTGATCGTAGCGCAGCTGCTCTATCTTGAGGCGCAAGACCCTGATAAGGACATCAGTTTCTATATCAACTCGCCCGGCGGCTCCATTACGTCTGGGCTTGCCATTTTTGATACCATGAACTATATCACCGCCGATGTATCGACCATCTGCGTCGGCTTGGCGGCTTCTATGGGCGCGTTTTTGCTGGCGGCCGGAGCCAAAGGGAAACGCTACGCCCTTTCCAATTCTGAAATGCTCATTCACCAGCCCGCTCTGCGCGGCGGGTTAAGCGGGCAGGTGACCGACATCAAGATACACACCGACCACCTCATCCGCACAAAAGAAAAAATGAATACCATCATGGCCTCCCTTACCGGTCAAACGGTGGAACAGATCGCCGAAGACACCGAGCGCGACCGTTATATGTCCGCCGAGGAAGCGTTGACCTACGGTTTGATCGACAAGGTGTACGACAAGCGCGCCAATATACCAAACAAATAAGCAGCTGCAGCTGCTGAAAGGATAATCAAATGCCAAGAGACGAACGCAGGCATGTGCGCTGCAACTTCTGCGGCAAACACCAGGATCAGGTGCGCAGGCTGATTGCCGGGCCGAGTGCCTGTATCTGCAATGAATGCGTACAGCTTTGTTTGACCATCCTCGACGACGGGGTGGATTACAACCGCTCCCCGGCCATCGCGCAGACCGATACCCTCAAACGACCGCATGAGATCAGGGCATTGCTCGACGAATATGTCGTCGGTCAGGAAGAAGCCAAGATCGCGCTGTCGGTCGCGGTATACAACCATTATAAACGCGTCTTTGCCGCCGACAACGGCGACGACGTCGAACTGCAAAAGAGCAATATCCTCATGCTTGGCCCCACCGGCTGCGGCAAAACCTATTTCGCCGCGACACTGGCCAAAATCCTCAATGTGCCGTTTGCCATTGCCGACGCCACAACGCTGACCGAAGCGGGATATGTGGGCGAGGATGTGGAAAACATCCTGCTCCGGCTGATACAGGCCGCCGACCATGATATTGAACGAGCCGAACGCGGCATCATCTATATCGACGAGATGGACAAGATCGCCCGCAAGAGCGAGAATGTCTCCATCACGCGCGACGTATCCGGCGAGGGCGTCCAGCAGGCTTTGCTGAAAATCTTGGAGGGAACCATCGCCAATGTGCCGCCGACCGGCGGGCGCAAACACCCGCATCAGGATTTTCTGCAAATCAACACGGCCAACATCCTCTTCATCTGCGGCGGAGCCTTCGACGGGATCGAAACCATCGTTGAAAACCGTTTGGGGAAACGGACGATGGGCTTCTCGGGTTTGGTCGAAAGCAAAAAGAAAAAAGACCTCACCGCCTCCCTGCGTGAGGTGACCCCGCATGACCTGCTCAAATATGGTATCATTCCCGAATTGGTAGGCCGCCTGCCCATCATCGCGCCGCTGGGTCAGCTAACCAAAGAGGAATTGGTATCGATCTTGACCGAACCGAAAAACTCCCTTGTCAAACAGTATAAAAAGCTCTTCGAGATGGACAGCGTGGAACTCACATTTGAAGAAGAGGCTTTGGAAGAGATCGCCGAACTGGCGGTGGAGCGCGGGATCGGCGCGCGCGGTCTGCGGGCGATCATTGAGTCGGTGATGACCAACATCATGTATTCCATCCCGATGGATCCGTCGATCGAAAAAGTTTTGATCACCCGTGAATCCATTAAGGACAAAGCCGAGCCCGAATTGTCGCGCAACCCTGAGATACAGGCTCGAGTCATGCCGGTTACCGCCGCCGCTTTGAAGCAAAAGTCAAAGAAAAACGTATCTTAAATGATGGAGCCTGAATGATGCAGCTTCCGATGATTGCCCTGCGCGGGCTGACGGTCTTCCCGGAAATGTATATCCACTTTGACATCGGCCGCCATAAATCTGTGCGGGCGTTGGAAGAAGCACTTCGCGGCGAGCAGTCGGTTTTTTTGGTGGCGCAGAAGGATATGCGCAGCAACGACCCTGGGATCGGAGATGTACACCGCATCGGGACGATCTCTGTGCTGCGCCAAATCATCCGTCTCCCCGGCGACAACGTGCGCGTATTGGTCGAAGGGCGTCAGCGCGCCGTGCTGCGGGCTGTTTTAGAGGAAGACCCGTTCTGTGTGGCCGAGGTGGAGCCGCTGGCGGAACCCAAACGCACTTCCCTAAAACTCGAAGCGTTGATACGGGAAGTGAAAAACACTTTTGAAGACTACAGCGCACTGATGCCAAGACTTTCGCCGGAAGTCATCATCAATGTTCAAGCCGCCGAAAAAGCGGGGTATTTGGCCGATTATATCACACAGCATATCCCTGTCAAACCGCCGGAAAAGCAATCGGTGCTGGAGGCGGTGCATCCGGCCAAAAGGCTGGAACGGCTGTATGCCATCCTTTCGCACGAAGTGGAGATTCTCTCGATCGAAAGCGACCTGCACGACCGTTTGCGCGACCGTTTGGTGAAGAACCAAAAAGATTATTATCTGCGCGAACAGTTGAAAGCCATCAAAAGCGAACTGGGCGACGGCGGCGAAGATGAGGCGGAAGCCTATGAGGCGAAAATTGACGAGTTGAAACTGCCGGAAGAAACGGCGGAAAAGCTGAAAAAAGAAGCCGGCCGCCTTTCGCGGCAGCCGTCTGAATCGCATGAAGCGGCGTTGATCCGCACCTATCTTGACACATGCCTTTCCTTACCGTGGAACACGGCGTCGAAAGACCGTTTGGACATAGAGGCGGCACGAAAGATACTGGACAAAGACCATTACGGGCTGGATAAAATCAAACAGCGCATCCTTGAATACTTAGCCGTGAAAAGACTTGCGCCGCAGCTGAAAGGGCAGATTCTCTGCCTGGTCGGGCCGCCGGGCGTCGGAAAAACGTCGGTCGCGCTCTCCATGGCGCGGGCGATGGGGCGGAAACTTTCTCGCCTCTCGCTGGGCGGGGTGCGGGACGAAGCCGACATACGCGGACACCGCAAAACATACATCGGAGCCATGCCGGGGCGGATCATCAGCGCGGTGCGGCAAGCGGGAAGCAAAAACGCGCTCATCCTCCTCGATGAAGTGGACAAGCTGGGTGCCGACAGCCGGGGCGACCCTTCGGCGGCCTTGCTCGAAGTGCTTGACCCGGAGCAAAACGCTTCCTTCCGCGACCATTACCTTGAAATCCCGTTCGATTTATCGGACATCTTATTCATCACGACCGCCAATACCACGTCAACCATCCCGCGTCCGCTGCTCGACCGTATGGAAGTTCTCGAACTCTCCAGTTACACCGACGAAGAAAAGATGCAGATCGCCAAAAGCCATCTCATTCCGAAGCAAATGGAGAAACACGGTATCTCCAAATCCATGCTGGCTATTTCCGCCGGGGGGCTGCGCGAACTGATTGCCGGATACACCCGCGAAGCGGGGGTGCGCGTGCTGGAGCGTGAAATTGCCGCCGTCTGCCGTAAGACGGCCATGCGTTACGCAAGCGGCGGCGACGCGCCGCAGCGAATGTCCGGGGAAGAGCATGACAAGCAGCAAAAATTAGTCTCGCTCTCTCATAAAGTCATTATCACGGGTAAAAACCTCCATGATTTCCTCGGTATCCGAAAATACCGCCCCGAACGGCCGTTAGGTCAGCCGGAAGTGGGGCTTGTGTGCGGTTTGGCCTGGACGCCGTTCGGCGGCGAGGTTTTGGAAGTGGAAGCGGGCGTCAGCGAAGGCAGCGGGAAGATAGAGCTGACGGGAAATATGGGCGACATTATGAAAGAGTCGGCCAAAGCGGCCTTTACCTGCATACGTAGCCTGTGCGGGGCGTGGGGGATCGATAAAGATTTCCATAAAAACCGCGACATCCATATCCACTGCCCGGAAGGAGCCATCCCCAAAGACGGCCCTTCGGCTGGGATCACCATGACAGTCGCCATGCTTTCGGCGTTGACCGAACGCCCGGTGCGGCGCGACACGGCCATGACGGGGGAGATCACGCTGAGAGGGCGCGTTTTACCCATCGGCGGCTTGAAGGAAAAGGCTATGGCGGCTTTCCGCGCCGGAATCCATACCGTGATCATCCCGGCTGAAAATGAACGCCACCTTGAAGACATAGACCCGGCGGTGCGCGGCGCGCTGACCTTCGTTTTAGCCGACAGCATCGAAACGGTGCTGAAAGAAACAATTGTATAATGGATGCTGCATTCGTCCTTTCCGCGGCAAGGGAAGAGCAATTCATCCGTGACGGGAAAAAGACGGTGGTCTTTGCCGGACGGAGCAATGTGGGCAAGAGTTCCGTCATCAATACGCTGACCGGGCGAAAAAACTTAGCCAAAGTCGGCAACACCCCCGGAAAAACGGCGCATGTTAACTACTTTCTGATCAATGATACCTATTTCTATGCGGATTTACCCGGTTACGGGTACGCAAAAGTCTCCCATGCCGAGAAACTGCGCTGGGCAGCACTGCTGGAAGCCTTTTTTGCGGAGCCGGACAGAATCACGCTGGGTGTGCTGGTGGCGGACGCCCGCCATAAGCCGACCGCACTGGATTGCCAGATGGCGGAAGTCTTCCGGCAGAAAAACATCCCGTTCATCACCGTGGCGAACAAAGCCGACAAGCTGAAACCTTCACAACTATTAAACTCTATACAGTTGATACAGGAAACCCTTGCCGTAGAGAAAGCCATGCCGCTGTCTTCCGTGACAGGCAAGGGGAAGGAGGAGATACTTTTTGAGATTCGTATCCGATTGCTTGGGGGTCAATGACGCCGGTCATCTGACGATCGGCGGCATGGACGTGCCGTCGCTCGCCAAAGAATTTGGTACGCCGCTCTATATCATGGACGAGGCGCAAATCCGAACGAATTGCCGCGCTTTTACCTCGGCGATGGCGGAGCATTACCCGGGAAAATGGTCGGTTGCTTACGCTAGCAAAGCCTTGGCTTTTGCGCATATATACCGCATTGTACATGAGGAAAGACTGCTCACCGACGTTGCGTCGGGCGGGGAGCTGTTTACCGCGCTGAAAGGCGGGATGCCGCCGGAAGGGATTATCTTCCACGGCAACAACAAAACAGAAGAAGAATTGCGCTATGCCCTCAAAACAAACATACACCGCATTGTAGCCAACGGAACGGAAGAGCTGGAGCGCATTTCCCGCATCGCCTCGGAACTGGGCATAACGGCAAAGGTATCCCTCCGCCTTTCTCCAGGCGTCACAGGCAAGGCTACGCACACAGCGTTGCAAACAGGGAAGCTGGACAGCAAATTCGGCATACCGATCGAAACAGGCGCGGCACAGGCGGCTTTGGAGCTGGCTTGTTCGCTCGGCGGGATCAAACTGGAAGGGATACACTGCCATCTTGGTTCGCCGATATTTGAAATCGAAACGTATACAGACGCAATCGATCATATGATGGCGTTTATGGCGGAGGCGGGTGTGCCGCTTAAAGAGTTGAACATCGGCGGCGGATATGCCGTGCGTTATCTGCCCGGCCAGGAGGTTCTGCCGGCTTCGGAGTATGTTTCCGCGATTGCCAAGGCCGTGCGGGAAGCCTCGGCGCGCCATCATCTTCCGCTGCCGGAACTGGTGATCGAACCGGGGCGCGCCATCGTTGCCAACGCCTGTATCACCGTTTACACGGTGGGAAGTATCAAGGAAATCCCCGGCGTGCGCACCTATGTTTCGGTAGACGGCGGGTTGACCGATAACCCGCGCTACATGCTCTACGGCGCGGAATACGACATAATCCTGCCGGAACGGGCATTAGAATCAAAGAGTGAGACCATCACACTGGCGGGGCGGTGCTGTGAGTGCGAGCTTTTGGGCAAAGATATGCCCATCCAGCCGGTCAAACCGGGCGATTTGCTGGCCGTCTTAAACACCGGGGCTTACAACTATTCGATGGCGTCGAACTACAACCGCGTCCCCCGTCCTCCCATTGTGATGATAAGCCAAGGGAAGTCTTATATAGCGGTGCGGCGGGAGACATGGGAAGACGTAGCTAGGCTTGATCAATAAAAGGAGTCTGCGCTCATGCTTTTTCGGTATTTTCAAAACATAGGCGAAAACACACCCATGCAGGAAATCGTTGTCAGCCTGATCACGATGATTTTGGCTGTTTTGATCTGCATGGTCATACACGAACTCTGCCACGGCCTTGCGGCATACGCGCTGGGCGATCAAACGGCGAAGAATATGGGTCGTTTGACGCTCAACCCCGTGCGGCATATCGACCCGATCGGGTCGCTGATGCTTTTGTTTGTGGGGTTCGGCTGGGCAAAACCCGTTCAGATCGACCCGAGATATTTTAGAGACCCCAAACGCGATATGGCCTTAACAGCATTGGCCGGCCCCTTCTCCAACTTTATCTTCGCGTTTTTAATAGCGGGCTTGTTTGCCCTTGTTTATTCGCTTTCCGGCGCGTCGCAGGAGCTGGCATTCTTTTACAATAAAAGTAACTTTTACAACGCTTTATGGGCTCTCGGAGAGCATTGGGGCGTTGCCGGGTTATTTGTCGGAAGACTGTTTTTGTATCTCATTTTTTACAATGTGGCTTTGGGCGTTTTCAACCTCCTTCCCATCCCGCCGCTGGACGGCTCCAAGGTTTTGGCGTCTTTCCTGCCCAACCGCGCTTACTGGGCCATGATGCAGTATGAGCGTTACGGAATGTTTCTCATCATGTTTTTAGCCCTGACAGGCGCACTCGGCGGATACTTGCAAACCTTTCTTGACGGGATCCTCTCGCTCATATTCAAAGTTTTTGGACTGAGTTATTAGACAGATGGACGAATTGCTTACATTCCGGCTGGAAAAAGTTGTACAAGCTCCGCAGGAAGTCATGGAGGATTTTGAGGGGCCGCTTGACCTCATTCTGCATTTGCTCGGCAGGAATAAAATCGCCATTCAGGATTTGCAGATAACCCTGCTGTGCGGGCAGTTTACGGCATGGATCGAAACGCGTCAAGCGTTGGATATGGACGTTGCAAGTGAGTTCATCGCGATGGCTTCGCACCTTGTTTACCTCAAAAGCAAGAAGCTGGTTACAACAGGGGAAGAAGACGAGGAAGTCGATTTGCTCAAACAGGCGTTGGAGGAGCGGCTGGCGCAGGAAGAACGGCAGAAAATGGAGTTTATACGCGACTTTTTAAGCACCCGCGCCGAACTCTACCGCCAGCTCCTGACAAAACCGCCCGAACCCGCCGAAAAAAACCCGGAGTATACCCATATCCATGCGGCAGACATTCTGTCTGAAGCCATAGAGCGGCTTTCCGAGCGGAGCGAACGGCGGCGCCCCCCGCCCAAAGCGGTTTTTTCCGGCATTGTGGGGCGTGAGCCGTACCCTGTGAAAGCAATGATCGACGACATCCGTGAGCGTATCCTGCAAAACGGCAGGATACCGCTGGATCAGCTTTTTGAAGAGGCGGAAAACAGGTCGATCATCGTGGCTGTTTTCTTAGCTGTCTTGGAGATGTGCCGCAACAGGGAGATCGATCTTTGCGAGGAGGGTGCAGAATGGACGATTATTCAATCGAAGCAGCCATAGAGAGCATCCTGTTTGCTTCAGGCGAGCCGGTGACCATTGCGCGTTTGGCCGCTGCGCTGGAGTTAGAACCGCGTGAGATCGAAGAAGCAGCCGAGACGTTGAGCGGGCGTTACCGATTTGAACGGCGGGGCATCCGGCTGGTGCGTTTGGATAAATCGTTACAGATGACGACCGCGCCGGAGCTGGCCGATTTGATACGAAAGACGCTGGAAGAGCGCAAACCGCCGCCCATGAGCCGGGCAGCCCTTGAAGTATTGAGCCTCGCGGCTTATTACCAGCCGATCACGCGCGCTCAGGTCGAGCGAGCCAGAGGGATCGAAAGCGGCGCGACATTGTCCGGGCTGGTAGACAAAGGGCTTCTTGCGGAAGCGGGGCGGCTGGAAGTCCCGGGGCGGCCGATACAATATAAAACAACGCCTGCTTTTTTACGCGCTTTCGGCCTTTCAAGCCTTGATGAGCTGCCGGATACCGAAATCGACGGCCAGCTGACGTTGGAGTAGCGGATATGTGGGTTGCGATTATCGTTGTTTCATGTATCTATTTACTGGGATTTATCCGCTTTGGCGTGCGCGCCAAACGGTCGCGGGACGGGCAAACGAAGGTGATCGTCCGCGCCGGGATTTTCCGGTTCGACCTAACAAAGCGGCTCCAAAAGAGTAAAAAGCCAAAACCGGAAAAGATAAAAAAGGACAAAGAACCCTCCGGCTTCAAAGACCCCAAAACGCTGCTGCGCATGGTCAAACCCGTGATGCGTTCCCTGCGGAAGGGGCTGAGGATCGACCGCATGAACCTGAAACTCATCCTCGGCGGAAGCGAAGACCCCTACAGCGCGGCCATGATGTACGGAAGGCTCAATATGGCGTGGGGTGTGCTGCGCCCGCTGATCAACCAAACATTCCGCGTGAAAAAGCAAAATGTTGAAATCGGGTTAAACTTTGAGCAAGACAGGACGCAATGGGAAGGCGAACTCTATCTGACCATGTCGCTCGGGCGATCCTTCGCCGTCCTGTTCGCGGCATTGGGAGCCATGATGCGAAATCCTTCTTCACAAAAGAAATCAAGAAAGGCGGTTTAAGCGATGGAAGGGAACAAAGGAATAGCCGAACTGATGAGCGCGACCATGTCCGGTTTGCGTGAAATGGTGGACGTAAACACCATTGTCGGCGAGCCTGTCACAACAGCGGACGGAACCACCATCATCCCCGTTACCCGTTTGTCGATGGGTTTTTGCACAGGCGGCTCGGATTACGGGGCAAACAGCAATTTCGGCGGGGGCGGGGGCGGCGGTGTCAAAGTATCCCCCGTGGCCTTTTTGATCGTCAGCGATCAAACGGTGAAGCTGCTCCCGGTGACTGGAGCAAACGAGACGACGTTTGATAAAATTGCGGACTTGATCCCCAAAGTGATCAAACAAGCGGAAACTTTTCTCGACAATCGCAAGGCGAAGAAGCAACAGGAAGAACAGCCATAATCTGCCGATTATGAAATGAACAGGCGCGGGGAACACTTCTGTTGTAATCTCTGCTTGAGGTGAACGGAATGCGTTTGAAAACCTTTTTCGGCCTGTTTATGACGTTTGCACTGCTGGCTTCATCGGTCACGCCTGTTTTGGCGGCGGAAAAACCTTCGGTCTCGGCCGAAGGGGCTGTTTTAATGGACGCTGAAACAGGGACGGTTTTATTTGAAAAAGAAGCCGACCAAAAACGCTTGATTGCGTCCACCACCAAAATCATGACGGCTCTTGTCGTATTGGAATGCTGCAATGACCTTGATCAAACGCTAAAAGTTCCCGCCGAAGCGGTCGGCGTTGAGGGTTCTTCCATGTACCTTCAAGCCGAACAGCTGGTAACGGTGCGTGATTTGCTGTACGGATTGCTGCTGAAATCGGGAAACGACGCGGCGGCCGCGCTGGCCATCCATTGCGCGGGCAGTATTGACGCTTTTTCAGCAAAGATGAATGAAAAAGCGGCGTCGCTGGGGATGAAAAATTCAGCTTTCCAAAACCCGCACGGCCTGAATGCCGAACATCATTTTTCAAGCGCGCGCGATATGGCCATCCTGACCCGCGCTGCCCATCAAAATGAGGTTTTCACGAAAATCGTCTCCAGCAAATACGCCCAAGTCAACGGTATCACCATCAAGAACCACAACCGTATGCTATGGTCATACGCCGGAGCCGACGGCGTGAAAACAGGGTATACCATCAACGCGGGGCGTTGTTTGGTGTCCAGCGCGACCCGCGAAGGGATGCGCCTGATCGCGGTGACGCTCAAAGATCATAACGACTGGGCGGATCACGCCGCCATGCTGGATTACGGGTTTAACAATTATAGCCTAAAAACACTTTGCGTTGAAGATCAAGTCTTCCGCGAAGTTCCCGTGATCGGCGGGGATAATGTGAAGGCGAAAGCCATCAAAACCGAACGTGTTCTATTGGAAAAGGAAGAGGAAGGGTTGCTGGAGATACAAGTCTTTCTGCCTCGCTATATGTGGCAGCCGGTCATTCCAGGGCAGCGCATTGGAATGCTGACAGCTATGCTTGACGGTAAGGTTCTAGCGCAATGCCCGTTGATTGCGGAAAAACTGTCTGAGGGGTAAGGATGAGAGAACGCCTGCAAAAAATCATATCGTCGTATGGATTGATGTCACGCCGCGCCGCTGAAACCGTCATCGCCAACGGCGGCGTCGCGGTCGATGGTGTAACGTCCGGCCTCGGCGACTCGGCCGACCCTGAAACGCAAACGGTCACCGTATACGGAAAACCGCTTCCGCCCCGCCCCGACGCAATTTACATACTTCTTCACAAGCCGCGCGGGGTGACGACAACCTTGCGCGATATTCATGCGGAGACAACGGTGCGCGACCTGCTGCCGGAAGAATTGGGCTACCTTGTGCCGGTCGGGCGTTTGGATAAAGAGAGCGAAGGGCTTCTGCTGATGACAAACGACGGCGCGGCTGTGCGGAAACTGACCCATCCGTCTTCCGGCATCGAAAAAGAGTATAGAGTAACGGTGCTGCCTGACGAAGAGCTGACGATCACCATCACGGAAGGGAAAAAACATCAGGTGCGGAATATGTGTAAAGAAAAAGGCCTTACAGTGATTCGTTTGATCCGTGTCCGGGAAGGGAAATTGCTTTTGGATTCACTCAAACCGGGAAAATGGCGTTATTTGACCCAAAAGGAGATTGAATATGTCCGTTCCGTCTAACCGGACTGTAACCGTCATTGGCGCGGGGGCGGCCGGCTTGATGGCGGCCATCCGGGCGGCGCAATGCGGGGCAAAGGTATTTTTAATAGAACGCAATGAACGCCCGGGTGTAAAACTGTCTATCACGGGAAAAGGACGCTGCAACCTAACGAACGATTGTGACATCAGCGAGTTTTTGGATCATTGCAGCGATAAAACCTTTCTGCGAAGCGCGTTGTCACGCTTTTCACCCCAAGATACCATGGCATTTTTTGAGCAGCTGGGCGTCCCGCTGGTCACCGAACGCGGGCGGCGGGTCTTCCCCCAAAGCGAGCAGTCTTCAGACATTGTAAACGCGCTCGTGCGCGAAACAGAGAGATTGGGCGTGGAACGCAGAAAACAGCGCGTGACGAAGCTGGATTGCTCGAATGGTTCTGTTGTAGTAGCAACAGGTGGACTTTCCTATCCAAAAACAGGCTCGACAGGCGACGGGTATGAACTGGCAAAAAAGGCGGGGCATACCGTTACGCCGCTTTCGCCCGCCCTCGTTCCGTTGCTTTCGCCTGACACGTTTTGCGGGGAACTGCAAGGGTTGTCACTGCGTAATGTGACGCTGAAATTACGGGATAAAGCGGGAAAGGTCATTTTCCGCGAAGGGCCGGGTGAAATGCTCTTCACCCATTTCGGCATATCCGGGCCGCTGGTATTGAGCGCGTCTTCGCATTGGCAAGATGGCGTCTCGGTGGTCATAGACCTGAAACCCGGGCTGACCGAACAGCAGCTGGACGCGCGGATTTTGCGGGATTTTCAAACATACGCCGCCCGCGAACTCGGCAACGCGTTGAACGATCTGCTGCATAAGCGGATGATCCCAATCGTGTTAAGCCTTGCCCGTTTGGACGCGCGCAGGAAAACGGCGGAGGTCACGCGCGCCGAACGGCTGTCGTTACTGGCAGTCATCAAAGGCTTTTCGGTTGCCGTATCGGGAACCGGGTCGTTTGACGAAGCCGTTGTCACGCGCGGCGGTATCCATTTGAAAGAAGTCGATCCGAAAACCATGCAGTCTAAGCTATGTAAAGGGTTATACTTTGCCGGAGAAATATTGGATTTAGACGGTTTTACCGGCGGCTATAATCTGCAAATCGCGTGGTCTACAGGCTGGGCGGCCGGAGAAGCCGCAAGCGGCTAAGAGCCGCAGCAAATGAAGGGTTACGAAAAGAGGGATTGTGAGTGAAATACAGAAGCGTCGCCATAGACGGGCCATCAGGGGCGGGGAAGAGCACCATTTCCCGCACCGCTGCGGGGCGTTTGGGCTTTGTTTACGTAGATACCGGGGCGTTGTACCGTGTCATCGGGCTGCGTTGTTTGGAGACAGGCTTGCTTGATTTGGAAGAAATCCAACTGTCGATGAAGTTCAGCGGCGGCGAGCAGCGGATGTTTGACGGTGAGCGGGATGTAACGGAAGACATCCGAAAACATGAAGTCTCTAAAGCGGCAAGCGACTGTTCGGCTTTGCCGGAAGTGCGCGCCTTCCTGCTGGATTTACAGAGAGATTTGGCTAAAAGACAAGACGTCATTATGGACGGGCGCGACATCGGAACCGTTGTGCTGCCCGACGCCGATTTGAAGATATTCCTCACGGCATCGCCCGAAGACCGCGCCCGGAGGAGAGTAGCGCAGTTGTCTCAAAGCGGGGATGCCCCGCCCTATGAGCAAATCCTGCAAGACATCATCACCCGCGACCATAACGACAGCACCCGTAAAGAAGCACCGCTGCGCCAGGCTCCCGACGCCATCCTGTTGGATACCACCGGAAACACTTTTCAGCAAAGCGTCGGGTTGATCGAGAACCTGATACGGGAAAAATTGGGCGTTTAAGGAGAGTCAAATGTTTTATAAGTTCGCGCATATCGTCGTCGGGGCGATTTATAAACTCCTTTACCGGTTCCGAGTAACAGGACGGGAGAATATCCCCGAGGGCGCGGCGCTGGTTTGCGTCAACCATTCGTCCCTCTCCGACCCGGTGCTGATCGCGCTGACGTTAATAAGAACGGACAAACCGCGTTTTATGGCCAAAATAGAGCTTTTTAAGATTTTTGGCTTGAAACAGCTGATCACCGCCCTCGGAGCCTATCCGGTCGAGCGAGGGGCTTCCGATATGGCGGCCATCCGCACAACGCTGGACATTCTCAAAGGGGGGCAAAAGGTACTCATCTTCCCGCAGGGACGCCGCATTGTCAATGACGACGAAGGGGCGGCCTTGAAAAACGGGGCGGCTATGCTGGCCGTTCGTTCGCGCGCGCCCCTTCTTCCTATTTATTTATCGGTCGGGCGGAAAGTGTTCTTCAACCGCATTGAGGCTGTTGTCGGCAAACCGTTTACGGCTGAAAAGCAGCCGGGAATCAAGAGCGCGGAGCAGTATGAAGCCATAGGCGAGCAGATCAGGCAGGGGATATATACGCTAAAACCGCCGGACAAAAGGAAAAAGAAACGTGAAGATTGACATTGTCCCGGATGCGGGATATTGCTACGGTGTGGCGCGGGCTGTCAAACTGGCCGGGGACGCCGCGCCCTGCTATACGTTAGGCCCGCTGATCCACAACCGCCGGGCTGTTGCCGAACTGGAGAAAGCCGGCGTGCGTGTCATTCAATCATTGAATGAACTCCGCAAAGGCGGGATGCTCGTGATCCGCAGCCACGGCGCGCCGCCGGAACTGTACAGCGAACTGGAACAAAGCGGGATTGCCTATATAGACGCCACCTGCCCCGATGTGAAACGCATCCATAAACATGTCGCCGCCGATTCGGAAGAAGGGCGGCTTATTCTGATTTTCGGCGACCCGGAACACCCCGAGGTAACGGCTACCGCCGCCTGGTGCCGGAGATGCTTTGTGTTTTCCAATCTTGATGAATTGAAGGAACTGTTTGTCCAACGACGGATAAACCCTTTAGAGCCCGTGACAATGACCGCGCAAACAACGTCGGAATCCGGCGTTTATGAAAAATGCGGTGATTTTCTGAAAAAAGAGTGTACAAACGGTAAAATACTTGATACAATATGCAGGACGACCGTATTGCGGCAGTTGAAAACAACCGAGCTGTCGCGCCGGGTAGACGTCATGGTTGTCGTGGGAGACCGTGCCAGTGCCAATACGCGGAAGCTGGCCGCTGTTTGTGAATGCCCCGTTCTTCTGACAGAGGGGAAGGAAGGACTGGCTATTCCCAAAGGGGTCGGGCGTATAGGCATCACTGCGGGGGCTTCCACGCCGTCTGCCATCATTGAGGAGGTAGTGAAACAAATGAGCGAAGAGATGAACCTGTCTGCTGCTGAACCAACCTTTGAGGAAATGATCGACTCGACCCTGCGGCCGCTGCACACCGGCGAAAAGATCACCGGCATTATCACCGGCATTTCACCCAACGAAATTCAAGTTGACCTGGGCAGCAAACACGCGGCGTATATCCCCCTGAACGAACTGACCGACGACCCCGCGGCCGATCCGACTACGCTGGTTAAAATCGGAGACGAGATCGAGACGTATATCATGCGCGTCAACGACGTTGAAGGGACTGCCATGCTCAGCAAACGAAGGCTAGACACGGTTAAGAGCTGGGAGGATGTAGAATCGGCGCAGGAATCACGCGCCGTGTTGGAAGGCATTGTCGTTGAGGAGAACAAAGGCGGCGTTGTTGTTTCAGTCAAAGGTGTGCGCGTTTTTGTGCCCGCTTCTCAAACCGGGCTGCCCCGGGAAGAGCCGATGAGCAATCTGCTCAAGCAAAAAGTGCGCCTGCGCGTCACCGAATTTCACCGTTCCAAACGCCGCGTCGTCGGCTCTATCCGTTCTGTTTCTCAGGAAGACCGCAGAGCGCAGGCCGAAGCGGTTTGGGATAACGTGGAGATTGGCAAACGCTACAACGGCGTGGTGAAGTCGCTCACGGCGTACGGCGTCTTTGTTGACATCGGCGGGGTTGACGGCCTTGTCCACCTTTCGGAGCTGTCATGGCAGCGCGTCAAAGCCCCGTCTGACTTGGTGAAAGTGGGCGATCCGCTTGACGTCACCGTGATCGGCGTCGATAAGGAGCGTCACCGCATTTCATTGAGCCACCGCAAACAGGAAGACAATCCGTGGGTTAAATTCGTGGATACCTATAAACCCGGTGACGTTGTTAAGGTTAAAGTGAATAAACTGATGCCTTTCGGAGCTTTCGCCGAAGTCATGCCCGGCGTAGACGGCCTGATCCACATCTCCCAGCTGACAGACCGCCGCATCGGTAAACCTTCCGACGCGGTCAATGAAGGCGATGAAATGGATGTTAAAATCACCGATATTGACCTGATCCGCCATAAAATATCCTTATCCGCGCGGGCATTGATGGAAACCGAACCCGAAGATCAAATAGACACCGGGCCGGATGAGATCGTCGCGATTGCAAACGGTGAAGAGTCGCCGCAGGTTTCTTCCGATTTTGCCGATGAAACGGATGAAGAGCCAAAAGAGGAAACGGAAGAAGAATAAACCGCTTTATAAAATCCGCCTTTGGGAAGAATAACGCCAAAGGCGGGTTTTTTATGTTCAAAAGATTTTGTAAACTGTCCATTTTATTTGGCTTAATCGTTGTTCATTGTTCGTTGTTCATTGTTCGATGCCTCGCTCTGCCGTATGAGAGTCTGACCTATCTGTACGGCGGTTCAAGCCCGATATACACAAACAACATCAACCGCACACGCGGCAATCTGTCAACCGTCGTTGCCGATTACTTTGAAATCGACGCAAACGGCAACGCGATCCTTACGCCGTATAAAACGCCCGATAAGCTCTTTATCCAATCATTGCAGCGGCAGGGGATCAGAGTCACGGCATTTGTCTCCAACCATTGGGATCGCGCCTCGGCAAGAAAAGCGATGGCCAGCCGGGCTTCGGTTGCGGCAACGCTGGTTAAATGGGTCAAAGATTACGGTTTAGATGGGTTGGATGTGGATATTGAAAACCTGACTCATGAAGACCGGGATGCGTTTACCGATTTCATCCGTATTTTGAGCAATTCGCTGCCAAGAGACAAGATTTTGAGCGCGGCGGTCGCGGCCAACCCCTATAAGCTGACAACAGGCTGGCACGGTATGTATGATTACCCAGCGATCGGCCGGTATTGCGACGCGGTCATGCTGATGACCTATGACCAATCGTATGAAGGAAGCCCGGCCGGGCCGGTTGCCTCCTATGATTTCATCGAATCGTCCGTCAAAGAAGCCCTGCGGCATATCCCCCGGGAGAAACTGATGATGGGCGTCCCGTTTTATGGTCGGTTTTGGGCTTCATTGAACAACGGCGGAAAAATAACCGGAAGGGCGTTCACCGTCGGCAACATCGAAACCATTACAAGAAACTATGCGTCCAGCCGCTGGTATGACGAGCGCAATGAATGCGCCCGCGCAACGGTAACGGTGAAAAACACTGACCCAACCCTGAAACTTTGGGGCGGCAGGACGCTGGATCCAAAAACAGACGCCGGAAAATATGATATATGGTATGAAAATGAGCGTTCATACGCCGCAAAAATGAAACTCTGCCGGAAATACGGTCTTTTGGGTGTCGGAAGCTGGGCTTTGGGTCAAGAACCGGAGCAGCTTTGGAACGGTTACCGCCTTTGGCTGGGCGGCATCCCGTTCACCGACCTTGCCGGGCATTGGGCGGAGGAGGCGATGGCGGAATTGTATGAACTCGGCGTCCTCTCGGGCGTCGGAAACTCGTTATGCGCGCCCGAATGGTCGGTGACCCGCGCCGAAGTCTGCGTGCTGCTATGCAAACTGCTTGGCGTCCGTCCAGCGACCAATCTTTCCGCCGCGCCCGCCGAGATCAAAAACCACTGGGGAGCCTCCTATTTATGGAGTGCTGTGAACGCGGGATTGATGTCGGGAGACGGAAAAGCCTACCGCCCCGACGATCCGGTGACCCGCGCCGAACTGGCGGCCTTCTGTGTAAAAGGGCTGCATGTCCCCAACACCATCGACTACGGCCAAACATTCTTTTCCGACGTCGCCCCGCCGATGTGGTTCAACGACGCCGTCGTCACCATGCGCATCCATTCCATCATGAGCGGGATGCCGGACGGGACATTCCGCCCGCATTGGGGCGCGACACGAGCCGAGGCGGCCAGCGTGATTTATAAAATGCTCAACATTGAGCGGAAGGATTTTTCAAACCCCTCCCGCTCACGGAATATGCTGCCGAATCATGACTTTATCATTGACCCCCGTTGAATCACAGGCTAAAACACCCTTTCGACCAATGCTTCATCAGTTGCGTTGCTGCCAAAGTGTCTTAAACGCGAAAAACTTGTTAGGATAGTTCAGCAAATCTATGATTTTATCGGCACACTCTTCTTTGGTGTTGTTGAATGTATCTACGGTTATGTCGTATGTATCTTTCGGGCATAGCTTTGACAATAGCTCTTCCGCGTTTCCGATTTGCCGATTGCCGCGTTCTTTTTCTCTTCGTCTTAACTCATCTAAGGGACAAGTAACGTGCACAAATAAAACATCACGATCATGGAGCAGCGATACACACTCATTCATTGTGTCCAAACGAGTGATGGTATGATCCTTGGCATCATCCGTCAAAAAAACATGGTCAACGATAACATCGATACCAATATCAGAAAAAGTCTTGATAGCATGGTGGAACCCGGTTAAAGCAGTTGAGACCGTTTGGTTGGGGTTTGACTTGATAAATTTCTCCGGCCCAATGAGAAAAAAGGTATCGACCGAAAGAAGGTAAAAAGGAGTTGGCAGCCTTTCTTGCAGTGTTTTCGCCAATGTTGATTTACCTACGCTTGACGTTCCGTTTAACCAAATGATTTTCCCTTTTTTCAATCATACACCTGCTTTCTCATAGCCAATATAACACATACAACTCGTCTGTTTCAAGAACTGTTTGACCCGCAGGGCGAAATCAGATATGTATTATTTTCATGACTTCCCCCGCATAGACTACCCTTAGGGGAGGTCATGCTATGGGTCGCATCAGCCGTCGTTTTTCTCTTTGGCGGCGCACGAGGAAGGCGCGACGGCCAAGGCGTTCCAAAGGAGCGTCAAGGTCATCGAAAGCCCCGATTCTGATCATTGCCGTCATTGCCATCGCCGTTTTTCTCATCGGCAACTATTATATCTCAAATCATCTGCGCCCTATTATCACACAGATGGCGCGCGTTGAGGTCAACCAGCTGGCGGCAACCACCATCAATCAGGCGATCATAAAGCGCATAACCGATGAAAACGTCACTTACGGTGACCTAGTTTATTTTGAGAAGGATGTTTACGGGCAGATCACGGCGTTGAAAACCGACATCATCGCCACCAACCGCCTTAGAGCGGACATCTCCTCCGAAGTGCTGGCGTCGCTCAAGCGTGCCGACACATCAAAGTTAGCCATCCCTGCCGGAAATTTGATCAACAGTGATCTTTTCAGCGGCCGGGGGCCTAAAATACCCATCAAAATCGTGCCGCTGGGAACGGTGAGCACGTCATTTTCCAATCAGTTTACAGCCGCCGGCATCAACCAAACGCGGCACCAGATTATGATGGACATCGTTGTAGACATCTCCATCCTGCTTCCTGGCTATCAAACCGGGACGCAGGTCACCACGCAGGTCACCATCGCCGAGACAGTCATCGTCGGAGCGGTGCCGGACAGTTATTTCCAAATGCAGGACTTATTCAGCAAGACTTGACAGGTGTCTTCGGATGTGGTAATCTATACCAAATCTTCGAGCCGGAGGCTGTTCAAATGGTCAAGGTTTGCCCTCTTTGCAAAAAAGTGCTGAACGAAGGGGAAGAGTGTACCTGTATATCCTCCCGAAAAGGTACTGCCAGCAACACATCCTCTTCCAAGTCTGTTGACGCGATCATCAAAACAGGCGCGTCTACCTCCTTCTTTGTCATAACGGTGTTTTTCACCATGAGCGTCTTTTTCACCGCACTGTCTTCGGGAACATCCGCGCTGGGCGTATACGGAGCTTTTATCGGCAATTTAGGCGGAGCCGCGGAACTGATCGAAGGCAACTATTTGGTTCAGACCATTCTTCACTTGGTCTCATTGGTTCCAAGCATCTGCATCTGCGCCGGGTTGTGGATGATTTTCCTGGGATTTCGGAGCTCCAACACCGTGAAAACCAGTGCGCTCACCTTTATCAAAGGCGCGGTTGCGGCGCAGTTTATCATCACCATCACCCTCATCGCCTTTATCCTAGGAACAGTCGTCACCGCGTTGTCATTCATCAGCATCGAGCCGTTCGATTTGGGCTGGAGGATTGCCCATGGGCAAAGGGACGCCGTGCTCGTTTTGATTGTGATCGCCATCATTGCCGCCGCGGTCGTCATGATCAAGGTTCTCTTCAATATCATCGGTGTTCTCGATATGGCGGTCAAATCTCTGCGTTCCGGCAAACGGTACGGAGATATTCCCGCCTTTCTGATTGCCATAAACCTCATCATCGCTGTTCTCAATTTCGCCGCCGCGATCTATGAGGTAACCAAAGGCAACGCGGCCGCGGCCGTGTCCGGCATCTGCGCGGCGGCTTTCTTAACCGGGATGGCGGCTTCATTGAGCGTTGTCAAACGGAGACTGTAACATGCAAGATGAGATCAAAAATCTGGAAGAGCTTCTTTCCCGCGCCAACGAAGCCTATCACGCCAAAGACGCCCCGATCATGCCCGACGATGAGTATGACGCGTTGGTGCGCAGATTGCGTGAACTGGGCGGGGATGTGACATGGATCGGCGCGGCGGCAGCCTTTTCGCCCGTGGCGCATGATGTTCCGCTGATGAGCCTGCAAGACGTCTTTTCCATAGACGAACTGCGGGCTTTTCTCACGGTTGAAACAGAGTATTGCGTCGAGCCGAAGATCGACGGGTTATCGGTCGCGCTTCGGTATGAAAAGGGAAAGCTCATTTTGGCCGCCACACGCGGCGACGGGCATACGGGCGAGGATGTGACGCACAATGCCAACGTCGTTTCCGACATCCCGAAAACCATCCCCAACCTGCCCGGCGTCCTGACGGTGCGCGGCGAAGTGTATATGCCCCGCGAAGTATTCGCAAAACTCAACAAGGAGCGCGACGAGCTTGGCCAGCCTCCGTTTGCAAACCCCCGCAACGCCGCCGCCGGGTCGTTCCGGCAGAAAGACGCTTCGGTCACCGCCGGACGCGGGCTTTCCTTTATCGCGTTCAATATCCAAACGATGGAAGGGCATCCCTGGCCGAAAACACACCATGAAACGCTGGAATTACTGAAACAATGGGGGTTTCAAGCCAACAGTTATACATTGGCTTCCAGTCATGAGGATATTGCCCGGGAAATCGAGCGCATCGGAACTGAACGGAACGGTTACCCGTTCGATACCGACGGGGCCGTTGTCAAGGTCGATGATCTTTCCTTGCGTGAGACGATGGGGGTTACGTCGCGTGTGCCGAAGTGGGCGGCGGCTTATAAATACCCTCCCGAACGCAAAGAGACGGTGGTGCGGGACATTCAAATCCAAGTGGGACGCACAGGCGTTTTAACGCCGAAAGCTCTCCTTGACCCGGTCAGCCTCTCCGGCTCGACCGTTCAATATGCGACACTGCATAACAAAGACATGATCGCGCAGAAAGACATCCGCGTCGGCGATACGGTTTGGGTGCAGAAGGCGGGGGAGATCATTCCCGAAGTGGTTTCGGTCTTGAAAGAGAAACGCCCGCCGGACGCCGTTCCGTTCGAGTTCCCGCAAGTTTGTCCCGAATGCGGCGGGGCTGTCGTTTCGGCGGAAGGGGAAGTTGCCGTGCGCTGCACGGCCGGGGATTGCCCCGCCCAGCTGATCCGGCGGCTGATACACTACGCTTCGCGCGACGCGATGGATATAGAAGGGTTAGGCACCGCAACCTCTCAACAGATACCCCTCTCGTCGCTGGATGGATTATACCGTCTAACGGAGCAGGACTTATTGCAGCTGGAAGGGTTTGCGGAAAAGTCGGCGCAAAATCTGCTTTCCGCCATCGAGACCTCCAAACAGCGCGGCCTGGCTCGTTTGCTGTTCGGTTTGGGGATACGCCACGTAGGACAAAAGGCGGCGCAGACCCTTGCGCAGACCTTCGGGTCAATGGACGCCATCATGGCGGCGTCTGAGGAGGGGTTAACCGATGTGCCGGACGTCGGCCCGGTCATCGCGCGCAGTTTGCGCCTCTTTTTGGATGCTGAGCAAGCGTTGATTTCCGCGCTGTCGGACGCGGGTGTGGATATGACATGTGAGATCAAAAAAGGGGACGGCTCTTGGGCGGGCATGACCTTTGTTTTGACCGGGACGCTGGAAACCATGACGCGTGCCGAAGCCGAAGCCGTCATTACCGAAAGGGGCGGCAAAGCGGCGGGAAGTGTGTCGAAAAAAACCGATTTTGTCATAGCCGGAGAAAAAGCTGGTTCAAAGCTGGATAAGGCGCATACATTAGGTGTAAAGGTCATCACCGAACAGGAATTTAAGGAGATGTTTGCATGAGCCATTATCCGTTTGCCTTGCCGCCGCTTCCATACGCTTATGACGCGCTGGAACCGCATATCGACACCCTGACCATGGAACTGCACCACGACCGCCACCTGAAAACCTATGTCGATAACCTCAACGCCGCCTTGAAAGACTTCCCGGAATATCACAGCTGGAGCCTAGAACGGCTGATCACACAAGCCAATTGGCTGCCCGACGCGCTTCGCACCCCGGTGAGAAACAACGCCGGAGGAGTGTACAACCATGAGTTTTTTTTCAGCAATCTCACCCCTTCGCAGGGGACGCACCCCGGTGAAGAGTTGCTGGCGGCTATGGGGTCGGCCTTCGGCGGGTTTGAAGGGTTTGCCAAAGACTTTACGGCGGCGGCGATGGCCGTCTTCGGTTCGGGATATGCCTTTCTGGCCGCGAACAAAGAGGGCGGCTTGAGCATCGTCAAGACCGCCAATCAGGATACCGTATTAACGTCAGGGTTGTGCCCGGTCGCTTGTATCGACGTTTGGGAACATGCCTATTACCTCAAACACTACAACAAACGCGCCGACTACATACAAGACTGGTTCAATGTGGTTGACTGGGAAAGGGCTACATTGAATTATCAAACGCTTTCCCGTCCCCGTCTAGAAGAGCCGTCCGCTTAAAGGTAAAAGCCGCTTCCGGGTCGAGATATGTACGCCATGCTTCGGCTAGATATTCCGGGTTGAGGATGGGTTCTTTGGCCGTCAGCGTGACGGTCAGCAGGAGCTTTTCACCTGAACGCACACATTGGCAATCACGAATAAAGGGGACTATGTCCGTCGGGATGTAGTCCTTTTTCTTGTTGCGCTTCTCCACGACTGCCGATGAAGTAAACAGTTGTACAACGCTCTCCGGCTCAATCGGTGAATCGGCCAGTATTTCATAGGAAGCGTAGAAAATCTGCGAAACCGGGCGGCCGCCTATGACAGCCCCTGTTACATGATAACCCTCCGGCAGGGCGGCGTTGAGTTTTGCGGGCAGCGTCCCCATGCTGATGTTTTCGGTGATGCCGAAATCCAATCTTTCGGCGATACTCTCGACCCCCACGCCAAGCGGCAGGGCGATGGAGAGGACGATGTGCGGGTTAAACCCCTCGGTATACCTCAGCGGCAGTTTTACACGCGTTAGAGCTTGTTGGAAGACGCGCATGGTATCCAAATGTGAGCAAAACCGCGCCCGTCCGGTTTTATGATAGGCAAGGCGGATGTTCATGGCCATTCCCCTTCGTTGACGATCTCAAACTCTCCGCCTTTTACCCGGGAGATGACAACAAACTTTTTTTGCGTATAGTATCCATTCTTGTCAAGATCAAACTCAATGACATAAGCGACCGTTATATCCTTGGCTTTTCCGCCGGATAATGCTTCGATCTGTTCCTGATCGTTTATCTGCTCAAAGAGGAAATATAACTCATATCCGTTCTTCGTCAAGTGCTCTTCGATCACCCTATAAGGAGCGGTGTCGTCTTCCCCATAGTAAATTCCTGATTCAAACGGCATTTCGCCGAAAATGCCCACATACCCCGCGCTGGCGATGACTTTCTGCCCCGCATCGGTCAGAAGCCAGTCGGTCAGGGCTTTGCCCTTTTCATTGCCGTTATTGTAATAGCTGTAGGTGTATATCAGCAGAGGGTAACTGCCGTCCGCCAGTGTTTTGTCCGAGAGGGGAATGCCGTCCACCGCCAAAACCTTCACGTCGGTATTTTGATCCATCGTCCAGCTGTACATATTGTAGCCGATGGCGTTTGGATTGGTATACACCGATTCCAGCATCATCGACATCGACCACGGCGGGGTCTCTTCAGCGGCAATGACAGGGACGCCGCCCATAAAATCCTCCATAGCGGTTTGGCTGCCGGAAAACCAGTTGCGCTGAAACGGTACGATGTCCGCGTTTTTGCCGCCGACTTCCTTCCAGTTGGTGATCTTTCCCGCGTAAATATCGCGTATCTGCTGCTGTGTCAGGCTTTTGACAGGGTTATCTTTATGAAGCAGGAAGACGAACCCCTCTTTGGCGATGGGGGTGATGATCAAATCCGCACCTCGGTCTTTGACGTCCTGAAGGGTCTCGTCATAATACTTAACAGCGAGAACCACGTCGGCCGGGTCGTCATGCCCGGGGATGAGCCGTTCCAAGGCGGCATACGTTTGGCTGTGGGTGATGGAAAAACGCTCGTCGGTCAAATAAGAGCGGATGGCCATGTGCATGTACGCCGTTGAGGAGCTGCCGTCGATCACCGGGTATTCCGGCAGGGGTTGTTCCGGGTTTTTGCTTGGCAAGGGAACAATGCTCGGCTCAGAAAAGCTGGGAGACGGCGTACCGCCGCAAGCGGACAGGAGCAGGATCAATGTTATGATAACAGTCATCGTCTTTTTCATCTGCATACACCGCACCTTTCACAATGGTTCCGGCAATCTTTCGACGGTTCGGCGCGATAGGCTTTTTCGCGTTCGCGCTTCAAATGATCAACAGAGACGCCGCAGGAGATATGCGACCACGGCAGCACCTCGTCAGGTTCCCGCCGCCGCAGGGCGTAGAAATCAGGTTCAAGCCCCTCCAGCGCAAACGCTTCGCGCCACCGCTCCGGGGAGAAGCATTCCCTCCATCCATCCATCCGGCAGCCCAAACGGTAGGCTCGTTCCAGCACCGCGCCCAAACGCCGGTCGCCCCTGCTCAACACACACTCCCAATAGGCTGTTTCCGGCTCATGCCAGTGGAAGGTCACCTGCTTCCGCATAGTGCCGCGCACCAATCCGGCACGGCGCAGCAGCTCGTCCGGCGCAACCATCGGCTCCCATTGGAAAGGTGTATGCGGTTTGGGGACAAAGCAGGACGCACTGGCGGTGATTCGGCGGGAACGTCCCGCCGCGTCCGTTTTGGAGAGGCGATATATTCTGCCGCAAAGCTCGGCGATCTCTCGTACATCCTCGTCAGTCTCGGTCGGAAGCCCCAGCATGAAATACAGCTTGACGCCGTTCCAGCCGCCGGTAAAGGCGGTGGAACAAGCTGATAACAAATCGTTTTCTTGAAGATTCTTGTTTATAACATTCCGTAATCGTTCCGATCCCGCTTCCGGCGCGAAAGTCAGCCCGGATTTCCGCACTTGCCCCGCCCTTTGTAAAAGCTGCGGGGAAAAGGAGTCGGCGCGCAGGGAGGGGAGGGAGAGGCTGACACGGCGGGGGCCGCACCACGGGACAAGGGTATCGCACAACGCTTCCAGTCCTGCGTAATCGGATGTTGAAAGGGATACCAGCCCGATCTCGCCCGCACCTGACGATTCCACGGCGGCGATTGCCTGTTTGGCAAGCGTCTCCGGGGATTTTTCCCGAACCGGGCGGGAAATATGCCCGGCTTGGCAAAAACGGCAGCCCCGGGCGCAGCCGCGGAAGAGCTCCAGCATGACCCGGTCATGGACGATCTCCGTGCTCACGGCAATGTGTTTTTCAGGGTAGGGGACGCTGTTTAGGTCGCGTACAACACGCTTTTGAACGGGTTTTCCCTCAACCGCCTTGATGGTTCCGTCTTTGTTGTATGAAACCGTATAGTACGACGGGACATACACCCCTTCGATCTCCGCCGCCCGAGCCAGCGTTTCTACGCGGGGTAATTTCTCTCTAAACAATTCCATCAGCTCAACAATGACTTCCTCGCCCTCACCGACGGCAAAAAGGTCGATAAAATCAGCCAGCGGCTCGGGGTGGAAGGCGCACGACCCGCCCGCGATCACAATGGGGTGGGTCTCATCCCGCTCCGCCGCACGGAGCGGCAAACCGGCCAAATCAAGCATGGATAGTATATTGGTATACGATAACTCCGTTTGGACAGTAAACGCCAGCACGTCGAAGTCAGACAGCGCGTCGCCGCTTTCGAGCGCGTAAAGGGGAATTTTCTTGCGCAGCAGCAAAGCTCTCATGTCCTCCCACGGAGCGAAAGCCCGCTCACACCAAACGGCAGGCAGACGGTTTATCACGTCATAGAGGATCCGCAGCCCGAGGCAGGACATCCCGATCTCATAAGTATCGGGGAAGCAAAAAGCCACCCGCAGATCGACTGAACGCGGGTCTTTGAGGGTGGTATTGAACTCGCCGCCGGTATACCGGGCAGGTTTTTTGACCGCCGTTAAAAACGGTTCTACTCTTTGGTATGGGGTCATAGATTACCTCTGCATTTGTTTTTGCTGGAACATGGACGACATGATGTACATCATGGCAAGCAGCATCGACACATTGCGGTGGCGCAGTGCCATAAATCCGCATACAAGACCTAACACAACGGCTGTCACGATTGTTGTGATGTTGGCGGCGGTGCGCTTAAAACCAAACGCGTCAAGCAATATCTCTAAAATGCGCCCGCCGTCCAGCCCGCGCATCGGCAGCAGATTGAATACTCCGTGCGAAAAGCACATCCCGGTCAAAGCTGCTTGTCCGTCTATCATATCATCAAAAACGGTAAAAAGCAACGCAAAAACAAGACTTGCCGCCGGCCCCGCGATCACGGTCAAAAGCTCTTTGCCGTAGCTCATCGGCTGTGATGTCTCCATCCCGACGCCGCCCCCGGTTAGTTCCAGCCGCGCGACACGGCCCCCGAGAAGCCGGAGCGGGATATAATGCCCCAGTTCATGCAAAAGAGCCGCCGCAAAGACGACCCAAAGCAGATACCCCTGATCGATATAAACTAGGATGGTGACCAAAAGAATGAAACCCGCGTGTATTTTGACCTTGCCTATGCTCATACCGCCAAATACGGCGATGGATCAAGGAAAGCGTTTTCCCGGCGAAGCTCAAAATGCAAATGCGGCCCTGTGGAAACCCCGGTTGAGCCAACGGCGGCGATGCTGTCTCCCGCTTTCACCTTGTCTCCCGCTTTGGCGGTTATTTTGCTGCAATGCGCGTACAGGGAAACATACCCATCCTCATGTTCGATGATGAGATACTTGCCGTAACCGGCGTTGGTTCCGGTTGCCCAAACGGTGCCGTCGGCGAACGCCTTGATCTTCGTTCCCGATGTGTTGGCGATGTCGATCCCGTAGTGAAACCGCCAATCGCCGTAAACAGGATGGATGCGGTAACCAAACGATGACGTCAGCCGGCCTTCCACCGGCATCACCGTTTCAAACGGCAGCTCGTATACAGTATAATCCACCCTGTCTGGTTTTTGCAGCCCGAAAGGGAGGGGCAGGGTATCGTCTTCATCATCGAGCTGCGATGGAAAGAGGCGGGCGTCAACCCACAATACAGGAACGTCAAACCCGCCTGAACCGACGCTGTCATCCGGCGGCGGCTCATTCTCCGGGTCAAATGTCTCCAGCAGATCGCTGTTGGCGTATAAACCTTCCTCTTCCGTCTCAACGTCTCCGTCAACCTTTGCTTTTTCATCCGGGTGCGGGACACCCACCATAAATGCGCGCAGGCTTTGGCCTACATCACCGAGAATGGCGGTGTAATCAAACCCGCCCGCAACGGCCTTTTTCAAAAAATTCTGCGTAGGTTCGGGGAAAAATGTACGCAGGATCAACGCCGTCCCCAAAATCAAAAGCGACACGCACAGCCGTATAAACGCCGCTTGGCTGGGTTTCTGCTCCGCATTGCTTTGCTCTTTTGGCTTGTTTTCCTCCATACAAATCACCCCTCGTCCACATATCTATATGATGAACTTCCCGCGGTCATGCAGTATACTGGCATACGGCTGCAAACAAACAAGGCAGAGGACAAAATCCTCTGCCTTGCGCTGTGACCGACGGCGCGTTCGCGCCCTATATGTTGTTAATCAACCAGTTATTTCTTCTTGCCCTTTCTCACCACCACAACCGCGATACCCCCGCCCACGACAACAACGCCGATCAAAACCCAAAGCCACCACAACCCGCCGCCATCATCCGGGTCGTTGACCGGGGGCGCAGACGGTGAGGGAGAGGGCGTCGGCTTCGGGGATGGGGTCGGTATGGGTTCTACGGACGGCGACGGGTCGGATTCCGGCTCCGTGGACGGTTCGGGTTCATCGCTGGGTGACGGGCTGGGGCTGGGTTCGTCGGGGTCGGGCGATGTGGTGGGGTCGGGAATATCTCCGGGGGAGGTATTCACAGCCGGGACATCCCCGCTGCCTGTCGGTGACGGGGATGGTGATGGGCTGGGATATGGTGAGGGTGACGGGGGAGGGTCGGCAGGTGCGTCGAGCAGGGTAATCTTAATATTGGCATTGGCTTTACTGTTTCTATCTTTTGCCCATGTATGCGCGGCGGAATCTGTATAGCAACTGACGGCGAAATCCTTATTCTCAATAGGAAACGCATCAAATTCGATACTTGTCACGTTTTTCGGGATGGTCATGCTCATTAGCGAAGTACACCAACCGAAAGCCGCTTGGCCAATCGAGGTCACGCCGCTTCCTATGGTCACGCTCGTTAGCGACTTGCATTCGGAAAACACCCCATAACTAAGCGCGGTTACGCTGTTGGGGATGGTTACGCTTGTCAGTGAGGTATTACGGAACGCGTCTTCGCCAATCGTTTTCACGCTGCCGCCAATGGCCGCGCTCGTTAGCGAGGTGCAATCATAGAACGCCCCTCTGCCAATCGAGGTCACGCTGTTGGGAACGGTCACGCTTGTTAGTGAGGTACAGCCAGAGAACGCAAAATCGCCAATCGAGGTCACGCTGTTGGGAATGGTCACGCTTGTCAGTATGATTTCACCGATTGTATAGCCGGCAAATGAATGATTGCCAATCGCGGTTACAGAGTAGCCGCCGAGTTCGGAAGGGATGGTGACGGCTCCGCCCGCGCCGATGTACTCTGTAATGGTTGCCTTATCGCCGGAAACGGTGTACTCCCAATCGCCCTCCGTTTCCGCGCTGGCGGTGAGGAAGAGGCAGGGGATGAACGCGAGGATGAGGGCGGCGGTGATGGCCGCGCTGATACATCGTTTCATTGTATGGCATCTCCTTTTACCATTGATTAGTTCCAGTTGATTTCGTTGATAGGAATGGCTTCCCCGCGCTGGTAGTCGTTCATAGTGGCTATATCGTCAGGCGCAAGGC
>WRIZ01000024.1 GCA_009782475.1 Oscillospiraceae bacterium | reverse complement strand
GCTGCCTCTTTTGCTGATGTGTTTTGGGGCTTCGTGTAGAAGAAAACCTCAACTTTCACATTCTGCGTAATGTTTGACCCCGGTTGGCGCAGCCAACCGGGGCCTTTGTCTTCGGTCTGAAACCGGGGGCGGATACATTCCGCCCCGGTTTGAACAATGAGCCTACTGTCTTGTCATAGCCGCCCGCCAAGCCTCTTTATCTTTTACGCCGATTTTGCATATGTTCCCGTCTTTTGTTTTGATCACGAGCATTTTACGGACGCCTCTGCTACCGTCCTCTACGCTTTCTATATTGTCACGCTCAATCGAATAATCCGCGCTGTCCGCCGTTTTTCCTTTGCTGATCAGCATTCCGATCATCATGCCGACCCCGACGCCGAGACCGATGATCGCCCCGCCGATTGCCCCGCCGATTCTATCCGTGACGGCCCAGTAGATGGCCATTCCGGCGAGACCAAAAACAATGCCCAAAACAACCCCCAGCACAGTTGTCTTCTTTTTGCAGACGATCAGACGCTTGTTGGTCAGGGCGACCGCCCCGTTTTTCACGGCGGCCATCGCGCCGTCGCCGCAATAAGTACAATCCTCTTGCTTCTCTATTGTTTCCCCGGCCTGCAATACTTTCTCAAACATAAATAGATTCCTCCTAAACCTTTTTTGCCATTATACCATGAAAAACAGACGGAAGCAACAACAGCGCGGAACGAACTTCATCCATAGTTGACATAACAGTGTTTTTTATGATAAACTGTCGGGAAGACAGGAGAAAGGAGCTTACGCAATGGAATTTTCAAGACGCATATCGTCGCTCCGCCCGTCGGCCATCCGTGAAATATTGAAAGCCCCGAGCGACCCGGACACCGTTTCGCTGGCGGCCGGAAACCCGTCCCCCGAAACCTTTCCGGCGGCGGAAATGGCGTTGATCGCCGCCGATATATTTCAAAATAACGCGCCTGCCGCCCTGCAATACGGCGTCTCCGAAGGGTATCAGCCGCTGCGGGAACGCACCCGGAAGCGGCTGGCCGAAAAGCACGGCTTGGGGAATGAAACAGACGAGCTTATTATCACCAGCGGCGGGCAGCAAGTCGCCGAGCTTGCCGCCAAGACGCTGCTGAACGAAGGCGATACCGTCATCTGCGAAGACCCCAGCTTCATCGGCGCGCTGAACGCCTTCCGCTCCTACGGCGTGAAGCTAGTCGGCGTTCCCTGCAACGGTTCCGGCATGGATATAGATCAACTGGAGAACGCACTGAAGAAGCACCCGGAAGCCAAAATGATCTATACCATCCCCACCTTCCAAAATCCCTCCGGCGAAGTCATGCCGCTCGCCTCGCGCAAACGCCTGCTGGAACTGGCGGCAAAACATGATGTAACGGTGCTGGAGGACGACCCCTACCGGGAACTCCGCTACAGCGGGGAAACTGTCCCGGCAATTAAGACGCTCGATACCGAAGGCAGGGTTATCTACGCGGGCAGTTTTTCAAAAATCATCGCGCCCGGTATCCGCTTGGGGTTCGCCCTGGCTCCGGCTCCGCTGATCGCCAAGATGACGGTCGGCAAGCAAGTGAGCGACGTCCATTCCAACCTCTTCTTCCAAATCCTCGTTGAGCAATTCATGGCGCGGTATGACCTCGAAGCCCACATCGCCCGCTGCCGGGAACTTTACCGCGCGAGGCTCGGCGTAATGGACGCGGCGTTGAAAAAACACATGCCTGGAGCCGGATGGATCGTGCCGGAGGGCGGGCTGTTTTTATGGGTCAAACTACCCGGCGGGCTGGATGGCACAGAATTCTGCCGCAAAGCCAAAGAGAAAAAGGTCATGGCCGTGCCGGGAAGCGCGTTTCTATGCGATGAAAACGGCGTTTCAAACGCCATCCGGCTTAATTTTTCATTGCCTTCGCCCGAACAGATCGAAATCGGCATTGCGCGATTGGGCAGCGTGACGCTGCACCCATTGGCGTCTGCGGACACAAAGGAGATGTGAACCATGCAAAAAACAATTTTCTCCGGCATCCAGCCAACGGCCATCCCGACGCTGGGCAACTATTTGGGCGCGCTGGGGAATTGGGTGTCACTCAGCAAAGAACACCGCTGTATCTACAGCATCGTTGACATGCACGCCATCACCGTCCGGCAAGACCCCGAAACCCTGCGCCGCCGCATCCGTGAGGTCTACGCGCTGGTGCTGGCCTGCGGATTGGATCACGATAACACCGTCCTCTATGTCCAAAGCCATGTCCCGGCGCACGCCGAGCTGTGCTGGATATTGAATAATTTCGCTATGTTCGGCGAACTCGGCCGGATGACGCAGTTTAAGGAAAAGAGTGCCAAACACGCCGACAACATCAACGCCGGGTTGTTTACCTATCCCGTTTTGCAAACGGCCGACATCCTGCTATACGGAGCCGGGATTGTGCCCATCGGGGAAGATCAAAAACAGCATTTGGAACTGGCGCGGAACATTGCCATCCGTTTCAACGGCGTCTACGGCGACGTCTTCACCGTCCCCGAGCCGGTCATCCCGAAAATGGGGGCGCGGATCATGAGCCTAGCCGACCCTTCGCACAAAATGGATAAGTCCGACCCCAATCCGGCCGGGTATATCTCCATGCTGGATGATAAAGACACCATCATCCAAAGATGCAAACGCGCCGTCACCGATTCAGGCGGGGAGGTGCGGTATGACCCGGCGGAAAAGCCGGGGGTGAGCAATCTGATGACCATTTACGCGCTGTGTACGGGTCAGGAGTTGGAAGCCGTCGGGCGCGCGTTTGAAGGGCAGGGCTATGGGGCGTTCAAAACGGCGGTCGGCGAGGCGGTTGACAGCGTCTTATCCCCCGTCCGCACTAAGGCTGCCGGACTGCTGGAAGACCCGGACGCGCTCGGGGCTTTGATCGCCGGAGGGGCGGAACGAGCCAAAGCCGCCGCCGCGCCGGTTTTACAGAAAGTACGCGATGTCATAGGGCTGTGACAGAGAAGAGGTGGGGCCATGCAGGGCAATCTATCGTTCCCAACCGAGCCTGAGTTTTACTTTACCATATTCTTTGCGTTGGCGGCGGCATTGATCGTCTCTTTTGCCGTCACGCCGCTGGTGCGGATGCTGGCGGGCAAGGTCGGGGCGGTGGACGATCCCGGCCGGGACAGCCGCAGGATGCACACCGAACCCATCCCTCGTTTGGGCGGGCTGGCCATCTTTTTGGGCTTTATGACCGCCTTTTTGATCTTCGGGATGGACGAGATGGACAAAACGGTCACCGGCATCCTGATCGGTGCCGTTCTGATGGTGGTTGTGGGCGCGCTGGACGATGTGCTTTCATTGCCTTGGTGGGGCAAGCTCGCCGGACAGATCGCGGCGGCGGCGGTTCCGGTCATCTGCGGCTTGCGCGCCGACATTTTCACCAACCCCGTGCTCTTTTTCAACAGCAATACCATGATCGACCTCGGCGCGTTCAGCATCCCGGTCACCATCCTTTGGATCGTCGTCATCGCCAACGCCGTCAACCTGATCGACGGGCTGGACGGGCTGGCCGTCGGCGTTTCGGGCATCGCGTCGCTCTCCATGCTGCTGATCGCCATTGCCACCGGGAACCCCGCCGCGGCGTTGCTGACGGCGGCTCTGACCGGAGGCTGTCTTGGGTTTCTGCCGTATAACTTCAACCCCGCCCGGCTCTTTATGGGGGATTCGGGGTCGCTCTTTTTGGGGTATATCCTCTCCTGTGTCTCGATCTTGGGCTTGTTCAAATTCTTCGCCGTTTTGTACATCGTCCCCTTCCTGATTCTAGGGCTGCCCATTTTCGACACGGCGGCTTCCTTCTTCCGCCGCTTGCTCAAAGGGCAGAACCCCATGAAACCCGATCAGGGGCATGTCCATCATAGATTGATCAATATGGGCTTTTCACAAAAACAGGCCGTCGCCATCCTCTACAGTGTATCGGCTGTGCTGGGGCTGTCGGCGGTGGTGCTGACAACCACCAACGAGCTGCGGGTGGTCATCCTGCTGCTCACCGTGCTGGCCGTCAGCACGGTCTACATCATCCTTGCCAAGAAGCATAAACGGAAGAACAAAGAACACGACGGGGAGGAGCCGGAATGAAAGCCAAAACCATTGTGATGAGCGTCTTCGGAGCCCGCCCCGACGCGGTGAAAATGGCGCCGCTGGTCAAAAAGCTGGCCGCCGACCCCGAACTGCACAGTGTTTGCTGTGTAACAGGCCAGCACCGCCAAATGCTGGACGGCATCCTCAGCCACTTTGACATCAAACCCGACTTCGACCTCGACATCATGACGCCGCGCCAGTCTTTGGCGTCCATTACCGCCAAAGCCTTGACCGGGCTGGACGGGGTGTTCGGGGAACTGCGCCCCGACTTGGTGCTGACCCACGGCGACACATCAACAGGGTTCGCCGCGACGCTGGCGGCCTTTTATCACAAGATCCCGGTCGGGCATGTCGAGGCGGGGCTGCGGACAAGGGAGCGGTATTCGCCCTTTCCCGAGGAAATGAACCGCCAAATGATTTCCCGCATGGCGGCTCTTCATTTTTGCCCGACATGGAACAACAAACGCAACATCGAAGCGGAACACGTAACGGGTGAGAGCTATGTAACGGGCAACACCGTCATCGACGCGCTGTCGATGACGGTTCGCGGTGATTATACCTTTGAGGAGCCCGTTTTGCGGGAACTGGACTTTTTCAACAGCCGGGTGCTGGCCGTGACCGCCCACCGGCGGGAGAATTATGGAGGGGCTCTTGAAAACATCTGCAAGGCTCTGCTCGGCTTGCGGGATCAAAACCCCGATGTGGTGATCGTCTACCCCGTCCACCTCAGCCCGGCGGTGCGCGATACCGTTATGCCGCTGCTGAGCGGGCAGGAACGCATCATCCTCACCGACCCCATCGGGCTGCTGGATATGCACAACCTCATCGCCCGGTCTTTCTTGGTGCTGACCGATTCGGGCGGTTTACAAGAAGAAGCTCCCGCGCTGGGCAAGCCGGTTTTGGTGCTGCGCCGTGAAACCGAACGCCCCGAAGCGGTTACCGCCGGGACGGTCAAACTGGCCGGGGTCGAGCGGGAAACCATCGTAAATATGGCGCAAGAACTGCTGGAAGACCCGGCGGCATACGATCATATGGCGAGAGCCGTTAACCCCTACGGCGACGGGCACGCTTCCGGGCGCATCGTTCAGGCCGTGCGGCACTTTGCCGGATTGTCGGCCGAGACGCCCCAGCCTTTCGGAAGGCCATGAACCGCAAACGGGTCACGTCGCTTTCGGTCGCCGCCGCCGTGCTGATGGCGGCTGTTTTGATGGGAAGCGTATGGTTTGCTTATTTTTCCGGCGTGAAAGCCGATTTCACCTTGCCGCCCCCGCTGCCGTCCGGCTCATTGCCGGGGACGTCGGCAACCGGCCCGGGGTTGGACTTGGCCTTTACCCCGGTCAGCGTCGGTGCGGACAACATTCAAAAACTGCTGGAAACGATCGAACGGCCGGAGGCTTACATCCAAACGGTGGAATGCGTCTATCTTTGGCCGGGCGGGGAGGAATCGTTCAGCCATACCTTTGCGCGGCGCGGCGAATTGACGCGTGTGGAAACCCGCCACGGGGGGCATATCCAAAATGTGATCGTTACACCTGCAAAGACGTATTATTGGACGGGCAACGCCGTGCCGTACAACGAAATATCCCCGGAAGACGCCGAGGCGATTTCCGGCATCCCCACGTGGGAAACGGTCGCTTCCCTGCCCCGGGAGAGCGTCCTGTCCGCCGATTACCTCGGGCTTCCGACCGGAGCCTGCCTGATTGTGCGGACACAGGAAGCCGTTTATCAAAAAGAATACATTGTCTCGCTGGAAACAGGACTGCTGGCCGGGGCGGAATTTTTCAACGTGGACGGGCAGACGGCCTACCGGGTGACGGCCGCCCCGCCTAGCATCGGCGACCCGGGGGATACATGGTTTACCTTCCCGGACGGGAAGATGGCGGAGGGGAATTGAAATGTGAATAACACGTTCAATTTGATTGACTTTCTGATTATAACGCGATAAAATAGACTATACAAACACGTTTTGAGAGATTGGGGGGGAATATAATGGAGTATGTTCGCCAAACAATAGGCAGCTCGGTGTTAAACGGTATTATCGAAATCCCGCCTGCTTTACGCGATAAAAGGGTAGAAATTATTGTATTGCCTGTGCAGAGTGAAGTGACAGAAACGCCAAATCATAAATGCAATATTGGTTTTGCTAAAGGTGCGGAAATCCCCGACAGCTTTTTCGAGCCGTTATCGGAGGAGGACTTGCAAGCATGGGGGCTGTAAAATATCTGCTTGACACTCATACTTTTCTGTGGGCTGTGCGAGAAAGTCCGAAATTAAGCAACAATGCCAAAACTATAATTGCAGATAAAGATGCAGAAAAATTCGTTTCTGCTGTTTGTGCTTATGAAGTCATGTACAAGTATAAAATTGGCAAGTTGTACGGCTTTGAAGATGTGGCAGAAAACTATTTTAATATGTCGCAAGCGTTCGGAGCAACCGAATTACCGCTCACCGCACAACACGCACATTTAGCGGGGAAATTTGATTGGGAACACCGTGACCCTTTTGACAGAATGTATGCGGCTCAAGCATCCGCTGAAAACATGATACTCTTGACGAACGACCCTGCTTTCAAGGAGCTGCCGTGGGTGACTCTTTATTGGTAAAGTTTACCCCGTCCGGGGGATACATGGTTTACCTTCCCGGACGGGAAGATGGCGGAGGGGGACTAATCATTGTTGTTATCGTTTCAACCATAACGCCGGGCGGACGCCCCCAAAATAGTCAGGTTCGCTGACATTGCCTTCCAAAACATTGTTGCCCTGAATACCCACGCAGCCGCTGGGGTTCCCTTTGATGTAGACGGCTTTTACACCAATGCGTCCGGGAGACCTAAGCCAATATGAGTTTGCCTGACCGTTAAACGTCGCTGCCCTTTTGCTGTTATGAACATCCTTGCTTTGGAACCAATAGTCATGTTTTGGGTTGCGGTTGTACAGCTTTGCGCTGCTGTCCCCGAAATACTTGCATACGGCTTCTTCAAGGCTCAACAAAAATATACGGTCTTGCGTGTCTTCGCCGCCCTTTGTCCCGTACCATTGGTTATCCAAATTTTGATTGACAACCGGAACGATCCGGCATTTTTCATCGGTGGTAAATTGGTCATAAAACGCGCCGTTCAGGTATTCCCTCAACGCGCAATCAGCCCATGTTATGTCAATATAACGGTCATGATAAGAACGTGTTTCGATAATGTTTTCCGTTATCATCAAAACCGTTTTGTCGTTTATATCAAGCACACGCCAGTTGAATTTGCCGAAGGAGATACATTCTCCTGTTTGCATATCAACTCTCCCCCCGTGCCAGCCGTTCCCGCTCGGCTTGCGGGACGCGCAAATATTCGATTTGTTCAACCGGGCGGCTGTGACCGTTGAGAAAACACAACGCCGCGCCGTACCCCGAGATATACGGGCGGGAGGAAGGGCGGTCGCCCTCTCTTGCGCATTGCAAAGCGGCGTCGCCCACCCAACAGACAGAGGGCGGTGCCTGCCGGCAAAAAGCCTCCCGGTCAACGGCCTGATCCGCTGTTAAGCGGGTGAGAGCCGTTTGTTTCACGTGAAACATCGCGCAATAAATTTGCCCGCGCCGAGCGTCCATCGCGGCGCAAACCGTTCCCTCGTGGTCGGTCGCGCCGTATGCGGCCGCCATCAGCGATGAAACCCCGGCGCAGGGGATTCCCAGCGCGGCGGAGAACCCCAACGCCGACGCAACGCCGATGCGCAGCCCGGTGAACGACCCCGGGCCGTTGGTGACGACGATTTGAGTCAGTTCTCCCGGCAAGACGCCCGCGTTCTTCAAGACGCCGTCGATCATCGGAGCAAGCGTCTGGCTATGCGTCAGGCCGTTGTTGATAAACGCCTCACTCAACAGTATGCCTCGGCCGCAGCCGTCATTGGGCGCAGCGTCACGCTGCCGAACAAGCGCGGCGGAGGCCGTGACGGACGAACTGTCTATGGCAAGAAGCAGCATACGATTTCCCTCTCCGTTTCCCCGACGTCCGTGATCATGACGCAGATGCCGTGAACCTCTCCGGCGCGTTCCGCCCACTCTGCAACGCGCACGCCGTTTTCGTATTCGTCCCATCCCGCCCCCAGCAGGTCGTCAAACCCGTCGATCCGATACATATCATAATGCGCCACAGGGAAGCGGAAGCGTGACGCTTCACCCAATGCCCGCTTCGCGGGGACGATGGTTGCGTAGTAGACATTGACAATAGCGTAGGTCGGGCTGGTAACCCGTTCGGTCACTCCCAGCCCGCGTGCCAACCCCCGGACAAGGGCTGTCTTGCCCGCGCCCAAGTCACCGTAGAGCCAAACAACATCGCCCGGGCGAAGCAGCCTCGCCAAAGCCTCGCCATATTGCTCAGTTTCTTCCGCGCTCCGCGTCCGCACACTGTCCACTGTCCACTGCCCACTGTCCACTGTCAATACTTTCTCCTCCCCCGGTAACTGCCGGAGCGCATATTGCGTACCCGTCTGCGGCGGTTGAGGAAGATAACAAGGATGATATATAAGGATACAAGGATGATGGCTACGAGGACTGCCCATTTGATCCAGCTTAATGAGCCGCTTGTGTCTTCCGGGTCGTCCGTACGGGCACCGAAGATTCTCTTGAAGAAGCCTCCGACCCCGTCTTGGATCGCCTCGCGGGTGTCGCGCTCGACGCTTTGGTCGGCGATGAGCGGGATGGTGCCGTAGTCATGTCCTTGATAGGACAATTCCACTTCGCCCAAAATGTCGCCCGCCTTCACCGGGGCGCGCACCCCTTCGGGCTCGAAGACTTTGATCGTTTTCTTAATATCCTCGGGGTTGACATGCTTGGGCACCAACGCCTCAACCGACCGCTCCGGGACAAGGAAGATGACGTCCTGATCCACCCCTTGAATGACCGGGAGGCTGAGGAGTTTATCCACCCGGCTGAGGATGCGTTTGAGCGCGAAGTTGGCAAATCCCCACTCAAAGAGGTCGCGCGTTTCGATAAAACTGCGGACGAGATTGGTTTCTTCGTCCACCGACGCACCCAAAACCACGCTGAGAAGGGTGATCCCGTCCCGTTCGGCGGCCGACACCAGGCAGTGCCCGGCGTTGTTGGTGCGCCCTGTTTTGATGCCGCGCGCCGGGGAATAGTAATATTCGGCGGAACGGCGGCGGGTGATGAGGTTGTTGGTGGTGGTCAGGTTCCGCCCTTCGGTGACCTTGTTGGTCGGCGGGAGGGTGATGTATTCGGTGTGGGCGATCTCCATAAAGAACGCGTTGTTCAAACACTCCCGCGCGATGAGGTAGATGTCAAACGCGGTGGTGTAGTGTTCGGGGTCGGGCAGACCGTGCGTATTGGCAAATTGTGTGTTTTCACAGCCCAGTTCGGCAAGACGTTCGTTGACCATCTCCATAAACTCCGGCACCGACCCGGCGACATGCCGCGCGATGATGTTGCAGGCGGAATTGTCGGAAGCGACCATCGCGCTGTAGATCAGGTCGCGGAAAACCATCTCCTCGCCGGGTGTGATGGCGGGATTGATGGAGCTGCTTTCGGGGATGATGTCAAAAAAATCCCCCTCTTCCGCCGTGACGATCTCGTCAAACCCGCCGTGTTCCACAGCCAGCAGCCCCGTGATGATCTTGGTGACGCTGGCCGGTTCGCGGCGGATATGTATGTTGTGGGAGAAAAGGATCTCATCCGTTTGGGCGTGAACCAAAATCGCGCTCCGGGCTTGGACGTCCACTTCGGGCAGATCGAAATACGCGGCGGCCGGAAGCGGGATGAGGACGGCGGTGAGAAGGAAAGCGCACAGAAGGGCAAGTTTTTTTATCCTCATGTATAGGAATCCTCTCTAGGTTGTGGTATGATGCATTATAACATGTCAAGCGCAAAGCCGCAAGTGAATTGCGTCTAATTGCGCTCTTCGTATAATAAAAGAAACGGGTCATCAACCATGCAAAAGAAAATCCTCCTCCCCTGCGCCGTTGCGGCGATTCTATTGATCGGGTTCCTGATCGGATTCTCGGCGGCGACTGCCGTCCCGAGGGATCAATTTGTCATTCAAGGGGAGCGAGAATGGGAAATCCTCGTCTATCCGCCCGCCGGAACGGGTAAAATAGACATCAACACCGCTTCCTTGATCGAATTGACCGACCTGCCCGGCGTCGGGCCGGCCATCGCGCAGCGCATCATCGATTATAGGGAGGAACACGGCTCGTTTGAAAGCGTCGAAGGGCTGTTGAATGTTAAGGGCATCGGAGAGAAGATGTTGGAGAAGCTCGCGCCTTATACCGAATGCCAGGCGGGGGAGTAACGGGTTGAACATTTTACACAAGCCTATGCTCAAAGAGGCGTTTGTCCTGTCGGGGATCGCTGCCACAGCCCTGCTTTCGCTTCGGGGTTCCCTGTGGCAGCGGGGCGCGGGCTTGGTCTGCTCTTTGGCTGTATTGCTGGTGATTGCTTTTCGGTTTGGGTTTATACAGAAGGCATTGTCCGGCCTGACCAAATGGACGGTTTCATTTGCAGGGATACTCTCCCCGCTGGCGGCCTACCGGCTGGCGATTGATTTCAATCGGATTTACAATCGGCGGGCATTGGCTGTTTTGCTGGCGGGAGCCGCGCTGATCGCCCTTTTCTTCTTCATGCACTGGTTCGTCTCGCGGGCGTTCACCTTTGCCAAAGAGTTTTCAATTCGCATGGACAGGGCGGAGAGACTGTTTTTAGCTGTCTGCATCCCGTTGTTTTGCATAGCGGTTGCCCTGACCTTCTCCGTGACCGACGCGTTTTATTCGCCCAAACCCGCTGGATATGCCGTCTATGACGTCGTATACACCACCGATTCATCCGTCTTAATGGACACCAACACCTATCAGAGCGTCAACGCCAAAGAAAACGACATCCGCCACCCGCTGTTCGGCGTCTTTGCCATGCCGTTCGGGCTGTTAGCCGGGGTGATTGCACGATTGTTATTCTTTCTGCCCAACGCTTATCCAATCATGATCGGCATGGTGCAGACCATACCGCTTTTGTGCGGGTTACTCATGCTGGCGCGGCTGATGCGCCTGACAGGAGCGGTAAAAGTCGGTTTTTTCCTGTTGTCCGCCGCTTCGTTCCCGGCTCTGCTGTATACCCTCACGATGGAGCGGTATGTCTTCACCTTCTTTTGGCTTGTCTTGCTGATCTATCTGTCGGCGGAGAAAAAAGGCGGCAGGGAGTTGGCCTACATCGCCGCCACCGGGGCGACACTGACAACAGGGGTTTTGTTCCCGCTGCTAACCGGCGGAGGGGGTTTTCAAAAAAGGGTTCTCGTCATCGCCCGCTGCGCTCTGAAATTTTTCGCCGTTGTCGCGGTGTTCGGGCAACTGCCCCTTTTTCTCAACGCCGTGGATTCGCTGCAAGGGTTAACGCGGTTTACCGGGGCGGGCGTCGCCTTTTCCGACAGGCTGCTGCAATACATTCAGTTCATCGCCTCCTGCTTCACCATGCCGCCTTCCGGGCTGGATACGACCACGTATGGATACCCGACATGGCAAGCCGAACCAGCTGTTTCGGTCAGCATCCTTGGGCTTCTGCTGTTATTCGCCGCCGCCGCCGGATTTATCCTCAACCGCAAATCCCTTTTCGCGCAAATCTGTGCCGGATGGGCGGCCTTCTCCTTTCTCATCCTGTGCGTTGTCGGCTGGGGGACGGCGGAAAACGGGTTGGTGCTGTATACCCTGTATTTCTCATGGGCCTTTCTCTCGCTGATCGTCCTGTTGATCGAAAAACTCTTTGCCCGGTGGAAGCCTTTGCGGGTTTCCCTTTACGCAACCGCTATGGCTGCAATGCTAACGATCAATCTGCCCGGCATGGCGGAACTCATCCGCTTCGGGATTGAAACCTATCCGGTGAGGTAAATCATGTCCATACTGCGTCTGCTGAGAATCAAGCACACGGTCAAAAACGTCTTCGTTCTGCTCCCTCTGATCTTCAACGGGAGCCTTCTCGATATGGAGGCTCTCCCCGCCGCCCTTTGGGGCTTTGCCGCCTTCTGTTTCCTCTCCCCGGCGGTCTACATCATCAATGACATCAGGGACGCGGAGCGGGATCGGGAACACCCGGTCAAGCGCGCCCGCCCCATTGCCAGCGGCGCGGTATCCGCCCGGGCGGCCGCCTTCCTCGCCGGAGCCTTGATTGCCGCTTCGGCGGCGGCGCAGGTTTTGGCAGGGAGCGTAGGGTTTCAAGCATGGCTGTGGCTTGGATTGTACCTGCTGATCAACATCGCCTACAGTTTCGGGCTGAAAAACATCCCCATCGCCGACGTCGCCATCCTAGCTTCGGGGTTCCTGCTGCGATTGCTCTACGGCTCGGCCGTCACAGGCATCGCGCTTTCGGGCTGGCTTTGCCTGACCGTCACGGCCTTTTCGTTCTACCTCGGGCTGGGCAAACGGCGCGGCGAGCTTATCTCGGTGCCGGACGGCTCGTCCCGGGAGGTGCTGCGGCGGTATACGGCGGGGTTTTTGCAGCAAAACATGATGATGTGCATGGCTCTTGCCGTTGTGTTTTATTCTCTGTGGAGCACCGACGCCTCAACGGCGGAGCGTTTGGGAAACCATATGGTATGGACGGTTCCGCTGGTGCTGATCATTTGCTTGCGGTATAATTTCGTCTCCGAAACAGGCGGGGACGGCGATCCTTTAGAAACCATGTGGAATGATAAACCGCTGCTTTGCTTGGTCATCCTCTTCGCGCTGATCACGACCGGACTTATTTATGGGGGGAATCTATGAAAATCCTTGTCGTAGACGATGAAAAAACCCTTGTGAAGGGCATCAAATTCAACCTCGAACACGAGGGGTATGAAGTGGAGACGGCCGAAGACGGAGCCGAGGCCATTGAAAAGGCGCGGGCAGCGGCCTTCGACTTGATCATCATGGACTTGATGATGCCCAAAGTAGACGGATTGGAAGCCTGCCGGCGCATCCGCGAATTTTCCGGCGTGCCTGTTGTCATGCTCACCGCCCGGGGAGAGGATACCGATAAACTGATCGGGTTTGAATACGGAGCGGACGATTATATGACCAAACCGTTTAACGTTATGGAACTGAAAGCGCGCATCCGCGCCATCCTGCGGCGGTCGTCCCCGGCACAAGGCGGCGGCAGGGATGACGAAACGCTCACGCTGGATCATGTCAAACTCAACACGGCGCAGCGCAGTGCCTATGTCAGCGGCAAGGCCACCGACCTGACGGCCAAAGAGTTTGATATGATGGAACTCCTCATGCGCAACAAAGGGCGGGTTTACAGCCGGGAAAACCTGCTCAATTTGGTGTGGGGTTATGAGTATCCGGGCGACATACGAACGGTGGACGTGCATGTCCGCCGCCTGCGTGAAAAACTGGAGCTCGACCCGGCCAACCCCGGCATCCTTCTCACCAAATGGGGGGTCGGATACTACTGTAAAGCATGAAGAGAGCGGGCGAAAAACAGATCGAACGCGAAAGTCTGAGCCGGACGAACGCAGCGGCGCGCCGCCGCCGGCCTGTGAGCCGGTATCAGCTCAAAATCGCGCTGTCCTACTTGATCATCCTCAGCATGATGCTGGTGCTGCTCAACACCTATCCGGTTTGGATTTCCCGGGATTTCATGTTCAGCAACACCCGGGACGTCATGATGAGTCGCGCCTCCGACCTGGCGACGACCCTCTCCGGGACGGATATGACCCCGGAAAGCGTCGCGCTGGTGATGAACATCATGGACAATCAGGCCCAATACCGCACCATTGTGGCAGACCGCCACGGCTTCGTCGTCTACGACAGTCTTACGTCAGGCTCGGTCGCGGGGCGGTACGCGCTGGACGCCGAGATCGCCGGCGCCCTTACCGGGCAGGATTCCTTCCGTTCGGCGTATAGGGATTACGCCTTTGACAGCCGTTTCGCCATGCCGGTCACCTCCCACAATATGATCGTGGGTGCCATCTATCTCAGCCGCCTTGACACGGCGCAGGGCAAACAGCTTTCCGACCTGATCGCAAGGCTTTTTGCCGTTTCGGTGGTGATCTTCGCCGTTGTCGTGATTTTTTCGGTCATCATTGCGCTGGCGCTGACCCGGCGTATCTCGGTCATCCTGCGCGGCATCCGCGCCGCCCATGAAGGCGACTACGCCTACCGGCTTCCGGTGCGCGGGAGGGATGAACTGGCCGAACTGGCCGACCGCATCAATCAGTTCTTCTCCATTTTGCGGAAGACCGAGGGGCAGCGGCAGCAATTTGTCTCCGATGCTTCCCATGAACTGAAGACGCCGCTGGCGGCGGTGCGCCTGCTGACCGATTCGATTTTGGAAACCCCCGATATGCCCCCTGAAACAGTGCGGGAGTTTGTCGCCGACATCGGCAACGAAACCGACCGTTTGAGCCGTATGACCGAAAAATTGATGCAGCTTTCGCGCCTCGACACCAACCTGCCCGAAGCCGCCGCCGTGACCGATCCGGCCGCCGTTGTTCAAAAAGTGGCGAGGATGCTCCGGCCTTTGGCAAAAAGCAGCGGTGTGGAGCTGCACTGTGAACTGGCGGAGGACTGCCGCGTTATTGGGGCGGAGGACGGCCTTGTTCAAATCGTGTATAACCTGATTGACAACGCCATCAAGTATACCATGCCGGGTGGTTCGGTGCGGGCGTTTGTTTTCCGCCGCGGAGACGAAGCGCATATTGTGGTAGACGACACAGGCGCGGGCATCCCCGAAGCCGAATTGCCGCTGATCTTTGACCGCTTCTACCGGGTGGACAAGGCGCGGAGCCGCGAGGCGGGCGGCGCGGGGCTGGGGCTTTCGATCGCCGCCGAGGCAACGGCTCGTATGGGCGGGTCGATCACGGCCGAGAGCGAAGTGGGAAAAGGGTCGCGCTTCACGGCGCGCTTCCCGCTGGCGGGGTGCGATGATGCGTAAATTTTTAATGTCTATATTGTTTCTGCTGCTGATCGCCGGATGCGGAAGGGGAAACCCTGCCAAACAGGGCACGCCGGTATCTGTTTACGCGCTCGGGGGATCGGACGGCCGCTCCGCCCTGGCCGAAATGACCCGGTATTGCCCCGAAGGCGAAGAACTTCTTGAATTTGTGCTAAACGAAGTCCTCCAAGGGGCGGATTCCCCCTTCCCTTCCGGCGTGGATGCAACCGATTTTGAGCTGGAGGACGGCATGGCGGCCGTTACCCTTTCGGAGGAAGCCGCTTCGCTGGAGGGCTTTGCCCTCACGTTGGCGCGCGCCGGTCTTGTTCTGACCCTGACCGGGCTGGACGGCATTGACGTTGTGGTCTTAACGATCGAAGGAGCGACTTCCGAACCCGTCACCCTCCGGGCTTCCGATTTTGTCCTCAGCCCGCTGGTGCTGGCCGATACCGAACGTTCTATCGTCCTGTATTTTTCGGATCAAACAGGCGAGACGGTCATGGCCGAAACGCGCACCCTCGTTGTGCGGGAGACAGATACCGTTGCCTGGTATGTGCGGTATGTGATCGATGAATTGATCAAAGGCCCTCAAAAAGCGGGATTGCAAGCGGTCATGCCCGAGGGGACGACGTTGCTTTCCGTCTTCCCGGAGGGCGACGTCTGGACAGTTAACCTCTCAAACGAATTTGCTGCCAATGCGGGGAACAACGGCATTTCCGCCCGCATGACCCTCCATTGCCTTGTGCGCTCGGTCACCACCCAGCCGGAAATCTCGGCCATGCGCCTTTGGGTGGACGGTCAGTCGATTGACAGTTACGGCGATGTAGACACTTCGGAACCGCTGACGCCGGGCGATGTGCGTTTGGAGGGGTGAGCGTTTGAGGATTTCAGACCTTTTCAGGCTGCTTAGAGAGTATGCGGTTTTGGGAGGCATTATTGCCGCCGTCCTGTGCGCGGCGTGGCTATGTCTATACGTCTTTATGTTTAGACGAAAACAGAAGAAATTCCCGTTAAGAAAGATACTGCCGGCTGCCGTATTCATGTGCTATCTGATGATTGTCGCCGGAGCTGTGTTTTTCAGCAGGTCGGACAGTGTATACCGGCTGGTACATTTACGCCCCCTGTATTTATACAGCGAAGCATGGCACACATTTGGCACCGCCGTTTGGAGAAACCTTATCTTAAATATTTGCATGTTTGTCCCTTTCGGTATATTGCTCCCCCTTTTGTCGGACAAACTCAAAAGCCTGTGGAAAACAGTTGGCATCGGCTGTGCGGCGTCGATACTGATAGAGTGCGTTCAGTATATAACCGGGCGCGGGCAAGCCTGCACGGACGATGTGATCAACAATACAGCTGGCGCGCTGATTGGGTATGGGCTTGTGATGGCATGGCAGACAATGAGAGCAAAAGGGCGTAAACGGAAGGTTATCGGGTATCTGTCACCCCTTTTTGCTTCGGTTCTTGTTTTTCTCTCGATATACATAGTCTATCAAACGCAGGAATTTGGGAACTTACCTCTCAATATGTATCAGCAGGACATGAGAAATGTGGCCGTTTCCTGTGACATTGATATATCAGATAAAAGGGAAACAACAACGGTTTATAAGGTTGAGCCGTTTACTGCAAAACAGGCGCGTGATTTTGCCGAGAGCTTTTTTAGCCGAATCGGCATATCGGCCAGTCCTGATAGAAAACCTAGTTTATATGACAACACCGCCTATTACTATCCGGCAAGCGGAGGCATCCTTACAATAGAATATCAAACCCGGACGTACCGTTACTGGGATCGAATAACAGAAACGGGAGACGGCGGTTTATCCGAAACGGAAGTGCGCCGGATGGCATCTGATTTTGGTGTGGACGCCCCTGTCAACGCCGAATTTGTCAACGACGGCGGCGGGCAATACCGCTTTGTTGCGGACAATGCCGATTCAGAGCAATGGCAGACAGGACAGATGCGGATTCGCATAGATGGCACCATCAAAGAAATCGAGGATACCATCGTCCTGTATGAAACGGTGGCGGAACGCGAGATAATCAGCCAAAAAGAAGCATATGGCCGTATAGAAGAAGGCCGTTTTCCATATTGGGCTTATTCAAAGGACTTACAGTCGGTCGAGGTTGTTTCCGTGACGCTGGAATACCTGCTGGATTCAAAAGGCTTTTACAGGCCGGTATATGTGTTCGGCTCATTGATAAACGGCAGGGAGGCTCCCATCATGATTCCCGCGTTTTAAGGTGTGATCGGGGCAATCGTTTTATTGACACCGTTTCATACTTGTGCTATTCTAAGCCTCATATAAAGGAGGAACCCCCATGAGAGACGAAACCAAATGCCTGCATTCGGGCTATACCCCGAAAAACGCAGAGCCGCGCGTCCTGCCGATCGTGCAAAGCACGACCTATTATTACGATTCGGCGGAGGACATCGGCAAAGTGTTCGACGACCCGTCCGTCAGCCTCATCTATTCGCGCTTTGAAAACCCCACCGTTATGGCGGTGGAGGAGAAGATCGCCGCGCTGGAAGGCGGCTTGGCCGCCATGTGCGCCTCTTCCGGGCAGATGGCCAGTATGTTGGCCATCCTCAACCTCTGCAACGCGGGCGACAGCTTTATCAGCACGTCGGCCATCTATGGCGGCACCGTCAACCTCTTCGCCCATTCGCTGCGGAAACTGGGCATCGAGTGTATTTTTGTTGACGGCGACGCCGATGAGGACGAAATCCTCGCGGCCTTCAAACCCAACACAAAAGCCGTCTTCGGCGAAACGCTGGCCAACCCCGCCCTGACGGTGCTGGATATAGAGAAAATGGCCAAAATCGCCCACAGCAAAAACGTCCCGCTGATCGTGGACAACACCTTCCCCACCCCCATCCTGTGCAAACCGTTCCAATACGGGGTTGACATTATCATCCACTCGACGTCGAAATATATGGACGGCCACGCCCTGCAAGTGGGCGGCGTGATCGTTGACAGCGGCAATTTCGATTGGACAAAAGGCGATTTCCCCGGTCTGACCCAGCCCGACGTCACCTATCACGGCATCACCTATACCGACACATACGGCAAACTGGCCTATATCCTCAAAGCGCGGATGCAGCTCATGCGGGACTTTGGAGCTTACCCTTCGGCCCATGCGGGGTTCCTGCTCAATTTGGGGCTGGAGACGCTGGCCTTGCGCATGGAGCGGTATTGCCAAAGCGGGCTGCGCGTCGCGGAGTATTTCCAAGCGTCAAACAAGATCGAGTCGGTCAGGTATCCCGGATTGCCGGGGGACAAGTATTACAGCCTCGCCCAAAAGTATTTCAAGGGGGCGAGCGGGGTGGTCACCGTCAACGTCAAAGGCGGGCGCGAGGCAGCCATGCGGTTTATGGACAACCTGAAAATCGCGTCCAACCAAGTCCATGTCGCCGACATCCGCACCTGTGTCCAGCATCCGGCCAGTTCGACCCACCGCCAGCTGACCGACGAACAGCTGACCGCCGCCGGAGTATCCCCCGGGACGGTGCGCTTCTCGGTGGGGCTGGAACATATCGACGATATTTTAGAGGACATTGAACAGGCGTTGCGATAAACGCCAACCCATACGTAAAAAGAGCCGCCTGTGACCCATTTGTCACAGGCGGCTTTTGTATTCGGCCGGGATTCCGCTAATCCGAGAACGAGCAGACCATCGCCCTGAAAAACCCGATCTGAGGGCTTTCCAGCTCCCTCAGCGCGGCCACGACTTCCCCGATCATCTGCTCCCTTAATTCAAAATCATCCCGCAGGTCTTCTTCCGGCAGCAAATCGGTCAGGTGAATGTTGAGCCTCTTGCAGAGGAGCAGCAAGACGTCCACGCTGATCCCCTTTTTGCCCCGCTCGATGTTGGTGATGTGCGAAGGTTTCACGCCGGCGGTTATCGCCAGCTCTTCCTGCGTCAGGGCGCGCAGTTTCCGATAATACCGCAGTCTGCTGCCCAAACCTGTTTCGGCTGTGGTTGTCATAAAGGAACCCTCCGCTCTTGCAAATGGGATAACCATCTGATAAGATACAAGAAGACAGTCCATCCGACATCATTTTACCATATTCGACACCCCTTTCAAAGAACTATAGGTATGGACTATCGTGTGGTAAGATGGACTATCGTATGGTAAGATGGACTACTCTGTGGAAAGGTGTGGTAACATGAACAACGATATGGGGAAACCTATGCCCATATTGCTTATAGAAGACGACATTATGGAACATCGTAAGTTCAGAGACTGCGCCGACGATAGGGCGGACGTCAGTTTGATCGGGATGACCGGGTCAAGCGACGAAGGGCTTCAAATCGTTAAAAAAAAGCTGCCCGAAGGCGTTATTTTGGACTTAGAATTGAGCAAAGGCAAAGGGCACGGCCTGCAATTCCTGATCAACCTCAGGGAAACCAGGCTGGCACTGCGCCCCATCGTTGTTGTGACGACCAATATCCAATCTGAAGTGATGTACGACCGCATCCATGATATGGGCGTTACCTTTGCCTTCTCTAAAAAGCAAGCGGGCTACAACCCTGAGATGGTTTTCGATATGCTGCTGAATCTGCGGGAATCCCTGCCGTACGCGCAGATCGAAGACATCAGGCCGGAAATCATCGAATCTCCCGAAGAACGGCGCGTCCGCCTCCTCGGGCATATCGACGCCGAGCTGAACGAGCTGGGCATCAGTGTCCGCCTCAAAGGCCGGGACTACATCCGGGAAGCCATCCTTCTTTTGGCGGAAAGGGGAAAAAAAGAAACCGCCTCGGTCATCCCCCTGCTCGCTGTCCAATTCAGGGTCAACTACAATTCCGTGATCCGCGGCATACAAACCGTTATTGAAAGGGCTTGGGCCAGTTCCGACATCGAAACCCTCAAAGAAAAATGCCCGGTACACATCGACATCAACACCGGCATCCCCGCCCCGACCGAATTCATTTACTACTACGCCGAAAAAATTCGTAAAATTTTTTGAAAAATAGCCGAGAGTAGTCCATCTTACCATACGATAGTCCATCTTACCACACGATAGTCCATAAAAGTTCATACCTATACCACACGAAATTTGCCGTTTCGTGTGGTATTTTATTTATGACAACTGGTGTTACATAAGAGGCGAGGGGGGTGACGGAAAGCCTCCGCCCCCTTGCCTACCTAAAAAATAAGGAGGGCAACGCTGTGTGGGATTGGCTTTTCCGTCTTATGTTCCCTTAATCTCATCTTTGTCCATCCAACCATAAAGAAACGGACGGCGTTACGCTGTCCGTTCTTGTTTTTTCGGCGGTTCTGTGGTATCATGTCGAAAAAGGGGGGACTGCCGTGTACGCGTTTTGGATCGACGCTGTTAGTACGTTTGGCATTTTCCTCACGTCCTTTTATATTTTCAAACGATCCGTCGGGTATAAACCGCCAAACCTCCACACGGTCATGACCGTTCAGTGGAGCCTTTTGGCTGCTTATATGTATGCGTGCGGGTACTTTTGGCTGCCCGCGCCGACGGTCAGGCCGGTGTTCTGCGCGGCGTCGGTTCTTCTCATCCTGCTCTTCACCATGATCGAGAAGGATACCGCCATATCGGCCTATCTGCTGGCCTTCGGGGGCAGTTATATTTTCTACTACGCGGGGATATTGGTTGTCGGCATAATCTTTATGCCGATTGCGGGTTCCGGCCACATCGCCGGTTCTGTTATCCAATATGATGAGCTGGTGTATCCTTTGATGTATTCCCTTGCGGCGGTGTTCAACTTTGGGTTTGCGGTTCTTTTCTTCAAAATCAGGCGGTTTCAAAAAGGCTTTGACTTTTTGCTCAAAGGATATACCGTTATCGTCTCGCTGATTGTTGCGGGAGCCATGCTGGTGGTTACCGCGGCAGGGCAAAACATGGCCAAAACGGACGACGCTTCCACCATCAAAATCCTTATAGCGGGCATCGCCGTCATCGCCGCCGGCGTTTACATATGGATCAGGCGGGGGATCAAGGCGGCCTATCTGCGCTGGGCGAAGGAGAATAATGATGACCTCTATCGGCAGGCCATCGCCGAAAAAGACGAGGAGATCAGGCGGCTGACCGAATTTTCCGACAACCTGCGGGCAGCCAACCACAGCATCATCCACCGTGTCTCGGCGATGGAACTTGGCTACGCCGCCATGCTGTCCAAAGCAAAACACGGCGTAGACATGGCGGAATTTGCCGAAGAGCTTGCCGCTCATATAGAAGATGCGCGGCGGCTCATGCGGGATTACCGGAAGGACGCCGGGCGGGTGAAACAAGAAAAGGTTTTGCCGGAAACCAATCTGCCCATGCTGGACAATCTGTTTCGGCTGTTCGCCCGGGGGTGCGCCGCCGAAAAAATCAGCTTTGACCTTGTGATAAACGGAAGCATCCGTCACATGGTGACAAAGGTAGTCGACCAAAGCAAACTGGAAACCATGATCGGGGATCATGTGCAGGACGCGCTGTTCGCGGTCGTCGCAAGCGACAAGCCGTTCCGCTCCGTTTTGGTGACGCTGGGTCTTGCGGGGGAGCATTACGCGCTCACCGTTTTCGACAGCGGCATTGAATTTGAACCTTCCGTGCTGGCGCGCCTCGGAACGGAGCGGGTGACCACCCGCGCCGAAACGGGCGGCAGCGGCGAAGGGTTTATGAAGACCTTTGAAACCATGCGGGAATGCGGAGCCAGCCTGATCATCAGCGAGAAGGCGCGAAACAGCGCGGTTCACACCAAATCTGTGACCATCCGCTTCGACGGCAAAGGGCAATATATCATTGAAACGCACCGTCCTGATCAAATCCCTCAAAGCGACAGATACACCATACTCGGTCAAAGCGGAAAATAGCGAATCTTTCTTAAAGAAAGGGTATCTTGCTAAAAGAAAGGTTTTGGTGTATAATAGGGCATACGCTTCTGTTTTTGAAGGGTATGCCTTTTAATATGATGCCCGGAAAGGGAGGATGAACGATGAAGCAAACCATGGAAGAAGCCGCCGCGCAGAACGCGCTGAACGGCCTGATTACCCAAACCCTGTTCATGCTGGATCAGCAAACAGGAAAGGATCAAAATACAAATTACAAACCTTTATACTACGGCCTGTTTAACGGTATCTCGGCCATCATAGAAAAAGCCCGCACATTGGAGCAAGCCGTCGCCATGCTCAAACAGCTTCAAAGCGAAGCCGAGGAGCGTTATGTGATGCAGGCGGAGTAGAAATCTCCTTTGATGTTCACTTTGCAAACAATGTAAATTCATGCAAAATCTTATCAACATAATCAATGATTCAAAGCACATAATACAAATGCGCCAAAAAGGACGGCAGGCGTTGGCGGTTTATCCGCCGGTACACGCCCGTTATCCTGTGCGGCGAACCACCGAGCATACGCTAGGTGTTGAATCATGATCTAGGAGTGACTTAAAATCATGGCTAGCAACAATTATGTTGTCCCTGAAGCTAAGGACGCTATGAACCGCTTTAAGATGGAAGCCGCCTCTGATGTAGAGGTAGCCGCTACATATTAAAATCTAATGAATCAACCGGCCCACACGAGTTGCGGAGAATGATAACAGTTATCATTCTCCGCTGTTTTGTTGTTGTATTTTTGACAACAGTTATCATTCTGCTTGACATTCGCCTGTTTTCTTGCTATACTAAGTTTCCAAGGGAGGGTTCGCATATGCAGGAAAAAGACTTAGTCGCCTTAGCCGAGCGTGTGCGGCGGACGCAATGTGAAACGCAGACGATAGAGGTGAAGTCCGCGCACGACGGTTGTCCGACGAAGCTGTATGGGGCGTTATCCGCGTTTTCCAATCAGGACGACGGCGGCATAATCCTTTTCGGGCTGAACGAAAAGGAGCGTTTCAAACTCACAGGGGTATATGACGCGCACGATCTGCAAAAGAAAGTCGCCGAGCAGTGCAAGCAGATGGAGCCTGCGGTGCGCCCGTTATTCACCGTTGCCGAGACGGATGGGATGGTGATTGTGTCGGCGGAAATCCCGGCGGTTGACATGTCCGAGCGGCCGATATACTATCGCGGCATTGGCAGGGTGAAAGGCTCTTACGTTCGGGTGGGCGAATCTAACGAGCTGATGAGCGAATATGAGATTTATAGCTATGAAGCCTTCCGCAAACGGGCGCAGGATGATCTGCGCACGGTGGACAACGCGAAACTGACGCTGTTTGACGACGAGCGGCTGGCGGCGTATCTTGACGAGGCAAAAAAAGAGCGCAGGAATTTGGCTGAAAGCGTACCCGACGAGGAAATCATAGAGCTGATGGGAGTCACGTCGGGCAGTGTGCCGACCATTGCCGGAATCATGTCCTTTTCAAAATACCCGCAGGGGTATTTTCCGCAACTCTGCATCACCGCCGTCTCCGTCCCCGGTGTGGAGATGGGTGATTTGGGCGGGGAAGGCGAGCGTTTTATTGATAACCAGCGCATCACCGGGGCGATTCCCGATATGATTGAACTGGCCGTCGATTTTGTCAGACGGAACAGCCGGAATAAAACGATTGTCGGTGACGACGGCAAGCGTCACGACAAGCCGGAATACCCCCCTAAAGCAGTCAGGGAGGCCATTTTGAACGCGCTGGTGCATCGGGATTACAGCGTCCACTCGCAAAATGTGCCTGTGCGCGTTGAAATGTACCGCGACAGGATGGAAGTCATCAATAGCGGCGGGCTGTACGGAAAAATCACGATTGATTCCCTCGGCAAGGTTCGCCCGGACACGCGCAACCCGTCGCTGGCGAATATTTTGGAGTTGTTGGGCGTGACGGAGAACCGCTATTCCGGTATCCCCACAATCCGCGCCGAATGTACGAGGGCCGGGTTGCCCTCTCCGGTGTTTGAAGCGCGGCGCGGCGAGTTTATGGTGACGTTCAAAAACAATATTTACACAGGGGAAACCAAGCGCAGTCGGGAAACGCTGCAAAAGGAACTTTTGGAATATTGTTCCGAGCCTAGGTCGAGAGCGGAGATTACCGCGTTCACTGGGTTTTCCCGGACGCATACCATGAACGGCGTCATCCAACCGCTTGTGGACGCGGGATTGTTGCGACTGACGCTGCCGGAGAAGCCGAAGAGTTCAAAGCAGAGGTATGTGGGGGCGTGACACTCCCCAGCAAACCCCGCTCTATACAGTCTTCTTAAATTCCCACCAATCCTTCACTGGCCTGTCGGGGAACTCCACGCCGTCGCCAAGAGCGGCAAAATGCCGTCTCCCGCATTTGAACTTGCCTTTTTCCACGCCGCGCAAGCGGTGTGCTTCCTCTTTGACCGCCATGGTACTTAGACCCATTTCGGTATGCGTCACGCCGGACTGTTCCACATTCATCCGGGCGGTGCGGGTGGTAACTTGCGCCTTGGGTAACCGCTCCATTTCCGCGATTTTTTCTATACAGCGGGTTTTGAGCGCGTCCTCATCAATGGCTACACGGTACGCCGTGCGGCCTTTGATTTTATCCCATAAGGCCAAGAACTCCGGGGAGACCATGACTTGCTTTTTCAAGCGGACGGTTACCTCTTTACCCCGGTTATGGACGGGAACCCTTGTATTGGCCTTGCTGACAACCGCTTCAAATTTTGCTCGCGCCACTTCAAACCGGGCAGGAATATCCAGCGTCCCAGCAGCAAGGTCGTGTTTCATGCTGTCTTTTACCACGCCGGACTTGGAGATATATTCCCGCTTCTCAAAGTCATGTTGTCAAGGGTAAATGTCCAAAATCCAAAATTAATTAGCCAAACGCAAAAACGACCGGCAGGCTCAAAGCCTGCCGGTCGCCTTATGCCCATCGAGGGAGAACCTCTCTCATTATTCCCCCGCAACAAACCTCAAAAAGTTCCTGAACAAATCCGCCGCTTCGCCGCGTGTGGCGTCGTCCAGCGGCCTGAACTCCTCGTCGTCGTTCAATACGCCCGCTTCGGCCAGCTTCTGCGCCGCCGTTTCCGCCCATGCGTCGATTTGGTCTGTATCCGTATACTCCGGCAGTTCGCGGTTTTCGGGGACGTCGTAGCCTTTGAAGTTGACGGCATAGTTGTAGAGCATCTGCGCCGCTTCCTGACGGGTGATCGGCGTCTCCGGGTCAAACAGCCCGCCGCCAACCCCGGCCACGATGCTGTTGTCCGCCGCCCAAATGACCGCGTTATAGTACCAAGCGTCCTCCGGCACGTCGGTAAAGCTCTTTATCCCTTCTGGTGTCTGTTTGCCTTCCAAGACCCAAAGCAGGGTGGCGAACTGGGCGCGGGTCAGGGTGTCTTCCGCTCCGAACAAGCCGTTGCCGTAACCGCTGAAGAGTTTGTAAAAAGTGACGTAGGCTATGGCGTCGTAGTACGGGTCGTCTGTTGACAGATCGTTATACTTGTTGACCCAGAGCGCGACGGGGTCGTAACCCACGACGAAATAGCTCTGGTGTTCAATGGTAAAGGTTATCATGCCTGTGGTTGCGTCATACACGCCCTCCAGCTTGGTGAGGTTGCCCTTGTCGTCCATATACCAAACGCAGACGGCGGCGGGGTCTTCGTTTGCCTTGAGTGTATACGGCAGGCTGACGGTCAGCGGCACGTTGATTTTTGCATCGCCCACGAAGACGTCAAGGCTGATAACCGTTTCATACCCTTTCACCTGCGCGGCCTGCATACCCGTGAGGTCTTTCATCGGTACGATGGCCGCTTCCACCGTGATGGGCGTATCGCTGTCCTCATGCGCGGCGGCGAGTTCCGCCAGCGTTTCCGGCGGGAGAGTGATCTCCGCGCCGGGCAGTTTGACCGTTACGGCAACTCCGGCGTCGCTGAACGCCTGCGCCGCTTCCACGTTGAAAACGGTGGCTGTGGCGTCTTTGACTTCGGAGAGGTCGAAGGTGACGATGGGTTGCGCGTTATCGCCCTCCGCTTCCGCATGGGCTATCGCGTCGGAGATCAGGGTTTCTGTTGTTTCCGCGTCAAGGTTTATGGTGACTTCCCCTGTATCGCTCACCGTTATCGAAATATCCATTGCGTTATCTTCCGTGCCGCCGTGTCCGGGTATGGTGCCGGGCTCGGGCGTGGGCGTCGGCGAGGGGGTGGGGGACGGCGACGGGTCGGGTGCGGGGGCTCCGCCGCCGGAGGAACTGCTTGCGATGACAAGATTTGCGGTTGCCGCACTTGCGAAAGCCGAACCTGTCGCCGCTGTACGCACGATATAAGTACCCGCCGCAAGCCCTGTGACCGTTGTGTCGGTGATAGCCGTCCATGTCGAGCCGCTGTTGCCGCTGTATTCCATCGTGGCGTCAACGCCCGTGAGCGTGCCGTTATTGCCGCCGCCCGTGGTGTCGGTCTTGCCCACGCCGCCCGGAGCGGCGGGACGCGCCGGAATGGGAAGGTTCTGCGGGTCGCTGTCAATCGTGTCGTCGGCAATGATCCCCGTTTTGATGATGGTTACGGTCGTCCCCATCCAAGCGGCTTCTATGGCGATATGACCGCTTGCGTCGGCGGTTTTAGCCACGCCGTTCACCGTATAGGCCGCGTCCGCGTCAAGCCCGGTCAGTTCCTCGGTTGTGTAGTTGACGCCCGCGTCCGGTTCATCCTCCTGTAATATCGCTTGCGCGTGGACGGTCACGACCACTTCAGCCGCGCCTGTGTGATTCGCTCCCCAGTTTACGGCGATTGTAATGGTTGCCGTGTCGCCGTCCGATGAAGTGTCCGACGCGCTGAATGTCAGTGTATGGCCGCTGACTGTGGGTGTGCCGGAAATGAAGTTTACGCCGCCTGTTCCCGCCGCCGTGCTGACAGCTCCATAGCTCACGCCCGCCGGAAGCTCGGGCAGGGTTACGGTATGGCTCGTTGTAATCTCCCCGGCGATGACGTTGGCGTTGAGTGCCGTACTGATGGTAACGGGTTTTGGATTCACTGTAATGCTAATACTCGTCGCCTTAACGCCATAATTATCGTCAGCCGCTTTGGTAGCGATGATGACAATAACCCCCGCGTCGGTAATCGTAACCAAGCCGCCGCTTGTCACCGTTCCGGCTTGCACAGGGGTTGAGCCATCAAGCTCATACGTCACCGCGCCTCCGCCGCTCCCGCCCGTGGCCGCAAGCTGGAACGCGGAGTCGCCGAATGTCTTTGCTCCGGGGGGTGTGATGGTCAGTGCGGCTTGGTCGGCTTTCGCCACCGTGATGGTGAGATTTGCGGACGTCTCAGGCCCGTTATGATTCGCGTCGGCCGCTTTCGTGGCGTTTACCACAATGGCCCCCGCGCCGTTGATCGTAACCATACCGCCGCTTGTTACCGAACCCGGCCCGGAAACAAGCTCATACGTCACCGCGCCTGTGCCGCTCCCACCCGTGGTCGCAAGCTGGAACGCGGAGTCGCCAAATGTCTTTGCGCCGGGGTCTGTGATGGTCAGCGCGGCTTGATTCGCTTTGCCCACTGTGAAAGAACCGCTTGTAACGGACACGTCCTCGTAATTGGCGTTACCCGCCATCGTCGCGGTGATGGTGAAGCTGCCCGCACCGACCATGTTCACGGTGTTGCCGCTCACCTCCGCCACGGCGGTATTACTCGAACTATAAGTCACCGTGCCGCTTGTCGTGCCGCCTGTCGTGCCGAGCGTTGCGGTGCCGCCGTAGACATACAGACCGCTAAGTCCTGTGATTGTTAAAGCGGCTTGATCCGCTTTCCCTATCGCGGAGGCGGTCGTGCCAATCACACCGACGTCGCAGTGTGTCTCTGTGACCGTCACGCTGATCGTCTGCCCGACGTCCGCTGTCACAAGGGTATAGGTCGGGCTGTTCGTGCCGATATCCGTTGTGCCGCGTTTCCATTGGTAGGACAATACCTTAGTTGCGGAGAAGGCCGGCGTGTATGTCAGCCCCGTAGTGACAGCCGTCAGCGTCTCGCCGAATATCGGCGTACCGCTGATCGTGACAATGCCGCCAAGGACGGCCGGCGCGGTCTCAAGTGTCGCCGTGGCACTTTCAGGGCTTTCGAGGGTAAACCCGGGGATGTCCGGTCCTTTTAGCATCACGGTGAAATCATACCCCGTATTGGGATCAAGGCCGCTGAATGTCGGGCTGCTTTGCCACGCGCCGCTGTCTTTTCTGTATTGCGCGCTCGCCATCCCATCCAGCGTGACGCTTGTCGGTGCTGCGCTGTCCAGTATCGGCGCGGCAGGCGCAGTGCTGAGATTGAACAGATTATCGTTTGCGGTGAAGTCGCTGCCGAAGAGATCGGCGTTAGAACCTTTATAAAAACCGATTGCGTCGTTTTCCGTCCGAATATAGGACGGGGACGATCCGTTGTACCCCGCAAGTATGGGCGACCCCTCAACATAAACCACCCCGCCGTTGGATGCGATAGCTGCGCCCGTACAGCTCCGTATATGATCACCGGGGGTTCCTCTAATATCAGAAACAGCATTGTCATAGGGGTTGGAAGGCGCGGCCCAACCGCTGCCATGCAACACAACAGTTCCCGCTGATTTGATGGCGTGGGAGTTAGCACTAGTGCCATAATTCACCACTCTGCCGCCGCTGATAATAATTGTCGAGCCGGCCGCCCCGTAAATCACGCTGTCATTAGGATTAGAACCAGCAGCTGCTGAGCTCATCACCCAACCGCTGCTGATATCGACAGTGACCCCGGTGCCGGCGTAGATGGCGGTGCCTGAGGAATTTTGTTCGACCCTGCCTCCGCTGACCTTGACGGTGACGCTGCCAGAGGCACTGATTGCCCGAGCGGTCTGTGAGCCGACTGACACCAAGCTATGCACGACGCCGCCGGCAACGACGTCAAAGATGCCGCCGCCGCTCAGAACGAGGGATGATGTGCCTAGGCTAGTTGCGGTCCGAAAATCGGCACCCCATTCTATTGTGATGCCGGGGTCGATATTCAATGATAGTGCGGGTGTAACGTTTGTTGCGTTGCCGGTTACGGTGATGACGTTGGAGCTGGTCTCCGTCGCGGTAAGACCGCTGAAGCTCTCTATCGTGCTTATCAGAGAGGCAATGTTCGCCGCCTTTGCGGGCTGCTGGAACGCCGGGAGAAGCATCAGTATTAACAGGAACGCTAGGGAGAGGGACAGGATTTTGCTGGGGATGCTGCGTTTGGTTGCCGTTGTCATGGGGGATCCCTCCATTTTTACATATTATTGCAGCCTAGTGCCACATTATCCATGTTACACTAGGGGTGAAAAATTGAAAAGTACCCCGTGGGGAGTGGTTTTGGAAAAGAGTTTTTTACCTTTTGGAAAATGCCCGGTTTTGTGCTATGCTATAGTAAAGCGAAACAAAAAAGGTGGGATTCTCAAACGATGCAAGTTGCAAGCTCGAAACCAACGGCTCCGCGCACCGAATTGATGAAGCGGCTCACGAGCCTTGCCGAAAGCAAGCGCATATACGTCTACGCCCCAGCCGGTTACGGTAAGAGCTTCTCGGTCAATATGTGGGCAAGGGGTTCGGGCAAGCCGTATAGTAGAATCGCCCTGACCGAGGACATAGGGGCGAGCCTTTCGCTTTTCTGCGAGAGTTTTGCCGTTGCCCTCCTCCGGCTTCAGCAGGATAACAAAGATTTGCGGGAGATTGTGAAACATCCCGCCTTTTCAAACGCGCCTATCGAATTTACCATCCGCGCCATACAGGCATTCGCAGACGGCGGGGCGGAGAGCGTCTTGATTCTTGACGACCTGCATCTCGTTTCCAATGACGAGCTGCGGAATAAACTGCCGTCGCTGATTGGCCTGCTCCCGGACAATATCACACTGTTTTTACTCAGCCGCAGGCCGCCGCCCGACAGTTTCAGCGATTTGGTTGTGAAAGACAACATTTCCGTTATGGATGCCGCGCCGCTGGCGTTTGAGTCCGACGAAATACAGTCGCTGTTTGACGCTTGGGGGATTTCCCTGACCCAAAAACAGGCGCAGGACATATACACCTCCACCGGCGGCTGGGCCATCGGTGTAAAGACCATACTGCTCTCAGGCGGGCAGCCATCCGCGAAAAAACTGGTCGAGAGGCATTGGGAAGCCTTTATCCAAAAAGAGGTGTGGGAAAAATGGGACGAGTGCACACGGGCGTTTATGATGAAAATCTCCATCGCGGACAGCCTCACGCCGGAGCTGACCGCCGCGCTTACCGGCGAAAAAGACAGTGCGGAGACGCTTGACCGCCTGACCGATGAAAGTGCTTTTATCAGTTCGGACGGGGAAGGGACATACTATTTTCATCATCTTTTTCAGGCATTTTTGAACCGTATGCTGGAGCGGGAAAGTAAAAAAATCCGAAGCGGCATCTATAAGAGAGCCGGGGATTTTTTTTATAGTCAAAAGGATTACTTCAAATCGGTGAAATATTATTTGCGGAGCGGCGAAACGGGCGGGATTGCAAAGGGTTTGAGGAAGATGTATGACTATAACTCTCCCTATGCCGCCATCGAGGATACGCTTTCCATCATCCGCATGTCGGTGGACAACTCTATCGTGGACAAACATCCGTTTTTGCTGGAAGTACAGGCTTGGGCGGCTTTTGTTGAGGGGCGGGTTGAGGATATGGAAAGATACCTGGATCGTTATTATAAACTGTTCCCTAAAATCCTTCTGCAAAACCCGGCCTCGGCGCAAACGAGATATATGCTGCGCTGCATGGATTACAGGCTCAGCTTGATCCATGTTTCAAAAAGCATGAAAAAACTGCCCCTTCGATATTTAGCCAAAGCGGGCACGCCTACCATCACCATGAATCTGCCCTTTTTTCACCGGGCCAGCCGGGATTTTACAGAGTATTTAACCGACACAGACAAGAACATACTGCTTCTGAGGAAAACAATCGGTATGCTTGTGGGCGACGAGTATGACATCATGGAGAATTGCATACGCGCAGGGCTTCATTACGAGCGGGGCGACATGGCAAAGGCGCACATCTGCGCTTTGGAAGCGAACGCGAAGATACGCGACGGCTTCGCGCCGGAAGTCAAGTTCTGTGCCATGATGATACTGGTCGAAATCCATAACGCCATGGGTATGGAAGAGAATATGCAAAGGGCGCTGGACAACGTGACGGCCATGATTGAAGAGAACAGGGCATATTATCTCGGCGCGAACCTTCAGGCATACCTCTGCCGCCGCAAATTAGAGGACAGTGACGAGGACGCGGCAAAAAAATGGCTTCGCAAAACCGCCGTCGGCGTATACGACACATTGTCCTTCTTCAAACTGTATCAGCACTTTACAACAGCGCGGGCGCATATTGCGTTAGGGGATTTTGCCACGGCGATCCTGTTCATAAAGAGGCTCCTCGCCCTATGCGAAGCGTACCACAGACCGCTTGACGTGATCGAAACGAAGATTCTTTTATCAATCACCTTTTGGAAGAAGGGGCGCGGTTATCAGACGGAAGCATTGGGGTTTATGACAGATGCCATCATATCCGCGAATGTGTATGGGTACACGCAGGTGTTCGCCAACGAGGGCGCGGAGCTTGTCAATATGCTGCAAAGGCTTATGAAGGTCGCATCGCAAAAAGATTATGCCGGCACCCTTCCCGGCACGTTTGTCAAAATGCTTTACATTGCGGCACTGGCCCAATCTAAAACCGCCAAGGGGCTGACGGGTGGGCGCGTGACGGGGGTGCTTAAATTCACCGAGCCGCAAATGGTGGTCATGCGTTTGCTGTGCGACGGGCTGACCCGGAATGAGATAGCCGGAAGGATAGGCATAACGCCTTACGGCGTCAGGTCACACTTGAAGTCGATATATAAAAAGCTGGACGTGCCGGGAGGCGTTGAAGCGGCGATGAAGATTAAGGAGTTAGGGTTGCTGGACGGGTAGTTGGTTTTTTGCAAGACGGGCGGGGCTATTATCACCCGCCCGCTTTGCCAGTCATGGTTATAAATCCAACCCCTGCGCCCGCGCAGTTGTCCGTTCCGGCGTAATGTCCTGCATCAAATTCTCAGCTCCCCGACGCAAAGCCTCCACATTTTTCACGTCCTCGTTCAAGTCATAGTATTCCGCAACAAGCGCAGACCTCTCGGACAGCAATCGTTCCCGCTCCGTCCGCCAGTCCTTTTCGGGGATTTTGCCGTAGCCGTTTAGGTGGTCATCAAGATATTTTGAAGCGGATTTGTACGACTTGATTGCTCTCATTTCAGTTGGCATCAAAATGATACCCGCTATTCTACAACGCGCGACTACTGCGAACCCACCCGCAACATACGCCCGCCATACGGCGCGGCCGTATGTTGCTCACTGCGCGTCACACTGCGGGGGACGGGTCGCCTCATATGCCGCCCATAAGGCGGCGTCACATGAGGCTTTTCCCTGCCTCTTTACGGAGGAAACCCTGCGGGACTGAAATGGCGCGAGGTCGTGTTTACTGCACTTGAGTTGGGGTCAAGACCTTGTGCCCTATGGTCATCTCCGACGGAAACGCTGAACCCATTTCTGTATAAGGTCAAACTAGACCCCAACTCAACCCTGAAATTTACACATCCAAAAAACATGAGCTGGGGTCAAGTACAGCGGTTTTGCCAACGGCGAAAAAACACCACGGAATTCAATAGAAAAAGCGTGATTGGAATGGGTTATGATGGCAACGTACTATGAAACGAAATATTCTTCAAGATAATGCTTGACAATTATTTTCAACAGTAGTATGATGTGGTTATCTGCTGTTAAGTCTATGTTCATACGGAGGTCATTCTATGTCAGAGAAGCAAACCCCGGCACAGCGTAACCCCATCAAAGCACTCAGAAAGGAAAAAGGACTCTCCCAAACAGAGCTTGCAAAAGCGATAGGTGTGGAACAGGGCGTCATCAGTAAATGGGAACTGGACAGATCCTCTCCTGATAAAAAGTATACGATCGCGTTGGCGAAATACTTCGACGTATCCGCAGACTATATCTTAGGATTGGTATCGGATGAACGGACAGAGAACGCCGATATGCTTCGAGGTGGGCAATTAGTCATTGACGAGATCGTAGACAACGCCAAGATCACCGGGATACCCGCCGAGTTTCTCTATCAGCTCTTCTCTCTTGGTTTGCCGAAGCCTTACTATAAGGTAACGTATCTCTATCGGAGGGATGAAGCGTTTCGTCGCATTGCCGATATGTGGAGGGAGTTGGACAACAGCCAGAGAGCAGACGTAGCCAACGCCTTTGAAGACATCCTGAACAAGCCTGTCTCCTCATCACGAGAGGTCTCTTCTGAGTAGCAAGAACAGGAGAGAGATTTTTGAAGATAAATGCAGATTCACAATTCATACGTCAAAAGCCAAAAGAAACGGCAGCCACACATAACACTGCCTCTACACGGCATACTACCATAGAGGTGAAAAATTTGACAAACAACATTATCCCAAACGCACGAACCGCGACCATCGGCAAGACAACCTACAACGTAACCCGGAAGTTCGGGACACGCCCCCTAGAAGACATCATGCTAGAGCATATGTTGGAAAATAAACCCTCGCCCTTAACCTTTGACGCTAGACCCAAACTGTGATAAAGAGCGTCGCGGAGACGAAGAGCGCGTGAGGGGCAATTTACTTGCCCCGTCGCGCTTGACATGTTATAATCATAGTGTGGGTCGGTTCTGTTTTGCGAAGGAGGTTATAGTTAAAAAATGAGAGCCGACAATATTATGTTAGCATTCGCCTATCTCAGGCTGTCAAACGAAGAAGCGCAAGGCGGCGAGTCGGAGAGCATTAAGAACCAACGGATGCTGATCACGGACTACTGCAAACGTCACGGCATCATCATCGTCAGGGAGTTTATTGACGACGGGTACTCCGGCGGGACTTTTGATCGGCCGGCGTTTCGGGAAATGATGACGCAAGTCGAAGCGGGCAAGGTCAATACGGTGTTGACCAAGGATTTATCCCGGCTGGGCAGGGATATGGCGGAGGCAAGCTATTACGCCGAGCAATACTTCCCGGAACACGGCATCCGTTATATCGCCACGCATGACAATTTCGACAGCAACGTTGAAAACATCATGGCGCCGTTTCAGTTTGCGATGAACGAGGTGTATCTGCGCGATGGTTCGCGGAAAATCAGAAATGTATTGCAGAGCAAACGTGAGCATGGAGAATACTGCGCCTGCCCGCCATACGGCTACCGCAAAGACCCGGACATTAAAACCCGCCTGGTCCCGGATGAAAACACTGCCTGCGTGGTGAAACGAATCTTTGAATGCGCGGCCAAAGGTGACTCCTCCCGGAAAATCGCGCTCGACCTGATCGGCGACGGAATCATACCCCCGCTCAAGTATCGTGTGCTGTACCGGGATGACTTTGGAGACAACGGGGCGGCGAGAGCGTCCGACGTTTGGAACTACACCACCGTCAAACGAATCCTCAAAAATCAAGTGTATCTAGGTCACACGCTGCTCGGTAAATCCAAAAAGGCAAGCATCAAATCGTCCAAAAAAGTCCGTATCCCCGAAGAGAAGTGGAGTGTGACAAAGGATACGCACCCCGCCTTGGTTACGCAAGACTTGTTCGACAAGGCGCAGCGGAACTTGGGCAAAGGGACAAAAAATTACAGGCAGTATGACCATGTGCGTAAAAGCGTATTCTCCGGCTTGGTTTATTGCGAACAGTGTGGTCACGCGCTTTGCTCGGCGGGGACTGTGTACAAAGGCGAGAGGGAGAAGTATTGGTATTTGGCTTGTACTCATATGCGCAAAGACATCGCCAACCCCTGCCCCGGCACCCGGATACGGTACGCCGAGTTGGTTGAGATGATGATAACGGAACTCAACACCCTCGTTGCGTTGCCTGAGGGCAAGCGGGAAGAACTCATCTCACGGGCCATCAGAGAAGCCGGATATAATTTGAGCCAAAGGTCAGCCGTTTCGCAGGTCGAAGTGGCAAAGGCGCGGGTTTCCTCCATCGACAAAATCATTGTCAAGCTGTACACTGACAACGCAGAAGGGATAATTGACGACGAGCGGCTGTCCCGGCTGGTCAGCGACCTTGTCAGAGAGACGCAAGGGCTCAACAAACTCATCACGGACGCCGAAATACTCTCCATCGACACCGATGGCATCACGGAGGGGTACAACAGGTTCTTTTCGCGCATCAGCGACTACGGTGGGATTGAGAAATTGAATGGAGAACTTTTGCAAACCTTCGTCGAGAGGATCGAAATCGGCCCCAAAGTAAAAAACGTCCAACAAGTTAATGTTTTTTACAAATTTATCGGAAATATCGCCTTATCAGACTCAGTTAGTGACGCATCGTAATATGGTAAAGGCACACCAAGAGATGTAGGCGTCAACCTCAAAGCCGGTTACAACGGCGACCTGACCTCTCGCCAAGCCGGAAGCATCGGCGGCCAGATGGTCAAAAAAATGATCGAAAGCTACGAGCGCGGCCACAAGTAAGAACGCGCCCGAATTGCAGGCAAAAGAGCCGGTGCGAATGCGCCGGCTCTTCGCCGTATATTCCTTGACGGCGGATGGCCGATTGGGTATAATCATGACAAAAAAACAGAAACGGGGCGCACATGCAAAAGATAAACGGGAACACAAACGGCATCCGCCGCTCAACGCTTGAGCGGCTGGAGAGCGTTTACGGCGTTGAGATAGAGCGCAAGCAGTTCTGCATGGAGGAAATGCTCCAAATCCTCGCCGATTTTACCGAAGCAACCGGGCGGGAGGCGATGGTCTACCTCAGCCGTGACGGACAGGTGGCGTCGGTGGCTGTGGGCGAGCAGGACAGGGTTTCGCTCCCGGCCATGCGAAAACGCCGCTCGGAAATCCGTTTGAGCGGTTTTCGGTGTATCCATACCCACCCGGGCGGAAATCCGCATTTATCGGATGTGGACGTTCAATCCCTGAAAACCCTCCGGCTGGACGCGATGGCCGCCGTCGGCGTGAAAGACGGCAAACCTGTTTCGATGCAGGTCGGGATTTTGGATGAGCCGGTGTCGGAAACCGAAATCTCCGTCCTTCTGTCCGGCCCATATGCAGTTAGCTCCATCTCCCACGACGCCCTTTGGGCGGAGATCCGCGCCGCCGACATTCGGTTCTGCCCGCCCGCGTCCAAAAAAGCGGAAGCCGAAATCGCGCGCGCGATTTTAACAGGCGTCACGCAGGAGAGCGGCGACCCGCTGAAGGAGCTTTCGCAGCTGGCCGGCACCGCCGGGTTTATCACGGTCGGGCAGTTGGTGCAGCCACGGGCAAAGCCGGACAAAAGCACCTATCTAGGCACAGGCAAACTCCATGATTTGGTGCTGCAAATCCAAACACTGCAAGCCGACACCGTCATCTTCGACGACGAACTCTCCCCGGCGCAGATACGCAACATTCAAAAAGAGCTGGGCAAAACCGAGATTTTGGACAGGACGTCGCTCATTCTCGACATATTCTCTTCCCGGGCTTCGACCCATGAAGGACGGCTGCAAGTAGAGCTTGCGCAAACCAAATATATGCTCCCGAGAATGACCGGGTATTGGACGCATATGTCCCGGATGGGCGGCGGCGGAAGCGGCGGCGGCGGGGCGCGGCGCGGCGAAGGGGAAACCCAGCTTGAGGTAGACCGCCGAATCTTGCGCAAACGGTTGCTTGAGCTGGAAAGAGAGATTGAAAAGGTCAAATCGAGGAGGGGCATCCAGCGGGCTGCCCGGGAACGATCCGGCATCCCGGTCGTTGCGCTGGTCGGGTATACCAACGCGGGCAAGTCGACCTTGCTCAACAAACTCTCGGGCAGCGACGTTTTGGCCGAAGACAAACTCTTCGCCACCCTCGACCCGGTTTCCCGCCGGGTCAACTTCGGCGGCGGCGATTTGCTTTTGGTGGATACCGTCGGCTTCATCCACAAGCTCCCCCACGACCTTGTGGACGCCTTCCGCGCGACGCTGGAAGAGGCGGCATTCGCCGATCTGCTCATTCATGTGGTGGACGCCTCCTCTCCCGGACGGGCAGGGCAGATGGATGTTGTTACGAAAGTGCTTGAACAGCTGGACGCCGGACACAAACCCCTCCTGACGGTGTATAACAAGTGTGATATGACAAACGAAGCCGTCGTGGACAGGGGGAGCGTTTCCGTTTCCGCCAAAACAGGAGAAGGGCTGGAGCCGCTCAAAAGCGCGGTCACAATGAAGCTGTCGGCTGTGCGTGTGAACGTTTCGGTTTTGCTGCCGCCCGATTCGGGCGCGCTGGTATCCCGCATCTACGCAAACGGTCAGGTGACCGATTGCCAATACGTAGAAAACGGCGTCCGGCTCGACGCGTCGGTGACCCAGGAGGACGCCTCCCGCTTGCGCGCCTCGGCCATCAAACTGTTTGATTGATTCTGCCGAAAAACTTTTCACAAATCCTTGACTCTGACACCGTGTCGTCCTTTATAGTGGGGTCAAGGGAAGGAGGAGAACCAACCAAATGGAACTTCAAACAATCAGCCAGGTGTCGAAGGATTACGCCATTTCCGCGAGAATGCTGCGCTATTATGAGCAGATCGGGCTGATCCGAAGCCTTCGTAAAGACGATTACGCTTACAGGGTGTATGATGAAACGGCGGTCAGCCGCCTGCGCCAAATCATCGTCCTGCGCAAGCTGCGCGTCCCTGTAAAGCATATTGTAAGCATCCTCAGCAACAATGACGCGGCGCAAACCGTGGAAATCTTCCGGCAGAACATCAGTCAGCTTGACGAGGAGATCACCGCGTTGTCCACCGTCAAGACGATTCTGACGCGTTTTGTGGAAGAGCTGCAAGAAAAGACCAACATCCATTTGAAACTTGGGATGCTTGGCGGCGAAGATGTCTTTTCCGTTGTCAATTCTCTTTCCTTCTCCGACAATCAAATTAAGGAGAGTAAGGAGAATCTAACCATGGAGAATCTGAACAACGCAAGCGCGAACCTGAGCAAACTGGCCGACAGCGACATACGGATCGTTTACCTGCCGCCCATGACCATAGCGGCCGCTTACGCGTCGGGGGAAGGCTGCGAGGGCAAGGCGCTGGATATGGTCAATCAATTCGTCAAAGACAGTAATTTGTTGACGGTCAAACCCGACGCCCGCAGTTTTGGCTTCGACTGCTCCAAAGGGGCGGCAAAAATGGGCGAATCCTCTCATATGTATGAGGTATGGGTCTCCATCCCCGACGAGTTGGACGTCCCCGCGCCGTTAGTTAAACGGACGTTTACAGGCGGGATGTACGCCGCCCATGTGCTGCGGAACTGGGATTTCTCGCTGTGGGGCTTATTAAAGGAATGGGTCGCCACAAGCGAAAAATACGACAACGACTGGGGCGCGCCCCGCTGGGCGTCGGAGGAGACGGAGTTTGGGCAGGGCTTTGAAGAAACGCTGAATTTCTACAACTTTGCCCAAAGCGGGCAGATGGAGAATCTGCAGCTTGATCTGCTGTTCCCCATTAAGGTTTCAGAGGCTGCGGAGAAATTCAAAAACATTTCCAGCCCGTCGGAGCGCAAGATCGTTAGCCTGCCGGATGAAAACCGCGGCACGGTGATGCAGATCGCCAATCCGAACAGCTGGGCCGTGGTCTTTTATGAAATGGGAGAGCGTTATCAAGGCAAGAATGCTGCCGTTTCGTTTTCCGCGGAGGTCAAGCGTGTTGGTGCCGCGGGGGAGCTGAACTGGACGATCAACAACAAGGATTACACCTCCGTTGCGCGCATCGAAAACGCGGCGGAAAATGTTTGGCAGCCCATGAGCGGCACATGGACGGGAGTTTTGACCGATGAATATCCTAAACTGCTGTTAAATACGTGGGAGAACAACAGCGAGAAAACCGTCTTTTACATTGACAATGTAAAAATCGATATTACCGAGAGATAAATAACACATACAGCAAAGCGGAAACCCCCGCCGGATTTCCATGCTTGGAAAACGGCGGGGGTGTTTATGTTACTCCATATATTGTGCCGGAAAGCGACGCTTCATCTACATATAGTTACTTTTTGTAACCCTTGTAACTTTTTTGTTAATTATTTACGAATTA
>WRIZ01000023.1 GCA_009782475.1 Oscillospiraceae bacterium | reverse complement strand
TAGTTATCTATAACGAATCAAGCAATGAGTTTAAGTTAATAAGAGCAGTAGATAGGAATATGCCGTTATACGTCAGTGATGGAGTAATTTACATGGGCAAAAGTACCCTGTTTAATACAGAAGAATGGAAAAACGGGCAAAGCGAAATATCCTATAAATCATATAGCGCAGGTAGTATCAATATAAGCGGTGACAATAAGCTGATATATACAACGCATTCGATAACAGATAGCTATGCCAATGTTAAATATACTGCTGGATGGCATGGAGTAACGGAGGCGCAGGGACAAAATGCACAGTCGTATCATTATAGTGGATATAGCAGTGAAAACAATACAATTTACTATTTTCCGAAAATGCCTGAGCCGGAATGGGATTATTTACGAATAATAACACGGAATAAGAATACAGGCGAAATAGAAAGAAAAGATTTTAACACAAGCCAATACGAAAGTATAGATTTGCATTATAGAAACTGGGCTGACTATGTAAATGGAGAATGGAGAACCGATATAAAGATAATAACAGCATTTAATACAAATTTAACTAAATATACAATAAATAACGAGTTCCAATGGGAAAGAAAATATACCGGGCAAATAAATAGTATATTATTATGGGAAGAAGAAATAATATATAGCAACAAAGACATATTGGTAACTGGAAACGCAGGGGAATATTATATAAATAAAACGCCATATACAATAAGAGGAGAAAACACACAAGGTGATACAAGGAAAAACTATGACTACTGGATAAGTGAATACATAGACGATATGGAGAAGACTGGAAACCAAAAGAACGAGTTTTATTTGCTTAACAGTCAGGGGCATGATTATGAGCATAACCTCGAAAAAACACTAATAGAGCAGTACGGAAATTTATATCCGAATTACTATATAACGAAAATGGGTGAAACGTACTTAGTGCTAGGCAAGCCAACATTAACGATTGTGGATAATGGAGGATATGAAAACGGAGAAAGCAGACCCTATTATGTACTACGGTTGCAACGGTCAGATATAGTCATAAAAATCGAAGGGGACAAGCTAACGGCATATATGGCGTATGAGTTCAACCCGGAGGGGAAACTAAGAATAGCGATAGACAGAGGTTACTTACATACTCAAATGAAAGAGCCTGTTATATTCAGCGGAGCAATGTTGAGCGGTGCATCATTCGCCGATTCGTCATGGGGAAGTAAGCCGGAGGCTGTAAGATGGTCGGAATATGAGCAATTATGGTATGAAGCTCTCCCGCCAACAATCATTCCTGAACCGCCTGATCCGCCAATAGAGCCGCCGGAGCCAACAGAACCGCCAGTGCCGTCATTCCCCCCTCCGGGTGAGCTGGACGATATGAGCGGCTTCCTAGACAACATGGACAAGCTCAAAGATGACGCTATAGACGGCATAGACGAACATTTGCTTATCAATCAGCTCACGTCGAGAGGAGGGGCATAGGTGAAGTACACAATATCAGTCATAGCGGCGTTCCTGTTGCTGGTTACAGCGGTATACGCATACCCGAATGAATACCCGCCTAACGCTCCTGTAAAGGGCGCGGCGTACATCGAAGCGCAAGTCAACGGATTGGGCAGGGTATTCATCATCATCCCACTGAACAGCATGGAATACATATCTCAACAGCGCGGTAGTGAAAACCTGATAAACGTAACCAATACAACGATAACAGGGCGCATATACACCGGGGCGAACTTCAACAATGAGTACAATTATCGGATGTCTGCATATGGGACAAGCCAGTATCAGCCTAATAATAACAACACATGGCAGGACATCACCATCACAGCGATACACAATACCAATATACCGATACTGAATAACAACGGAGAGAACCCTGTAGGGGTTGTAAGCAAGCCAACGATGGCTTTATGGATACTCGTATTTCTTGTAGGGGTGGTGGTAGTATGTCTATTCTTCAAGCGTTAATTGACCTTGTCGGCCCTGTGCCGAACGGTTATGAGGTCGTGGCATGGATTGCCGCCGCTATCGTGTTGCTGTTCATGTTGAGCTGTTCTTACAAGATACTCGGGGCGATTGTACGGATGGTTACAGGAGGTCGGTGATATGGCGCAGTATATAAGCGGTTTGGTGAGTACGTTTGATACCCTGATGTCCATGATGAAATCAACATGGGTGTTGTTCGTAACAGTTCCAATATTCATGGGCGTTCTAGCGGTTTTCCTAACCCGTGGGGTTATGAAAATATTCCATATAATCAGAGGATAAGGAAAGGAGGTTTAACAATGGGTCAGATTCTTACGTTCGTCAAAGATGTGTTCGATGCGCTCATCGAAATGGCGGTTCAAGTCGGCACGACTGTCATCGCCAATCCCATTCTGCTGATCGGCATCCTGATCACGATTGCCGGAGCGGGCATCGGCATCTTCAAGCGGCTCATACGTATGTAAGGAAGGAGGGAGTGACGGGCGCGCGATGACTACTCGCGCGCGCCGTCACTCACACTATGAAAGATTTTGTACTTCGTTTACTCGAATTTATGGCTATTCCGTTCACTGACTGGAATAACGTCATTGTATTTGTTCCGCTGATGGCGGTGTTCTTCGTGTTAGCCTTTGGGTTATTCGGCATGATGTTACGATTCGGAGGAAAATCATGATAAAGAGAATCATCAAATATTCGGTGCTGGGTTATATATGGACGCTCCTGCCCACCGTCTTAAAGGTGATAACCGCCCCGTTTATACTGGGCTATATCTATCACAAGCTAACAAAGAAGTACATCAACCCTTATAAACTGGTTATATACATTGGGAAACGTGGTGCCGGGAAATCCACCACCCTAACCAAGATAGCGCGTAAATATATGAAGCGCGGTATCCCTGTCTACTCTACGATGGCGATAAATGGTACATATCAATTGGATTATAAAGATATAGGTAAGTACGAGTTGCCGGAGGATTCGATTCTTCTGATAGATGAAGTCGGTATGATATGGGATAATAGAAAGTTCAAAACATTCAGTGACGAGGTTAGAGACTGGTTCAAGCTCCAAAGACACAGAAGAATTACCGTTTATATGTTCTCCCAAGCCTACGACGTAGACCTCAAACTCCGTAAACTGGTGGACAAGCTCTACATCATAGAAAACCGATTCCGGGTATTCTGTTACGCCAAACGTATCAGCACCAAAATCGTTCTCAATAAATCCACAGCCGAAGCATCCTCCAAAATCGACGAAGACATGAACATAGATACCTTCCTCTTCTTTTGGGCAGGAACACGCCAGCTCACCTTCATCCCCAAATACATCAAATACTTCAACAGCTACGAAGCCCCCAAACTCGAAGAAAAAACATACATCATGTGGGGCGCAATACCGCCCGACATTCAAAAGAAACTGGACAAGCAAGAACGAAAACGCCATCCAAGAAAATGCAAACCCCGCCGCCGTATCCTCCGAACCCTCGGAAAGACAGTCATCAGAGAAACCCGACGAAAACGAAAGAAATAAACTCATTGTTTATAAAACGAACAGGCAACCCGGCGAAGCCGGAACGTCTCATGCTCCCGCTGTGGTTAAGTGTTGGCAACCTGTCCCCCGCAAGGGTTGTCAATGCTTATCCATAGCCCACCCCGCAGGGTACGGTGTGTAAACGCCGGAGGTAAGCCGCCGCTGATCGGGAGCGTAGCGACCGCTGGGCGGCGGTGAAGCCGGAGACGTTTTCCACCGTCTTCCCTCGGCAAAGTCCCGGCCGAGACCCCCACACACTAATCAGGGGGGTCACGATTACAAAGGGGGTAAATAACCATGAAATGTCAAGTCCTATTCGATTGGCTGTCATTCAGCGTCCTATCCACCGATGATCCGCAGAAAGTCATAACCGATATACTCAAACTCGATGCAGACATATTCGATGAATTGGGCTATGGTCGTAACGGTTACCGGAACTGTTTGCACTACGATCACATAAGCGTCTACTACAACGGGCGTGAAGGAACAGAGAAGAACGGCGGCGGTAATGAGTTCATGGGCGTGTGCGTCTCCATGTCCGGCAGTGGTTGCCGCACCTATGAACAGCTCGGCGGTAACGTCCTTGACCTTGCCATCGACGTATACCGCACGGACGGAGTGAACCTCACTCGTTTGGATGTGGCTTGTGATGACAAGGACGGCGCGTTCGATATGGATGAACTCATACGTTACTATAATGAGAAGCGTATCCGTTCAGGTTGCCGGAAACGTCAGATTGTCCAATGCAATGATGGGGAGTATGCCCCAGCACGGACAATCTACATAGGCTCACGCAAAAGCGACCTCTGCTTCCGCTTCTACGACAAGGCAAAGGAACACTTCGACCCGAAGGATGACCCGGACGGTTACAACAGCCATTGGATACGGGTAGAGATGCAAGCGCGTCATGAAGTAGCCGAGAATATCATACAGCATATCTACACCGGGTTACTGGAAAGCCGCTCCATCGGTGAGAGCGTTGCCGAGATACTGGGCGGTCATATCCAAATGATAGAGCTGGATGACAGCAACATATCCCGATGCAGTATATCCCGCTGGTGGCTGGATTTTCTAGAAACGGTCAAGGGCGTTAAGGTGACGGCAAAGGAAGAGAAGGAGCATATCTTCGAGCGCAAGCTCCGCTGGTTCTACAACTCCATCGTCCCCCTCGCTTCCGCGCTTGTCTCCGGCATTGGTGAGCGCAATATGCTGGAGCTGATGCAGATGGGCTATACCCGCCGCTCAAAGGCACAGGATACCATGTTAAAGACATACAAGGGTTTCGGCATCCATGACCTCGGCGAGAAGGTATCCAAGAAGATCATGCACAGGCTGTATGAGCAGTGGAAAAGACGCATCGGCTTGACCGATTGCGGGTTGCTTGATGACGTGCCGCTTCCGGCGTGATAACCCGGAAATCTTCCACCATTTTTTCCACCATTTCATGGTGGAAAGCGGTGATTGATAGTGAGAAAAGGAACGGTTGTATGGATATAAAATTTCCCTGTAACCTATGCGGTTACAGGGATTCAGGCTGGTGACCCGTACGAGACTCGAACTCGTGTTGCCGCCGTGAAAGGGCGGAGTCTTAACCGCTTGACCAACGGGCCATGATACGCTCCGTACGGAGCGTGTTTTGATGGTAGCGGCGGTCGGAATTGAACCAACGACACTGCGGGTATGAACCGCATGCTCTAGCCATCTGAGCTACGCCGCCGTAAGCAGAACAGAGCTATTATACTGTATCTGCGTTTTGCTGTCAAGAGAAATTTCTACGATTGTTCATCAAAAATCCCGAACTTACGATAACGCTCATAGCGGCTTTTCGGCGTAAGGTCACTTGCATGTTCCAGCGTTTTCATCAATGTTCTGCGGATGGTTTTTGCGATACGGGGCGCGTCCAAATGCGCGCCTGAGTGCTCCGGGATAACAGCGTCGATCACACCCATCTCCAAAAGCTCCCGCGCCGTGATTTTCAATTTTTTCGCGGCCTCGTCTTCGCGGCCGGGGTCTTTCCATAGAATTGACGCGCAGCCGCGCGGGGAAATGACGGAATACATCGCATTTTCCAGCATAAAGCATTTGTCGGCAACCGCCAATGCCAATGCGCCGCCGGAGCCGCCTTCTCCGGTGAATATCGAAAGGATGGGTATGTTCAAAGCGGCCATTTCCATTAAATTCCGCGCGATGGCTTCGCCTTGTCCGCGTTCTTCCGCGCCAATACCGCAAAAGGCTCCCGCCGTATCCACAAAGCATATGACAGGGCGGCGGGATTTCTCGGCTTGCTTCATCAGGCGCAAGGCTTTGCGGTATCCTTCAGGGTGCGGCATACCGAAATTTTTCGCTATATTGTCCTTTGTTCCTTTTCCTTTCGCGTGACCGATCACCGTCACCGGGCGTCCGCCCAGCATCGCTAGGCCGCCAACGATGGCTGTGTCGTCGCCGAAAAGGCGGTCGCCGTGCAGTTCGATGAATCCCTCAAAAATCATTTCGATCCAGTCCAGCACAGTTGGCCGGTGTTTATGGAACAAAACCTGCTTGTTCAACGGCTGCGCGGCGCGTCCGTCCGGCTTCATTTGGATCAGGCGGTCGAGATTATATCCTTTCTCAGCAGGTATATCAAACGTATTGCGATGGTAAGACAATAACTTCACAAGGGTGTTCCGCAGTTCCTCCCGCGGCACGATGGCGTCTATGAAACCATGCTCCAAAATAAACTCCGCCTTTTGAAACCCTTCGGGGAGTTTGGAACGGATGGTGCTTTCGATGACGCGCGGCCCGGCAAAACCGATCAGTGCGCCGGGTTCGGCGAGGATAATGTCGCCCAGCATGGCGAACGAAGCCGTTACGCCGCCGGTTGTCGGGTCTGTCAGAACCGAGATATAGAAAAGCCCTTCCGCGTTGTGCCGTCCGACGGCGGCACTGACCTTCGCCATTTGCATCAAGGACAAGATCCCTTCCTGCATACGCGCCCCGCCCGAAGCGGTGAAGAGGATGACAGGAAGTTTGCGTTCGGTCGCGGCTTCAAACAAACGGGTGATGCGTTCGCCGACAACGCTTCCCATACTTCCCATCATAAAACGGGTATCCATTGCGCCAACGAAACAGGGATGGCCGCCCATGGTGCATTCTCCGGTCAAAACGGCGTCGTCGAGACTGTGTTTTTGCCGGAGAGAAGAGGTTTTCTCGGAGTAACCGTCAAAATCCAAGGGATTGCACGACGTAAGTCCGGCGTCCATCTCTGTAAAGGTGTTTTTATCACAGACCATGCGGAGGCGTTCCGGCGCGGAGATGCGGTTGCTCAAGACCTGTGAAGGCTGCTTTTTCTTGTCTTTTTCCTTTCCCTCTTTGGCGGCTGGAGCCTCAGACGGATTGACGGAAATATAACGGGCTTTCTTAAAGAGGTCGGTCAGCATACAGCATTATCCTTCCTGCATCATTTCGCCGATGGTATCAACGGAATAGTCACCTGATTTGAATCCTTCATGCTCCAGCAAACGCAGGTGAAAATCGCAGTTGGTGATGATCCCTTCAAATAAAAACTCCGCCATAGCCCGTTTCATCCGCGCCAACGCTTCATCACGGTCGCATCCGTGAACGATCAGCTTTGCCAACAGGCTGTCATAAAACGGAGGTACGGTATACCCCTGATAGATGGCGGCGTCAACGCGCACACCCGGGCCGCCCGGAACATGCAGCCCGTTGATGGTACCGGGGCGGGGTGCGAATCCGGCGTCCGGGTCTTCGGCATTGACGCGGCATTCCATGGCGTGACCTTTGATGGTGACGTCATCCTGAACAAACCCCAGCGGTTCGCCCAATGCCACTCTGATCTGCGCGGAAACCAAGTCGACGCCTGTGATATACTCTGTGACAGGGTGTTCCACTTGGATGCGCGGATTCATCTCCATAAAGTAGAACGAACCGTCGGCTCCGACCAAAAACTCAATGGTTCCCGCTCCGTAATAACCGGCCGCTTTGGCGATTTTTACGGCGGCCGCTCCCATTTCGGCGCGTTTGGCCGGGGTGAGAAAGGGGCTGGGAGCTTCTTCTAAAACCTTTTGGTGCCGCCGCTGGAGCGAACACTCACGTTCTCCCAAATGAATAACCGTTCCGTGCTGGTCGCCCAAGATTTGAAACTCAATATGTCTTGGATGTTCGATGTACCGTTCCATATACATCCGCCCGTCGCCGAAGAAGGATTTCGCTTCTTCCGACGCCGTGGTGAATGCCGATTCCAATTCATCCATAGCGCGGAGCAAACGAATGCCGCGCCCGCCGCCACCCGCCGCCGCTTTGAGCATCAGCGGAAAACCGATCTCTCCGGCGCAAGCCCTCGCGGCGGCCAAATCGGGCAGCGCGCCGTTGGAGCCGGGGACAACAGGGGCTCCCGCCTTTCGTGCCGTGTCAATGGCTTGGGCTTTATCGCCCAGCAACCGCAACGCTTCGGGTGAAGGGCCGATAAAGGTGATGCCGTGCTCCGCACAGAGTTCGGCGAAGTCGGCATTTTCCGATAAATAGCCGTATCCCGGGTGGATGGCGTCGGCCTTCAACGCCAAAGCCGCGCTGATGATTTGGTTCATATTCAGGTAGCTGTCGCGTGAAGGAGCCGGACCAATGCAGACGCTCTCGTCGGCCAGCTGGCTGTGCAAAGCCTGGCGGTCGGCCTCGGAATAGACCGCCGCGCTGACAATGCCCATATCCCTGCAAGCCCGGATGACCCGGACGGCGATCTCGCCACGGTTGGCAATCAGGATTTTCTTAAACATACTTTTCAACCCACATAAAACGAAATGGTCGCGGAGGCGGCAAGCTCATCGCCGACATGGGCGGTGCAGTCGGCAAAACCGATGCCCATTTTGTTTTTGATCAATTCGGATTTCAATGTCAGCGTATCGCCGGGCAAAACCTTTTTGCGGAATTTCGCTTTGTCCACTCCGGTCATAAATCCGACTTTTCCTTTGTTATCCGGCATTGATAGGAGCGAAACCGCCCCGGTTTGCGCCATCGCCTCGATGATCAGCGCACCGGGCAAGACGGGCAGACCGGGAAAATGCCCTTGAAAGAAAACCAAATCGTCTGAAATATGCCATGTGGCGGACGCGCGGACGCCGGGGATGACTTCATCGACTCTGTCCAAAAACAAAAACGGTTCACGGTGCGGCAGAACCGTTTTGATTTGCTCCAAATCCATCACCATACTCTATACCGTCCTGATTTCAAACAACGGCTGACCAAACTCAACCATTTCACCGTTTTCGGCCAGCACAACGGCGACGGTGCCGTCAAGCGGGGATTCGATCTCGTTCATCATTTTCATCGCTTCGATGATGCAAATGGGGTCTCCCTTTTTGACCTTCTGCCCGGCTTTAACAAAGGGAGGGGCGTCGGGTGCGGGCGAGGCGTAAAACACCCCGACCAAAGGGGCCTTCACAAACTCATTGCCGACCAACGCCGGTGTGACGCCGGATTCAACGTCCGGGGCAGGCCGCGGCAAAGGAGGCGTGCTGTACCCGCCCTCCGAAGCGATGAAGGCCGATTTGCCGCCGCGTTCGATCTCGATTAGTTCATCGTCTTTTTCCACACAGATACGGGTCGCGTCAGGCATCAGCTTCAATGCCTGTTCAAGCATTTCCAAAATGTCGGCCATTTGTCAGTCAACCTTTCCTAACAGTATGGTGGCGTTGTGTCCGCCGAATCCGAACGAATTGCTCAGCGCGGTTCGGATGGCTGCCGGACGCGCCTTGTTCGGGACGCAATCCAAGCCGCATTCAGGGTCGGGCTCTTGATAGTTGATGGTCGGCGGCAGGATGTTGTTTTGAACAGCCAGCGCGGTAAACGCCGCTTCAATGCCGCCCGCCGCGCCCAACAGATGCCCGGTCATGGATTTGGTCGATGATATGGGGGGAGGGGAGGCAAAGGTTTTCTTGATGGCGAGCGTCTCCGCCACATCCCCCAATGGGGTGCTCGTTCCGTGGGTGTTGATGTAGTCAACGGTTGTCAGCCCGGCTTCCCCGCAAGCCATCTTCATCGCCATCGACGCCCCGTTCCCCTCAGGGTCGGGCCCGGTGATGTGATGCGCGTCACTGGTCGCGCCGTAACCCAAAACCTCGGCATATACGGTTGCCCCGCGTTTGACGGCCGACGCTTCGCTTTCTAAAATCAGAATACCCGCGCCTTCCCCCATAATAAAGCCGCTGCGGCGTTTGTCAAAGGGGATGGAGGCATTCCCGGGCTCGGGGCTTTCCGACATGGCCGTCATATTGGCAAATCCCGCCATCGCCATCGGTGTGATGGTCGCTTCGCTCCCGCCCGCAATGCAGAAATCCAGCATTCCGTATTTGATGTTGCGGAAGGCTTCGCCGATGGCATGTACGCTGGAAGCACAAGCCGACACAGGGCAGTACGACAACCCTTTGATGCCGTATTGCATCGAAATCAGCCCGGTCGCCATGTTGGCGATCATCATCGGGATATAGAACGGGGAAACACGCCCCGGCCCTTTCTCCATCAAAATGGTATGCTGCTCCTCATGCGTCCCCAAACCGCCGATCCCGCTGGCCACGATGACGCCGGCGCGGTAGGGGTCGGCAAACTGTGTGACACCCGCTTCTTCCATAGCCAGCCGCGCCGCGGCGAGAGCGAAATGGGTAAAGAGATCGTTGCGCCGGAGCAATTTCTTATCCACGAAATCGGCCGCGTCAAAATCCTTGACCTCGGCGGCGAGCTTTACTTTATAGCCGGAGACGTCAAACCGCGTGATGGGCGCGACGCCGCACACACCGTTCACAATGCCGTCCCACGCGGCTTTTGTGCCGACGCCGACGGGTGTGACCAATCCGATCCCTGTGATGAATACGCGGTTCATAAGGCCAAACCTCCGTCAACAGAGAGTACCTGCCCGGTGATATACGACGCCTGCTCGGAAGCGAGGAACCCGACCGCCGCGGCAATCTCTTCCGGTTTGCCTGCCCGTTCCAGCGTGACGCGTTCGAGAACCCGCGTGGCCGCTTCTTCCGGAACAGCTTCGGTCATATCGGTGGCGATCCAGCCCGGCGCGACCGCGTTGACCGTGACGCCGCGTTTGCCCACTTCCTTAGAGAGTGATTTGGTCAAACCAACCAATCCGGCCTTGGACGCCGCGTAATTGCATTGTCCGGCGTTTCCGGCGAGACCAGACACCGAGGCGATGTTGATGATCCGCCCGGCAGGGGATTTTAGGATATATTTCAACGCCGCCCGGCAAAGATAGAAGGCTCCGTAAAGGTTTACGCGCAGCACTTCGTCAAACTGCTCGTCGGTCATCCGCATCAGCAGGGTATCGCGCGTGACGCCCGCGTTGTTGACCAGCACATCCAGCCGCCCGTACCGTTCGATGGTTTGCGCCACCCAGCTCTTACAGACCTCAGGGTCGGAACAATCGCCTTGGAGTTCGCCGCTTCGGCTGCATCCAACGACGTCAAGGTTTTGCCTTGTCAGCTCTGCCGCGCAAGCCGCGCCGATGCCCCGGCTGGCTCCCGTGACCAACGCTACCCGTTTATCGCCCATGAAGCAGCCCCTCCGCTTGCCCGAAAAGTCCTTCTATAATCTCGCGGCAAGTCTTTTTCTCCTTCAGCAATCCCGCGATCTGCCCGCACATGAACGAGCCTTCTTCTAGATTCCCGTCCTGCACCGCTTTGCGCATCGAACCGCTCATCATTTCTTCCAACGCTTCCAGCGAGACATCCTCTTTTTCCATCGCCAGCAGTTTTCGGGTGAACGGGGTTTTCAAACAGCGCACCGGATGCCCGCTGGAACGCCCGGTGGCGACCGTTCCCGTGTCTTTCGCGTCCAACACGCGCTGCTTGTATGTGTCGTGGATGGCGCATTCTTCGGCGGTTAAAAATACCGTCCCGCATTGAACCCCTTCCGCGCCCAGCATGAAAGCCGCCGCCGCGCCGCGCCCATCGGCAATGCCGCCCGCTGCGATGATGGGGATTTTGACCGCGTCGGCCACTTGCGGCACAAGAGCCATCGTCGTTAGGTCACCGATATGCCCTCCGGCTTCACAGCCTTCGCAGATGACGGCGTCGGCGCCCAGCCGTTCCATCCGAACAGCCAGCGCGACCGCCGCGACAACAGGGATGACGGTGACGCCTGCCGCTTTCCAGCGTTCGATATATACGCCCGGGCTGCCCGCGCCGGTCGTGATGACTTGAAGTTTCTCGTCCAGCACCAGCTGCGCCAAATCGTCGGCATTGGGGCTCATCAGCATGATATTCAATCCGATGGGTTTGTTTGTCAATGCGCGTGCTTTCCTGATTTCGTCCCGGATTACGTCAACCGGGGCGGCGCCGCCCGCGATCAAACCTAACCCGCCCGCGTTGGAAACGGCAGCGGCCAGCCCTGCGTCGGCAATCCAGGCCATCGCGCCCTGAATGATGGGGTATTTGACCCCTAGCAATTCAGAAACCCTTGTCGTGATCAATTTTCCACTATCCACTGTCAACTGTTCATACCTCCATGATAGACGCGCCGTATGTCAATCCCGCGCCGAAACCGGAAAGGAGGACACGCTGACCCGGCTTGAGCCGCCCGTCTTCCCGCATGACGTCAATGGTCAGCGGGATGGTCGCGCTGGAAGGATTGGCATAACGGTCAAGGGTGATCGGGACTTTGTCTTTCGGGATCCCCACACGGCTGACGATGCCGTCTATGATACGGATATTGGCTTGGTGCAGGATAAACCAATCTATGTCGTCTATTCCGACCGATGCCTTCTCCAAAACCTGCCGGATCGATTTGGCGGCAGCATTGACGGCAAATTTATACACGCCGCTGCCGTTCATCTTGATGGTTTCCCCGGCACGGCAGAAGAGGCTGTTTTCCGGGTCGGCGGCGCAGGCCAAATGAGAGAAATAAGCCTTATCCCCTTTTGTGACGACCGCCGCCGCCGCCGCGTCGCCAAAGAGGATGCAGGTGGAGCGGTCGGTGTAGTCGGTCAAAGACGAGAGCTTCTCCGCCGCTGCGACCAATACCGTTTCGGCACTCCCCGCGTTGATATAATGAGCGGCGATGTCGAGGCCGTAGACAAAGCCGGAGCAGGTCGCGCCCACATCCATGCAAAACGGCCCGTCCAAGCCGAGAGCCGTGCCGATCCGGCAAGCTAGGGGAGGGAACTGATAATCCAAAGAAGCCGAAGCGGCGATAACAGCGTCTATTCTCGGCTCACCCGCATCCGCCAAAGCCGCTTTCGCGCTGCCCAAAGCGAGATCAAGCAGAGTTTCGTCGCGGGCGATGCGGCGTTCGCGGATCCCAGTGCGTTTGACGATCCATTCGTCGGTCGTGTCGAGGGTCTTCTCGAATTCGGCGTTGGAGATGATTGTCGCTGGAAGGTAAGACCCCGTGCCGAGTAATTTGATCGTCAATACAGGTTTCCTCCGTCAGATATTCTCAATCATTGTATATGCCCTTGTCCGCGATGTCAAGGAGAAAAATGGAAAAACCTGTTCTTTAGTACCTTGCGGTTTATGAAAGGTTGGGGTATACTATGTTTATATTGATAAAGGGGGAGTGTCAGCAATGGACGCTCTGAGAAATGATCAACATTATACCTACGCCGATTATTGTACTTGGGATGATGATGAACGCTGGGAACTCATTAACGGCGTTCCTTACCTGATGGCTCCGGGGCCTACGAGAAGTCATCAAAGCATCAGCGGTAAGATTTTTTTACAGATAGGGATTTTCTTGCAGGGGAAACCTTGCAAAGTCTATGCCGCGCCGTTTGACGTGCGGCTGAATGCCGATGACGGTGACGATATTGTTGTACAGCCGGATATTTTGGTCGTCTGCGATCAATCAAAACTGAATAACGCCAACTGCGCGGGCGCGCCTGATATGATTGTAGAGATATTATCTCCATCCACCGCGGGGAAGGATAGGCACTTAAAATTCAACGCATACCAAAAATACGGCGTGCGTGAATATTGGATCGTTGACCCGGACAGCAGGACGGTCTCAGTTCATATCCTGAAAAACGGGGAATACACAACCTATGCTTACGCGGAACCCGAAACCGTGCCTGTGCGGGTTTTGGACGGATGCACGGTTACTTTATCGGATGTGTTTGCTGAATGATTTTGACGTAAAGGAGAAAGGTATGACAATAATCCAACCGCAAAACTATGAAATCCGTCAGATTGACGCCGCCCTCCGTGAAAAAATCCAGCCGATTATCATTCAATCTTGGGGCGCGCCGTATCTGGCTATCAACAGAAAGCTGTGGGATTCACGGACAATGCCGGGATACGCGGCGTTCTGCGGTGATGAGGTTTTTGGTTATCTGTTGTATGAATTTCATGGCGGCGAATGCGAAATCATGCTGCTCGAAAGCGTCGCGCAGAACATCGGCGTCGCTTCCGCGCTCATTGAGCAAGTTAAGCGAATCGCAAAATCGAGCGGCGTGAGCAAGGTCATTGTTCAAACCAGCAACGACAATACCCACGCGATCCGTTTTTATCAGAAGCGCGGGTTTACAATACGCGAAATACGGTTGAACGCGATGGACGCCGCGCGGCAGTTGAAGCCGCAGATACCGCTGACAGGGAACGACGGCATACCAATGCGAGATGAAATAGAGTTTGAGATGGAGTTATAAATAAAGAGGAGACCGAAGCCTCCTCTTTCGCTGTTTATATGCCTACAATATAATGCAGATCAGCCCGCCCGAGCCTTCGTTGATGATGCGCTGCAATGTCTCCTGCAGTTTGCACCGCGCGTCGTCCGGCATCTTTTTGAGCTTGTTGCTCAGCCCTTCGCTCACGAGATCGTGCAGGCTCTTGCCGAAGATGTTGCTAGCCCAAATGCGGTCGGGCTGGTCGTCGAACTCGGAGAGTAAGTACCGCACCAGTTCCTCGCTTTGGCGTTCGGTGCCGACGATGGGGGAGACCTCTGTCTCGATGTCGGCGCGCAGCATATGGATGCTCGGCGCGCTGGCCCGCAGGCGGATGCCGTAACGCCCTCCTTGCTTGACGATCTCCGGCTGTTCGAGTTTTAGTTCGTCCGAGCCGGGCATCACGATGCCGTAACCTGTTTCCCTGACGTCGCGCAGCGCGTCGGCCACTTTGTCGTAGGCACTCTTGACGCCGGCAAGGCCGCTCAGCAGTTCCATCAGGTCGCCGTCGTCTTTGATGGCAAAACCGCTCTGCTCGCCCAGGGTGCGGTAGAAGAGTTCGCGCGGCAGTTCGATCGTTGCCTCGGCCACGCCGGAGCCTAAGTGGATGGCTTCCTGTCGCACAGAGAGAATGTCGGGGCAGGTTTTCAGGTTTTCCATCACCGCGTCGACGTCGCGGACACGGTGCAGGTCGGCGGCGGCTTCCAGCATGGCTTCATAGAGGGTGTTTTTGATCGGATGGCCGTGCGGCAATGCTTCGACCCACGGCGGGAGGTGGATGCCCATCTCCACGATGGGGAACTCAAAGAGGACGCTTTTGATCAGGTTGACAACGTCGGTTTCGGTCAGCTCGGCGCAGTTGACGGCGAAACAGGTGACGCCGTGCCGCGCGGAGATGTCTTCGCAAACCGTCTGCGCCAGCGGCGATTCTGGGTATCTTGAGTTGACGACGACCAAGAACGGTTTCCGAATGGCTTTGAGTTCCTCGATGACCCGCTCCTCCGGCTCGATGTAGCTCTCCCGGTTGAGTTCGGTCGCCGTGCCGTCGGTGGTCAGCACAAGGCCGATGGTGGAATGCTCCTCAATGACTTTACGCGTACCCAGCTCGGCAGCTTCGGTCATTGGTACGTCATAATCGAACCATGGGGTGCGTACCATGCGCGGGCGGTCGTCTTCGGTTTGCCCGATGGCTCCGTCGACCATATAGCCCACGCAGTCGATCAGGCGGACGTTCATCCTCGCGCTGCCTTCCAAAACGACTTCAACGGCTTCTTCAGGCACGAATTTCGGTTCGGCCGTCATGATGGTACGCCCCGACCCGGACTGAGGAAGCTCGTCGCGCGCCCGGTCGCGCTTATACTCGTTTTCAATGTTGGGGATCACCAGCGTTTCCATGAACCGTTTGATGAAGGTAGATTTTCCGGTGCGCACAGGGCCTACAACCCCGATATAAATGTCGCCGTCGGTGCGCTGGGCAATGTCCTCATATATTTTGCGGTTTTCCATTTACACTCACTCCCTTCCTCAGCGTTTTTTGGGGATCAGCAGAAGTTTTCCGTCCGGGGCGGCTTCGCAATCCTCCAAACCGTTTGCCATACAGAGTTCCTTTGTGGTGGTGTGATACCGTTTGGCAATGTCCCAAAGCCCTTCGCCCGGATGGCAGCGGCGCAGCACCACACTGGGGCGGGACGGGAGTTCCGCGCTTTCCTCTTCCTGCACGCCGCCCACCGTCATCAGGTTTGAAGATCGGGTCACAACAAAGACAAAGTCAACGGAGAACCGAAGTTCAATACCCCCCGCCGAAGGTGCCGCGGTGATCTCACCCGCTTGCCTGGCCGACAGTGACGCGCTCTCTGCCTCGATCCCGGCCGGGACGGCGAGTTTTTGGCAGAGCGAGCGGAATTCACCGTCGTCGTTGACATACAATACATTGATAAACGCTTCGCATCCCGCTTCGCCGCTGTCCAGCCGGGATACCGGCCCCAATATGATGCGGGTGGAAACAATGGAACGAACCTCTTCCTCGGTTTCCAAAGCCTCCCGGACAGGCTGGCGGCGGACGCCGCGCTCGGCCAATTCGGTCAGGTGCAGCTGCTCCATGATCGGGCGGAGATGCCCGGCCGTGCTGTAGAGGTCGGCGATGGCTTCAAGCATCCGCTCCATATGGCCGATGGCCTGCGCTTCTAAGTTCAGCGCGATGGTGACGCTTCGCGGGTCTCCGCTCACACTGCCGACATCCAGCTCAACGCCGGTGACTTGGAGTTCAATGTCGACTGCCGCGCCTTCTTCCAAACCGTCCATATCCATGATTTGAGAGATGGAGAATTCATGCTCCGCTGTAACAGGTTCGCCGCCGCTCAGATAGAGGATGCTTAACAGAACGGCACCCTTAAAAACGGCTTTGCTGCCGACGGTTTTGACGTCGGTGACCTCCAAACGGGGGATCGCCGCGACGATTTCATCCACAGGCGGGCGCGAGGCGGGGAGTTCCAAACCGTCATTGATAGTAAAACTCTTTGCCTTCACAGCCACCGGCATATAAGCGGCGCAGGAATGGCGCAGCACTTCGCAAGGTTCGGTCACCTCAGCCGGGATGGCCAATTCAGCCGGAGCAAAAACGACGGCATGGACGCTCAGACGAGCCAAAATGGAGACTTTGCGGGGATTGACGGCGCGCGCTTCGGTGTCGAGCAGTTTTACATCGTAGTGAACCTCGCTGTTGGCCGGGAACCGCCCGTCAAAAACATGGTTGAACGGGATCGATGCTTCCAGTTTGCGCAAACCGTCCTCTCCGTCGGGCAGATAGAGCAGACTTATGCGCGCGAGTCCTGTCAGGTCGAGGCGGTCGTCGCGCAGAACGGTTTCCTTGACGCAGGCTTGCCCGACCGTGTCCACGATGCGCGCCATATCTGGAAACAGGTCGGGTACGATCACATCTGCGCCCACCTCGGGGGCGCTTACGGCGTCCAGCACGGTTTGATAATAAAGGAATGTTTGCTTTCTGAGTTCCATGCCCTTTTCCTCCTAGCTGCCCCATTGCCGACCGCCGCACGGCGCGCCTGGAGCGTGATTGGGTGCTTGTTTCATGTTCAGTATATTGTCCGCTTCGGGAGGATATGTCCTTTTTCTGAAAAAACGCCCCCTTGCCGTTCAAGACAAGGGGGCAGGGGGGGTATCTATAACCCATCTTTTGTGTTCCAACCGCGATACCACGCCGAATGAAAACCCCGGCGACGCTTACCCTTTATCAATCAAAAGGCTTTGTGCCGGGGGTACTTCATTAACATAAAAAGACATAACTTTTTCATCGTTACCTTGGTTAATGATCACAATTCTTTCGGGTAAAGCGGAAGTATCATACTTAAACGCTTTCGTTTGCACTTTAGCATTGGAGAATACTAAGTTCAAATTATAGCTGGAAGCAGAGTAGTATTCACCCTCGCTTTCATAGTTGCAGATTAAGTTAAGAAACAATATTTCTCCGACTGATGAATCTAAATATAGAATGATTTCTGTATTACCGCGCTCATCTGTTAAAATATTGTAACCATGAAAATGTATTACCCATTCTCCATACGTATAAACATAGGGGAAATCAGAACCATACGGGAGGCTGCTGTTTCCGCTGCTACACCCGGCGAACAGTCCCGCCAGTAACATGGCGGTGAGGAGGAGGGCTGTGAGTTTTTTGGTTTTCATTCCTTATTCCTCTTTTCTTTCATAATAATGTTCCTCATGCAAATATCGTAGCACAAAAAGAAAGCCGCGTCCTATGCAGCGTTGCTGAAGTATGAGTTTTAATGTGAATGCTCCGTTATGTACGTATCTCCCCTAGAAGCGGCAATGATTTATCATAAAGCGTTTCCTGTGTGCTGTCCAAATCATGATGATGCAACAGCGCGAAAATAATGATAGCGTCGCGCATATCCCCGGGATATAACCCGCGTTTTCCGGCCAGCGTCAGCAGCTCCTGCGTTTCATCATAACTCAATTCAAAGGCAAACGCGAGCTGAAGAACCTTGTCACGGCAGGGGATTCTCTTGCCGTCGAAAAATTGATAGCCGTATAGCGGATGGATCCCCGCGCGCTCAATGATCGCGGCCTTTTTGACGTTACCTTGTTTCAGCAAGTGTTGAAGATGTTCACAGAAAGGTCTGGGATTCAAGAATTCACCGTTTTCATCAAAGAAAACATCGATCGTATCGGCTCTCTCTAGTTTACCGAGTAAATACTGGATGGGCGTTAATATGCCTAATCGCTTTCGCATGGTGCGAATGACGGGTCGCATCTCCCGCTTATCCAATGCGATCATTTTCTCTCTCCAGTTAAACATAAAACCCCCCTTTTCCTTATTTACTGTAAGCCAGTATAGCACAGGTAATCCCTCCGCGCAAGCAAACCCTCTGTCCGTTACAAACAGGGGGTTTGGGGGAGAGGATAGTTGCATATTACCTATTTTTTTGTTTGCGGTTCGTCCGATACGTTGAACGAAACGATGATTTCGCCCGTACCGCTGTCTTTAAGCGTAACAGCGATAGGCGGAAGGCTGTTTATCGAAAAGAATGTAATATAACTTTTTGTGCTGTCGAATTGCGATTTATTTAATTGAAATGCTGCTTCTTCCGTCTCAATAAAGCATGAAATTGATCTGGTACTAATCTCGCTGCCGTAAAATGTTATTGTAGCGTTTCCGTCATTATCATTACCTATTTGATACCCCGTGAGCGTATATGAATCATAATGTACAGGGAATACACCGGATTTCGGTTCCGGTTCTGGTTTCGGTTCCGGTTCCGGTTCTGATGTATTGCCATACCACTCATAAATCCGTACCATCGTCTGTATGCTCTGCTCCCGGGTGAAACTGCCTTGCGGGTCAAAGCGGTTGTTACCAATCCCGCTCATAATACTGGGGCTGATCCCGCGCATTCTCTTGATGGCGGTGACCATGCTGTCCGGCACCCCGTCCAAATCGGTGAATGTGATGATCCCCTCCGGCAGCGTTTGCCCCAATGCCTTCCTCGCAATACGGTCAAGGATCATAGCGGCCTCCTGCCGTTTGATGTTTCCGCCGGGATCGAATTTATCCGCGCTTAAGCCGTAGACAATCTCCAGCCCGCCGATTTTTTGGATGTTGACGTCGCCGTCATCGTCGGAGAATACCTTGCGCGCGGTGATCTCCTTGCCTGTCAGTTCTTCAATTAACGCAACGGCGAGAGCACAGAACTCGGCGCGTGTGGCGGATTGATCATAATCGTCTTGCAGGGTTTCGGGCAGGATGTCGTATCTGTACGCTGTGTTGACAGCGTCAACCGCCCAATCGTTGGCGGTATGGATATGGGGTGCTTCTCCAATGGAAGCGGTTGCAGACCGTTCAACGCCGTCGTATTGAACGGAAAAATCATAAATCCCCGGCTTGCTTATGTAAGGATTAAATTTGAGATATATCTCGGTTTGGTCGTTGATCTCTTCATAAAAAATATGAATGCTATAGGAAATACGGAATGGATTACCGTTTCTGAGCACGTTCAAGTTCGTTATGAGGCTTTCGTTCACAGTCGTTTCGTCAAACATTCCGTTGAAGTAAAGCTCCAAACCATGAATAACGTACTCGTTTGAAAAGCATTCGACCCGGTCAAAATTTTCGCCGGTCGCGGACGGCGGCGCGGGAATAGCCGCGGCTGCGGAATGTGTGACGCCCTCGTATGTAATGGAAAACGCGTACTCGCCGGGGATTTGCTGTTCATCGCGGAAATTGAGAATGTATGTGGTCTTACCGGTGGCCGCGTTATAACCGCTATAGGATATACTGCCGCCGGGAGTAATACGGGCTCCGTCCCTGGTAAAGTTAGAAGAATAAGAAGCGGGGGTTAGGGTAAATTTGCCGTTAAAAACCAGCTCCAACCCGGATATGGAGGTATAGAAATCCCCGTTTTGTTCTCCCATGACCGTGATACTTTCAAAATCCTTTCCGGTTGGCTGCGCTTCGATGGTATGGGTATCCGTCATTTGAACGCCGTTGTAGGTAAGGGAAATCACGTAATCCCCCGGTTCCGTCAGCGGGGTTTGGAATGTGATGGTCATCCAGCTCTCCTGCGAATATTCGTAATAGCGGTATTTGTCTGGAATGGTATAACTCACACTGACGCGTTTACCATCCCTCTCGACGACTAAAACCCCGAAATACTGGTATACCAAATAATCAGTGCCGGTGAAAACGGCTTCGATACCGGTGATTTTATTCCCCCCATCCTCTGTCTTCACATCGATATAGTTAAACGTGATCGCCGCCAGCGCGGAAGGGGCGGGGATGAACGCCGCGATTAGTATGAGTACCAGCAAGAGGGATAGATTCCTTTTCATGATAATCGTCCTTTCAATTCTTCTTCTGCAACGTTTTTGACTTGTTCTTGATATTCCCATATGTTACTCGGGTAATTGACGAGTTGAGTTAAGATGTTTGCATGATCTTCACCGGGAAATCTACGGATTAACCGCACAAGACGCTTAGAATTACTCCACCACCCTTGACTTTGCTTGCCTTGCCCGCAATGTAATAAATACTGTAAAATGTTTGTCAGCGCATCATTGCCACCAGCGAGCAGTTCTAACTCCATTTGATCGGCTTCGGATTCATCCATGCTGAATGTATGGTAGTGTGCGAGTTTATCCGCAAGCGCATAATAATCCTGTTTAGACACGTTCACCGTTGGGGTTGTCACCCGTGACGGCTGTGTGCCTGACTGCATCACCGCTACTTGCTGCCGCAGGCTTGCCATTTCGGCTTCGAGTTTTTTCTCCCGGCTGTCCTGCGCTTTCTTCTCTTCGATCAGTTTCTGCGTTTCGCGGTAATCCAAATAACCTTGTCCGGCTTTCATCATGGAAACCGCGATACCGATTTCGACAGCGTAGCAGATAAACACGACCGCGTAGATCGCGCCTATGCTCCCGGTCGCGGAGCCGATCATGCTGGCCAACAGTATAGAGCCGCCCCATGTCCCCCAAATACCGCCTATGTACTTGCCGGCGCCTTTTTCTCCGGCTCTGCGGAAACGCCCCGACGCTATGATACAGAGAACGATTAGTAAAATTTCCATTCTTCTCCCATCCTTTCTTCAAACCATCGTAGCACAAAAAGAAAGCCGCGTCCTAAGCAGCTTTGCTGAATCTGAAAATATTTATCGGGGAATCCCGGTTATGTCCGTATCTCTCCCAGGAGCGGCAAAGATTTATCAAACAGCATTTCCTGCAATTGGTCTAACTTGTAATCATGCGTAAACGCGAATAGGATAATGGCGTCGCGCTCGTCTAGGGGATACAGCCCGCGTTTCCCGGCCAGCGTCAACAGTTCTTGCGTTCCAGCATGAGATAGTCTAAAAGCAATCGCGAGCTGAAGCACCTTATCGCGGGTGGGATGCCTTTTACCGCTGAAAAACTGGTAGCCGTATAACGGATGGATTCCCGCGCGCTCAAAAACGAGAGGCTTTGTCATATTTTTCCATTTAAGAAGTTCCTCGAGACGCTCATAAAACGGCACGGCATTGATCAAGTCTCCGTTTTCATTTAGAAACTCATCGATCGTTTCGGCTTTGGTCAGCTTGTTTATAAAGAGGTCATAATCATTAGGGCGCAAGCAGTTTGTTTTGCCTCGAAGTCTTTCTTTTGTTGAATCGCTCATTAGAAGCGCGGACGTATAATTCTGAGCCAAACTGAGAGGATAAATGCTATATCTTTTTTTTGCCAAATGCTCCATAAACCAGTTTATTTGAGGTGTTATTTGACGGACTTCCTCATAGTCATCATTAAAGATTTTTTCTCTCCAGTTTAGCATAGCGGCTCCTTCTCCCTGTTTTTTGAACAAGTATAGCACAAGCAATCCCTCCGCGCAAGCAAGACCCCCTGCCCGTGGCGGACAGGAGGTTATATGCACTTTTGTTCAATCGCGCGGGGCTTTTTTGATGCCAAACAATCCGCGTAAAATACCGCGCAGAAATCTCGGGGAATGCAATACTACGATTTTCATCTGCACTTCCTCCTTTCACATCATCTCAAATCATCTGATATGGGTTTGACCCGTTTACCGCCACCACGTAAAGAAATATAAACCAAGCAAGGCCAGCAGCGCGCCAAGCATGAGCATGATAAAGCCCCAGGGGAAGACGAGAGCCAGCAGCAATCCGGCAAACACCGCGCCCATGACGAACGGAGGCCGCACCCGGCGATACCGTTTTTCCCACCACCATCTGCGCCGGTTGCCCATGCCGTCACCCCCCAAACGCAAAGCTACCGAAACAACAATAGCTTCCCTATACCTCAGTATACGGAAGCAAATGAAAAGGGTGTGCGGTTTATCAAAGTTTTTCGCTTAAAACGCATCGTTTCATGACGATCCCGCCAGCAATCGCAAATAACTCTCATACCGGGAAGGGTGTATCGTTCCGCCGTCAACCGCCGTGCGGACGGCGCAGTCTTTCTGCCCTTGTTTATGCAAGCATCCGGTGAAGCGGCATCCATTGAGATAAGGGCGGAACTCTATAAAGCATTCCGCCAACTCATCGGCTGGTATAGGTGCTAACGTTTCCAGCGCGGCAAACCCCGGGGTATCGGCCGCCAAAACATTGTGCGGCAGGGTGAACAGCTCCACATGGCGGGTGGTGTGGCGTCCCCGCCCCAGCCGTTCGCTGACGCCGCCTGTCCGGTGTTCGCCGCCGCCGCCCAGCGCGTTGAGCAGCGCGGATTTCCCCACGCCGGAGTTGCCCGCCAGCGCGATACATTTTCCTTCGATCAGCGGCCATATGCCCGATAGACCTTCCCCGGTCAGGGCACTGACGCGCAGAAGGGGGAAAGATTGATACAACTTGAACAATGTATCGCCCGGTTCGAGATCGCATTTATTGATGATCAGGATGACTTCGATGTTATTGTGAGCAGCCATTGCCGCCATTTTATCAATAATGAACGGGTCGGTGCGCGGAACCGCTTCGCTGATCAGCATCACAAGAGCGTCAATGTTGCAAACAGGAGGGCGGATCAGCGCATTGCGCCGCTCCGCCACTTCTATGACCGAACCGGAACCGTCCGGCAATGTTTCAATGGTAACAAAATCGCCTGTGAGAGGCGAAACGCCTTTGAGGCGGAAAAGCCCCCGGGCGCGGCATACAAAATCGCCTTCGCCGGTGCGGACGGTATAGAACCCGCTGATGGAACGGATCAATCTGCCGTCCAGCGTCATGGGCTCTGCATCAATGCCGCGATGGATAAACTATAGTACAGTTGATCATCAAAGTAAACGGTGATGATGTCGCTGTGGTATCCCCGGATGGTAATGGAGGGGGAGCCGTTTTCCGTATTGATGGTTTCCTCAAAGAATGTCACGTCATTCCGCTTCACGACGAGATGCGTTGTCCCTACGATACCGGCGGGAATGCCGATGTTTTGATTGAATTGAACAAGTTCATCGGCCGAGGGTGAGGGTGAAGGCGGCGGTTCTTCCGACGGCGAAGGCTCTATGGATGGTTCGGAGCTGGGGGAAACTTCTATATCAGGAGCGGAGGGCGTGGTTTCCACATATGCGGGGCCTGTGCTGACGACAAAATCGATGATTTCGTTCTCCAGGATTTTATCACCGGGTTTGACGCTTTGCGAAACAACCAAACCCTCGGCCAAATCGTTCTCTTCATATGTCACATTACCGATCAGGAGGTTATGCCACAGCAGCATCTCCCGGGCTTCCTGCTCGCTCTTGCCCTTTAGGTCAGGCATCGAGACTTGCTGAGGGTCTTTGCCTTGGCTGTAAACCAAACGGATCAGGTCGCCTTTATACACCGTTGTATCAGGTCCGGGGTCGGAACGGATGACAAAGTTGCGCCCGATGGTGTCATGGGGTTCGGCGGTATTTTGGCTGGCGTCATAGCGCAGATCGTTTTCATACAGCCAGCGTTGTACATTCTGTAAATCCATACCGGCAAAGTCGGGCAGCAGCACCGGAACCCTTCCTGTGCTGACTTTGAGGATGATTTCCGTGCCTTCCTTCACCTGACGGATACCGGGAAGGGGGATTTGATCAAAGATCATGTTGGCGTCATAATCCTCGTTATACTCTCTTTCCACCTTGAAGCGCAGCTGCGGGTATTCGGTTTGCAAAGCCTCAAGGGAGGGCAGTGCCTTGTTTCGGAGGTTGGGGACGTCCACCATGACGTCATCGTCTTGGCCGATAAAATTGCCGACCATATTGACGATCACGAAACCCAGTATGGCGATGACCACCAAAACGCCCAAAACGGCGGAAAGGGTTGCGATGAGGTTGCTGGATTTGCGTGTATTGTGATTTTCCTCATCCCGCATTTCTTTGCGGATGCGTTTGCGTTCTTCCGCTTCGCTCTTGGCGTCCAGTTTCAGCCCGGTTCCTTTCACGCCGCCGCCGGGCAGTGAGCGGGTCGGTTCTTCAGCCCCTTCGTCCGCCGCTGTTTGCAGTTCGGCCAAGTCGTATTCAAAGGAGACGGACGGGTTTTTGCGGAACTCCTCCAAATCCTTCAGCATATCATCGGCCGAGGAATACCGTTTGGAGAGTTTTGGAGCCATTGATTTTAACACGATCATTTCCAATGCCTGGGGAATGTCGGGGTTGATTTCACGGGGGGCGAGCGGCAGGGAGGAGATATGCTGCAAGGCAACCGAGACGGGGGAGTCGCCTTCAAACGGCAGACGCTCCGTCAGCATTTCGTAAAGAACCACACCGACCGAATAGATGTCGCTGCGCGCGTCGATATGGCTGCCGCGCGCCTGTTCCGGCGAGATGTAATGCACCGAACCCAACGCTTCCTGCGTTAAGGTATTCTGCTTGCTGGCAAAACGGGCGATGCCGAAGTCGGCCACCTTCACGCTGCCGTCGCGCAGGAGCATGATGTTATGCGGCTTGATGTCGCGGTGGATGATGCCGCGGCTGTGGGCGTGGCTGAGGGCTTTGATGATCTGTATCACGTAATGCAGCCCTTCGCGCCAGCCAAGCGGCCCTTTGCGCTGCATATATTGTTTAAGGGTGATGCCGTCGAGCAGTTCCATGACGATATACTCCAGCTCTTTGGAGCGGGAGACGTCGTAGACCGCCATAATATTGGGGTGGCTGAGCATGGCGACGGCCTGGCTCTCGGCGTGGAAACGCCTGCGGAAATCGGCGTCCCGGGAGAATTCTTCTTTTAGGATTTTGATGGCAACCAAACGGTTCAAGAGGTGACAGCGGGCTTTATACACATAAGCCATGCCGCCGATACCCATGATCTCGAGGATCTCATATCGGTTATCCAGCATTTTGCCGATGTATTTATCCATCGTTACATAGTCCTCACTTGGTTATATATGGATCAGAATGATCGTCGTATTGTCCGGGCCGCCCCGGCTGTTGGCCAAATTGACCAAATTGACGCAGGCGTTGGCTGGGTCGCCCCCGTGCAGAACCTCAAAAAGGATCTCCTGATCCTCAACGACATTGGTCAGCCCGTCGGTGCATAACAGAAGAAAATCCCCCTCGCGGAAGTCGACTGAATACAAATCGGTGATAACGGCGTCTTCGGTGCCGACGACGCGGGTGATCAGGTGTTTGCTGGGATGATTCTTTGATTCTTCATAGGTTAGCTCGCCTCGCACGAGAAGGTCTTCTACCAGCGAATGATCCCGTGTGATCTGCTCGATGCCTTCCTCGCTGATGAGGTAAGCACGGCTGTCGCCCACATTCGCGATGACGGCATTCTCGGGCGTTACCACGGCACCGACCAAGGTTGTGCCCATGCCGAAATTGGACGCGTCGCTCACCGCTTTTTCAAAAACTTGGGTATTGGCGGCCGAAACGGCCGTTGCCAGCGCGGATTTGAGATTCCTAAACCCCATCCCCGGTTTGACTTGAAGGCGCAGCTCATTGATAAATGTATCGGACGCGATGCGGCTGGCAATGTTGCCGGAACGGGCGCCGCCCATTCCGTCGCACACAACGCAGACAGCCATGTTCGCGGCATAGGAAAGCTCAAGATGGAAAGAATCCTGATTCTCCCGTCTTGCCACGCCCGTATCGGTTACCGCCCAACCTAGCATATCCGCTTACTCCTTAGCTGCCCGCAGGCCGCGTCGATGTCTTTTCCCAATGTTCTTCTCACCGTAGCTTGCAAACCGTTCAATCCGTCCATAAAGCGATCCACAACGCTTGGCTTTGGTGCCGAGAAAGGTTTGCCCAAAACGGGATTGTACGGGATGACATTGACATGCGCCGGGTGCCCTTTCAATAAGGCGGCCAGCCGCCGCGCATGTCCTAGTGAATCATTCAACCCCTCTATTATAACATACTCATAGCTGATTCGTCGACCCGTTTTGGTAAAATATTTCCCGCATGCGTCTAAAAGTTGGGAAATAGGGTATTTTCGATTGACCGGCATGATGCGGTCACGCGTTTCGTCGTCAGGCGCGTGAAGGGAGACCGAAAGGGTTACGGAAAGCCCAAGCTCGGCCAGCCGGAGGATGCCCGGCACATCACCGCATGTGGAAAGGGAGATGTGGCGCGGGCTGAGATTCCGTCCTTCGGAATGACTGATAAGTTTTAAGAAGCGGACGGTTTGGTCAAAATTATCCAGCGGCTCGCCTGTACCCATCAGCACGACGCGGCTGATCTCTACCCCGCAATAAAGCACCTGTCTCAGGATTTCCCCGGCCGTCAGGTTACGGGAAAAGCCGTGCGACCCCGAGGCGCAGAAGGCGCAGCCCTGACGGCAGCCAGCTTGCGTGGACAAGCAGGCCGACCAGCCGTGTTTATACCGCATCAACGCCGTTTCAACTTGCTCCCCGTCTCTCAGCCGCCACAATATCTTCTGCGTGCCGTCGGCGGAAACCTGCCGCTCCATTTCTCGCGGGATGTCGAGACTGTATCGTTCCGAAAGCTCAGAACGAAGCTGGATGGAAAGATTGGTCATTTCTGAAAAAGACCGCACGCCATGTTTGCCGAGCCATGAAAAGACCTGCTTTTGACGGTAGGCGGGCGTGACGTTGATTTCCTCCGGCAGGAGGGAAAGTATGTCTATTTTATCGTTCATGTCAAACTCTACCGCACCCGCGGACATTCGGCTAAAATGAATTTAGCCTCATTGCGGGCTTGTTCCGTTCTTCTTTATTTTGCATATAAAAAAACCATCCGTATCTCCTCTGTGCGGCCAAAGCGTTTCCATGCTTTCAACCGTAAAATCATCTGACATAAAATCTCTGACAACATCCTCGTTCTCTTCCGGCAACAGGGTACAGGTGCAGTAAACCAACGCCCCGCCGATCTTGACCGCTTTTGCCGCGTTCCGCAGGATGGACAGCTGGAGAGCGGGGAAGTGGCTGACCTCTGTTCTGTAACGGATGTCGGGTTTTTTGCGCAAGACTCCGAAGCCGGAACAGGGGACGTCGCACAAAACAGCGTCAAATAACCCTTCGGGGGTATATACCGCCGCGTCGGCTTGTTTAATGTCGGCGATGGTCACCCCGATGCGGGAGAGGGTTTGATGTATCATCGGCAGTTTTTCCGCGCTCTTGTCGGTTGCCAAAATAGTGCCTTGATTGTCCATCATAAACGCGGACATCGCTGTCTTGCCGCCCGGCGCGGCGCAGCAATCCCATATCCGCATCCCCGGCTGGGGATTGAGTGATATCACGGCTCTTCTAGCCGCCGGGTCGGCGACGATCCCTTTGCCGCTTCGTAACACCTCGTCTAGTATGGAGGCGTCTTCCAAAGTATAGCCGCCCGATTTCTCCTGAATATAGATGGGCGGTATGGCGTTGCAGGAGGCGAAAAACGGTTCCAGCTCGTCCGGCGGCAGGAGGGAAGCCATTTTCTCGCAAAACCAGCGGGGGAGGCTGTGTTTAACAGAGAAATCATCCGTTTCCGGCGGTTTTTCGGGCAGACGCCGCAGGATGGCGTTGACCAAACCGGCCGCGTGAGGTGCGGTTTTCTTACAAATACGCACCGCTTCGTCGGTCAAGGCGCGGTGTGGTATCCGATCGAGGAACCAAAGCTGGTAAGCACCGAGGCGCAAAATATCCAGCACCTGCGGCTGTGTTTTTTTGATGGAATCTTTCAACGCAAGGTCGATCAAATCCCGGTTTTGCACGACGCCGTAACAAAGGCGCATCGCCAAAGCGCGGTCAAGCGGTGAAAGTCCTTTGGACGCTTCGGCCAAAGCGGCGTCAAGGCGGGTTCCGTGGCGGCGTTGCCGCGCAAGTGCCTTCAAGGCCGCTTCCCGCGCGTTCAAGCCCGTTGTCCCCGGAAATATTCTTCCGCGCTCATCCGCTTCTTCCCGGGAGCTTGTACTTCAAGCAATTCAAGCCTTTCCCCGTCTCCGTCCGGCACCAGCCTGGCCCGGTGGATTTTCAAACCGTTCAGGGTTGCACCCGGCCACGGCGTCATGGCGCGGATCAGGCGGTCTTGCTCGGCAGCCGGGAGAGCGGGGTCAATGATCCCGTCTTCCTTGCGCAAAATCGGCGCGAAGGTAGCCTTGGCGTGATCTTGCGGAATGGGTTTGGCCGTTCCATCCGCAAGTGCGCATACCGTTTTTTGCAGCAAAGCCGCACCCAGTTCGCGCAAGCGGTCATGCAAAGACGGCGTATCCTCACGATCACCGATGGGAGTCGTTTCGGAAAACAATAGTTCGCCCGCGTCGCACTCTTCGGCCATCCGCTGGGTGGTAACGCCTGTTTCTGTATACCCCCGCGCGATCGCCCAATGGATGGGAGCCGCGCCGCGCAGCTCGGGCAGAAGGGAGGCATGGACGTTGACACAGCCCAGCGGCGGAAAATCCAGCATCTCCCGGGGTAACATACGTCCATACGCAACAACCACAACAAGGTCGGGAGAACATTCCCGCAAATGACCAAGCGCAGCACCGTCGCGCATTTTAACGGGTTGAAAGACCGGAAGCCCATGTTCCAAAGCCAATACCTTTACAGGGGAGGGGAGAGACTTCATGCCGCGCCCGGCCGCCCGGTCGGGTTGGGTAAACACCCCGGTAACGCTGACCTCCGGCATGTCCAGCAACGCCGCAAGGGAAGCCCGGGCGAAATCGGGGGTTCCCATGAAGACGACCTTCATTCCTCTTCGTCCTCTTTGTCCAGCTCCGCCAGCTCTTCCAGCGTCATAAAGCGTTCCATGACGTCGGTATACAAAACACCGTTTAAGTGATCCAGCTCATGGCAGAGGGCGCGCGCCAAAAATCCCTCGCCTTCAAGAACGACCGATTTTCCATGACGATTCTGCGCTTCGACGATGACGCGGTTTGGACGTTTGACAAGCCCGGTTCGGCCGGGAATGGAGAGGCAGCCTTCGGCTCCTTCCTGCGTTCCGTCCGACGCGGTGATGCGCGGGTTGACCAATTCGATCAGCCCGTCTACGTTGATGACGCAAACCCGCCGAAGTATGCCCGCCTGAGGGGCGGCCAGCCCCGCGCCGTTGGCATGGGCGACCGTTTCGGCGAGGTCGTCCAGCAAATCGTGCAAACGGCGGTCGAAATTGGTGACCTCGCGGCTTTGTTTGCGAAGGGTCGGGTCGCTGTCATGCAATATCGTTCTAAGCCCCATGTATTAGCACCTCTACGGATTCGCGTCGGCGAAGAGGCCGACGCCTTTATTGCGTTTATCGCCCGGAAAAGCCGTCAGGACACCTTGAATCAAACGGCGCACGGCGGGTTTGTTCTCATGCAGTAATAATATGTGGTAACGGAAGCGGGTATTCAACCGCACAATACGGTCGGGCGCGGGCCCCAATACCCGCATCAGTCCGTCACATTTGGATCGCTCGATCCAGCCCAGCACCCGCAGCCCGGCGCGCAGCACATCATCCTGTTTCTGAGAGAAGAGGGTGAGGCGGGTCATGGAGGCGTAGGGTGGATACGACTGTATTTGCCGCAGGGCGGCCTCGTCTTGGACAAAACGGTCGTAATCCTGCGCGGCGGCGGTCAAAATGACTGGATGATCGGGCGTATATGTTTGGATGACGGCTCTTCCGGGTTTATCTCCCCGTCCGGCTCGTCCGATGACTTGCGTGATCAGGGAAAAAGCGCGTTCGCCGGCTCGGAAATCGTCAATGTTCAAGGCCGTATCGGCGCATAAGACGCCCACGAGGGTCACATTGGGAAAATCCAGCCCTTTGGCGACCATTTGCGTCCCGATCAAAAAGGGGATGCCTTTTTTCCGGAAGCGGTCAAGCAGTTTCTCGTGCGCCCCGCGTCCCCCGGTGGTGTCTGTGTCCATCCGCAAGATTTCGGTATCGGGGAACAGTCCGGCCAGTTCTTCGGCCACAAGCTGTGTCCCCGCCCCCAACGGGATGAGTTTCCCGCCGCAATCGCCGCATTCCCCGTCGTATTTGGAGGAGAAACCGCAATAATGGCACATGAGACGCCCGTTTGCCGAGTGATAAGCCAGCGGGACGCTGCATCGCGGGCATCCGGGATTTTGGCCGCATTCGGGGCAGATCATCATTTTATGGTGGCCGCGCCGGTTGAGCAGCAATACCGTCTGCTCGCCGTTTTGCAGGTTTTGAACCATCTCGCCGTGCAGCGTTTGGCTGATGGTGGTGTCATTGCCGAATTTGCGTTCGTCCCGCAGATTGACAATCTTGACTTCGGGCAACGCCTGTTGATTGTACCGTGTATCCAAACGACAGAGAAAAATCTGTCCCTGTGAAGCCTGCTGATAACTCTCCACAGACGGCGTCGCGCTGCCAAACAAGAGGGTGGCTCTGTGCTGTACACATCGGAATTTTGCCACTTCACGCGCATGATAGCGCGGGGATTCGGCCGACCGATACGTCCCTTCCTGTTCTTCGTCCAGGATGATCAGCCGTAAATCGCACACCGGGGCAAAGACCGCGCTGCGCGTCCCTAAAACTACGGTTGCCGTTCCTTCCCGGATTCGTTTCCATTCGGAGAGGCGTTCCCCCATTGAGAGCGCGCTGTGCAGAAGGGCGGCTTTCCCGCCGAAGTGCGCCGAGAAGAGGGATAACAACTGCGGCGTTAAGGCGATTTCGGGCACCAAAACAATGGCACCACCGCCTTCGGAAAGGGCTTTCTCCACAAGGCGGATATAGACATTGGTCTTGCCGCTGCCGGTTACGCCGTAGAGCAAACCGCAAGCCGGCTGGCGGGTGTCAAGGGCTTGGGCGCAACGCTCAAAAGCCGCCTGCTGTTCTGTGCTGAGGGTAATGGGTTCCGCTGGGGTGCTTAAACGCGGCGGCGTAAACACAGGGACTTCAAAAAGGGAGATCAGCCCTTTGGCTTCCAGTGCGTTGAGGGTACGGCGGCTGGTTCCGGTCAGGTAGTAAATATCCCGCACAGGCGCGCTTCCGGCGTCGCAGAGAAGCTCCAGCACTTCGCGCTGGGCGGGGGAGGGACGCCCCATATCAAAGGAAAGAGCCTCCTCGGCCGACACAGCCAATTCGGCTTGCAAGGCTGTTTTGTCCTTCATCCGGCGTACGCCGACCCCGGCCTCCCAATCATACCACATCCCGCTGGGAAGCATGGTGTGCAGTGCTTGATAGGAAGTGCAGAAAAAACGGTCGCGCATCCATAACGCGAGACGGAGCTGTCCGTCATTCAAAACCGGCTCTGCATCCAGCAGGGAGGCGATGTCTTTGATGGCCTTTCCTTGAAGCGGTGTGCTGTCGGCAAGGCTAAGTGTAAAGCCTTCACGTTTACGGTTGCCGCCGCCGAACGGAACGGTTACCCGCATCCCCGGGCTGACAGAACCCCGCAAAGCCGGGGGGACGCGGTATGTATACGGCTTGTCAGCCGTATACGGAACGCGCCGCACCGCTATGTGGACATACTGATCTTTCAACGCTAGTCTAATTTGTAGTTGTACTCTTTCTTGACAGCCCCGACCAGCGCGCCGTTGGCGATTTCGCTGATGGCCATCTTAACCGGCTTTTCGGTCAGCCTGATGTCCTGCCGCTCCGCTGTTTCGGCGATCTCGCGGGCGCGCCGCGCCGTGACGTTGACCAAAAGGTAACGGCTGGGGATGTGCTGCATGAGTTCGCTGATGGATGGTGAAAGCATAATGGGGTTCCTCCTTCATCTATGTGTCTCACGATATTTGAAAAACAATCCTTTGTTGCGTTTGGTACGCGCGCATTCGGCGATGATGATGGCTTCCATGGCTTGAACGGCAACCTCGACCGTATCATTGACGACGATATATCGGTACTGGTCGATCTGCATATACTCCCGTCTCGAATCCGCCATCCGCTTCAAGACTTTTTCCTCGTTCTCGGTTCCCCGGTTGCGCAGCCTCCGTTCGGCTTCCTCTTCGGTTGACGGTGTTAGAAAGATCAAAACGGCGTTCGGGTATTTTTCCTTGACTTGCGCCGCCCCGGCCGATTCGATGTCCAGCACCACAGTTTCCCCGCTTCCCAGCCTTTCCATAACAGGGTCAAGCGGTGTTCCATACCAATTTCCCGCGAAAGAGCCGGTTTCCAGCAAACGCCCTTCTTGCAGCATCCGGTGAAATTCATCCGGTGAAACAAAGGAATATTGGACGCCGTCTGTTTCGCCGGGGCGGGGAGCGCGTGTCGTGGCGGATACCGAAAAGAACATATCCTTCCGCTTTGCCATCACCGCGTTCAAAACGGTGCTTTTGCCCGCGCCGGACGGGCCGGATACCACCAACAGTAAGCCTGCCATCAGGGTTCCTCCGTTTCTTCCTCAACCGCCGCCGCGCCGCCTTGCAAACGAGCCGCCACCGTCTCCGGCAGGATGGACGATAACACCACATGGTCGCTGTCCATAATGAGGACAGCCCGGGTACGCCGTCCCAGCGTCGCGTCGATCAGCTTATCCCTGTCCCGCGCTTCCTGGATGATTCGTTTCATCGGAGCCGAATCGGGCGTGACAACCGCCACCAGCCTTGCCGCCGAAACCATATTCCCAAAACCGATATTGATGAGTTTCATTCGATGTTTTGCACCTGCTCCCGTATCTTTTCGATCTCGCTTTTCAAGTCGATCACGAATGATACCGTTTCGGTATCATTGCATTTGCTGCCGATGGTGTTGGCTTCCCGCATAAACTCCTGCACAAGGAAATCCATCTTCCGCCCAACCGCGCCGGATTGCTTGAGCATCCCGCGAAGAGCGGCGATGTGGCTGCGCAAGCGTACGAGTTCTTCGTCGGCGCAGATGCGGTCGGCATACACGGCGGCCTCGGTGAGGATGCGCGCCTCGTCGAACGAACGCCCTTCTAAAATCTCCGTGATTTTTACCCGCAATCGTTCGCGGTAAGCCGCTACATTTTCGGGCATACGGGTTTCGATCAAAGCCGCCAAACGCTCAATTTCGGTTAGTTTAGCACCAATATCCCCGGCAAGTCTTTCCCCTTCGCCGGCACGGGTTCTGTTGAAATCGGCGAACGCCTCTTCGGCAACCGACAGGGCGAGAGCCGTGACGGCTTCGGTTTCCGGCTCCTGTTTGGCCGCGGCCATGACGTCGGGGAAGCGAAGGGCGGACGAGGCCTTGATGTCGTTTGCGATGCCGTAATCGCTGAGGGTCACCGCCGCCGACAGATAACTCTCCAACACGGGGCGGTTGAGGGTAATGCTGACCGTATCCGCGGCGAGGTTATCCACCGTTACGCCGATCTCGATCTTCCCCCGCCCGGCACAGCTGGCGGCCAGTGCTTTAAGCGGTTCTTCCAAGAAAGAATAGCTCCTCGGTGTACGAACCGATATGTCAAGGTAGCGGTGGTTGACGGCGCGGAGATCGATGGTCAGCGCGTCTTTGGACGCCCTTCCGTATCCTGTCATACTGTTCATGAGAACCTCCTGTCAAGCATCGCAACGCCCGCCGGGCGGTCAGCTAAAGTGAATTTAGCTGACCTGACGGTCTGCGCTGCTCTTCCTTCTAACAACACCTCAAACTAGAACATAAACAATCGGCGCACATCATCCCCGCGCAGCATTCGCAGCATGAACAGCCGCGCGTGCCTTGCTGGGGAGGGTAGCCGTAGGGGTTTTGCCCATAGGAGCCGCCCTGCTGCCCCTGTCCGTAAGGGGATTGATTCTGCTGCCCATAGGGACTGTACCCCGAGCCGCTTGCCGAACCTTGTCCGTTTTTCTCCCGCATGATGATGTCGTATGCTTCGTTGATGGCTTTCATTTTCTCCTGCGCGAGGTCGGCCAGCTCATTCCCCGTATATTTATCGGGGTGGTATTTCTGCGCCAGTTCGCGGTATCTTTTCTTCACGTCTTCGGCCGAGGCTGAACGCGGGACGCCTAAAACGCCATATGGATCATTCATCGGTTGACGCCCCTCCTTTTTTGTAGATGTCGTGTCCGCGGGAATGGAGCCCTAAGGACAGGATATTGCGCGTGATGTCGGTAAACTCATTTTCAGGCAGTAAATCAAAAGCTGTAAGCACCAGTTCCTGCTCTTGTCTTAAGAGGTTGAAAACCTTCTCCCGTTCCAAACCGGACGCCGTTACAGGATTGTAGGCTTTTGCTTTGGCGTCGCGTTTTTGGTCGTCTGCCGCGTCGGCGATGGTGATCCAGCTGCCCAAGTGATAGAGGACGCTGTGCGCCGCCCGCCGGTCGCTATCGTTACGATAGAAGGAGCTTAACGAAGCCAGCATGGTTCCGAAAGCATAGATGCTTTTGAACGCCTGATCTCCCGAACCCTCTAATTGCTGGATTTCACCCATCCGCCGGGCGCATTCATCCGCTTCCCCCGGGAGCCGCTTTGAGGCTTTTTGAAAATGCTTGCGGTAGAAAAGACGCAATGACCGGGAAAAGAGAGCCAGCCGTGCGTCTGAAACAGAATCTCTCAGTTTCCAATCGGAAAAAAGGATCAAGGCGTCGGCGGCGTAGTCGAGGGCGTCTCCTTCGCATAGTTGGCAATGTCCGCGAAAGGGATGTTTGACGCATCGCCGTTTGACCATTTTGGTCGGCCCCGACCAAAAAAGCATGACCAGCAGAACAAAATCATAATTCACCAAAAGCCGCGCTTTGGCTCCGTACCGCTTGGAAAGGGTGTGGCAAAGCCCGCAGTAAACGGCTCGGTACAAGGTCATCTCGCGGAATTTCAGCTCCGGCTGATAGGGCTTTATATAACCAAACATCGTTATTCTGCCGTTTCTACGATCGCAACGATCTTTGCCGAAACGCCGTCTCTGTTCTGCAAAAAACGGTTGGCCGCTAAGACGGCCGCAACGCCCAATAATAAGCCAACGCCTCCGGCCAAAGGATGGATGAACCAGCCGATGAAAAAGAGGAGGATGGGCGCCAAATAAACCAGTGCCGCCAACGCAAGGGTACGGCTGCCTTCGATCAATACACAGTCTCCCAACCCGGCTCCGATGGGGTTTACCGTCAACACATCAATGTCAGGCGTTTCACAGAGGTTGGCACAGGAAGAGCAAACATCGCCGCACGATGACTGACGGCGTACGCGGACTTCGCAAAGGCCGGGGCCGTAAATCTTGATAACGACCGCCGTTTGCGTCATGAACCCGCCTCTGAAATCGGGATGATCTCGATTTCAATGATATAATCCTTTATGATAGCTCCCACCGTCTCTTCAAAGCCCAGCACTTCTATTTTTTTACTCTTATCCAAAAACCGCCTGTGGAATCCCGGCGTTATCTCTGTTAAGTCGGAGAAATCGGCTTCGGCATGGACGTGAACAGGCTCAACCCGTCTCAAATCATTGTCCGAACCCCGAAGGGTGATGGTTACGGGGTGTACGATACAGGTATATCCTTCGGGCAGGGTAAGCCCTTTGATAAAGACGTTGGTTGTGCTGACCTCCTTTGTCGTTACCCCTTCGATTGTGATCGATACATGAGCTTCTTCTACAAGGTCAAGATTTTTAAGGCCGTTCGGCAGGAAAAACGGGATGGTTTCATTGAAATTCTCTTGCAGATACGCTAAGTCAGCCTGATGGATCAGGATGGTGTGGGTATCCTCTAAAATCTCCGGGTCGCCGGATACACGAATGCTTTCAGGTTCAACCTTCCAGGAAATATTCTCACCTTTCAAGCCGCCGCCGTAAATGAAATTTATCTCGAGTTTGACCTTCTTGACCATATATATCGGGAGGGTCAGCCAAACATCATCGTTAGCGATGATGTATTCGTTATCGACCAGCTGCCCGCTTTCCGTGTAAAACCGGTAATCAACGGGAACCTCAACAATGCTCCGCCTGAGCGGGGCATGCGGCGAATAGCTCGCCACAGCCTCATAGATCGTATCCAGCACTTCGACCGGGCCGGTGACCCGAACACGGTAATTGTCCGGCAAGAGGCTTTCGCCGTTATAAATGTCGAATCTAGGTGCTTCGCGCTCATAACCGTCCTCGATCTCGCCGTTAAAATCCAGCCGGAGGTTGACGCTTTTACTGTCAATCTTGTCAACTTTCAATGTGACAAGGGGATTGATCGGGTATTGGTCAACGGAATCAAGATCGGCCGGGCCTTGCAGTTCATACTCCATCGGGTTGTTCCCAAGTGCGCGGATGCCCCTCAAATCGATGACGGCCGTTACATTTCTGTTGTTTATATTTGCCAAATACTGCCTGCGCCCCACAAACCGTACGCTGACGGTGGCGTCCCTGCCGCCGACAAGAATATACTCCCTTGAAGAGAGATATTGGTCGTTGATAAATTGAATACGGATATTGTCTACGATGATCTCGTCTTCAGGGTTGCCGTAAAACGCCACATAACCCCATAAGACGAAGGCAATAATCAGGGATAATGCCCAAATTAGAATATTCCCTTTCTTCAAGCGTTATCCCCCTTCTTTCTGATCCTTTTGGAGACGCCGCCCAACCCCTTTTTGCTCTCTTTCGGGTCGGCGGGCAGCAGTTCCAGCCGAAGCAGTTTTTCCAGCGTTTCAGGGGCGAGGTGGCGTTTGAGCATACCGCCGACGGCGGCCGACATCGAACCGGTCTCTTCCGAGACAATCACGACCACGGCGTCTGAAACTTCACTGACGCCGATCCCGGCGCGGTGGCGCATCCCGAGGTCGCGGCTGAGGCTTTGGTTGGTTGTGAGCGGGAGCATACAGCTCGCGCCTGTGATGCGTCCGTTTTGGATGATCACGGCTCCGTCGTGCAGCGGTGCCTTGGGATAAAAGATGTTTTTCAGCAGTTCGGCCGTGACGGCGGCGTCCACCGTTGTGCCGGTGTCGGCATGATCGCTCAGCGGGTCGTGCCGCTCAAAAACGATCAGCGCGCCCTGCCTCTCCCAGGAAAGGGAGCGGCAAGCCTCCACCGTTTCGGTTATGCAATGCTCAAGGTTGCTCGTCCCGCTCCGCCCGATCACCAAATTGCCGGTCGAACCGACCTGCCCGAGCATCTTGCGCAGTTCCGGCTGAAAAAGGACAATCACGGCGAGGACGCCGACTTGCAATGTGCTGAAAAGCAGGAAATGGAGGGTGTGCAAACCGAGGATTTGCGAGAGCCCTAAAACCAAAATGAGGAAGAAAACACCCTTCATGACCGAAAACGCGCTGGAACGCCGCAAAAGCTGGATGGCGAAGTAGACGATGACGGTGACCAGCAAAATGTCCACCACATCCCGGACGCCGAACATGGAAATATAAGACCGGAAGCGTTCGGCCATATCGTTCCAAAATGATTGCAGCTTATCCAGCGTACCCAAAGGTCAGTTCACCCATCCCCGCCATTTTTAGCAAAGCATTATACAGTATACCATAAAAGTCAAGCTATGGGAAGGGTTATCGTGTGGTTATTTTAGATTTTTCTAATATGCCTGTCAATGTCGCTCCATTCGTGAGGGTTGCCGTTGACGTAAGAACCGAATAGGATAATTGATGTGGGGTTTAATACTTTCTGCACTTCCTCGGAGTATTTCCGTGCTATTTCCCTAACTTTTTCTTTATCCAACATAGGAATTCCTCCGTTCCCTTATAAATGTGTTCTATTCTTTCTTTTGTCAGCATGTTGGTTATGTTTATCGCATAAGCCGAGCCAATATTCAACTTTATCGAGCATATACACCGCCCCCTTGCTCAAAGTATACCCCATCAAAAGAGCAATATCAAGAGGAACCTAAGTCGTACCAGCCCCCGCGAGGGGAATAACCACCCCGTCCGCTTCGCGTCCACCCCTCCCTGGAGGGGAATTAAGACGCCATCGGAGCCCATTCCCCTCTGTGGAGGGGTGGCTCCGCAGAGCCGGGGTGGTTGCCCTCCTCCTAGAGGAGGGTGCCGTCCGCAGACGGCGGGTGGAGCGCGTCCCCTCCCTCAGTCAGCTTCGCTGCCAGCTCCCTCTGACGCCTAGCGTACGCTTGGCGTGAGGGAGCCTCTATCCCTCCTACACCGCAATCTCAAATTCGGAGAAAATCTTCGCTTTTGATTGCTGTATTTCCTGCCGTTCTTCCTCCGTAAGCTCTTCCCGTATGGATATTTCAACCAACTCTTTCAGGTTAGAAACGGCTTCCTCATAGGTATCCCCTTGGGTAAAACAGCCTTTTACCTCGGGGCATTGCGCGAAATAGGTTCCGTTGCTTTGCTGCGAGCAGATTATAGATAATTTTGCGGTCATAATCATCCTCCTATCGTTTCAAATATTTCAGCAAATCCGTTTTGCTTATTCCGGTTTCTCTCAAAACCATTCGTATGAAGTCTTCTCCATAATCCTTGCTCCCGTGAATGGGTATGGGGATCGAATGGCTTCCGTTCCCGTAAATATGATGGCTTCCACCCTTTGCCCGGATAAAAGCATACCCGTTTTCCTCTAAGAACTTTATCATTTCCCGCGGTTTCATCGTTAATCCCAATATACGGCCTCCTTCTAACATTCCCCTCTGTGAAGGGGTGGCTCCGCAGAGCGGCCGGGGTGCAAAAATAACTTGACAGGGAGAGCGTAATGCCGTATACTAAATACATAAGAGGAACTGCCGCTTTTGCAGGGCGGCTCAGTCCTTGCTAGGAAAGTGAGACGCCGTGACTAAACGGCGTCTCGTGCTATTTCTTCCGCTTATTCAAGCAGAGAGCGATAACAGCTATGATGACCATACTAAAAGCAAAAAGCCCCTCATATGTAATCATGAGCATCACTCCTTTGTGGGGAGTGACCAAGCCGCCAAGCGACAGTTCCGATTATCAGTATAGCGTCATAGAGTGATTTTGTCAACCGCCCCGCCCATTCCCCTCTGTGGAGGGGTGTCCGCCTACGGCGGACGGGGTGGTTGCCCTCCTCCCAGAGGAGGGTGCGCCCCGCAGGGCGCGGGAGGAGAGCGCGTCCCCTCCCTCAGTCAGCTTCGCTGCCAGCTCCCTCCGTGAGGGAGCCCATTCCCCTCTGTGGAGGGGGGTCCGCCTACGGCGGGCCGGGGGGGTGCCCCCCTCC
>WRIZ01000022.1 GCA_009782475.1 Oscillospiraceae bacterium | reverse complement strand
TGACTTATAATCGGTGAGAATCATGCTTTCGTTCCTGTGAGTAGAGATCAACCCGCCGGGAGAAATGACGCTTAAATACCCGTCGTCAAGGATTGAACCGCTGTTCATGATGGATATGAGTTCTTCAAGGCTAATGTCAATACCCGCCACACCAACGACTGTGCCGCCCCGTATGATCGGATACGCTATCGAATAGATGATGACGGTCTTGCCGCCTATCTCATATGGATACGGGTCGGTGATATAAGGTTTGCCCGAATTGCGCGCCCCTAAGTAATAATCGCCGTCGCCGGGGACGGTGTAGTCAACCAAAGGCTCGATTTCAAAGCCTGTCCCGCTTTTATACACATAAGGCACATACCGCCCGGTGTTATCGTGGTATCCCTTTCCCGCAAACTCGCTGTCCATGCCGTCCATAGCGTCCGGCTCCCAGCATGTCCAAACGGCCAGTATATTATCGTCGGACATAAGGACGCTGCTCAATACCCCTAACATTTCATCACGCGGGCTTTGCGAATGAGATGCTACATCATTGAGTACCGGCGCGATGGAGCGCACCACGCTGTATGCGTCCATGCACAGTGCCTCAAATTTATTAGAATACTCGTTTACCCTTGAATTGATAAGCCTGTCGGTCAGATCATGCGTAGACGACGAAGCGACCGAGCCGACAATCACCACCATCAGCGTGACGCCGGCAATCAATACCGCAAGCACGGGGATTAAGATTGCCATTTTCAGGCTTCTTCTTTTCATGTTTATTATCCTCCACTGAATTTAATACTTTCCAAAATCCCCGCCGCCGTTTTGCGGTGTTCTTTCCGGCATGGCAATTTGGCGGCCGGAGGTTGCGGGCAGCCTTTTTGCGCGCGCGGATCGACCTTCGTCTTTCAGCTTAAACTGCGCGACCAGTTCCTCCAGCACAGCCGACTGACCGCTCATCTCTTCGCTGGCGGCCGCGCTTTCCTCCGCCGTCGCGCTGTTCTGCTGGACGACGCTTGCCACTTGGTCGATGCCGCTGTTGATCTGCGCGATCCCGGCCGACTGTTCGTCGCTGGATTGCGCGATTTCCGTGACGATCCGGCTGCTCTCGTTGATGCCGGACACGATTTCCGCGAGGCTGGCGGCTGTATCATCAGCAATACGTGTGCCTAATTCCGCTTTCTCCATTGAGTTTTCAATCATCTCTCCGGTTTCCCTTGCCGCGTCCGCGCTCTTGGAGGCGAGATTTCGGACTTCCTCGGCGACGACGGCAAAGCCCTTGCCGTGCTGTCCGGCACGGGCGGCTTCCACGGCGGCGTTGAGAGCAAGTATGTTTGTTTGGAAGGCGATGTCGTCAATGACTTTGATAACCTTTTTGATATTTTGGCTGGCCGTGTTGATTTCCTTAACGGCTGTTGTCATTTCGTCCATTTGGCGGCTGCCTTTTTCGGCGTTTTGCTTGATGGTGTTGGCGAGGACGGCCGCTTTCCCGGCCATTTCGGCGTTGTCTTTCGTTTTCTGCGCGATCTCGGTGACGGAAGCCGACAACCGCTCGATGGAGGACGCCTGCTCCGTCGAGCCTTGCGCCAACGATTGTGCGCCGTCGGCAATTTGTTTCGAGCCGGAGGATACTTGCGCGGTTGATTGGTTGATTTCCCCGAATATACTATTGAGGTTATCCGCCATATGGTTCAAGGATTTGCCCAAAACGTCGGCGGCGGAGAGCTGCTCTACCGCAACATTCAAATCGCCGTTTGCCATTATGTTAAGTTCTTTGGCAACATTCCCGATATGCTGAACAGTCCCGCCGAAAGCTCTGGCGCAGCGGCCTATCTCATCCTGCCACGAAGAACATTCCTGCGCGCTTTGCATGACTTCCGGCGGAAAATCCAAATCGCCTGTTGTTCCGAGCTGGTCTAATGCCCTTGCCATCATGGAAAGCGGCTTGCCGAGGAGTCCCGCTACGAACAAAGCAATAATGATCGCGATGATTGACGAGAAAATCGCCACAACCACAATCAATATCCGGGCATACCTCACGGCATCCGCCGATTCCGCCAATGCTTCTTCCGCCGTAGCTATACATATCGTTATCAGCGCGTCGGCCTTTTCACTCAGCTCATTGGCAAGAGGCGCGGCGTTGGCGGCATAAACAAGCGTCGCTTCGTAGTCGCCGACACGAGCCGCCTCGTATACGGGTTTGCAGAACGTATCCATGTATCTCTGGAATGTGTCGCGCAAATCGCCGACCACCGCTGTTACACCGGCCACAACTTCGTCTGTTGCCTTAATATCGGATTTCACGTTGGCTAAAATACTATCCAAGCAGTCCATGCCTTCGTTATAAGCGGCTACGCCCCCTTGATAATACGACTCGATTCTCGCGGGGTCGTTTTGGGGGGCGAACATCCCCATCGTGGCGGACGCCCGCCGCATATCGCGGATGGCGCTGATAAACCGCGACATGTCCATTTCAGAGCTCATAGGGTGGTCAATCGCGTATTGATAAGAGCTGGTGACATTTCCAAGTTCGAGAAACGCAAATACCGACAGCCCGGCCATCAACGCGATAACCACCATGAAACTGACGACCATCTTCGCCTTAACCTTGAGATTTCGGAACCAGTGTAACATGATAATTTCCTCCTTAACTTGGGGTTCGTAATAGGGTAAATAGATAAACGATAGTCTATCTATTTTACAATACAGCAAACGAGGCAAAAAGAAAATAACCTGAGTATTAGGTTTTGGAAAAATCTGAATAAAGTTATTCAAAATCAAAAGGGCTTACGGAAGCGTATACCTCCACAAGCCCTCTGTTCGCTTGAAAAATCAAAAGTTGGCCGGCTCTTGGTTATCCATATATTACATCAAAAAAATCCGCATTACTCAATAATCCCAAGTACCCGCGCTTTCACTACCGCATCGGCGGCGTTGCTTACTCCTAATTTTTTGTACGCGAGATTCATGTGTACTTTGACTGTGTTGAGTGATAGCCCGGCGTTCTCCGCGATGCTTTCCCGATCATATCCCCGCGCCAAAAGCCGGATCATCATTGCCTGCCGCTTGGATAGCTTCTCCGGCTTTGTTTTTATCCCTGCCATAATACCGCCGCGCTGTTTGCTAACGGCATAGGCGGCAAAATATACGCTATTGACATATGCGAAATCAAGCAAGCCTTGATAATTTGCGTGTTTTGTCTTGCCGGATATTCTTTTTAATACTTGTAAAACAGCGGCACCCTCATCGGCAATAAGCCTTATGAATGAATATGGCCGCATTTCCGACAGCACGGTTTCCATGATCTCCTGTGCTTCTTCTTTTTTATTCTCTGCCCACAGAATAACGGCCAGCAAAACCCCCGCTTCGGCAGCGTCCTGCGGGCGGCGGAAATCCTTGCCCATTTGCCTGAGCCGCTTGGCAAGGTCTTTCGCCTTTTTCAGCTCGCCCAGCACGGCATATGCGCGGACAGTGGTAAAATGCTGATAGAGCCTGTAAGGTTCTGTCAGTGTGCCTTCAGTAACGAAGTAATTGTCAAGCCATTCCTTCGCGGCGGATGTATCGCCGTCCCACAATTTTTCCCTTACCGTAAACGCCAAAAAATTCGGACGGAGAAACTCGGCTTCCTCATTTATAAATATCTCGGTTTTGTCTCTCAGCGCGGCAAACTCAGTTTCGTTGCCCAACGCTAAGTATATCGCCGCAAGGTGCATATGAGCAGAAAAACGGATTTCCTTTGTCGTTCGCTCCGTCAACTTGCCAACGGCGGCCTCCGCTTCGGACAAGGCTTCGGTTATTCGGTTTTGTTCCAGATAAAGTCCCGCATTCGTGCCGTGTATAATCGGTTCATATTGGCTTTTGAGTATTTTCGTGCTTGACTTTACCCATTCATCATGCGTTTCCTGATCTGTCAGCTCATAAAAATCCCGGTTCCCTCTATGCAAAAAAGGCAGCCGGAAACTATAAGTTGCCCGCCGTATTTCAGGATTCTGAAATACGGCGGGCGGAAATTCGTTTAGCCGCGCTAAGTGCGCCCCAAGCGGGGTTAGGTAGTCAAGCAGCATAAAAGTAACCGCAGCCTCCGTGAACTTAGGATAATCGTTTATTATTACCGGCAAATTTTGTTGCAGCTTGTCCATATATTTTTCAAATCTCGGCGCGTCTCCGGTTGAAAAGGACATATATACCACGGGTTCGTACAGAACAGGGCATTCTTCGCAGAGCTTCTCAAAATCCGCCTTGAATAATGAGGACTTTAAGTGATATATCGTTTCATAAACGGGAGTATCGCTGATGGTCATGTATTTGTGTAACGTATCCAAGATGGTTTTGATATGTCCGCTTTTACAGGCATATTGGGACGCAACGACAATATCCCCAGTATTTTCGTAGTATTCGGCAATTATGCACCAGACATTTTTCTTATCAATTTTAGTATATTCCGGCAAGGAACGCAGAAAATCCAAAAACAAGGAATGGTAACGGTATACGCCATCCTCCACGCGGGTAATGAAAGCGTGCTGTATCCGCAAACGCTCAAGCAACGCTCCCGCGTCAGCTCTTCCTGTGATTTTCTCGCACAGCGGGACAGGCATTTCCTCAATTACCGCGGTTGCAATCAAAAATGCCTGTGTATCCTCATCCCATTGACTCCACATAAGCCTTTCCATGTCGGCATAGAGCAAATGGCCAAACTCCCGCGATGTGGATTTGGCATTGTAGGTAGCAGCAATGGCGCCTACAAAACTGGCCCACCCTTCTGTAAGATTGAACACAGCGTCCGCCCGGGGCGCGTCTATGCGATGTCCGCAAGTTTCAAAATAGCCCTTGATTTCTTCTGCGCTAAACGATAAATCATCTTTGCCGATGACTGCCGCCTGCCTGGTGTTAATATATTCCGAGATATATTTCTCCGGTTCGTTTCGGCTCAAAATGAGCGTAACAAATGAGTGGGGTAATCGGCGCAATATATAGGGCAGAGATTTCAAAATCTCCTGATTCGTGATGGTGTGAAAATCATCCAACGCAAGTACATAGTCGCCCTCATCCGCTCTAAATTCAGACAGCAGCATGATGGTATGCTCCACGGGAGCGGAGTAAAAAGCCGGGTTCTGTATGATTTCGATCATACGGCTGTTATCCGGCTGCACGGAGAGTATGCCCGCACAGAACATCCTGTAAAATATTGAAATGGAGTTGTCATAAGCGTCCAACCCAATCCATACAGGCTTGCGGTTGGATTTTTTCATCCATAAAATTGATGAAACCGTTTTGCCTGAACCGGCGGGCGCGGAAATATAAACCAGTTTTTTCTTCGCCAACTGATGAAAACGAATGAGAAGCTCATGCCGGGGCGCAACGATTTCCGGCAGCGGGTTGGGCGTGTATTTGTTGTTTTGGATATTCAGCATAGACATAAAAGCTCACCTCGCTTCCAGTTTATCATATCCATATGAAAATTTCAAGAGAAACCTAATCCTCGGGTTATTTACTTTTTATTTGACATGCTGTATAGTGATATGCAGACTGCGGAAACGCTTCTTTCGGTATTGAGCTAAATGACGTGATAGTTCCATTCAATGCTGTACGGCATAGAAAAGGAGGAAGCAATATGTTTTGGAGGGATTCATTAAAAATAGGTGTGGAAAGAATTGATGAACAGCACGAGATGCTGTTTTCAAAGGTGCATGAGTTAGCTATTGACCTAATTCATACCGGTGAATACAAACGTGAAAAAATTATTTCCACTATACTCTTTTTGAAGGAATATGCCGTTATACATTTCGCGGATGAAGAAGCATATCAGATATCCATCAATGACAAAAACTACAAACAGCACAAACAGTTGCATGAAAATTTTATAGCGACAGTCCTAAAACATGAAGCGATAATGGCCGCGTCAGATTTTGCACAAAAAGATGTCAGCAAATTCGCGGGTACTTTACTTGCGTGGCTTACCTACCATGTATCTGATGTGGATCAAAAAATAGGTAAAATAGCGGAAGATGCCGAAGGGACTGACAGCCATGCTGATATAATCTGCGGATGCTTTTGCGATGTGATAGGCGTTGAGATAGACAATAAGGGTGCTATTGCAAAAATCAAAGAACATGATGAAACCTTTGATAACTCGATCAAAATCAAACATTCATTTACCCATGTTGTCGAAGGAACTGTCATTTTTGACTTTTCAATATCATTTGTACGCGAATTGTTAAACAAGCTATTCTATTCAATCATTGGAATTTCGCCTAATGAAGCTGAAATTGATGATTTTGAAAAATCACTTTTATTGCAGATCGCAACAACAATTATTGAAAATATTTACCGGCGGCTGCACGTTGACGAATATGAGTTCAGTGACGCGGAAGTATTTATAGCTGAGGCAGATGAAGCGAAGCCGAACGAAAGAATCGCATTTGATACAGGGATTGGAATCGTAGAAGTTGGCTTTACGATTACATAAAGCACAGAGGAGGTAAAATCAATGAAGGCAACTATCAAAAAGAAAACCTATGACACAAGCGACGCGACATATCTCGGTCATAGGTATAACGGAGAGTACGGGCAGGCTGATGGGTTTGAGGAGCGATTGTTTGCCACAAGCGATGGACAGCATTTCCTTTACGGCATCGGCGGGGCTGACAGCCCGTATAGCGAACCTGAAATCAAACTGCTATCAAACGAAGAAGCGGAAACATGGAAACAAGAAAACAACGTGGAATAAGACGGTAACAAACCGCAGTTTGAGTTTTCTCAGACTGCGGTTTATTTTGGGGAGATAGAATTTGAAATGTTTACAAAATTCAATAAAATAAAGTCATTGCATAATTTTACTGTCCAATTACCATTGTTATCAATTATGCCAACTTGATATTCTATTAGTCGGAAGGTGTCTAAGTATTTATCAACTAGGGTCATCCCTACATCGGGAATGAATCCGACTATATTATCATATTCTCCCGATTTCGGTGATGAAATAACCCTTCCGTTTTTATCAATCAATTCAACAATCCAATCAACTCTTCTCACAAGCGCAACCCCGTGCGAAAAATTTGAAGCGGGGACTTCACCTTCACCTAACGCTAATATAATCGTCCCCGTTTTATCCACGCAATGCCATTGCCATTCGTTTGTTTGCACCCAAGCAACACCGTCCGAAAAATCGTAGCCATCAACATATGTATATTTTACTATGGTTCAGAGGGGTTATTGTCTGGTTGTGATGGAGCAGGTGGCTTTGAGTTAGACTTTGACGGGGTGGTGGTTGGATTGCTCCCACTTTCAGCGGGAGTGCCACTGTCATTATTAAGATTGCCACCGCTGCACCCCGCCACCAGCAACATAACTGCCAGCACCATCCCTAAAACGCGTTTTAACATTTCATATCTTCCTTTCTAATTGCTACTATATCAGTAGTAATTATTTATATTATAGTCAGTATTGTTTAACCTGTCAAGCCTTTATAATGGTAGAGGGTGATAATATGGCAGGGAAGGCGTATGAGGAAAAATTCCGGCAACTCGGATTAAGAATAGCGTATTATAGAAAACTTAGAGGATACACACAAGAGAGTTTTTGTGAAAAATTGGATATGTCCATATCGTATTACTCGCAAATCGAAGCGGCAGGTTGCTACAAGCCTGTCAGTTTAAAGACTTTATACAGGATAGCGGAAGCGTTGGATGTAGAGCCACATAAACTGCTGATGATAGATTGATGTCAAGCATAAATAAAACGGTCAAGGGTTTCCCCCTGACCGTTTTCACTTATCGTTTGCTTAACCGAACAGTTTTTGCTCCAACTTGGCCAGCTGCTCCGCGAGTTCTTTGGGCAGCCTGTCGCCGTAGCTCTTATAGTTCTCACGGATGGATTCGATCTCGGCTTTCCACGCCTCTTTGTCGATCTCCAGCAGATGCTCCATATCGGCTTTGGTAACGTCGAGACCGCTGAGGTCGATGGCGTCAACGGTCGGCAGGTTTCCGATCGGGGTTTCAACAGCTTTTCCAGTGCCGTCGATGCGTTCCATGATCCATTTCAAGACGCGGCTGTTGTCGCCGAAGCCCGGCCACAGGAATTTGCCGTCTTCGCCCTTGCGGAACCAGTTGACAAAATAAATCCTCGGCAGTTTATCAGCGTCGGTTTTCTTGCCGATGCTCAGCCAATGTTTGAGATAGTCACCCATATGGTAGCCCATGAAGGGGAGCTGGGCGAACGGGTCGCGCCGCACTTGGCCGACTTTGTCGGTGATGTCGGCGGTGGTGATTTCCGAACCCATGATGGAGCCGAGGAAGATGCCGTTTTCCCAGTCGGTCGATTCGTTGACCAGCGGAATGGTGGTTTTGCGGCGGCCGCCGATCAGGATGGCCGATATGGGAACCCCGGCCGGGTCTTCCCATTCGGGCGCGATGACTTCGCATTGCGCCGCCGGAGTGGTGAAGCGGGCGTTAGCGTGGGCGGCGGGCTCTTTGGAATCGGGCGTCCAGTCGTTGCCCTTCCAGTCGATCAGGTGTGCCGGAGCGGGGACGCCGCTGCCTTCCCACCACACGTCGCCGTCGTCGGTCAGGCCGACGTTGGTGAAGATGGTGTTCTTTTGAATCTGCCGGAAGGCGTTGGGGTTGGAATCCATCGAGGTTCCCGGTACAACGCCGAAGAATCCGGCTTCGGGGTTGATGGCATACAGCCTGCCGTCTTTGCCGAATTTCATCCAGGCGATGTCGTCGCCGACGGTTTCGACTTTCCAGCCCGGAACGGTGGGAGTGAGCATGGCGAGGTTTGTTTTGCCGCAAGCCGACGGGAAGGCTCCGGCGACATAGTGGACGGTACCCTTCGGATCGGTGAGTTTGAGAATGAGCATATGTTCGGCCAGCCAGCCTTCGTCGCGCGCCTGAACCCCGGCGATGCGGAGGGCGAAGCACTTCTTGCCCAGCAGGGCATTGCCGCCGTAACCCGAGCCGATCGACCAGATCATGCGCTCTTCGGGGAAGTGGCTGATGTATTTTTCATCCACATTGGGGATGCAGGGCCAGGATTCATCCTTCTCGCCCGCAGCAAGCGGTTTGCCGACCGAGTGCAGGCATTTGACAAATTCCCCGTCGGCACCGAGCGCGTCGAGGACGGCTTTGCCCATCCGGGTCATGATCCGCATATTGATAACGACATAGGGGCTGTCGCTGATCTCCACGCCGATTTTGGAAATATAGGAGCCGACCGGCCCCATCGAGAAGGGGATGACATACATGGTGCGGCCCTTCATGCAGCCTTTGTAGAGCTTTTTCATGTCGGCTTTCAGCTCGTCCGGGTCGATCCAGTTGTTGGTCGGGCCTGCGTCCTCTTTCTTCTTCGAGGCGATAAAGGTGCGTTTCTCTGCCCGCGCCACATCAGAGGGGTGGCTCCTGAACAGATAGCACCCGGGGCGTTTGGCCGGGTTGAGCGGGGTTGCCAGTCCTGCGTCCACGCAGATTTTGATCATGCGGTCATACTCTTCCTGCGAACCGTCGCACAGCTCAACCGCATCCGGCTGGCACATTTCGGCGATCTCCTTGACCCACTCGTTGAGGGCATTATGGGACGTTGAAATCATCTCTTTTGACCTCCTTTTGAATATAAAGGGAAATTTTAGATTCAAAGGGTAGTATATCACGGGGAGAGAGAGATTGTCAAGACCCCGAAGCCGCTTTTCGCCAGAGAGCTCCGGCGGTCGGCGGAGCTTTTTGCTCTGTCAATAATCTAGCATATTTCTGTCATTAGTCTGTCAAACAGTCAATATCTGCTTGGCTGTTGCTGGTTTCTTCGCCGTTGCCCCTTGCCATAGCTCTATCGTGCCTGTGACATTCAGTACATCTATTTCCTTCTTAGCGGTGTACAGCGTCGTTTCTCCGTTTATGCTGATGTATGTATTCGCCTTAACCTTGATTGTTGCCTTTGCTGGTTTTGTCACAACGTCGTTTTTTGTCTTTTCCGCTTTTTCTTTGATTACGTACTTAGTCGTTTTCAGATTGCTCGAAACCTTGATTTTAGCGGTCTTGCTGGCTGGAGTAAAAGAGCCGTCTGTATTTTCATTAGGTGCATATCTCACTAAATATACGGGCTTTGTCACCTTTGAGCCGTTGTACTCTTCAACGGGTATCCCGTGATTCGGCGCGTCGTAGAATTGCCCAAAGCCGTTCTCGTCCACCTTTTTATTCGTAGTATCCGCTTTGCCGATTTGAAGTTCAGAACCCCTTAACGCCGTTGTTCCTCCTTTTGCCGTGAGTAGCCAATAGCCGGATGTTTCGCCTGTCGTGTCTGCGTCTAGTAAATAGTTGACCGCCAGCTTCGGAGCTTTTTTCGGGCGTTCGTTGATTTTAGCAAAGGCTATGATGTTATGCTGGTTTCCGCTTCCCTGCGGTTTCTTGGCGTTGCTGTTGTAATCTTTGAAACATAGCCACAGCTCCCCGCCTTTGTTCAGCAATTTGGAAAAATCCTTGTCGGAGAAACTTCCCGCTTTCCATGTCGTTCCGCCGTCTATGCTGTATGCTTCGATGTTGTAACCGTTTGGAATAGCAAATGTTTCCGCTGTGAGGTTAATAACTGCGCCCGAAAGAGGGGTTGCGTCGGCCGGGACTTGCTTACCGCTTTTGAATGAGAATGTCACGGCGGGAATGGTGATGTTGTTTTCGGTTACGGTATCATAGTCGATGCCGTGCCGGATGGGTTCTCTTTGAGGATAATACTGAAAATCGGAACCGTCGTCCATTGTTCCCGCAATGCTCCAGCGGGTACGCCAGTCAGGCAGGCTTATGTCGGGGTCGAAACTCAGATAATTTTCGTAACAGTGCAATTCTTGCAAAGCGGGATTGTTGGATATATCCAGTTCGGTTAATCCGATGCCTGCACAGTAAAGCTGTTTTAAGGCTGTATTTGCGCTTATGTCTAACGAATTCAAAGGACTCCAGCCAACCCATAGATTTTCTAGCTTTGGGTTATTGCTCAAATCAATTTCTTTAATCGGGCAGCCGCCAAAGTGTAGAGTTTTTAATTCAGGGTTATTACTCACATCCAATTCGGTTAACTCGCCCGTACCGGCGAACAGCGTTTCCAACAATGTATTTTTGCTTATATCTAATTGTTTGATTTGGTTTCTCGGGGTTGTCCCATCATCATTTTCGTACCAAGTATTGCCGCATTGGAGAAATCTCAAATCGGTATGCTTGCTTACGTCCAGTGCAGTCAGCCTATTATCGGCACAATTAAGACCGTTTAACCCAGTAAAATATTCTAACCCCGTTAAATCCGCAATATCCTTATTATCAACAACCACCCAGCTCCACAATGACATACTAGTCTTGTCCGCATCGGTAACAACGTCTGTTTCCTGTCTGCCGTCGCCTATCACTTGCTCTAGGACAAACGCCCGGAAGTTCGGGTCGGGGAAGGCTTGTAGGTATGTAGTTGTTGATGTGTCAGCTGTAGGCCATATCATTATAGGTGAAAGCCTATTGATAAATGAACCATCACCAAGCCAGCCTGATTCATTCCAACCCCAAGCCCATAATGAACCGTCAGTCTTGATTGCCATATTGCGGCCACCACCAGCTGAAACAGAATCCACACCATCCGTTATTTTTATCGGTACAGAGTTTGAATCATCAGGGTCACCAGTAGCAATCCCATTACCTAACTGACCAGAGTCATTTGAACCCCAAGCCCATAATGTACCATCCGTTTTGACTGCAACGGTGTAACCAAAAGCCGTCGAAACAGAGGTTACATCATCCATTACTTTTACTGGTGTAGGATTAGGATCATCCCAGCCAGTGACATTACCGTTTCCAAGTTGACCCCTATTGTTCCATCCCCATGCCCATAATGAACCATCAGATTTGATTGCCGTAGTATGCCCGCTACCAGCGGAAACAGAAGCCACATCATCCATTATGTGTACAGGAGTGTTTCTAATAACTGTAGTTCCATCTCCAAGTTCACCCTTACTATTATATCCCCATGCCCATAATGAACCATCAGATTTGATTGCCATAGATTGCTCCCAACCAGCTGAAACGAAAGCCACATCATCCATAATTTTTATAGGGGTGGATTTTGCGGATGTAGTTCCGTCTCCAAGCACAGCGTTAGCATTATATCCCCAAGTCCAAAGAGAACCATCTGTTTTGACAGCCATAGTGTGCCAGCAACCCGCCGAAACGGAAGCCACATCATCCATTATCTTTATAGGTAGGGTTCTACCAATCGTTGTTCCATCTCCAAGTTGACCTACACTATTATTTCCCCAAGCCCACAGTGAGCCATCAGTTTTAATAGCCATAGTATGATACTGTCCAGCTGATACAGAAGCCACACCATCCATAATTTTTACTGGTATGGATTTTGAGTTCCCTGAAATTCCGTTTCCAACTCCAAGTTGACCATTATTATTATGTCCCCAAGCCCAAAGCGAACCGTCAGTCTTGATTGCCATAGCGTGTTCCCAAATAGAAATTGAAGCAATACCCGGCAAATCGCCCCATTCTTGTTCCGCCGCAACCGCAACTGGAATGTTAATTGTAACAAGGGCTACAAGTATAACCACGGAGAGGATGATTGATAAAGTCCGTTTCATTTTCTTCCTCCTTAATTTTAGCCAAACAAAAACCTCATAGCAGTATGGCATATGAGATTCTAATGCTAGATTTTAGTTCACAAAAGGTGTACTTTTTGTGAATGATATAATTCATATTATCAGACCCCGTTTTCCTTGTCAATAGCTCCCGGAATTGTCAATCTTTATTTATCAGCTCCATCACCGTGTCAAAATCGCTGTGCAGCAGCGATTCGGCGATGGCGTTCAAACGCTCTTTGACTTGCGGCGGCCACGGTTTTGCCCGCAGTTCGGCCATTATGCCGTCGGCGGTGTTGCTATCGTATTCCCCGCACGCCTCTTTAATAGCGGCCAATTTTTCGCGCAAGAACACCTCGTCTTCTTCCGACATTTCTGCCGTCCCGCCCTCTTCTTCAGGCGACAGCTCCATGATCAACGTTTTGAGCGAGGCGAGGAAGGCCGGGGTTTGGGCATTGACCGTTTCCCTGTCTTCCGCCCGCCCGGCTGTCTCCAGCTTCAACGCCGCCGCCGATAATTCGGTTTGGCCGATGTTGGCAAGCGCGCTCTTCATGCCATGCACGCAGATGACAAACGGGCGCAGCTCGGTCTCCGCGTTAAACCCTTCCAGCATCTCGGCGGCGTGTTTGGCGTCGCGCAGGAAAATTTCGGCGACCATCGGGTCGACGTCCGGCTGCGCTTGCAGGTGTTCATGGATCGCTTGCGCCGCCCTTCTTGCCGCTTCAAGGACTTCGGGGGGCTGTTTGTCACGGATCAGCCTGTTCAGCACATCGTTCATTTGCGGTATTTCGATGGGTTTTGAGATAAATCCGTCAAACCCGTGTTCAAGGAACATTTCCGACTGCCCCGCCACGGCGTCCGCCGTCAGCGCGACGATGGGGTTGGTATAACCCATTTCCCGGATTTTTGCGGTGGTTTCCATGCCGTCCATAACCGGCATCATGTGATCCATGAAAATGATGTCATACACTTGGCCGCTTTTGACCTTTTCGAGGGCTTCAAACCCGCTGTCGGCCGAATCGACCTTCAGCCCGTAAGGGGTCAAAAACCCTTTGGCGACATAGATGTTGGTTTCCACATCATCGACAACCAGCACCTTGCCGTACGGCATATACTCCCGCTCGACCTGCAATTTCTCCATATGCGCCGCAATGTTTGTGTGGAACTGCTGCAAGTTTTCGGCGAGTTCCCGCCCCAGCACGGCGTCGGCGAGCTTCCCCTGCGGCAGCCGCACGGTGAAGGATGAACCCACGCCCGGTTCGCTCTCCACCAATATCTTCCCGTTCATCATATGAACCAAATTGCGGGTGATGCTCATCCCCAGCCCAGTGCCTTCGGTTGTGCGGTTGGCCGCCGTGTTGAACCGGGAATATTCGTCAAACAGCCGGTCTACCTGCTCTTTGCTCATTCCCTGCCCGGTATCTTTCACGTTGATCAGCAAAACGGCTTCTGTTCCGCTACTGTCTTTCTCCACAGAAACCGACAGCCTGACCGTCCCTTCCGCCGTATACTTAAAGGCGTTGGAGAGCAAGTTGTTCAAAATCTGCTTGACGCGGAGCTCGTCGCCGGACAGGCGGATGGGCAATTCTTCATCCACCGACACCTCGAAGGTGATCGGTTTGCGGCCGATGCGCATGATGTTGAGCTGCGCCGTGTCGCTGATCAGGCTGGCCGACTCATAATCGGCGACGGCCAGCTCCAGTTTGCCCGCCTCTATTTTGGATAGATCGAGGATGTCGTTGATGATGCCGAGCAGGAGGTCGCCCGAGGTGTAGACTTTATACAACGCTTCTTTCTCCTGCGGGTCGAGCATTTCCTTTTGAAGCAGGATCTCGGTAATGCCCAAAATGGCGTTGAGCGGCGTCCGTATCTCATGGCTCATGGTGCTGAGGAAGGAGCTTTTGGCCTGATTGGCTTGATTGGCTTCGTTCTTGGCTTCGGTCAGGGCTTGCAGGGTTTTGACATACGCCGAACCGAATGTGTATACCAAGAGGTCAAGCGCGATGAACGCCATGAGGAATATAATGTTTTGGGTCAGGCTGAACGTTACCCCCAGCAAACTGACAAATGTCTGTGTTTCAACTTGCGGCGGATAGATGAAAATAACCGCCAAAGAGGCGGCACCCACCGTCACAATATGGAGCAGCAGGCTTTTATTGTTAAAATACGTCAGCGCGATCATAGCGCAGCAGGTTAAGTAGATAAAAAGCAAACTGTCGCCTTCCAAAACAACGGCTCCCGCGATGATGATAACCGACATGAGGGTGGGGGATAAATAAGCCGTTGCCGGGACGGAAAGCCGGCTGCGTTCCAATAGGACAAAAACAGCCAGCAAGAGGGTGTTCAACCCGCAGCGAACCAAGGTCATGCGGAAATCGTAAAAAACACCTGTGTATACCGTTGTTATAAGAAAATATACGCATAGCAGGATAAAGACATGAGGGCCGGACATGTTTTTCTTTGAGCCCGCCAGCACCGTTCTCCGAATGAACGTGATCATTGCGCACCTCCCCGTCTTTGTTTTCCATCAAAAGAATACCACACAGCCCGCCTGCCTGTCAATGAATCTCTATATTGACAAGGGGCGCGGATGTATCATATACTGTGAGGATACGATGGGAGGGAAAGGGTTTGCTGCTCGCGCTGGATATGGGCAACACCAATATCCTGGCCGGCGTCTTCGACGGAGACAGGCTGGTTTGCACGGCGCGCGCCCACACCGCCCACTGGCGCACCGCCGACGAATGGGCGGTGGTGCTGCGCGACATCCTCTCCCTGCACAATCTGAAACCACATCAAATCAGCGGCTCTATCGTCAGTTCGGTGGCCTGGCCTGTGACCGACGCTTTGACCGGAGGGATTGCCCTTCTGACCGGGAACAAACCGCTGATCGTAGGCCCGGGGGTCAAAACAGGGCTGCACATCAGCATCGACAACCCCGCCCAGCTCGGCAGCGACATGGTTTGCAACGCCGTCGCCGCCCTTACGCTGGCCGAGCCGCCCCTCATCATCATCGACATGGGCACGGCGACCACCATGAGCCTCACCGACGCGCAAAAGAAGCTGGTCGGCGTCGCCATCATGCCCGGCCTCGCTTCCTCGCTCGAAGCCCTCAGCTCCAAAGCGGCGCAGCTCCCCAAAATCAACCTCGGCACACCGCCGTGCGTCGCCGGGCGCAACACCCTCGACAGTATGCGTTCGGGGTTTGTGTTCGGCTGGGCGTCCATGCTGGACGGCATGATCGAGCGGATGGAAGCCGAAGCGGGCGCGCCCTGCGCCGTCTTTGCCGCGGGCGGCCTCAGCGAGCGCGTCATCCCGCATATGCGCCGAACCGTGCGCCATGAGCCGACGTTGCTCTTGAAAGGACTGCGGCTGATCTACCAAAAGAACACCGAACTGTAACAATCCACGATTGTTTACATATAATAAACGCGCTGTATCCAAACGGAACAGCAGCAAGGAGGAATCCCCATGAACAAGAGCACCCTGTCCTACAGCGACAAGACCCGTATCCTGACGCAATTCTCCATCCTGCTTGCCCTTGAAGTCATCGTCTGCTTCACCCCGCTCGGTTCCATCCCCATCCCCGGCCTGATGCCGGCTACCCTGATGTATCTCCCGGTCGTCGTCGCGGCCATGATGCTCGGCGTCAAAGCGGGCGCGCTGATGGGCTTTTTCAGCGGTTTGTTCAGCTTTATTGTTTGGTCGCTGATGCCGCCCAACCCCATTGTGGCATTTATCTTTACCCCTGTTTACTCCGGCGACAACTTTTTCCCGGGCAACGCCGGAAGTTTGGTCATATGCTTCGTACCGCGTATACTGGTAGGCGTTGTGGCCGGGGTTGTATTCCATTTTCTGAGCAAAAGAAAAGCCCCGCTCGCGGTATCCTGCGCATTGAGCGGGTTGCTGGGCAGTTTAACGGCCACGGCGTTGGTTCTTGGAGGCATCAAGCTCTTCTTCGCCGCCCCGAACGATACAGCCCTTAGTTTCATCATCGGGGCTTCAGCCTATATCATCGTATTGTCCGGCCTCGCGGAAGCTGTCATAGCCGGGATCGTAGGCGTCGGGGTCTGTGTGCCGCTCAAGAAAATACTGAACAGGCGGGGTTAACGCTTACCAAAGGAGGGGGACTATGCCTGACGGGATCGGCGACGCCTTGTTGCGGCTTTTACTCAACCCTGTCTTTGCCGCCTGCGGCGTTGTTGCCTTCGTGGCCGCCCTCACCTTTTGGAAAGGGAGAAAAACCCAATCAAAAGGGATGAAAGCCGCTTTGATCGCGCTGTTTTCCTTGACGGCGGGGTTTGATCTGCTGATCGTAGGATTGGCCGTTTACGACAGTTTGGCCAAATCCCAAGCATAAACGCGCTTTGCCGGACATATAGAAAAATATGTATTGACAACCAATAACGCACTCGGTATAATCTTACTTACCACAATAAAGGTTAAAGGAGAATGGGATTTATGAACCAAATGAATCAAATGAATCAGAAACCCCCCGAGAAAAAAGCAACGATGAGCCTTATCTTCGGCGTCGTCAGTGCCATCATCCCCGTAATCGCCACGATCTTTTTCAGATCGCAAGGACTGAGCAGCCTTACATCAAAAGGGCCTATCACCGTCGTCATCCTCCTTTCGCTGGTCGGCGTGGGCGCGGCGATCGTCGGGATGATGATGGCTACGGCCGCCAGCAGAGAATTGAAGATGGCCAATAAGCCCGCCTCCGCCGCGGTCGCCGGCTTGGTTCTGTGCATCATCGGTTGTACTTGGAACTTCGGCTGCGTCGCTTGCAGCGTCATCGCCTGCATCTAAGCCGCGAACACGGTCTTCATAACCAAGTTAACTCAACAGCGCACTATTCCCCCGTCCCCGCGGCGGGTGGGATAGTGCGCTGATTTCAAATCGGGAGGAACCATTTTGCACCCGTATATACACGTTATGGGAATGGACGTCCCCATGTTTGGGCTGATGATGCTGTTGGGGATCGGCGCGGCAATCCTTGTCGTGCTGCTGCAATGCAGGATAAGCAGGGTTCGCTCGTTAGACCCGGTATTATGCGGCTGCTTCTCCATCGCCGGTATCATGATCGGAGCCTATTTGCTTAGGCCGGTCACAAGGCTCCCCGAACTGATCCGGGATTGGGACAGGTTTGACTCGTTTTTTGACGTTTTCAACTTCCTGTTCGGCGAGATGGTGTTTTACGGCGGGCTGATCGGCGGGGCATTGTTTGCCTTCCTGTATTGCCGCCGTTATAAAATCTCTTTTATCAAAATCACCGACTTATACGCGGCGGCCATTCCGGCCGGGCATGTATTCGGCCGTATCGGCTGTTATTTGGGCGGCTGCTGCTACGGCATGGAAGTCAGCCCCAATAATTTCCTTTCCGTCATCTACCCCGAACGGACTGACGGGCTGGAAACCGTCGCCGCTCCGGCGGGTGTGCCGCTGCTGCCGATACCGCTGATCGAGGCGGCGGGGAACCTTTTGATTGCGGGAATTGTCGTTCTGTTTACCCGTTTGACGCGTGACAAACCCGTGCCGGGGCGGGGGATCGCCCTTTATGGTCTGCTTTACAGCACCCAGCGTTTTATCCTTGAATATTTCCGGGGAGATAAAATCAGAGGGGTTTACAACGGCCTATCCACATCGCAGTATATCAGCATCGGATTGTTTGTCCTGTCGGCCGCCGTCATCCTTCTGCCGTTCCTGCGCAAGAAAGGGGGAGCCCGCCCATGATGCCTGTTATCATTGTTTTCGCCATCCTTATCTTCTTCTTGATGGTCAGCCGCGGGATTTCGTTTGTCGCCCAAACCCAGGGCGCGTCCGCGTCGAAGGCCGAGGCCAAACTCATCCGCAAGGAGACCCACGCCAGCACCTACATCGACTCCGGCGGCGCGTCGGTCACAAACGACATCTATCAGCTTGTCTTCCTGCTCGACACAGGCGAGGAACTGACCTTCAACGTGCCGCAAAAAGCCTACGGCAACGCCCCCGAGAACGAAAAAGGAACGCTGACCTATCAAGGCCAGCGGTTCTTAGGTTTTGAGTTTCGCGCCGGAGACGGGGGTTAGAGGTAAAACTCGCTCTTGGTGCTCCGCAAGAACAACCCCGCCAACGCTTCTTTCGGTTCGCGCCCATGCTCAAAAATATCGTTAACAGCCGAACAAATGGGAAGGTCAACGCCGCAATCCCCGGATAAACTCATCAGCGACCGCGCCGTGGCGACGCCTTCGGCCAGTTCGGCATACGGCTCCCCGGTGACGCGGCATTCCCCGCAGCGGCGGTTGTGCGAATAGGGGGAAAACAGGGTCGCTTGATAATCGCCCAGGTGGCAGATACCGTAAATCGTGATCTCGCGTCCGCCGATTTTCGCGGCAAGGCGCGAGATTTCTCTTGCCCCGCGCGCCATCAAGACGCCTTTTAGGCAACTCAATCCCAGCCCGTCCAGCATCCCGGCAGCCAAGCCGATCACGTTTTTTGCCGCCGCGCCGATCTCGGTTCCGATCAGGTCTTCGCCGTAATAAAACCGGATCAGGTTGCCGCCCAGCGTGTCGGAAAGTTTCCGGGTCAAGTTGGGGTCGGCCGAATCAATCACCATACAGTTCGGGATGCCGCCGGTGAAGTCCTGCGGATGCCCCGGCCCCACCCATACGGCGACCGGGACGTCGCCTAAACACTCAGCCGTCACTTGGCTCAGGCGCAGCCCGCTCCCTTCCTCCAACCCTTTCATACACAGCACCAGCGACCCGCGCGGCCTCCGCGGCAGTTCGGTCAGAAAAGAACGGAGCTGCTGCGCCCCGATGGCTGCCAGCGCAATATCGCCGAATTGCAGCGCGTGGTTGATGTCGTCGGTCAGCCCCACGCTTTGCGGCAGGGTGACATATCCGTTTGCCCGGGTTTCCATCAAGCCCGCCAGCGATGGGGAACCGGGACGCCCCCACAGCAATGTGCTGTGACCGTTGTTTGCGGCGTACCACGCGAGGAAGGACGCCCAGCGTCCGCTGCCGAGGACGGTAATGTTCATCGGGTTGCCTCCTAAATAAAACAATACGTTGTAAAAACAAGAAAAAGTTGATTGACTTATGGAAAAGTTGGATATATAATGTTTAGCGTGAAGATTTCTGCCTATAACATTCCATTATTTGGTTATTTGGGGCGTGACAAATGGATTTCGAGTCCAACCGGACAAAAAGCGCGGCTCCGGCGCGCGAAATAGAGATCCTCGACCTTACGGGCGACAGTGTGCGGTTTGAACCGACGCACAGCCGTTTCTCCCGTATCCTCCGCCTTGCCCGGGAACGCAATCCGAAGAACACCCTGCCTGATAAACTCTGCCGCGCCGGATTGAAGTTGTTTTTGATCCTGGCCGCCGCCGATTTGCTGATTTGGGGAGCCATATTCAGGAACGCCACCCTCATTCTCACCTCCTGGGCTGTCATTTCGATTTTCATCGCCCTTCCCGCTTTGCTGACCGCCTACATCCGGCAATCGTTCGGCTTTGCGTCCAAGCTCCACAAATACCATACACCTGTGCTGCTCCTCGCACCCGACCGTGTCATCCTTGAAATGAAGCGCAACGCCATCTTCCGGGGAAAACATTCGCCCACCGTCCGCCGGGAGTTCCTCTACAGCAGGGTGGCGCGGATCGAATACGACCGCTCGGCCAAATCGCTCCGGCTCTCCTCTTCCGGGACGCCGTGCGTCTCGATGGAGATCGTGATGTTTTACGAAAACTCCGAGATCATCATCCGCGAGATCGAAAAGCGCAGCGGCGTCTTTATCCATCCCGCCATGCAGGGCGACGATTACGCCGACCTGCGCGACCTCCCGGGACTGAAGCGCGAACGCCATCTCCTCCGCCCGATGAGCATCGGGGTTTTGGTCTTTTGCCTCGCCTCCCTGCTCACGGCTCTCTCCATCCGTTCGTATAACCACAAAAACCCCTATATGCCGTATCCGAAGACGCAGGAAATGTTTTTGACCGGGCGTTTCGCCGCCGGAGACACCGTGACCCTCGACGGCTGCGATTTCACCTTAAACGGCGTGACCCGGGCGGGAAGCGACGCAAGGGGCGTCTGTTATCAATTCCTGCTCACCATACACAATACCAACGCCTCCACCATCCGCCTCAGAGCCGGGGAACGCTATAAAGACAGTCCCGGCAACCTCCTCTTCACCGCCCAAACGACCGACGGCAGAACCATCCGCCTTGAAACATCCGATCCGCCTCCGGGGTATGTGGGCGTCAATCTGCCCTGCCCGCCGCGCCTGACGGCCGGAAAGATGCTCTCCGTCACCTTCTTTGTTTGGGTTCCCGACAACGCCGAACGGGTCGAGCTGACCATCAACAGCGACTATTGGCCGCCCGCCGACTTCTTGCGGGATGTGACCTATACAGGATTTGACGCCGACGTCGGCGGCCGCACGGTGAAAAGCAACGAGACGCGGTTTTCCCTGAGCAGGGCGACTTTGGATTCCTGAATCAGTTTACCATAAGTGACCCCCGCCTGCAAGAGCCAAGTGAAATCTTGGCGCAGACGGGGGTTTACATAAGAAGGAGGCGTCCCCCATCGACCTCATCATCATCCCCGGCCTTCAAAATGAAACAAGCCCGGCGCGCCTGCTCAAAATCCGCGAGGCTGTGCCGCGCCTGACGCCGCGTTATGCGGAGCGAAAAAGCGTCACCGCCCCCATGATGCGGGACTGTGAAGCCTTATATGGCTTTCCGCCGCCCGAGCTCCTGCGGGAAGCTCCAAACCTGCAATGGCTCCATCTGCCCGCCGCGGGCGTTGAGCCGTACGGCGACCTGTCACTCTACGCCAACCGTTCTGTGACGCTGACCAATGCCGGCGGCGTATACGGGGCGGTTATCGCCGAGCACACACTGGGGCTGGCGTTGGCACTTCTGCGGCAGCTCCCTTTTTTCATCCGGCAGCAAGCCGAAGGCTGCTGGAAACGCCGCCCGGATATGTTTGAGCTATCCGGCTCGACCGTGCTGGTATGCGGCATGGGCGACCTTGGGCGGAATGTGGCCGACCGGTTCCGCGCCATGGGCTGCGAACTGTTGGGCATACGAAAGGTCATTCACGACATCCCGCCCGGGTTTGCCGAGGTTTATAGCCTGCCGCGTTTGACCGAAGCGGTGCGCCATGCCGACTTTGTCATCAACTGCTTACCCTCCACGAACCAAACGCGCGGGGTTTTTGACGCCGCTGTTTTTCAAAACATGCGCCCGTCGGCGTTTTTCATCAATGTGGGGCGCGGCTCGGCGGTTGTGGAAGCCGATTTGACCGCCGCTCTGCAAAACGGCGTCCTCGCGGGCGCGGCTTTGGATGTTTTTGACCCCGAACCGCTCGCGCCGGGCAACCCTCTATGGGCTATGGAAAATGTCATCGTCACGCCGCATTGCGCGGGCGCGTCGCCGCTCAACCACGACCGCAATTTTGAGCTGTTTTTCGACCTGCTAACGCGGTATGCCGCCAAAAAGAGACTGTACAACATCGTCGATTTCTTCGCGGGGTATTGACATTGAACATTCTCTGGTCAAGAGCCGGGCGGGGCGGGGATGAATCCCTGCTGACCGATCTGCTGAACAAATCCGCGCTGGGGGAACGGTGCATTTGGCTCGTCCCCGAGCCGTATTCCCACGCCACCGAACGCCTTTTGGCCGAGCGGGGCGGCGCGCCGGTTTGCCTGACCTCCGAGGTGCTGACCTTCCGGCGGCTTTGCGACCGGCTCCTTGCGGACGGGGGCGGGTTGGCAGCCCCGGTTCTCGACGCGGGCGGGCGGCTGCTGCAAATGCGCCGCGCTGTGAGATTGGTTGCGGGGCAGTTGAAAACCTTGAATGTCCTCGCACATAAACCGGGGTTTTTACCCAGCCTGATCCAAACGCTTGACGAATGCAAGAGCTACGGTGTCACGCCGCAGCTCTTGGAACGCGCGGGCGCGGGGAAATTAAACGACCTCGCCCTGATTTTCTCTGCATATGACATGCTCTGCGAAGAAGGGTCGATCGACCCGCGCGACAGGGTGACGCTGGCTTGGGAGAAGGCGCGGAAAACCCAACTTTTCAAGAACGCTCACATCTATGTCAGCCATTTTGTCTCCTTTACGCCGCAGGAACGTCTTTTGTTAAAAACGATGGCCGAACGCGCCGCTTCGTTTGCCGTTCTCTTCTGCGGGGAGCCGGGCGAACGGGGCTTTACGCCGCTGCATACAACGGCGAGGCAGTTGACAGTTGATAGCGGACAGTTGATAGTGGACAATAAAGAGGATGGGCGGGGAGCCGCGTTAGGCTATATGGAAGAGCATTGGTTTGAGCGGGTGCCGCCTGTGTTTCCCGGGCGGTTGGACGGGGCGGTTGAGCTGTACGCGGCTTCCGGGGAGGCGGCGGAGGTGCGGTTTGCGGCGGAGCGAATCGTCCGGCTGGTGCGGGATGAGGGGTACCGATGGCGTGATATGGCGTTGATCGCGTCGGATTACGAGGTTTATTCGCCGTTGATCCAAAGCATCTTCCCTCTCTACCGCATCCCGGTTTTCTCCGACATGATGGATGATTTGGCGGGCAAGCCTCTGTCGCGCTGCATCCGCGCCGCGTCCGACTGCGTTCAATACGGATACCGCACCGACGACGTGATGCGCTTGCTCCGTTCGGGGCTTCTGCCTGTTGCGGCGGCAGACGCCGACCTGACGGAGCATTATCTGCGCCGCTGGAATCCGCGCTTCCGCTTCGGCGGGGAAAAGGATTTCACCCGCTCGCCCGGCGGCTGGCAGGGCGACCCTTCTGAAACCGAACAGGAGCAGTTATTGCGCATCAATACCGTGCGCCGCAGAATTGCCGCTTCGCTCAAACCTCTGCGCGGCGGGAAAACCGCCCGGCAGTGCGCCGAAAATCTGACCCTTGCGTTGGAATCGCTGGGACTGCCGGAGGGGTTACAGGCGCGGTTTGATTTGCTCAACGCGGCGGGCGAGGGAAAACTGGCCAACGAGTGCGGGCAGATGTGGGAACTGTTTATCAAAGCCGCCGATCAGTGCGCCGGGGTTCTCGGCGACGAGCCGATGGATTGCTTTGAGTTTTGCGAGCTTTGCCTGTTGGTTTTATCGGGTTATTCGGTCGGCTCCATCCCCGCTTCGCTCGACCGCGTGCAATCGGGCGACCAAAGCCGCTTTCCGAGGCTCCCGTTCCCGGTCGTCCTCTACATCGGGGCTTCGGAGGATAGAGTCCCGGCGCGCCCCTCCGGCGGGGGGCTGCTCTCCGAAGAGGAACGAGCCGCGCTGGCCGGGGAGGGCTGCGAACTGCCGCCCGAACCGCCCGCCCGGGTTGAGAGGGAGCTTTATAATTTGTATACGGCATGTACGCTATCGCGCGGGAAATTGATCATGACTTATCCGGCGGCGGCAAACATTCACGAAGACGGCCGCGCCGACGTGATAGACAGGCTTTCGCGGATGTTCAGCCTCCCCGTCACCCCCGTTCCGCCTCCGTCCCTTCGCGCAACCCCCCGCCCGGTTTCCCGCGGCCCGCTCTCCCCGCCCAACGCCGCCGCGCTGTATGGCAAGACATTATCGCTCTCGGCGTCAAGGCTGGAAACCTTTTCCCAATGCCCTTTTCAGTATTTCTGCCGCTACGGCTTAAAGGCCAAACGCCGCCCCCAATCCGGCTTCACCCCGCTCGATGTGGGGCGCGAACTGCATATCCTGCTGGAAATGTGCGTCCGATACGCCACAGAGCGCGGCGGGTTTGCGTCGCTCAGCCGGGACGAGCTCTGCCTCTATGCCGAGCAACAGGCGCGGGGGCGGCAGGAGATCGTCCTGCAGCGCGGCGGGATGGCGACGCCCCGCCTTTTGGCGCAGGGAAACCGCCTCACCCGCGCCGCTTCGGCTCTCGCCGGGCGGCTTTGGGATGAGTTTACCCATTCGCTTTTTACCCCGCTCGGGTTTGAGCTGTCGGTTGAAAGCCCCGAAACGCCGCTGGGCGGCCTGCCGGAGGGCGCACCCGCCGCCTATCAATTGCGGGGCTTTGCCGACCGAGCCGACGGCTACCAAAAGGGCGACACCCTCTATCTGCGCGTGGTCGATTATAAATCAGGCAGGAAGACCTTCTCCCTGCCCGACGTTTACAACGGCCTGAGCGCGCAAATGCCGCTCTACCTCTTCCTGCTTCGCCAAGACGCGCCCCGGCGTTTCGGCGCGGCCAAGGCCGAAGCGGCCGGGGTGCTGTATGTGCAGACGCGCGATGTGCTGGCTTCTCCCGACAGCAAACACAGCGGTTTGCTGCTGGATGACCCGGACGTTCTCGAAGCGATGGACAGCCGTCTCCGCTCCTCGGGAAGCGTCCTGCCTGTTTCATTGAATCAAGATGGTTCCTTTCATAAACGCTCCTCGGTCGCCTCCCCGGAACAGATGGCGGGCCTGCAAAAGCACATCGCCCGTTTGGTGCGCGGCATGGCGCGTTCGGTGGCCTGCGGGCAGATCGGCGCGGCTCCGCTTGTGAGAAAAGACGGTTCCTCCCCGTGCGATTGGTGCGACTACAAGGCGGCCTGCCTATTTGACGAAACGTCCGATACCCCGCGCCCCTACGGAACGGAGGCGGCGGAATGATTTTTACACCCGAACAACAGGAAGCCGTCAACCTGCGCAGCCGCACCGTTTTGGTGTCGGCGGCGGCGGGCGCGGGCAAGACGCGCGTTTTGGTGGAACGGCTGATGGGCTACGTCACCGACCCGGAACAACCCCGGCATATCGACGAGTTTTTGGTTGTCACCTACACACGCGCCGCCGCCGGGGAACTGCGCGGCCGCATCTTCAAACGCCTGCGCGAACTGCTGGACGCCGGCCCGGACAACGCCCATCTGCGCGCGCAGCTGACGCGCATCTACACGGCGAAAATCGGGACGCTGGACGCAACCTGCCGTGAAATCATCCTCCAAAACGCCGCCGAAGTTGGTTTGCCTTCCGGCTACCGCACCGGGGACGAAGCTGAGATCGAACTGCTGCGGGCAAGGGTGCTGGACGAAACGCTGGACGGGCTGTATGAGCGGGCGCACGATGACCCGGACGACCTTTTCACCCTTTGCGCCGATACCTACGGCGACGAGCGCGGGGACGCCGCGTTATCCGGCCTAATCCTGCACATTTGGCAGAAAACCCGCTGCCACGCCGACCCGATGGGCTGGCTGAAGGAAAAAACAGAGCATTTCCCCGGCGCGGAGTGGCAAACCATCCTTCTAAGCCAAGCCTTATCCATTGCCGAAACATTCCGGCGGGACTATCCACCCTTGATCTGCGGCGATACGGGGGAGCGGGATTTAGCCGAGTTAGACCATTTGCTCTCCGTCCTGCGCGGCGGCGATTGGGAGGCGGCCGTACGCTGTGCAGAAGGATATGGTTTTGAACGGCTGACGGGGCAAAACACCGAAGAATTTAAGCAAATACGTAAACGCTGGAAAGACGCCTTTACCAACAAGATCAAGCCGTTGATTTTCAACGATCCCGGCGACGGATCGCTCAACCCTTTGCTCGCCGGGCTGTATGACGCCGTCAAAACCTTTGACGAGGCGTATATGGCGGAGAAGCTGCGCCTCGGGGTACTGGAGTTTACCGACGTCCAGCGGCTGGCTCTCGGGCTGCTCCAAGACAGACCCCCGGCGCGGTTCTGCGAGATTTTGGTCGACGAGGTGCAGGACATCAACCCCTTGCAGGACGCCATCATCACCGCCCTCAGCCGGGAAGGGCAAAACCTCTTCTATGTCGGCGACGCCCGGCAGTCGATCTACCGTTTCCAAATGGCCGAGCCGGGCATTTTTCAGCGAAAACTCGAACTGGCTGAAAACCGCATCTTCCTGACCAAAAATTTCCGCTCGTCACCGCAAATCCTCAACGCGGTCAACCATGTCTTCTCACGCATCGACTGCCCTGAGATGGGACTCTTGCAACCGCATGAATACCTGATTTCAGGGCAGCCTGAGCAAGACAGCGCACCTGTCGAACTGCTGATTGCCGGGGAGGACGACGTCTCCGAACCCGAGCGGGTCGCCCGGCGTCTGCGTGTGTTGATCGAAAGCGGCGAAGCCCACCCCGATGAATGCGTCATCCTGATGCGGTCGCCGAAAAGCCGCTTGCCCGAATACAAAGCGGCGTTGGAACGGGAAGGGCTGCCGTGCGCCGTGCCGTCCGGCGAGGGTTATTTTGAGAAGCCGGAGATTCGCGCCATGCTCTCGGCGTTGGAAGCCATCGGCAACGCGCGGCTGGACGTCCCCCTCCTTTCCGTTTTGCGCAGCCCAATCGCTTCTGTTTCGCCTGACGGCTTAGCCATATTGCGGACGTTGTCCGGCGGGACAATCGCCGATTGCCTCGCCTTGTCGGAAGACCCCGGTTTGATGGTATTCCGCGCGCTGTTTCAAACATGGCGGGACATTGCCGCCGACCTGCCGCCTTATCTGCTAGCGGCGCGGGTGATGGCCGACGCCGACTTGCCGCGGAAGGTCAGCCCGGCCGCCGCCGCGAATTTACTGCAACTGCCGGAACTCCTGCGCGAATACAACGGTGATCTGCGCGATTTATCCGATTGGGCGGACACAGTCCGGCAGCGTGACGCTGCACCCGGCGTCCGCTTCGCGGGGACGGGGGGAATACGCATCCTCTCCATACACGCTTCCAAAGGGCTGGAGTTTCCTGTGGTCGTTGTGGCGGGGCTTTCCAAGAAGCTCAACTTGCAAGACCAGCGCGCCCGGCTCCTTGCCCATCCGCGTTTGGGACTGGGAATCAAAACCGAAGAACCCACCCCTTCCTACCGGGCGGTACAGGCGGTCATGGACGGTGAAACCCGCGCCGAAGAGCTCCGGCTGCTCTATGTAGCCATGACGCGCGCCGAACGGAGGCTGGTTCTATCCGTCGGCGAATTGCCGGAGGGGGAAACTGCGCAAACGGTCACAAAAGGCGACCTCATCCTCCATTCCAGCGTCGCGGCGTGGCTTCTCAAAGCCCGCAGCCCGGATTGGCGGATCGTTCAGCCGGAGCCGGAACGGGAAATGGCTCCCCTTTCCCGGGAAACCCCGGAACAACAGGACATGCCGACCGAACGGGATTGGGTTTATCCATATGCGGAAGCCGTCGATACCCCGTCCAAGATGACCGTTACCGGGCTGAAAGGGCGTTTCCCCGACGAGCAAGCGCGTGAAAACGCCGCCGACCGCAGCCCTTCTTCTTCGCCTCTCAGCGCGGCGGAACGAGGCACGGCGACCCATCTCTTCCTCCAGTTTGCCGACTTTCAGCGATGCGCCCAACCGGGCGGCGCGGAAGCCGAACGGAGCCGCTTGCTCTCGCAGGAGTTGCTGACGCCGGAACAAGCCGGGGCGGTCGACATAGAGGCCGTAACGTCTTTCTTCCAAACCCCGCGCGGAAACACGTTGTTAACAGCCGAAGGGCTTCGGCGGGAGCAGAAATTTTCGCTTTTGGTTCAAAACGGCTTTCTTCCCGGCTTTCATTTGCCGGAGGGCGAGAAGGTGCTGCTGCAGGGGGTCATCGACTGTTTTTACCATAACGGGGACGGGATCGTTTTACTTGATTTCAAAACCGACCGGGTCAAACCCGGCGCGGAAGAACACCGCGCCGAGCGTTATCGGACGCAGATGGAGGCCTATGCGGCGGCGTTGGAGGCAATGTTCGGCAAACCGGTGCGTGAAAAAGTGCTGGTGTTTTTATCAACAGGCCGTGAGGTTTATGTATAGGAGACTCGGGGTTGACGCGGCACGGTGAAAGAGGTATGATAAAGGCGTCCAACCCCACCAAAGGAAGGAGAACCCGTTTATGAAGAAGTTTCCCATCGTTCTCGCGCTGCTTATGAGCATCGCGCTTTTGGCGGCCTGTTCCGGCACGCAGTATGCCGATCGCAAACCCGATGACAAACCGCGCGTTTTTGACCTCGATTCGGAGGAATTTGAGGAATATTTAGACATATATGATGAGTATTTGGATTTTTGCGGTCTGTATATCACGAATTATCAGTTTGACCTCTTAAAAGAGGTTACCGACCGGCATATCAAAGAGCAAAGACCTCCCGTCGCCGATATATCCTATCAAATCAGAGACGCGTTAGCAGAATCAAACGCGGCGGAGATTTATAAAAAGTGCATTCGTCTCCCGTTGGATCCCGAGGAACTGTGCGACCCGGATTACGATGAATCCCTCTATCAAAATTGGGAGCCGGATATGAACGAATCGGATGATTTCATCTATATCAAAAATCGGAGCAGCCTGTCGTCTAACATAAATCTTGTTGCGGCTGTCGGGGTTTTGGACAATGAGATGGTTGTGTTGGTCGGCGGCGCGAAGGATGAAGACGCCGATTTTGAGCTGACTGACGTAACCGTTGGCGGCAAGCCGGTCAACGAAGACCTTTTGTATGATTATTACGAATATGATGAAGATTTCGGCGGCCTCTTCGCCAGTGTGCTGCGATTTTACACCATGTCCCTCAATGAGGCCGGTAAAGACGCCTTTGCCGAATTGATCCTGTCCGGCGAATTGTCCTTCATTTACAGGGATTATTACGGAGAATATGAAAATCGTACCATCAGCCTCAGCGAAGCGGATAAAACTGCCTTCCGTGACATATATACCTTGTTTCAAACCCAGGTTGCTTTGGAAATCATAAGAGATACGGCGTGGGATGCGTATTATTGATAAAATTTTCAACTTCTAGTTTTCCGGCTTGATTGTATAAATGAGAGCTTTGAGGTAAAACCTATTTCTAACGAAGAGCGGCGCAGCACGGCAACGCCAAGCGTAAGCTAGGCGTGTCACAAAAAGGAGTATCTTTTGTGGCCGCCCGCCGGGCATCGCACCGCTTGACACAGGAAAGGATTGCATTATGGATAGGTTTGCTTTATCACTTGTCATTCTTGGCGCGCTCAACTGGGGCGCCGTCGGGATCTTCAACTTCGACGCCATTGCGTGGATTTTTAACGGAAGCACCGCGACCGTGAGCCGCATCATCTATTCGGTCGTCGCCCTCGCCGGCCTTTGGTGTATCTCCCTGCTCTTCCGTGACCGCAGCCGCAGCAGGATTGAGGATTTATAATCACCGGGCGATCAAAAATCGCCCATACATAGGGGACATTCCATGCGAGAAATAACCGCCACTCTAATAACACAGGCTGTTGCCAAACTTTGCATAGACGCCAACATAAATGCGGGCGGGGACATTGTTGCCGCGCTCGAACAAGCCGCCGCGCTTGAAAGGGAAGAAACGCCGCGGTATATACTGGATGCCCTGCTGGAAAACGCCAAGATTGCCAAAGAAGACGGGTTGCCGATCTGTCAGGATACCGGCATGGCCGTTGTCTTCATCGAGCTGGGGCAGGACGTCCACATCACGGGCGGCGCGCTGACCGACGCCGTCAACGAGGGCGTCCGGCAGGGATATAAGGATGGATTCTTGCGGAACAGCGTTGTGCGCGACCCCGTTCGCAGGGACAACACCGAGGATAACACCCCGGCGGTGATCCATGCCTTTATCGTCCCGGGCGAATACTTGAAATTGGCCGTCGCGCCCAAAGGGTTCGGCAGCGAAAACATGAGCGCACTAAAGATGCTCAAACCCTCCGACGGTTTGGAGGGTTTACATTCGTTTGTTTTGGAAACGGTCAAAAAGGCTGGCGGAAACCCCTGCCCCCCGGTCATCGTTGGCGTGGGTGCGGGCGGAACCTTTGAACTGGCGGCGATATTGGCGAAAAAAGCCTTGCTTCGGAACGCCGGGACGAAAAATCCCGATCCGTTTTGGGATGATGCCGAGCAGCGTCTGCTGGCCGCCGTCAATACACTGAACATCGGCCCCGGGGGATTCGGCGGGCAAACCACGGCTCTCGCGGTGCATATCAACCCGGCGGCAACCCACATCGCCGGGTTTCCCGTTGCCGTCAACATCGGCTGCCATGTCACAAGGCACAAGGAGATCACATTATGAAATCTCTCCAAACCCCGCTGACCCCCTCCAATATAACCTCCCTGCGCGAGGGGGAGCGCGTCCTGCTCTCCGGCGTGATTTATACCGCCCGTGACGCGGCGCACAAACGGTTCATGGAGCTGCTCGGCGCAGATCAGCCGCTGCCGTTCCCGCTGGAGGGCAGCGTGATTTTCTACGCCGGGCCTTGCCCCGCGCCGCCGGGACGGGTGATCGGTTCGGTCGGCCCGACGACAAGCGGACGGATGGACGCCTATTCCCCCCGCTTGATGCGGGCAGGGTTTCATGGGATGATCGGCAAAGGGCCGCGCTCGCCGGAGGTTTCGGAAACCATCCGGCAAACCGGCTGTATTTATTTCTCCGCCATCGGCGGCGCGGCCGCCTTAACGGCGCGGTGTGTGGAGAAAGCGGAGCTTATCGCCTTTGAGGATTTGGGGACGGAAGCGGTTTATGCTCTGACGGTGAAAGATTTGCCGTTGATTGTGACCAACGTGTGATGTACTCTATGAGGAACCTCATTCGGCTCACCCGCCTAACCCCGGGTGGGTTTTGTTCTGCTCATTTTTGCTTGTCAATGTTTCGATTGTTTCATATGAGTTGCAATATTGAAATATGGAGGTTATGACAATGAAAATCGGTACGCACGGAACGCGAAAAAGAGCCTTGTCACTCATAGTCACCTTAGCCTTGACCCTGACCCTGTTCGCGGGGATGACGCCCGCGGCAAACGCCGCTAATAATGACTCAAACGGCGCCGTAAGAACAGTGGGCAACGGCGCGAACGGGACGGATGTAACAAAAGGCGCGGCGGGAAGCGTTACGATGCAGTTCTACGCAAACAGCGTCCCCACAAACGTCAGTTATGTTTGGATCAAAAAATCATTTCAAGGCAAGGATCAAGCCCGGCATATCACTTGGGAAAACGGCGTCAGCGTGAGCGGTTCTCAAATCACCCTCTCGGCCGACTTTATCAATAGCTTGGATCTCAGAGCTCCCGGTGTACACGATAACAGCAGCAGCCAGTATACACAAGAGTGGTATCATATCATGGTGGGGGCGCTCTCATACAACCCCAACAGTTCCGGCAACATTGTATGCGACGCGTTTGACCTCCGCCTCAACCCACCGACTGTCACATTGGCGTTCAACCGAAACGGCGGGGGCGGGTCGAACCCGGCCAATATCGCGGGTGTTATCAACGGGATGCCCTCCGCGCTCCCCGGGCAGGGAAGCATGACGCCGCCGGAAGGAAAGGAATTTAAGGGATGGGGTTTGACCGCCGGTGCGGAGTTTATTGTCAAAAGCCCCGTGCTGATCACCGATATGGGCAGACGCGGCCAAACCGTGACCTACTACGCCGTTTGGGGCGATCCCGGCACAGACGTCGGTTTTGAGCCGGACATGAGGCCGGTTACGCTGACCTATAAAGCAGACGGCCAATCAGATAAAACGGTTACGGAAGAATACGACGCCAACAGAACGGACGCCGCGGTGTTCACTCTGCTTGGCAGGAATACCTTTAACCCTCCCGAGGATAAACAGCTCAGGGGCTGGAACACACAGGCCGACGGCGGCGGGACGGCTTACGCGCTGGGGCAGAAAGTACCGTTCGGTCAGAATACCACGCTGTTCGCTGTTTGGGGAGACGCGCAGGCGATCGTGCGGAGCATCGACACGGCGGACGCGGAAATCAATCTGTCTTTGGAAACGATCACCCTTCCGGCCGGTTTCAATGTCGCGGCATACAGCTTGGACGGCGGAACAAAGTGGAAAAAAGGCTCCCTGCCGGAGGGTAAAAAACTGGACGGGCTGTTCAACAAAGGGTTTACCCTTGCCGTTACCGATCTTTGGAACGATAAGGACGTCAAAGAAGGCAAAAAGGTGTTGGAGAAAAAAGGCGTCGCAAAAGAAGCAACGGTCATCAAATTCCCGAAAATCGACAAACGCCCGAAGGGCAACGCTGAAAAACTCGCCCCGTTCTATTCCAATGAATCCCCTGATAAATGGGTGATGACCAAAAAAGGCGCGGCCACATACACAGAGCCGTCGGGCACCTACGAATGGGCAGCCACCGGCGACGGGAAAAACCCGGACGGGGAATGGCAGCTGATCCCCGACGGCGGCTGGGACATCGCGGAAACAGGGACAAAGACGACAGTCCTATTCCGTTCCGCCGCGACAGCGGATACAGACAACGGCAAATACACGCCGTCCAGCAAAGTTTTCAAGGTCAAGCCCGCCGCCTTCCTCAAAGAGCCGAAATATAAGGCACCTTCTGAAAAGAAAGGCAAGGCTGTGTTGAAACTAAAGAAAGGCGATTTCTGCAAACTGGCGGACGGGACGGTCTTCGGTTCGCTGACCGCCGCCACCACGCTGAACATCGTATATACGGTGACAGACAGTTCCAAGCAAATACAAGGCGGCGCGAGCGTGACCATATGGAAAGCCGCGACGGGCAAAAAGCCCCGCTCGGCTGAACAGAAAGACCTAACCATGCCGGATATGCCCGCGCCGGAATCGGCGTCATAAGGCTATTCATCGTGCAAAAGGCTCCCCCGTGACAGGGGAGCCTTTTTTGTGGTATACTGTTTTGAAAACTTTGTGACCAATCTTTGATTTGATTTGTTATATAGACAGACGGGGTGAACGGGGATATGCTAACGGCCAAGCAGGAGGCTCAATTTACGGTTGCGTATGACAGATACGGAGCGATGCTCTACCGGGTAGGTTTGATGCACACAGAAACCCCCGCCGACGCCGAGGATGTGCTGCAAGACGTCTTCCTGCGTTACCTCGATAAATCCCCCGATTTCCAAGATGAACTGCACGAAAAACGCTGGCTTATCCGCGTGACCGTCAATTGCTGCCGCAACCGCCGCAATTCGGCGGCCTCCCGTAAGAACGTCCCCGTCCCCGAAACGCTGGCCGCGCCGGAATTTGTCAGCGACCAAACCGTCCGGGACGCCGTACATAACCTGCCGCCCAAATACCGGGATGTGATCTACTTCCATTGCGTTGAGGGCTACTCGGTGGAGGAAACGGCGGACTTGCTCGGCATCGGCGTATCGGCCGCCAAAATGCGCCTATCCCGCGCGAGGGAGAAGCTAAAACTTGAATTGGAGGACTGAATGATGAAAAAGAGCGAACTACAGCGCGCCCTCGGCTCTCCGGAGCCCGACGAGCAGTTGAAAGACCGCTTGAAAGCTAAACTTGCCGCCAAAGAGCGCGCACCCTTTGAATGGAAACGCTGGACAGGCATCGCCGTCGCGGCCTGTATGCTGATCGCGCTGATCGCCGTGCCGATGTGGGTGATGAGCGGGAATAGCGGCGACGGCCAATCCGCTTGGATGGTCGGGGGTGGCGGCAACGATCAGGGCGAGGACGAACAAGGCGGCATTGTTCCTGCGTTTTCCGTCCCGCCGCTTCCCTCAGACGATATTTGTCTTGAGCTGCCTAGCCCATTGGAAGATTACATTCCGTCACCCTCCCCGGACGCACCGGATATGCCCGATACGCCGTCGCCCAGCCCGAACGAACCTGTGGAGGACTTGCCGCCGGATGTGGCAAAAGGATCGGGTGATTTCTACTACGGATATTTTGATCTTAATTTTAATTCCGGCAGGCTAATCGACATTCCCAGCTTTATTATCCGGGTACATGGTCACGCCAACACGATCGACATCAATGATTTGACCGACATTGTTCTGACACGCGACGGCGTTCCGGTTGCAAACGGGCTTTCCTACAGCGGCGTATTCAATCAAACAGTTTGGTATAGCCCAAATGATACTTGGATTTGGGGCTGGGAAGTAACCGACTTTTATTTTTCATTCAACAGCCCCAATACAACGCCGGGTGAATACTGGCTAACCGGGAAATACAAAGGCATACCGTTATTTTCCGACAACTCTAATACGGTTGTAGAAGAAGCATTGGGTAATAATCCTGCCGACCCCTCGGATCTTCAAGGCGCGGGTTGCGGGGGTATGGGGCGCGATGGCGGCGGGTTGCGGGAAATATCAAGTTTTTCATTATACTTCAATGGCATCCACGACACCTTATCTATAACCGACATTACCGACCTGCGCGTTTATCTAGACGGGATAGAAATTACCGTTCCTCTTTTATCCCTTGTTACCCGTTATCGTTACAGCGACAGAACAGGTTTTGCTATCGAGTTTAGCTCTATACTCGATAAACCGGGGCAATATACCATCACAGGCAAATACCGCGGCGCATCGTTCGAGGTCACAGAAGAGATTCTCCCCTGACGGATTCACAAAAGGCTCCCTATACCCGGGGAGCCTTTTTGAGCGTCGCGCTTGACATTGTATTATAATCTCACTCCTGCGAAAAACGCGCCAAGAACTGCTTGGTGCGTTCTTCTTTCGGGTTGTTGATAACATCTTCCGCGCTGCCTCTCTCTACGACATAGCCGCCGTCGAGGAAGATGACTTGGTCGGCCACGTCCCGGGCAAACGCCATCTCATGGGTGACGATCAGCATGGTGGTGTTCTTCTCGGCCAGCCCCCGGATGACGCGGAGAACCTCCCCGGTCAGCTCGGGGTCGAGAGCCGACGTCGGCTCGTCGAAGCAGAGGATGTCGGGCTGCAAGGCAAGGGCGCGCGCGATGGCGACGCGCTGCTGCTGCCCGCCCGAAAGCTGATGCGGGTATAGCTCGGCTTTGCCCGAAAGCCCCATTTGGTCAAGCAGTTCCATCCCCTGCTGGATGATCGTTTTCTTGTCGATCCGGCTGTCTTTCCGATTTTTTGCGTGCAGTTCCACAGGCAGGGTGATATTCCGCAGCGCGGTATACTGCGGAAAGAGGTTGAACGACTGAAAAACAAGCCCGAAGTGCAGCCGTTTTTCACGGATGGTCTTCTCGCGCCGGGTGGCGGGGTCGGCCGCGTTGAAAAGGATTTCCCCATTGACGCGTATGACGCCGCCGTCCGGCCGCTCTAAAAAGTTCAGGCAGCGCAGCAGCGTTGTTTTGCCGGAACCGGAGGAGCCGATGACGGCAAGGGCATGACCTTTCTCCAGCGAAAAGCTGACGTCGTGCAGCACTTCATGATGCCCGAAATGTTTACGTATCTTCTCCGCTTCTAAAATCAACCCTTCACCACCTATACCCTGAAATAATTCATCTTCTTCTCCAGCCACATGAACAATACCGTGAGGATTCCCACAAACGCCAGGAAGAACAGCCCGGTGGAAAAGAGCGGCCAAATCAAGCCTTTGGGCGCGTATTCCTGCGCCATCATGATGATTTCCTTGTTGGCAATGACCCGGGCGAGGGATGTGTCTTTGATCAGGGTGATGATCTCATTGCCCATCGGCGGCAGGATGCGTTTGGTCACTTGCAATAGGGTGACCTTGAAGAAAATTTGGCTTTTGGTCATGCCGAGCACCTGCCCGGCTTCGGTTTGCCCGGCCGGGACGCCTTGGATGCCGCCGCGAAAGATTTCCGAGAAATAGCAGGCATAATTGATGATAAACGCCAAAGTGGCGGCATAAAACCGCCCGTCGTCAAAAGCCCACGGGCTGGACTCAAACAAGCCCAGCAGGGTAGGGCCGTAGAATATGATGATGATTTGGAGCATCAAAGGGGTTCCGCGAATGATCCAAACAACGGTTTTGGTAAACCACGCAACCGGCTTGATCCGGCTCATCGAGCCGAACGAGATGAGCAGCCCCAGCGGCAGGGCAAAGAGGAGGGTCAGCAAAAAGAGGCGGCAGTTGATCCAAAAGGTCTCCGCCAGGCTCTTATAGATGACCGATGCGTCCATACCAACCCTCCCCTCGTATCGTTCTTACGCCAAAACGAGCTGATACTTCTCGGCCAGCGCGGTCAGTGTGCCGTCGGCAAGCAGTTCGTCAAGGAGTTTGTTGACCATTTCGCATAGGTCAGAGCCCTTGCGGAAGGCGATGCCGTAGAACTCTTCGGCCATCTCGTCCACGATCTCAAGGTTGGCGTAATCCGTTCCTTCGCCGATCATGGCGCGAGCCAGCGTGAGGTCGAGGACGGCGGCGGCGGCTGTTCCGGCGGCCACTTCCATTAAGCAAGCGGTTTGCAGTTCCATGCCGACATAATTCGATTGCGCGAGGTTTGCCTCGGGCTCGTTTTCATCGTCGCCGATGAGCTGCAGTTCCCCGGCCGAACCGATCTCGGCCACGACCGTTTTGCCGATCAGCGACGCCGTGCCGCTGTAGTCGGCGCCGGTTTTCATCACGACGACCTGAGCGTTCCTGAGGTAGGGTTTGGTGATCTCCATCTCCTGTTTGCGCGATTCGGTGATGGTCAGGCCGTTCCAAACCACGTCAATGGTTTTGGCCGCCAGTTCGATTTCTTTGGTTGTCCAGTTGATGACAACGAAATCGGGCGTCAGCCCCAGCTTTTCGCAGACGATGTTGGTCAGCTCGGTGTCAAACCCGGTGAAATTGCCGTCGTCATCGGTGTAGTTCATCGGCGCGTAAACGGTGTAGCCGACGATGATTTTCCCTTTCCCTTGTATGTAGGCGAAATCCCCGTCCGGGGCTGCGTCGGTGCTGGGGGTCGCGTTGGCGCCGGGGTTGGCTTCGCCGTTGGGATCCGCGCTGTCGCTGGGATCGGCGCTTTTACAGGCAGCCAGTGTGAAAGCAAGGACTAAGGCAAGCGCGAGTGCAAGCAGTTTTTTCATCTCTGTTTTTCCTCCTAAATTTTCTCACGGGGTTTCCCCCGCAGATTATTTATTTTATCATATTGAGCGCGCAAAGGGAAGAAAAAATAAAAGGTATAGGCCGATTGGTCAATTCCATTGCGTCAAGGGGATGGTTGCGCGCACCGCAAAATCCGAAAGTCAGGCGCGTTTTCCGGCATCTTGGGAAAAACCGCTTGAAACCCCACCCCGCTCCTTTTATAATACGGATAGTGCTTCAAAGGGGGGATTGCCGTTTGAAAATCAACATCAATATAGACGGGCGGTTCAAAGAGACGGAGATCACCGTCAGCTGCGACGCAATGAGCGGCGAGCTGGAAAAGATGATCGCGTCGCTCAGGGCGTTGGATTTGAAGCTGACCGGACAGAAAAACAATCAGACATATATCCTCGACGCCGCGCAAGTTCTCTATATCGACACCGCCGATAAAAAGACATTCCTGTACACGGAGACGGACGTATATGAAAGCTCCCTGCGGCTCTACGAGCTGGAAGAACGGCTCTCTTCCATCGACTTTTTCCGGGCCGGTAAATCCAGCATCATCAATTTCAACAAGATCAAATCGCTCCGGTCGGATATAGACGGCAGGCTCATCCTCCGTATGGACAATGACGAAAAACTGATTGTTTCAAGGCAATACGCTTCCTATGTCAAGGATAAACTGAGCGGGAGGGACGAATAATGGACAGGAGTAATTCTGCGCTAATCAAGTTTGCTGCCCAGACAATGGTCAATTTTGCCGTTTGTATTATGATGGTATCCGCCGTCGGATGGGCTGTGGGCGATTCTGCCCGGGAGACGGGAGGATTTATGCGGCTGGGGAGCGATGGGCTGGCCTATGCGTCGATTGGGCAAATCTTCCTCTTTTCTCTGACCGTGACCGGCGTGAACGGTGTTTTTTTCTTCGTGAGCAAACGCTTGATGCTGTTGTGGCGGTATACGATGATCGGCGGGATCACGTTTATCATTACGGTCGCTTTTTCCTTGATATTTCAATGGTTCCCGACCGGAAACGGGCTAGCTTGGATCAGCTTTCTGATTTCCTTCGGCGTCTCTATGACGGGCGGGATCCTCTTCATGATTCTTAAAACCAAGCTGGAGGACAAAAAATACGGCAAACAGCTATCGGATTACAAAGCGCGGCAAAGCAGAGAAAGGAGAGAACACAATGATTCACATGAACGGGATTGTTAAGCGGTTTGGGGAGCAGACCGTTTTATCCGGCGTGACATTCGAGGTGAAAGAGCGGGAGATTTTCGGGCTGCTCGGCCCGTCCGGCGCGGGGAAAACAACCATCATCAACATTCTCACAAAGCAGCTGAATGCCGACGGCGGCAGCCACGGCACAGGGGCGGACATGCTGGAGACAGGCCTGATGCTCGACGCGGACGGGTTATACGGCCGATTGAACTGTTTGGACAACTTGAACCTGTTCGCCGATGTTTACGGGATACCCCGGTCAAAATCCCTTGAAGCGTTGAAAAACGTCGGCCTTACCGACGCCGCGAAAAAAGCCGTTAACGAGCTTTCCAACGGTATGCGGCAGCGGTTGTCGCTGGCAAGGGCGATTTTGCATGAGCCGAAGGTGCTCTTCCTCGACGAGCCGACAAGCGGGCTTGACCCCGCTACGGCGAAGGGGATACACACGCTGATTCTAGGATTGCGCGATAACGGCGCGACGGTCTTTTTAACAACGCACAACATGGACGAAGCGATTAAGCTGTGCGATCATATCGGCCTTCTGCACAAAGGAAAGATCATCGAAGAGGGCGTCCCCGCCGATATATGCGAACGGCACAATTCGTTCAAAACCGTGCCGGATTTGGAAGCCGTCTTTATCAATCTTACGGGGGTGGAACTGGAATGAGGATTATCAAAGCGATTTTTATCAAACAGGCCAAGGATATGTTCAAAAACCCGATGGTGCTGGTCATGTTCATCATTTTTCCGGTGGTGGCCTTGATGATGACGAAGCTGGTGACGGTGGAAGACCTGCCGCCCAATATGTTCGTCACCATGATGGCGGCCATCTTTGCCGGTATGGGGCTGATCTCCTCCGCCACAGGGGTCATCGCGGAAGACATTGAGCAGAAAAGTTTGCGTTTCCTGATGATCGCGGGCGTTAAGCCGTATCAATACCTGTTCGGCACGATCGGTTTTTATTTACTGGCGGGCGCGGTTGCCTCTGTGCTGTTTGCCCTGATCGGCGATTTCACCGGAACGGAAACCTTGAAATTCCTGGCCGTTATGATTTCCGGCACAGCGGCGTCCATCCTGCTCGGCGCGGCCATCGGGCTGCTGTCGAAGAATCAAAAAACGGCAACGTCACTCAGTATGCCCGTCGCCATGATTGTTGGCTTTACCCCGATGATCGCTACGTTTAACGAAACGGTAGAGAAAGCCGCGGGCGTTTTATACACACAACAAATCAACGTGATCGTCAACGATTTTTCGGCGGGTCTTTGGAAGCCTTTGTTGGTGATTGCTTGCAACATCGCGGTTTTCATCGTCATATTCGTAGCAGCCTATAAAAAGAAAGGGATCAAACTTTCATAAACCGCCAATCAAACACCCTCCAAGATGAACGGTATATGCAGACTTGGGTCGTCCGCATCCTGCTCAATGAATGCCGCAACATCCAACGGAAGCGCAAGCGGGAGATCCCGACCGAGACGATGCCGCAGCGCGCCGCCCCGCCCGACGCCGAACTGCACGACGCGCTCTTCCGGCTGGATGAAAAACTGCGCCTGCCCATCATTTTGCATTATATCGAAGGGTTTTCAACAGGCGAGTATGAGTGTTTGATAAAAGGGACTTAACCAACGCGTTCGGCAGTGCCGACGAGGGGTTTTGCGAGAATTTCGGGCACGCATTGGCAAAAGCGCGCGAAAAAGGAAGCGTTTCCCCGCGCCGGGCATGGCCTCGCGCCGCCGGGATCGCCTTCGCGGCCTGTATGCTTTTGGCCATCGTCGGCGTGCCGCTGCTGTATATGAACGGCTTCATCGGCGTCGAGCCGGAGGACTCCGTACTCATGCCGGGCATGGAAGAAACGGAACCCCCGGCTGATTTGCAGCCCGTTTTCACAGACAATCAGATCGCGGACGAGGTCGTCCGGCAGATCAAAGACAGATTCGGCAGCAGATACAAGGCCGGCGGCAAATGGCTTTTTCACACCATAGAGGAGGTAAACCCACAGGGAGACAACTTATACGACGTTGCCCGGCAAGTTTTTGATGTGATGTACCCCGCTCCGTGGGATTACGCATATATAGCGATACAGAGCGGCAACGCGAAACTGCTGGCGGAATTTCTAGTCGATCCCGAAAACGCCGGGTTGTATGTTAAGCAATGGGAAGACGCGAATGCAGAATTATCTAAACTCTACTTTCCCGTTAGATATGAAGACGGCTCCACCCATTACGAACTCCCGGAAGGCACGGAGAATTTCAGTTTCGGGTTTATACCGGAATTCAATGACAATGGTGAAGAGAAACTGTCATTTCGATTTGAATGGATTCCCTATGAGGAATGGTTTACTCCAAACAAGGACTTTATTTGGGAAGATAATGAAACCTCTTATCCTCATCATATTTTTACTAGATAAACGCCACTAGGTTGGCGGCAACCGGCTTCACAGCCTAACGGCTCCCCTGTTGGGGAGCCGTTAGCGTTCGGATAAGCGCAAAGGCTTGTCCGTTGTGTTGGCGCCTACCTATCTTCCCGGGCCGTCACCAGCCAAGTATTTTCGGCGTGAGCGAGCTTAACTGCCGTGTTCGGAATGGGAACGGGTGTACCCTCGCTGCCATCGGTACCAACTATAGTTGCTCAACGCAACTTAAAAACCGAATAAAGACTTCAGACGGAAAGCGAACAGTGCAAGAATTCGTTGCTCACACGCCTCGTTACCCTCGCGGGCGGTCGTCTAAGTCACTCACGCTTCCGCCAAACAGTTCGCCGCTGTGCGGCTCTCTTGGTTTGGCTCACGCTGCGCCCAGCTATGCTGGGCTCCGAGACTTAGTCTCCCTGCTCGGGTACTCGGCGCTTCTAAAAATAAGTCAAGCCCTCGGCAGATTAGTACCGGTCAGCTAAACACGTTACCGTGCGTACACCTCCGGCCTATCGACCACGTAGTCTACGTGGGGCCTTACTTCCTTAAAGGAATGGGAGATCTCATCTTGAGGAGAGTTTCACGCTTAGATGCGTTCAGCGTTTATCTCGTCCGTACATAGGTACCCAGCTATGCCCTTGGCAGGACAACTGGTGCGCCAGAGGTACGTCCATCCCGGTCCTCTCGTACTAAGGACAGCTCCTCTCAAATCTCCAACGCCCGCAATAGATAGGGACCGAACTGTCTCACGACGTTCTGAACCCAGCTCGCGTGCCACTTTAATCGGCGAACAGCCGAACCCTTGGGACCGAATACAGCCCCAGGATGTGACGAGCCGAC
>WRIZ01000021.1 GCA_009782475.1 Oscillospiraceae bacterium | reverse complement strand
CAAGGCGCGGAGACTGCTCAAGCAGCCCCGTTTGACCCTTACACGTGCGAACCATGCTTGCGAAGATAGGAATTTTGTGTTATACTCGCATTGTCACGGTGCCGGTTTCGGTTGTGTAGGGTGCTTACTCACCTTATGTAGGTGCCGGGGTGTTAGCGCACCTCGGCCTGCCGTGATGTTTTTACGCGTTGTTTACTGGGGAAATCCCCCGGTTGAGGGTATTGTATCCGATAAGCGGGGAGTTGTCAAGGGATTTGTTGCTTTGGGTCAAAAGCTGTGTTATACTGTCGTAGCAAGAGGGTGTTTTGGTCACCGGCTGCGCCGCCTGCCTTCCCGCGTGTCACAGCGCGAGGAAAGGAGGTATGCTTATTGGGGAACCGCGTGAAGAGGGTCATACGCTTCATCATTTGTTTGATGATTGCTTTCATTATATGCCTCCTAAACGCCCCGAAAGTCATGTAGCCGCCCACCCTGCCCGGATAGCGGCTACATAAATGAAATTCTGAGGCGGCGTGTCGGTTCCGGCACGCTTCTTGCATTCAGTATATCATATGAAATGCGTTTGTCAAGGGATTTTGTTGCCCTCGCCGCGCGGTTCTCCGTCCATAATAAGCCGTATTTTTTCGGGCAGCGCGTCAAACTCCTTCTTATGAACCTCCAGCGGCGGGTGAACGGTGAAGGTCATGCGGGAAAAGGGCAGCGGGATCATGTATTTGTCCCAGCGGCGTTTGAGCCGGATCTTGCGCTTCATGAAATCGTAAATTCTGATATAACATAGACCACTGACGGATAAGAACCGATGGGATGCAAGATTCTGTACTTCCCTTTTTTTAATTTACCTAAATCCTTTTTGATGTCAATAAGCAGAGAGCTTGTTTTGCCCGCGTGGGTGGTTATCCCTATATCAGGATAATATTTAGACGGCAAGAAAGGGATGGTATACCATTCACCGCGCTCATACATTTCCACAACATATCGGTGATACTCTGTATCAAGTTCGTCTTCTGTGTTATTGGTTAATGTATAACGGATAGTTTCTACATCAGAGCTATACTCCGCTTCTTCCGTTTCAATGAAGATGTTCTCAATATCAGTGACATCCGCCGTTGACAACTCCATAGAACTTGATGTACAAGAGTATGAAAGAGCAGAAATGAGCAGTACCAGTATGATACATCCCTTTCTCATTATCCTATCCCCTTTCTTTTACTTAAAAGTCATGAACCAATTAAACAGATCCTGTGTAATCCGAACGCCGGAGTTATTGTTCGCGCTCGTACCAGTACCGCCCGTTCCATGGGCGTGAATGCCCACTGCGTAACTCCCGGATTTGTAAACCGGTGAGCCGCTTTGCCCTGTCGTGGTATCGATGGGGTAAAAGATTTTACTTGTGGTTGGAGACGTTGTATTTCCGCTATGCTGCCACATTGTTCTTGCTGTTTGGCCAGTTGGAACAGGGCTTGGATATCCGGCAACAGTTACAAAAAGGCTGTTCAATGTCGAGTTAGACTCGACAGACATTCCAAACGCTCCTACATCCGGCGCGGTGGACAACTCAATGACTCCATAATCTTCGTCTTGTTTTCCACTACTCACGAATCCGCCACCTGCATGAGCCCACCAACCGTTGTGAGGGCCGGAGCGGATAGTGGTGCCATCTCTGCCGGGCCATACCCGTATTGATTTAGCCCATCCCCCACGACTGGAATCATAAACCACATGTCCGGCTGTGATAACGACCCTATCTGTCCACATGAACCCGGAGCCATTAGCAACCTCACCATTTGGCCAAGTGGTTTCAACATGGACTATAGCACAAAAGGGGAATGCGGCGGTGTTGGTAACCCTTGTCCGATCATCATTTCCAATGATTGTAAACGGCGATATTCCAATGCCGCCTGTGTCAACCTCTTCTGTCATCCAAGATGGGTAAACAGGGTCAACGCTGGTTATGGGCGTAGAACTGCTGCTGTATGATAAAGCGTTTTGCGCTCCGCCAAATGATTGGGTTGTCTCTTCTCCCGTTGTTAGGCATTTGGAGAAAATTTGAATCTCATCGTCAAATATAGATACGGCATCGGCATAACCGACAGCATGTTGAGGTACTACGAGCGCAAGCAATAAACACACGGTTAAAAGGAAACTATATGCTTTCATATTTTTCTTCATGATATACACCCTTCTTATAATTATTTTGGATACTGAATATCCCCATTGTCGTCGCAGGGTAGCATTACTGGTTACACGCCTTATGGACAAGTCTTCTCCGACGAATACACCGTCACCGACTTGGCGATTCCGCCTTTTTTGACAACCGCGTCACATTTTTCGCTCTTGCCTTGTATACTGTAAATGCTGTCGAATTGCGCATTGAGCCAATAAATAAATGCGCAATCCCAAAACCAAATCCTCACCTCCTTTGTTGCTTTTGGGTTATGATTGCGGTGAATGCGGTTGGACTGCGCGACAATGATACATATTGTTTACAGTATATCTGTCTGTTTTCACAATGTCAATATATAATTGTGAATTTTTTGTTAATTATTGTTGCTATCGGAGCCGCGGTTCTCCGTCCATAATGAGCCGTATTGTCTCGGGCAGCGTGTCAAAATCTTTTTTATGAACCTCCAGCGGCGGGTGAACGGTGAAGGTCATGCGGGAAAAGGGCAGCGGGATCATGTATTTGTCCCAGCGGCGTTTGAGCCGTATTTTGCGTTTGACTTGAATGGAGACAGGCAGGACGCGTTTTTTGGCGAGAAATGTTAAGGTGAGGAAAAAACGCTGCGGGACATGGTAAGGCCCCAAAGGCCCATCCATGCTGAAACAGATATGCTTCCCTTTGGTGTCCGCCAGCATCCGCCGGAGGCTGACCAAGCTGACGTCGGGCACCGATTCGTCGGGGAGGCGGTAGGGGTCGAAGCCGAACTTACGCCCGAGCATCTCCACAACATTCCCGCGTTTGTCAACCGTTGTGATGATGATGTCGCCGCGGTGCTGAAGCTGCGGGAAATAACAGTAGCTGTCGCCGTGCCAAAACGAGACGGCAAACCCTTCTTCGCCGTATAGCAGTTCAGGGCTGCCCTCCTGCGTCACCTTGCTGGTAGCGTAGCAAAAGCGCAGCCAGCCCGCCGAAAGCCCGGTCATAAAACGGTCAAACAGTTTACCCATCCCGGTCTTTCTCCCCGCGTTTTTTAGGCTTGGTCAGCACTTCGATATAGAATAAAACCAAACCGACCAGCGTCCCCACATAGACCGATAAAGACCGCCACAGCAAGGTCAGCGACGCGATGTCGCCCTCATTGACCGAGCCGGAGAACATCAGGGCGAACCCACCCTCCGCGAGACCCGCCGCGCCCGGGGTGAAGGCGAAATAGGTGACAAAGGTGATGACAATCATGGCTTGATAAATAAAAGCCGGGGAAATCTGCTCCTGATAGCCCATGGCGCGCGTCAGCAAGATGGGCAAGGAAAACAGCATGAAGAGGAACATCCCGGTGGAGAGGAAGGATAAAAGCATAAATTTTTTGGAGCCGCCGAAAAACAGGCGAAGCCCGGCGTTGAAGCTCCGTATCTCGGAAAACAGCTTGACGCAGACCCTCCGCATTTTTGACGGGGAGAGGACACGCCTCTTCCGCAGAAAACGGAGGAAACGGAAGACAACGCGTTTGAGGTTCCGTTCATTGAAAACGATCCAAACCAGCGCGATGATGATGACGCTGAAAATGGCCGCCGTGACGCCGAGGATCCACGTATACCCCGTGCCGAGCAAATCGAAGAGGGCGGGGTTGACGATCAAAACAATGGGGACGGCGATGAAGAAAACCGATACCCCCAATAGGGTGCGGATGGTGGCGGCGGCCGTCGCCTTGCCGAGCGGGACGTTCCGCTTGGAGAGGAAGTATATCTGCAAAAAACCGCCGCCGGCGGCAAAAGGCGTGATGGCCGAGACAAAGACATTGATAAAGGTCAGCCGGACGATATACCAAAAAGGGATATTCAGCCCTAAGGTGCGCAGGGCGCAGTAAAACCGCAGCGAATCGAATAAAAAGTAAACCAGCAGGAAACCGGCGATCTCGGCGGCGATCACAGGCGTTATGAAAGAAAGGGAGAGCACAAATTCCCCCCCGCCGAAAATGCGGCCGATAAACCATATCGAGAGGCCGGAGATCAGGGCGAGGAAAAGCGTCAGAAAAAGGTAGGGTAACCCTTTCCGGCGAACCGAAGCCTTATCAGGAGCCGCAGATGGGTCATTGTGCCGCATATCCTTCCCCCTTTACCCGTTGATCGGCTTTCCATACATATCACAACATGTCCATCCTGTCAAGAAAGGTGTGCAGCGGGAAGAGGGCAACGGAGAAAACCGCCCAGCTCACCATGGTGGCAACCACCCCGTATGTGAGGCTTTGTTTGCCCTTTTTTGCCTTGAGGATTTGCTCATACACAAGGGCTTTTACGATCATCAGCACAAAACCTGTGAAAAACAGGATGAATATTGTCCAAACAGGCCCCGGCCCGGCCAGCGACCGGCTGATGACGATTGACTGAACGATCTGCGCCGCGAAGATAACACAGAGAAGGCGCACCGCATTGCCTTTCAAGGGTATCTTGAAAACAGGCAGCAAAACCCCTTCCAATAACAACGCGGCGGGCAGGAGCATCCCGAATACGATCAAAAGCCGCGTCATATGTCAAAAACCTTGATGGCCAAACCGCACGCTAAGACGGCGAACCCGGCCAGCGCGTGGGTATAGCGTTCCAGCTGTTTGACTTTCACCATTTGCAGCCCTTTCAGCCCGATAAAGGTGGCGGCCAGCATGGTGGCGATGGTGATCAAGGCGTAGGTGAGCGTTATGATGACCAGCGCGAAAACGCCGTTTTCGGTCAGGGCGGGATACATGATGATCGGGATCATCGGCTCGCACGGGCCGAGGGCAAAGAGGATGAACAACCCCCATACGGTGTTGGACGAGCGGGCGTGGGTATGCGGGGTGTTCTTGACCGCCTTGCGGATACCGTACGCCATATAGACCAACCCAAACGCGATCAAGAACCACACGGCCAGTTCGCCGCGCACATCCTGAATATCCGCCAGCTTGGACGCGCCGACCGAAAGGCCGATGCCGGCCAGCCCCAGCAACACAGAACTCAATATATGCCCCACGCCGCACAGGGCGGCGACCAACAGGGTCTTTTTCACCGTCCAGTTGTTGCTCTTCCCCAGCGCGATAAAGGGGATGTAGTGATCGACGCCGACCAGGGTGTGAAAAAAGGCGAGGGAGATAGCGGCCGGTAATAACGCGAACAGGGCTTCCATCCTATACCCCCGGTTTTCCTAAGAGTTGGAACATGTTGGTTTTATATGCCTCGACGCCCGGCTGGTCAAACGGGTTGACGCCCAGTAAGTAACCCGAAACGCCGCAGGCGTACTCGAAGAAATAGATCAGCTGCCCCAACGCCTCGGCTCCTTTGACCCCGGTTTCCACCGTCAGGCAGGGGACGCCGCCGTCGGTATGGGCTTTCTTGGTGCCTTGATACGCCGCGTCGTTGATTTCGTCGATGGTCTTCCCGGCAAGGAAATTCAGCCCGTCGGTGTTGGCGGGGTCGGTTTCGACCGTGATGCCGTTTTTGGGTGTATCGGTACGAATGAATGTCTCAAAAAGCGTCCGCTCGCCCTGCTGCATGTATTGCCCCATCGAGTGCAGGTCGGCGGTATAGCTGACGGCGGCGGGGAAGAGCCCTTTGCCGTCCTTGCCCTCGCTCTCGCCGTAGAGCTGTTTCCACCATTCGCCCATACTGACGAAATCGGGGTCAAAGCTCGCCAGCACCTCGATTTTCTTGCCGCCGTTATACAGAACATTCCGGGCAGCGGCGTAAGCCAGCGCGGCATTCTCCAGCCCTTTGGCTGTTTTGCAGGATTCCATCATAGCCTGCGCCCCGGCGATCAGAGCGTTGGTGTTGATCCCGGCGGCGGCGATCGGCAGCAGGCCGACCGGGGTCAACACCGAGTAACGCCCGCCCACGCCGTCGGGGATGACGAACGTCTCATATCCCTCGGCGTCGCTCAGGGATTTTAGAATGCCTCGGGATTTGTCGGTTGTTGCGATGATGCGGCTTTTCGCGCCGTCTTTGCCGTATTTTGCTTCGGCGAGGGCGCGGAAATAACGGAAGGCCACGGCCGGTTCGGTCGTGCCGCCCGATTTGGAGATGACGTTGACGGTGAAATCGCGGTTTCCGATGCGGTTTGTCAGCTTTTGCAGGGCGTCCCCCGAAAGATTGCAGCCCGCGAACAGGATTTCAAGCGACGGATCGCCTGTGAGGTATTCGTTTACGGCGCGGGGGCCGAGATAACTGCCGCCGATGCCAACAACGACCAGCACCTTGCTCTGCTCCCTGACCCGCTCGGCGGCTTCGAGGAGCCGCCTGTATTCGGCTTTGTCGTAGTCTTCGGGCAGCGTCACCCAATCGGTGAACGACGCGCCCGCGCCCGATTTGTTTTGCAGTTTGTTGTGCGCTTCCAGCGTTTGGGGAAGCAGGGCTTCGAGTTTGGCGGCAGGAACGGCCGATGTGTCGATACGCAGCATGGGGGATTCCTCCTTTATATAGTTGAGAGTTATTCCTCTTGTTTGTAAATCTCGACGCCGACCCGGTCAATGTGGTCGCGCAAGGCGGCGTTATTGACCGAAGCATACGACGTCACATCGAAGGTGTACGCCGTGGGCAGCTCATCCAGCCGGCAAATCAAATCCTCGACGTCGGCAGGTTCAACATCACCGTACAGTGCGATGTCAATGTCTGAATAGGGGCGGTGATTGCCTTTTGCCCGTGAACCGAAAATCACGGCTCTTTGAATGTTCCGGTTTTGTTTGAGCGTCTCGGTGATGGCCGCCAGCTCATGGTCTTGCAAACCAAAATCAGGCATTGTCGTCAAGCTCCTTATTCATAAAGAACATATACTCTTTGTCAAGCTCACTCAAATATTTCGCTTTTATCTTGATGATGGCTTCCTTGAACTTTGCGGAATCATACATGTGCGACAGCATATTCCTAGTCAGCATCATATCCATGTAAACATCCGCGTTGATCCCTGCTTGGTTGAAAATATCCGAAGAGGCGCACTCTTTGATCACCCTACGGGGAGTGGCTTCTTTCAGTGTGACGCCGCTGAAATCCAAATAATCTTTGAAGGTCTTCCATCCAAGCTCGAAAGTGTACTCAAACCGTTGGATGACCCCTTCCAGCTCTAAATCAGAAAAATCATCGATTTCTCTGTCTTCCAACGCCGAACGCAAAAGGGTAAACGCGCGGCGATAATTTTGAAACCGTTGCTTCCAACGAATATCTTTATTGCTTTCCATTTGCAACCCCTCCTGCCCGGCCTTATTCAAACTCCGGCGTCTGATTGGTGCTGATGATACATATATAACTCTTACCCGGAAGGATTTCCAACGGCTCCCCGTCTTCGTCAAAATACCGGAAGGGCGCGTCGTGCGCGTCGCGGCTCCATGTGATAGGAACGACCTGCCCGCCCATGGCATAGTATCCGTTCCCGCCCGACTGGAGGTCTGCCGCCAAATACCCGTTCGGCTCATTCGGGAGGGGGGTGATTTTGGTTTGCAGGATCAAAACATTGGCTGCGGCGACCTGGCTGCCGTCCTCGCCGTCAATAAGAGGGTTGCCGTATTGTTCGACATAATAGCGGTTGTCTTCTTTGTTATAATAAAACCATGTGGATTTGCTGCTGTTAAAAGGCACTTTCACCGACTCTGCCGATTCGCCGGAGATCGAAACGCCGGCATTGAAATGCAAGCCGTTGTCAAACCCTGCTAAAATCTCCGGGCGGCTGTTTTTATCAACCAGCTCCTGAAGCCGTTCGCCCGAGGTAAACAAGGTGTGCTCGCTGGAGACGTCGGGGCGGTCGGATCGGTCTTGCCAAAAGTAAGTTGTCGGGAGCGGCAGGGTATTGATGGTTTCCATCCCCCAAATGCGGATGTAGCCGGTGAAACTCTTGTTGCCGATGGTTTCCCAGCTGCCCCCGGCATGGGTATGGAGGGCGTCGTACGCCAAAGCCAGCTCTAAGAAATACAAACGTGTCGACCGCACCGCGCCGATTTTCGGGATGCCGGACAGGTCTTGATAAAACGCCATCATCCGTGTCACCGCGCCTTCGACCATCACCTCGTAGATAACGTCGGCATGGCTGATGCCGTACATCGGCAGGGCATGATGCCGCCCGCCCGGATTGTAGGAATTGTTGTGCATCACCGAGACAGGGCGTTTCAGGAGAAGGGATTCATCCGCCAGGGGCAGGCCGGTTAAAGGGTTCAAAACATAATCCGGCGAGGGTTCGGGAGACGGTTCGGGTGACGGAGACGGTGAAGGTTCGGGAGAAGGCGAGGGTTCCTCCTCGAACATGGATGGTTCGGAAGACGGGATCGGATCGTTTCCGCCGCCGTTTCCGAAGAGGGTAAGAACTAGAATCAACGTCAGTATCAACGCCAGCCCTCCGGCTGCCGCAAGGATCGAAAGCCTCTTGCTTCTTTTATCTTTCGTAATGGTATTCCATATCCTGAGAAGAAAATCCCGCGGGTTTTTCGTCTCGGTGCGTTTCCCTTTTCCCATAGCAGTCCCTCCAAGCCTAAAGTATACACGCTTTTTACCAAAAACGCAAGACGCAGAAAAAATGAGAAAAACTTCATTTATTGCTTTACAACAGGGATGGTATTTGGTATGATAGGATGAAGGGGGGTATAACCCATGCAGGATGAACCGAACAACACAAACGAAAATGAAATGGACGAAATCGATAAATTCCTTGCAACGCTGCCCTCCCTCCACATCTCCGAAGACATGGTTGACGAAGGGGAATACAAGGTCAATTATAAGCCTCAGAAGCATAAGGTACAGCTGACAAGCATCTTCGCGCTGCTGGCATGGCTTGTGCTTCTTTTTTCCCTATTGTGGGCTTATCAGGCTTTCCCGTCAAGCAGCGGCACCTTTTTCAGCGGGTATACGGGCATATCGTCCAAAGGGGCTTGGAACGCACAGTATATTACCGACGCGACGTTTTACCTGTTCGGCAATGTCGTTGTCTGCCTGGGCGGCCTTGCCGTCTGCTTGGCTAAGAAAATGAAACTATTCAGCGGGAGTGCTTTGAATTTTTGGATTGCCGGCGGGTTGTCGGCCATCATGGCAATCGTTTTGATGGCGGCATAGCAGAATCCTGAGAGAGGGGTTCAAATGATGGATCCACACATCGAACGCCCCAATACGCATATCCCCGCCAACGCAAGCGCGTCGGTAAACGTCAGCCCTGACGGGATGCGCGCCGAGGTTTTTCTCACGCCGCCCGAACCCGGCGGCCTGCCGGTCACACCGGAGCTTATTAAAATCGCCCTGATCAATAAGAAAATCGCTTTCGGTATAGACGAAGAACAAGTCAGGCGGCTTTCGGTGAATCCGATTTACCATATAGCCACGCTGGTCGCTTCAGGCAATCCTCCCGTCCACGGGAAGAATGCCGTCATCACCCCTGTCATCCGTATTGAGAAAGACATACGTCCCAAAGAACTGGAAGACGGTTCGGTCGATTACAAAGACCTCGGCATCATCACTACGGTACATAAAGGCGATGTGCTGTGCGAGAAAACCCCGCCCACCCAAGGCGAACCGGGTATGAATGTCTATGGTTCGGCGGTCGCGGCCAAACCCGGCAAAGACGCCCCCCTGCCGGCTGGAAAAAACACCGTGATGTCCGACGATAAACTTCAGCTTTTTGCCGCCTGTGACGGCCACGCCGACGTTGTACAGCGGAAAATACAGGTGTTAAACGTCTTCACCGTGCCGGCAAACGTTTCTCACAGCACAGGCAATATCAATTTTTTAGGTCATGTGCAGGTCAACGGCAGCGTGCTGAACGGCTTTAAGGTGGAGGCGACCGGCAATATCACCATCGAAGGGACAGTGGAAGGCGCCGAGGTCATCGCCGCCGGCAATGTCATCATCAAAGGGGGCGTCAACGGCTCCGGCAAAGGGCTGGTGAAAGCGGGGGGCTTTATCAAGGTCAAATATATCCAGTCGGGGAATGTGCAAGCCGGAGGGGATATAGAAACGTCGTTCATCCTCCATTCGGAGGTGCATTGCAGCGGCAGTGTCTCCTTGCTGGGAGCCAAAGGAACGGTCGTCGGCGGGCGCGTTGCCGCTATGAAGGCCATCAACGCAATGCTGGCCGGGGGGCGGAACAGCTATGTGCCCACTACCTTAGAAGTGGGCAACGACCCCAACACCATCAACCGCAGCCATGAGATCCCGCACGAATTGGAGGCCAACAAACGGGACGCGGCCGCCTTGCTGCGCGCCATCAATCTGCTCTCGGAGCATAAAAAAGCGGGCAGGATCACCCCCGACAAGCTCGAAGCCCTTCAGCGCGCCATATCGTCTTATCAATCCCTTGCGCAGAATGCCGCCGAACTGGAGGAAGAGATGGCCGCGATTCAGGAGGTCATATCCTCTTCGGGGTTCGGTTCGGTAAACATATCCGGTACGGCCTATCCCGGCATCACCATCGTGATCGGTTCGGAACGGCTGCTATTGGAGAGCAAGCATGACCACTGCTCGTTCATCCGCGACGAACAGGGAATACAATTCGTCCCGTTACGGTAGGATTTCGATCCTGTAACCGCAAGCGTTCACAAGGCGCACACCGCAATACTCCCCGGGTGCTTCCGAACGCCCGTAACGTTTATGCTGATGCCCGAAGAAGTGGATTTTCGGCCGAAAATCCTCCAAAATCCTGCGAAACGCGGAAAACCCCTTATGAAAGGTGTCTGTTCCGTCGCCCAAGCCCTCGGCGGGCGCGTGGGTCACAAGAATGTCCAATCCTCCGGCGCGCGAAACGGCGCGCCGGAGTTTTTGAGCGCGCTTATCCATGACGGGGTCGCTGTATTCATAAGCGGCGTGCGGGTTGAGGCTCTTACAGCCGCCGAGGCCGCAGAGGCGCAATCCTTTATAGGTTTCCACACGGCCGTCGATGTTGGTGCAGCCGCCGGGCGGGTCGGTGATAAACCGTTTGTCATGGTTGCCCGGCACATAAAAGAGCGGGACAGGCAGCATGGTGACCAAAAACTCCAAATAATCGTGATGCAGGTCGCCGCAGGAAATGATAAGCTCCACCCCTTCAAAGGCGGAGCGGTTGAAATGATCCCAAATATATGAACTCTCTTCGTCCGAGACGGCCAGTATCTTCATAAAGCCTCAATTTGCGCCGTGTCGGGCGGATTTTCCGCCGCCGTCCTGATGGCGCGCATACAGGTGTCGATCAAGGCTTGCGGGTTTTGCCCGTTGTAATTGGCCGCGCCTGCCGTGATGGCGACGTCAAAGTCAAAACAGGCCGATATGTCGTGCCGCACCGTCCTGGATATACGCCGTATGGCTTGGGCGGCGCGCGGTTTATCGGTTTCGGCAAGCAGCACGGCGAAGACGTCCCCGCCCAGCCACGCCGCGCTGTCGATACAGCGGACGGCCTCGTTGATGACATATCCGGCGTATTTCAACACACGCTCCTTCAAACTGCCGTCGGTGACCGTGCCGGGCAAGACGACCGAAAAGAGACCCAGCGCGAACGGACGGGCGTAACGCTTGTGGCGGTAAGTTTCTCTTGTTAAGGCTTCCTCCAGCCCTTTGCGGTTGGGGAGCCCCATGTGCAGATCGTTGGAATCCTTATGTTTCTCCCAAAGGTTGAGGAACTGCACTTCTTTCGGGTTGGTGGCCAAAGCCTTGAATTGCAGTTTGAACGGCGTCAGGTCGCGGTAGCCGAGATAGACACGCCAAACGCCGCTTTCCAAAACGGCGTATTTGGTGAGGGCGTACTCGTTTACATTGCCGGTGGTTTTGTCCTTTTCCGAAAGCCGGACGGTATATTCCTCGGCGGGCAGTTTGCCCCCCGCGTTGGTTTTGAAAGCGGCGTAACGGCGGAAGAGTTTTAGTTTGGTGTCGCCCACCTCATACAAGGCCGACACAGACTCCTGCCACTCCACATAAGCACCGTAACCAAAGCATTTTTTATCCTCTTCGCTGAGCAGGGCATAGGCTTCCCGGTAATCGCGCTTGCGCAGAAAATCGAAATAATCGCGCACCACAGCCGCCGCCGCGGCCGTGCCGATGTCTTTGTCTTCCCGATTGACATAGACAATGCGTTCGCGCACTTCCACACGCGGCGAACCGGCCGTCCCGCTCCGGCGTGACCACTCGGCGTGGTAACGGCGGCGGCGGTCGGTGTTGCTCAAAACCTCATACGCCTGATTGATGCGCTGCATGGTTTTCACCGCCTCGGGGGCGGGGTTGACGTCGGGATGGGTCATGCGGCAGAGGCGTTTATACGCGCTCTGGATGACCTCGGGGCCCGCTTGGGGGTGTACCTGCAAAAGGCCGTAATAATCCTCCCATTGTTCCATACCGCCGCACCTCCTTGGGGGTTGTCCTTATTTTATGCGTGATTTGGGAGAATATACCGAGCATTAATCTCCCTCAGTCAGCTTCGCTGACAGCTCCCTCCGGGAGGGAGCCCATTGTTCCATACCGCCGCACCTCCTTGGGGGTTGTCCTTATTTTATGCGTGATTTGGGAGAATATACCGAGCATTAATCTCCCTCAGTCAGCTTCGCTGACAGCTCCCTCCGGGAGGGAGCCTTTTGCCCTCCTCACGCCAAGCGTACGCTAGGCGTCAGAGGAGGGTGGCTCCGAAGAGCCGGGAGGAGTGCTTACGAAATACATGATACGGTGTCGAATATTGCTAGTATACCCAATATAGGCGGGTTTGTCAAGTGTTATGTCAACCGGGAACGAAAGAAATCCCCCCGCCCGGTTGGTCGCCCGGGCGGGGGGCTTGCCGCGTTGACAAATCCTCTCTATAATGCTATACTTGAAGCTGGAACTGCCGCTTGGCGGCTTGGTCACTCCACACAAAGGAGTGCTCATGATTACATATGAAGGGCTTTTTGCCTTTGTAATGCTGATCGTGTCGGTTATTTCACTCTGCGCGGTTTTATTCCGTAAGAGAAAATAATTTCGAGACGCCTTAGAAGCTAAGGCGTTTTTCTTCGTTTTCACGAACTGAGCCGCCCTGCAAAAAGCGGCAGTTCCCTTTATATGCTCAGTATACCCCAACACCCCCCTTTTGTCAAGCGCAATTTTCACCCCCAGCAACACAAAGAACCCCCCGCCCGGTTGGTCGCCCGGGCGGGGGGGTTGGTTCATGCGAGTTTGTTTATCTCTGAATTAAGCTGCTTGTCAAATGTAAATACATCATGTCCATACACGGCTTTTAGACTATACAGTATGCAGTCCACAAAATCCATGTTGACCTCTGCGTATGTTTGTAAGGCCTTCGCTAAAATCTCCTCGGATTCCGTTTCGACATTAGGGCTGGACAAAAACACATTGATCCCATTGACGATTTCGGTTCTAGGCAGTGTATATACTTTGTTTAGTACATATATGACCTCAGCTAAAACCTCGTATCTAACTGATACCTTAGTCTTTGCAATCAATTCACGGACTTTGGCAGCCATATCAGTATTGTCGTTTAATGTATAGCGTAAAATCACGTTCGCATCAACGAATAGCATGTTTCTCTTTCACCGCCTCGCCCCATGCTTCTTTTTCCAATGGAATCAAGGCCGGGTTTGCATATTTGCTGAATATCCCCATCACGTTGTCCGGCGTCGCCTCATGAACAGCAGTCTCTTCATGTTGTTTATATAACCCCCGCAATCCTTTCAAGAGTTCTATTACATGGATCACTTTATCATCCGGTATCTCTTGGAGCAACTCTACGGCGTGTTCTTTTATCTTTGTCATAATCGCACTCCCTCCGTTTCATATTCATAGTATACCCCATTGCATCCTGTATTTCAAGCCCCCAGCAACACAAAGAACCCCCCGCCCGGTTGGTCGCCCGGGCGGGGGGTTAGTTATGCTATGCGGTTTTGCTTGGCTTAGTTGAAGATCACGTAGGTGTCGGTGGTGTATTTCTTGATGTCTTTCCATGTGGGTACGTCATCAATGGAAACAATTTTGCTGCCTGTGCCGTCGATCAAATAGAACTTGACTTTGCCTGCGTCAAAAGCGTCGATTCCGCCGCCGTTCAGCTGGAGGATGTTCAAGGTCTTGTTGACGCCGGTGAGCTGGCCGCTCATATTTCCTACTGTCAGGCTGGTCAAGGAGTTGATCCAACCACCGTCGCTTTTCTTGGTGTACTCGAAGATCGCACGGTTGTCGTCATTCGCTGAGTCGCCGGATCCGTATCTCTGCACCCACTTATACGGCCTGATTGTTGCGAATTCCGCGGGCATCGATCCGCCGTCGTTGTAGAGGGTTTCTCTCACGCCGTCTTTGTTCAGAATGTCGATCGCCCAGCGTGTCTTGCCGTCGTAATACTGCTCATACGGATTGCTGAGGGCGACGCCCCACAGGGTATCGGATTCAATGCCCGGGATGCTGCCGCCGGTGCCCAAGTTGATCGCCGCGGCCGCTATCGCGTCATTGTTTCCGCTGAAGAGTTCGCCTGTGACCAGCCAAGATTTGGTGTCTGCGGTACCGACAACCAGTTTCGGGGCTGTCGCGCCGTTGTAAACTCTCCAGTTAACGCTGCTGCCTATTTTAACGAAGATAACGCTGCTGTCGATGATGAATTTGTCTGCTAGGTCGTTCCAGCCGGCGGTGTTGGGGAATCTGTTTTTGCCCGCGTCTATGCTGGAGGGGCTGGCAGGTGCTTGTTCGACTGCGGTTGCGGGGACTTTTAGGGTGATGATGTCGTCGTTCAGGGTGTACTGGAAGAGGATGTTATTGAGGTTTGTACCACTGAGTAACAGTTCGGTATTGGCTCCGCCATGGGTGAGTGTCGTGCCGTCGATTTTCGCGTCTTGGTTGCTTTCCTTCGCCAGCTGGCAAACCTTCGAGGTGCCGTCGCTGAAAAGCATATCAACAAAGTATGTTTTTGTTGGATCCGAACCGGCTCCTGCGAACGATTCGTCATATCTCGAAGATTTGACCACCGCGTACTGGGGTTTGGCCGCGCTGGGAGGATTGGAGAACAGGACTTTCCCGTTCCATACGTACAGTGTGGTTTCTGCGCCGGCAGCGTACTCGGCACCTTCCATAAACTTGGTTGAGACGCTTGCGCCTTGTCCGCAGCCAAAGACTATAAGACCGACTTGTTCGTATGTTTTTCCTCCGGCGACGATGAATCTGTTGTTGTCTTTATTGATGTACCTATCCGTGATCCGAACGCCTTCTATTTTCTCAACCGGGAGGGCTTTCCATCTGTTCATGCCCATTTCGGCAATCAGGAAGAAGTCGCCCGATTTGAGGTCGAGTTCGGCAAAGCCCATGATGTTTTCCGGTTTGGCTCTGTTTTCGTTGGTTGCGTTGCCGCCCTGTGTGAACAGGTGTCCGCCGCTGTTGCCGTCGGCGCTCATTTTCAATTTGATGGTTCCCGCGTTTGAACCGCTGGATTCCAATCCGTCGAATTGAACGAAGTGATATTGCTCAAAGAAGACAAATTTGACGTCGTTGTTTTCATAGATGATGCGGATGGGCAGATCGGCTTGATAGGCTAAAGCACCCCATCCTGACGCGTTGCCAACCATTGCTTTGGTTCCGGCCCAGTTGTTCCATCCGGTTGCGGCTCCTTTGAGGATGTCATCTGTGCTCGCCTCGTTGCGGTAGTTGATGAAATATGTGGTGCCCGCGCGGAGAGCCACGCTGTTGCCGGCCATTTTTTGAATATCACCGGACAAGGGGCCGTTGGAGGCGCCGGATACCCACGGGGAGCCGCCGATGCCGACCCAGTTTTGAACGTTGTCCAAATACTTAAAGCTGCTGCTGAAGACTTGGGGGACGTCCTGCCAGGATTGCGCCGGGGCGCGATACCAGAACTCGATTTTGCGGCCGACATCAGCTGTGGTGATGCCGAGTTTTTTGGTATCATCGGCGGAGAGGGTGATCACGTTGGTGAAGCTGCCGTCGGAAATGGAAGAGCCGCTGGCGGTATAGGTGCCGAGGCGGGCTTTGCCGCTGGTGCCGGGGTTACCGTCAAGGGCAAACCAATTACCGTCGGAGATGACCGTGCGGTCAAATTTGGTGTAATTGTAAGCGGTGATCAGAAGGGATTTGGAGGCGTCGGTTTCGCGCCAGCTTTGGTTTGTGCGGTATTCAACTTTGGGGGCTTGCACTGTGTACCAAAGGAGCAGGCAAGCGGTGGCGCGGTCGATGCGGTATTCGCCTGTGTCGGCGTTGACGTCGTCCATCCAGTAGAGGTCTTCAAACATGCCGAGCTCATCAGCGATGCCGACGATGGACATCAGGTTGTACTTGAAGCTCTCTTCACGGCCGGGCTGGATGCCGATGGCTCTCATGCTGAAGAGCAGAGCTTCTTGGAAGGAGATGGGACGGTCGGGCGCGAACTGGGGGATACCGTCTTCATCGTCGCCGATACCGGCGGAGATGCCGCGGGTGGCGAACCAGTTCATGTAGCCTTTGGCCCAATGGTTTTTGCCGTCGCTGTAGTAGGAGACGGCGCTCGCGGTGTTCATTTGCGGATGGCCTTCGTTGATGCTGATGCCGCCGTTGACTGCTTTATAGAGCATAACGGCGAACTCGGCGCGGGTGAGGGGGCTGCCGAGATTGAGGTTGGTGGCGGTGACTTTGCCGTCACTGCCGATGACGTTGCTGCCTGTGAGGATCTTGAGGTCGAGGGCGTTTTGCACGGCTTCGGCGTAGACGTCTTTCGGGCTCTTCGCGTCGAGCACCGCTTTGGCGGTGGTGGCGTCGTCGAAGTCGTCGATCGTCCTGCTGGCCATTGCCGGGAGCACGAAGCTCAGGGCCATTGTCAGCGTCAGGACGAGGGCGAGAAGTTTTTTCGCGCTTCTCATGGTTGTATACCCTGCGCAAAATGTGAGCATAACCGCCGCAAACCGTTTCGTTTCAACGTGTTTCATTTGTTTGGAAACGATAAAAAGGATGGAACCTTATAATTTTACTTATAACGGAGAAAATGTTATTCTACTTCGGCTGCGGCGGACAGACCGCTGGACGCCGCGGAAAACATATGAATTCAGGAGGTCAATCATGAAAAGAAGGGCAAATGGGGAAGGATCGATCCGGCAGTTAAAGAACGGGTCATGGGAAGCGCGCATTATGAAAGGGTTCCGTGCCGACGGGAAACCGAACATTAAGACATTTACCTCAAAAAAACGCGCCGTCGCGGCCAAAAAACTGGCGGAGTTTATCGCGGGCGTGAAGAGAGAAGTCTCGTGTCCGACACGGATGACAACAGGGCAATGGATGACGGCATGGCTCGACGAATATGTTGCCTGCCGTGTCAGGGTCAGTACCCGCGCATCCTACGAAAACATTGTAAACAACCAAATCATCCCGCGTTTGGGGCATATCCGTTTGGCTTCGCTGAAAAACAGCGAGATCAATGCTTTTTATCAAACGCTCTTGCAAAACGGGCGGGTGGACGGCACAGGCGGCCTGAGCGTCAAATCTGTCCGCAATGTGCATATCGTCTTGCACAGAGCTTTGCGGGAGGCTGTCCTGCGCGGGTATATCGGCGCAAATCCGGCGGCGGGAGCCTGTTTGCCCTCCATTCGCGCGCCCGGAGCCAAAAAGCCGTTTGAAGTGCTGACGCTCAAAGAACAGCGCGCTTTGATCCCTTTCTGCGGTCAGGAACCGGTGGGCATGGCGGTGATAACGGCATTGAGCACAGGGCTGCGGTTGGGAGAACTGCTGGGGCTCCGCTGGGACGATATAGATTTCGACGCAAACACCATTCGTGTGTCCCGTCAGCTCAGCAGACTCAAGGACTACACACCGAACGCACCGGCCAAAACCCGGCTTCTCCTTGAAGACAGCACTAAGACAAACGCCTCTGCCCGCGTGATACCCATAGACGCGCTGCTGGCCGGCCGTCTTTTGGCTTACAAAAACGCGCAGGAACCGGCCGCGCGGGACAACATGGTTTTCACCGGGCGTAACGGAGGGTTCCTCGACCCCGCCACCTTTCGCTACAATTATGTCCACCTTCTCAGCAAAGCGGGCGTGCGCCGCTATACCATCCATGCCCTCCGGCACACCTTTGCCACGCGCGCGCTGGAAGCGGGCGTCCCGATCAAAGCCATCAGTCAGATTTTAGGACATACCGGAAGCGTTATCACGATGGACACTTACTCCCATGTGCTGCCCGCCTTTCAAGCCGAAGCCATGACGCGCATCGCTCATTATATCGCGGGGGTGTCTTCGTAGGGGACTTATATAATGACTTGCAATGTGTTTGTGACAACCCCGGCGTTTGCGCGGAAAACCACCCCGCCGTCTGCGGATGGCACCCCTCCACGGAGGGGAATGGGGTTGGATCGTCTTAAATTCCCCTCTATGGAGGGGTGGCTCGAAGAGCCGGGGTGGTTCTCCCGCAGATGCCATGGTGTCAGGCTTCACGACGCCCGCGGACGGTCGGTTAAAATGAATTTAACCTCCCTGCGGGCTGTTCAGCCCTTTTTATGTTACACCATTGTTACATCATGTATAAAAACCTTGCTTTGCGGGTAGAGGGTGTTGTATCCTGTAGAAGCCAAGGGATGTGGTCGCGTCCTGTCGGCGCGGAAAACCCTTGGCGACCGAAAAATTTTAGGAGGTATACAAAACCATGAGAAGCGCGAAAAAACTTCTCGCCCTCGTCCTGACGCTGACAATGGCCCTGAGCTTCGTGCTCCCGGCGACTGCCGCCAATTTGGCCGCTTTCGACGACGGCGAAAAAGCGCAGGAAACAATCGACGGCAAAAGCCCGGCAAAAGCGTATGACGACGCGGTTCAGCTGATGCTCGACCTCAAAGTCATCACCGGCAGCAAAGACATGCAAGCTGACGGCAGCACCAAACTCAACCTCAACCTCGACCAGCCCCTCACCCGCGCCGAGTTCGCCGTTATGCTCTACAAAGCCCACAACGGCGGCAAGAGCGTCCTCGAAGGACATCCGTCCATGGCCGCAGGCCCCTCTTACTTCGGAGACGTGGAAGATTATCAGGGCGGCTGGGCCAAAGGCTACACCAACTGGTTCGCCAGCCGCGGCATCTCTAGAGGTATCGGCGACGTCGACGGCGTGCCGATGTACGGCCCCGGTCAGGAAATCTCCTTCGCCGAAGCCATCCTGCTCTGCATGAGGTCGATCGGCCTCAACATGTCGTATGAAGAAGGCTTCTCGATGAGCCTTTGGAGCGTCGTCCGCATCGCCGACGAAATGGCTATGCTGGGTGACCTCTACTGGATGGACGACCAGAATGAAAACGGCGATTATGTGATCGACCGCGCCACTGCCTGTCTGCTCCTGATGTACACCATCGAGACAGACCGTTTTGAGTACGACAACCTGCGGATGCGCGTCCTCCCCGACCCGACAAACCCGACCGACCGCAAAGGCGGCGCGTCCTCCCTCTTGGTTATGGCGTATAATTACACCAAAATGAACGCCGGAACAATCACCTCTGACGGACGCTGGTTCTCCCTTGACGGCACCGACCCCGGAACAAGCGGCGAAGCCAAGGTTGGCGGCATAACCCTTTCGGCCGACCTGACAGAAGAATTCGGCATCGACATGTATGACGTAGGCCGCAAAATCACTTTTTGGTATCGCAATACACCCGTCAACGGCAAAATCACGCAAGCCTACACCGGCTTTACTTACAATGACAGCATGACCGACACCTACATCGGCGTTGGTTCCAAGAGAAACAGCAATAACAACGAAGGCCGCGGTCTTTTGGGCGACGCCCGTGCCTTGGTTCGCAACAATGCCGCAGTCCTCACCGGAGCCGATATTTACATCAACTATCAGTGCAAAGATACAGATCAGTTCGGCAGCGACTACGGCACACAAGCTCCGTTTAATGCCGCCGCTTCCCTGACCAGCATAGTAGGCTCTAACTGGGATGCTTCGGGTCTCGAAACCAGCCTCAGCGATGTTACCGTCCGCATGGTTTACAGCGGAAGCACAGCGAATGTAGATTATGTGTTCATCGAGTTCTACAACTATGCCCAATTCCGTGATTTCAACAGCGACAACAGCAACAGAATGAGATACCGCAACAGCACAGGCTTTACCCCCGACACCAACGCCCGGCAGAAAGCCAACATCAAAGATTTCCCTGAAACCAACCCCGCCGACTACGGACGTTTCCTCGTCTATGAAATCGGTACCCACAGGCTTGGTTATGAAGCAGTCACCGAAGCCAGCGGTCAAGCGACTGTCAAAGCTATCGACCTGAAGACCGTCACCATTGGCGGAACAAGCTATAAATTGTCCCCGATCCTCAAATCCGCGACGCCTTCCAGTCTTACATTCGACTTCAATGGCGACATCAAATCCCTTGTCAATGTAGGCACAGTGTATGACCTCTTTGTTTTCAACGGCAAAGTTCTTGAAGTCGTGCCGCCTAAAGCAGAAGACCTCTCAGGCTGGAAATACGGCTTGGTCACTAGATCCGATTTCGCCGTCACAACCGAATATAAACCAGGCGGCGGGTTTGACAACGATTCGGCAATACAGGAAGTGGTTTCTCTCCGCGTCAACATCCTCGATGAGAATAACTCACAGAAAATCTACAGCGTGAGAGACATCCTGTACATCGACGAACTTGTGGAAGATCAATACGGCAACGCCGATTATTACAAGTGGGTCAAAGCCGAAAACAAAAAACGTACAGCAACCTTAACGTCTCTCAGCGCAGGCGAATACGGTTCCGAAGGTACTCTTGAAACAGGAGTGGTTGGCTCCAAAGGCAAGATCGCGTTCAGGGGCAAAAACTACGGCTTAGGCGCAGGTTATCCGTTCGTTGCCGCCAAAGTGATCGACGAGCACATCTTTGAGTACATCGACCACGAAGACGGCACCGTCACCCTGCGTGAAGTCGCGGCAGCGGTTAACACAACACAAACAGGGCCTATGTCGGTCAGCAATAACATCCTGACAGGCGGAGGCTGGGGCGATCAATGGAGCGGGATGCTGAATAAAACCCTGCTGGACAACTCGGTCATCTTCGTCAAAGACGGCTCCGGCAACTTCTCGGCTATCAAAGCCCGCAACTTCCCCACCCTTGGCTCTACAACCAACAGCTACTCCGAATGGGTTTCTCTGACAGGCGACGGCAAAACATCTAAGCCCGATGAGAACGCCACGTACGGAGCCCCCATCCTCAAAGCGGGATTTGTCAAACTGAGCGCGTCGTTCGCGCCGCCCACCGATAACGATATGGTTATCTCCCTTGCTGGCAGCGAGTGGGAAGAGCTGAACTTCGACTCAGGCAAATGGCGCATGGCGAAAGATTTCTTAACGCAGGACGGCACAAAGATCACCCTCTACGGACAGGACGAAGATGCCAATGCCTTTGACGACATCACAGGCAAAGCCCTCGTATGGAAACCGACCTTTAAGAGTGGCAGCACCAACGTGGTTACAGGTTTCACGGAACTGTATTCCACAAATATCAATGTCACGGCAAGCGGAAGATTCTGGGGCGTGACGACCGGATCCAGCAACCTCTTAAACGTTAATGGAGTCAACGTACCGTTTAACGAGAACACCAAGTTCTTTGACGCCGAAGGCGGTGCTGGAATCTCCAGCGTCAGCTCCTACACAACTTGGAGTGACAAGACTTGGTACATCAGAGCTTACCAATCAACCCCGGGGCAACCTGCTGACATCGTTATTGCTTTTCAATAATACTTAGCAAGCACAAACCGCATAGCATAACCAACCCCCCCGCCCGGAACACGGGCGGGGGGGTTGTATGTGTTTGCGGGTGTTTGACAAGTTTACGTTCTGATGCTATACTTGAAGCTGGAACTGTCGCTTGGCGGCTTGGTCACTCTCCTGTAAGGGGGGTGATGTTATGGTTACATATGCGGGACTGTTTCAGTTCGCTATGCTTATCATAGCTGTTATCGCTCTCTGCTTGAATAAGCGGAAGAAATAGCACGAGACGCCGTTTAGTTACGGCGTCTCAAACCTGACTTTAGAACTGAGCCGCCCCGCTAAAGGCGGCAGTTCCATTTATATGCTTATTATAGGTGTTTGCTTTCTTCCTGTCAAGTGTTTTTTGCGCCCCCGCCCGGGCGACCAACCGGGCGGGGGGTTTGTATGTTCGCCGCTTGACAATGGCGCGGACGGCGTGGTAAAATAGCGGTGTGATTAGGAATATAGAAGGAGAGAGCTTTGATGGAGAATGAAGAGTACGATGATTGGTGTTCACGAATTTCCAAGATGATTCGGGAGTCGGATTCGCGCTCCGGGCCAGATGACATATGCTCCCGGTTGGTTAGAATGATTAAAGAAATGAATAAGGAGAATAATGATGGAGAATGAAATGCTGCAAAAGATTCTGAATGAATTGCAAGAAATGAAGGACGACATTGCGGAAATCAAAGATGACGTCGCAGTCATAAGGGACGACATAGCGGTCATGAAGGACGACATAGCGGAAATCAAGGAACACGCGGAGATAACTCGTGACGCAACGAACGAATTAACGAAATGGGTAGATCAGGCGTCACCGACAGTTCATGTGGAGTTCCCATATAAGAAAAGGGAGATTACATAGAGTTGCGCAGTAAAACGGTATAACCCCCCGCCCGGGCGACCAACCGGGCGGGGGTTATTTATACCTCCGCAGCCCGCTGAATACTTGCGGGCTCATCACCAGCAGAGCCGCCAAATTCGGCAGAGCCATCAGCGCGTTCATGACGTCGGCGAAATGCCACACCACATCCAGCCGCAAAACCGCCCCCGGAAGGAGCAGCAGAATAAATGCCGCGCGATAAACCGTTTCGGCGCGCGGATGGGTGAAGAGGTAGCGGCAGCACTGCTCACCGTAGAAGCACCAGCCGGGAATAGTGGCAAAGGCGAACAAGGCCGTGCAGACGGCGACAGCCCCCGCGCCGAACGGGCCGAGAGCCAGCTCAAACGACGCAACCGTGAGCGACGCCCCATCCAACGTGACGTTGGGTTCGGTTGAAAATACCCCGGCGGCGAGGATGACAAGGGCGGTTAGCGTGCAGAGGACGATGGTGTCGATGAAGACCTCCAGCGCGCCCCACATCCCCTGACGCGCCGGGTTATCGGTGTCGGCGCAGGCGTGGGCGATCGGCGCGCTGCCCAGCCCCGCTTCGTGGGTAAACACCCCGCGGTTGATCCCGTAGCGCATGGCGCGGAAGATGGTGTACCCCGCCGCGCCGCCCAACGCCGCCTGCGGGTTGAACGCTCCGGCAATGATGAGCTGAATGGCCGGAATGATCGCGTCCCGGAAGACAAAGAGGGCGGCCGCGCTCAACGCTATGTACAGCACCGACATAAACGGCACCAGTTTCTCCGTCACAGAAGCCACCGACCGTATGCCGCCGAGCACCACCAGCCCGGCGAGAGCGGCGGTGACAACCCCGGTCAGCAGTTTGGGCGCGTTGAAGACGGTATGCACCGCGTCGGCCAGCGTGTTGACCTGGGTGAGGTTGCCCACCCCGAGAGCCGAGGTCATACAGAGAGCGGCGAAGATGACGGCGGGGGCTTTCCACCCGATCGACTCCATATAATACATCGGCCCGCCGTAAAACCCCCCTCCGGGGGTTTTTGATTTTCTGCGGTGCTTCACGGCGAGGTAGACTTCGGCGTATTTGGTCATCATCCCGAACAACGCCGAGAGCCACATCCAAAAGATGGCGCCCGGCCCGCCCGCCACAATGGCCGTCGCCACCCCGGCGATGTTCCCCGTCCCCGCCGTCGAAGCCAACGCCGTTGACATCGCCTGAAACGGCGTCACAGTCTTCCCTGGCGAGCCGCCGGAGGCAATGTCCGGGTCAGATTGTGACAGTGACGGAGATTTTCGTCCGCTCTTAGAAAAGAGGCTTCCCAGCGTCTCCCGGAAAATCCGCCCGATGTTGAAAACCTGCCAAAACCCGCTGCGCAGCGTAAACCAAAGCCCCGCCAGCAAAAGTACGACCCACATAACCCGTCCTCCTTCTCCCTTATCTGTATATGCTTGGACGAATGTGTTCATACTGGAGTTATACACATATTGAGGAGGAAGAACATATGAAAGCAGTCATGCTGGCCGGGGGGGAGGGAACCCGCCTGCGCCCCATCAGCGCGGAATGCCCCAAACCGATGGTGCGCCTCTTTGACAAGCCTGTGATGGAATACGGCATAGAGTTGCTCAAAAGCCACGGATTCAACCGTATTTCCGTTACATTGCAAGCCATGCCGCATAAAATCATCGACCATTTCGGCGAAGGCGGGGAATGGGGTGTGATGATGCACTACAATATCGAAAATGAGCCGCTGGGAACAGCCGGGGGCGTCCGCGACGCGCTGGATGATTCACTGGAAGAGACGGTGCTTGTTCTCTCCGGCGACGCGGTGACCGATTTCAACCTGCGGGAGGCGTTGGAAGTCCATACCCGCAAAGACGCCGACGCCACCCTCATCCTGACCCGCCGCCCCAATGTGCTGGAATACGGTCTTGTGATGACCGGGGACGACGGGCGCATATCTCGCTTTATCGAGAAGCCAGCTTGGGGGCAGGTGTTCACAGACACGGTCAATACCGGCATTTACATCCTCTCTCCGCAGGCCTTGCGCCTCATCCCGGAGAAAACACAATTCGATTTCGCGCGCGACCTTTTCCCTCTCATGATGGAGAAGGGGATGGGTCTGTACGGCTATACCGCCGAAGGGTATTGGTGTGACATCGGCGACTGCGACGCTTATCTGCAATGCTGCCGCGACATCCTCAACGGTCAAACCCGGCTCAACCTGCCCCCCCAGCACCTGCCGCCGGAAGGCGTGAAGGTTGCCCAGCCTTGCTACATCGGGCAGGACGCGCATTTTGGAAGAGATGTGACAATCGGCCCGTTTACGGTGATCGGTTCCGGCAGTGTGCTGGCCGACGGCGTTACAGCCGAAGGGAGCGTGCTGGACGGTGCGGTCATGGAAGCCCGTTCACGCGTCACCAATGCTTATTTGGGACGCGGGACGGTGCTGCGTGAAGGGGCGTCGGTTTTGGAGGGCGCGGTTGTCGGCAGCGGCGTTGTGATCGGGCAGGACGCCGTTGTGATGGAAAAATCGCGCGTTTGGCCGCGCAAGGAGATACAGCCCGGAGCCCATGTGTCGGGCAGCATCAGCAAAGGAGCCCAGCGGCGCGGCGCGCTCTTTGACAGCAACGGCGTTGTACGGGGATTGCCCCATGCGGATGTAACGCCGGACTTCTGCTACCGGCTGGGCATCGCCGCGGCGCAGTCGGCGCGGGGGGAAGTCGCTATCTCGTGGCGGGGCGGCGAGGCCGCCCGTTTGGCCGCGCTGGCGTTGGAGACGGGTGTCTGTGCCGGAGGCGGGCGCGCCGTTCTGACCGACGCGCTGACGCCGTCCTGCGCCGCCTTCGGCGGGGGGCATCACCTCATCCCGCTCAGCGTTTTCATCCGCCAGCAGGAACGTCTGCTCACCCTGTATTTCTACGATCACAACGGCGTAGCCCCGGGCAGGGCGGAAGAACGCAAACTCGAAGCCGCCGTGCTGCGCGGCGACGTGACGTTGGCAGACCCGGAAAATCTCCGTCCGGCGAGGGTGCTGAACGGTTTAATGGAGCAATACGCGGTTGCGGCCGCCGCCCGCCCGCATTGGGCGGCGGGAAACTTCGCGCCGATCAGCATGATGGTCGGCGGAAGCGGCCCTGAAGCCGAACTCCTGCGGAAAACCCTGGCCGCGTCGGGATGCGCGCCGAACGGCGGAGAGACGCTGTACAGCAGCGGGCTTTCGCTCACGGCGGTTTTGGAAGACGGGCGGGAAATCGACGCCGCCCATCTGTTGGGGGTATTGATTCATGTGGAAGCCGCTTGCGGCGAGACAAAGTTAGCCCTTCCGCCCGACGCGCCCGCCTTTTTAGACGACGTCGCGGCAAGGCAGGGTATCACGGTCTTGCGGGTTGAACGCGACGGGGAGAAGGCGCGGCTGCTGATGGCCGACCAGCCCTATATGCGCGACCCGGTCTTCATGGCGGCGCGTTTGGCGCACGGATGCCGGAAATTGAAAACAACCTTGTCCGAACTCTATGAAAGCCTCCCCTCCTTCCATCTCACGGCAGGGGAAATCGCCGTCGAGGCCGATCGCGGCGCGGTCATGCGCGAGCTGGCCAAGCAGTTTCCGGGAGCCGAACTCAACGAGGGCATCCGCACCCGTGCCCGCGGGGGCTGGGTGCGCGTCGCGCCCATGCCCAACCGCCGCGCCTTGCGCATCATCGCCGAGGGGATGAACGAGGAACTGGCCGACGAGCTGTTCGCCGATTTGTCCAAAAAGGTGAAATCATTGGATGGAAGCAGATAAAATAAAGGTTGCCCTTTTGATCACGGTATGGTAATATAGCTCCGTATGGGGGATGCGTTCCCGGCATCCCCTCCTCATACCGGATTTGACCGCGCAAGCGGTACGATACATATTTTACGATAATAGGAGTGAAACATCGTCAAATGTCGCAAAAATTGAAGATTATCCCCCTCGGCGGTATTAACGAAGTGGGCAAAAACCTGACGGTTTATGAACACGGCGGCGATATACTGCTGGTAGACTGCGGGCTTTCGTTCCCCGATGAAGACATGTTCGGGGTAGACATCGTCATTCCCGACTTCACCTACCTCGAAAAGCATAAAAACCGCGTTCGCGCCCTTGTCATCACCCACGGCCACGAGGATCATATCGGAGCCGTCAGCTTTCTGCTGCGTTCGGTCAACTGCCCCATCTACTGCACCAAGTTAACAGCCGGCTTGATTAAAATCAAGCTGGAAGAAGCCGGTTTGGCTCATATTGCCGACGTCCGCAGTGTGGAGACAGGTCAGGTCATTCAGGCGGGATGTATGGATGTGGAGTTCATCCATGTCAACCATTCCATCGCCGGCGCGGTCGCGCTGGCCATCCACACAGACCTCGGCCCGGTCATCCACACAGGAGATTTTAAGATAGACTCCACCCCGGTGGAGGGGGATATGATCGACCTAGCTCGTTTGGGCGAACTGGGGAAGAGAGGCGTTTTCGCGCTGCTCTCCGACTCCACCAATGTCGAACGCCCCGGTTTTGCCATGAGCGAGCGTACCGTCGGCGAGGCGTTGCTGAATCAATTCCGAGGCTGTGACAAACGCATTGTCGTCACAACATTCGCCAGCAATATTCACCGCATCCAGCAGATCATTAACGCGGCGGTCGAAACCGGCCGCAAAGTGGCCATCACCGGCCGCAGCATGGAGAATATTTTGGCTTTATCCATCGACTTGGAGTGTATCGACATCCCGCCCGGAACCATCATCGAATTGTCGCAGGTCAAGAGCCTGCCGAAGGATAAAGTCTGCATCATCACGACAGGCAGCCAGGGCGAACCCATGTCGGCATTGAACCGCATGGCGTTCGGGGCGCACAGGCAAGTCGATTTGGGCGTGGGCGACCGTGTCATCGTTTCGGCATCCCCGGTGCCGGGAAATGAAAAAACGGTGTCGAGGATGATCGACGAGCTGTTCAAACGCGGCTGCGAAGTCATCTACAAACGCCTGACCGAAATCCATGTGTCAGGCCATGCCTGTCAGGAAGAGCTGAAAATCATCCTCGCCCTGACAAAACCGAAATATTTTATCCCCATTCACGGCGAATACCGCATGATGAAAGCCCACGCCGAACTCGCCGCCCTGACCGGAATAAAGTACAAGAATATACTCATTCCCGAACTGGGGCGGCCGATCGAAATAACGGAAAAGGGGATCAAACTGGGTGCCGCCGTCCCGTCGGGACGTGTCTTGGTAGACGGCATCGGCCCCGGCGAAATGGGCGACGTCGGCGGAGCCGTGCTGCATGACAGACGGCATTTGGCGACAGACGGCATTCTGCTGGTGGTGGTGACGATGGAAGCCGACGGCTCAACCGTTGTGGCGGGCCCCGACATCATCACGCGCGGCTTTGCCATGTCCCGCGATTCGGACGCCATTTTGGAGGAGCTGCGGAGAGTGGCGACCGAAACGCTGGACGGCTGCATCGAGAAAAAATACACCGATTGGGTCACCATCAAACAGAGCCTGCGCGGCGCGCTGAGCGGCTATCTCAACCGCAGGCAGAAGAGCAAACCGCTGATTCTGCCCATTATCATGGAAGTATAGAGTTTATTCTGACGACCAAGACCAATAAGAATGCTCTTTTTTGACCTCAAATCCCAAGTTCCAATAAAACGGCTGGTCGCCGCCGATCAGCCGGGTGCATCCGTACGCCCGCGTTCGGTTGATCCCCTCCGTGATCAAGGCTTTGCCCAGCCCCATTTTCCGATACCACCATACCGTTCCCATCGGCTCTAGGTATGCCGTCTTCGACTTCTCGCTGACCCAAAAATTGGCCAGCCCGGCGGGCTGACCCTCTCCGTCGAACAGCACAAGGTCGAGCTCAGGGCGGTAATCGGGCATGGTTCGTATCTTGGCAAACCCCTTCTCGCCGCCGTCGTTGTCTTGATTGTACCGAAAGGAATGGTTGTGCGCCAAAGCGGTGAAAAACGGCTCGGCCGTCCGGGCGTCCTTGATGGTAAAGCCCTCGGGCAGAACAACCGCTTCCGGCTCGTTTGCGTATTCCTTGATCATGACCCGATGTTTATGTTCGGTCTTCACATACCCTCTTTGCGACACAAATCCGGCGAGAACGGCGTCTTCTTCCGAAACGCACAGTCTATATTGATTTTTGCTTTCGTCATCAGTCACCCGGCTGGTGAAACGTTCGGCGAAATCGCACATACGGCCGAGCAGTTCTTGGGTTTTCACGCGTTCGGAGCGAAAGATGAAAAATGTTTCCTCAAAGCGGGAACCGCCCTCGGTCATCGCCAAAGAAATGATCCCCGATTCATCTTCCCATATCCCGCAGGTTCGCTCAAAGCCGCCATACAGGCCGGGGTCGATAAAATCAGGATGCAGCCCGTAACCGAATTGGAAACGCACCCGTTCATACGCCAAGGCGTCGTTGGCCTCCGAGCGTCTCAAGAACTGATACACCCGCCCGAAATCCGCGGGCTTATAGAATGAAAATGTAGGTTTCATACTCTTTCCTCCTGCGCAGCCAGTATACCACAGCGCGCCCATAAATGGAAGAAAAAAGGCGCATAAGCGATCTCACTCCCGCACAAGATACGGCGGGAGCGTGATGGTTGTATGAAAGCACTTGTGGTCATGCCGGAGCATGGCGAACTGCCCAAAGGCGCGTATCAAACGGCGGTCGTGCCGCCGTCGGCGGTCGTCACGGCGAAACAGACCGTCACCTATGGCCTTGGGGCGCAGAATACCGTTACATTGTCCAGCCGTTCCGGCGACGGCTGGTTGCTCTCGCTCCAGCGCGACATCGTTACGCTGGACGGCAAACGGCTTGAACGGCAGGAAATACCTTTGCCGCCGCTTTCAAAGCCTGAAATCGCGCTGGCCGCGGCCGGTGCGCTGCTGGTGGTCGGCTGCCCGCCGGACAAACTTTATGAGGCTATGCTGCCGCTGACATGAATGTCCCACCTCGCGCATATATTTCCTTAAACCTATGAATGACCGTTGAGGTGGGAATGTATGAACACTGTCATCCTGCGCGGGATCCTGGCCAAATCGCCCGAATGGAGCCACACCTCACACGAGGCGCGGTATTACCGTTTGTGGATAGACGTCTGCCGCCTGTCTGGAAAAAGTGACAATCTGCGCGTATTGATTTCGGAGGAAGCCCTCCGGGACGCCGCGCTTGGAGAAGGCAGCCCGGCAAAAATAACCGGGCAGATGCGTACATATAACAACAAAAGCGGCGTCGGCGGAAGATTAATCGTTTCCGCGCTTGCCCGTGATGTGAAACCCGACGAAGGGGCGCATGTCAACCGGGTTTTTTTGAGCGGGACTCTCTGCCGGACGCCGGGATACCGCAAGACCCCTTTGGGGAGGGAAATCTGCGACATCATGCTTGCCGTGCCGCGCACCTACAGCCGGACGGATTATCTTCCGCTGATCGCGTGGGGCGGAGCCGCCCGTTCATGCGCCATGATGGATACAGGGCAGCCGCTCTATGCCGAGGGGCGTTTTCAATCCCGCCTTTACACAAAGGTGATCGACGGCGAACCGGTAGATATGACGGCCTACGAGGTTTCCGTCGTGAAAATCCTGGACAGCGAAGAAGAATTGATGGAAACGGCTTTGGAAATAGAATAGCAAAGAGGAGCGGGATTCCCGCTCCTCTTTGTATGCCGCGAAACTTAGAGAACCCTTCTCGCCCCCACATAGCGGTCATAATAGTATCCGGTGGTGAGAGAGCTGATCTTAACGCATTTCCCGGTTCCTGAACTGGCGTGGATGAAGTCCCCGCCGCCGATGTACAATCCCACATGGGTAATGCTGCTGCTGGCCGTGGTGCGGAAGAAGACCAAATCCCCCGGAAGAAGGTCGCTCTTGCTGACGGAGCTTCCGTTTTTATATTGATCCTTGGAGGAGCGGTTGAGGCTGACGCCGTATTGTTTGAAAACGAAGGTGGTAAAGCCGGAGCAGTCAAATGAGTTGGGGCCGGCCGCGCCGTATTGATACGGTTTGCCGAGGTAGTTGAGCGAAAATTCCACAACATTGCGGCGTGTGCCGGCGACGCCTTCCGAATGGAGGGGGACTTTTTCCGAATCCAAGGTGATGAGGTCGCAGCGCACATATCCGTTTTTGCCGTCGTAGGTCACGGCATACCAGCCGTCCACCGTGCCGGTGACTTCGACTTTGGTGTTCTTGGAAAAGACGAGGATTTTGGCGCAGTTGGTATTGGGTTCGGTGCGGAAATTGACCGAGGCTTCGTTGATGGTGCCGGTCAGGCTGACCGCCGTTCCGTCGTCTTGGATGTCCAAATACGGAGCCGACATATAGCCTTCCGTGCCGTTGTAAATCACCGAATACCATTCGCCGTCGGTATTAAGTACGGGGTCTTTTTGCGTCACCGTGACCGAAGAGCCTTTGGGCGCGGTGGTGAGGATTTTTGCCGAAAGCGACGGCTCTTCCCGCAGGCGCAGGTTGTCATTGGTGATCCCGATAACCGCGTATTCGGCCAGCGCGGCGGGGAGGAAGAGCGCGAAAGCGAGCAGAAATGCCACAAACCCTTTGCATATCTTGCGGTGTATCATATGTACCTCCGGTTTATTCCGTAACAACGTGTTTTTATTTGTAACCGAATTGTAACATATAGGATTTGGGTTGTCAACCATTTTTTGCGAAATTTGTCGAAGGGAAAATATTCCAATGGGGAACCGCCCCGCGCACTCCCTCCGGCTCGTCGGAGCCACCTCCCTCTGAGAGGGAGGCAGTAGTTATCCCTTAACCCACTCGTACAACCTTACCATCGTCTGTATGCTTTGCTCCCGGGTGAAGTCACCCAACGGATCAAAGGTTCCGTCCGGCAAGCCGCTCATAATGCCTGGGCTTGTTCCCCGCATACATTTGATGGCTGTGACCGTATCGTTGGAATAGGTCAGGTGTAGGTCACTGAAATTAGCATCCCCTTCGGGAAGCTGCTTGTTCAATCCTTTTTGTGCCAGACGTTCAAGAATGATGGCCGCTTCCTGCCTGCTCAGCCCGCGTTCGGGCGAGAAGAGGTTGAAATCGGGGTCAGTCCCGTAGACAATATCCAGCCCGCCGATCTTCTGAACGCTGACATTTCCGCCGTCGTCTTCAAAAATGTGCCGCTTGTTGATTCGCTTGCCCGTTGCCGTTTCGATCAGCGTAACGGCGAGGGAGCAGAACTCGGCGCGGGTGATGGGCTGGCTGTAGTTATTCTGCAGGTTAAAGGGCACGATGCGGTAACCGATGGCGGTCTTGATGACGTCAACCGCCCAGGGAGAGGCGGTGTCCAGTGGGTTATTGGGCGCACCGGGCGGGTACAAAGAGGCGGCGGGGGAGTACAGGATAATCTTGTGCAGGGCAGTTTCGGTGCCGCCGTCCTGCAGCCAAAAAGCGCAGAGTTCATCCGATAGATCGCCGCCGCCGTAGTCTTCCCACATGTCCATGATGCCCTCGTAACTGATCATATCGACACCGACACGGGTTATCCTGTTCCCTTCGTCGTCGGTAATTTCAGGCGTGGCGTATCCGCCCGGGCGGGACCAACCGTTTATCGCACCCCAAAGCTCGCCGCCGTACTCCCTAAAGCGATGAAAAACAAACTGGATGGGTCTTTGGCTTTCGTAGACCGCGATAAAATAGCAGCCGTCAACCAACCATTCGGGCTTGAAGTCGGGCGGGTATTCATTTGAATTGGCGGTGTCCATACGGAAAACCTGATTCCAATCCCCCAGCGAATATCCAGCGTTGGCGTGGATGTTATACGGCGTGAGGTCGATAAAGCCATTTTCAATCATGCAGACTTGGTCGAGGTATACATCGAAGCCGCCGGTTTCAAATGCCTCTAGTATGTCCTCAAACCGAAACTGCTCCGTCATATCCGAAAGGCCGGCATCATCGAACGTTGTTACGGCGGCCGAGGGGATGAGCGCGGGAAATGAAACCAGCAACGCCAGCGCAAGGGATAGGAGACGCTTTTTCATTGGACATCCTTCTTTCTATGGTATTCACTTTATATGGACACACCAATGCCCTATCTGCCATTATAGCAAATTAAAACATAATTTGGTCACAAAAATCAAAAAATTATCAGCGGCACAGCAAAAACGCCGCCGTGGTTACGGCAGCGTTTTGTTTTTGATTCCCAAAAGTTAGCGGAGGGGAAGTCTGGTCGCGGGGATGCGGTTGGCGCGCGGGATGGAGCGTACCGGGGGAGCCGAGCGGTATCTCGGGGTTGTGCGCGGGGTCACGATGCTGCCGCGCCCGGTGACGGTATCGCTGTTGTTCATGCCGCCGCGGTATGCTCCGTCTGCGGAGAAGCCGTGACGGCCGCCGCCGCGGACAGTGCCGCGGTTCATACCGCTGCGGTTGAGGCCGCCGCGGTTTGTGTTGTCCTGGCCGCCGATGCTGTTGCGGAAACCTTCGCTGCGGTTGATGTCGTTGTTGTTATTGCTGCTGAACGGCGTGTTGTAGGGCATCGGATGGGTGCGGGGAGCGGTGTTGTGTCTGGGCGCGGCGTGCTGTCTCGGAGTGGTATTCTGTTTGGGCGCGGTTTGCGTCCTCGGTGTGTTCGTGGCCGCCGGAGTCACGGTTGTACGGTGTCTGTTAGCGGTCGTGCAGGAAGCGAGGGAAAACACCAAAGCAAAAACCGCGATGATTGCGAGCAATCTTTTTTTCATAATCAATGGAACCTCCTCGATTTTACTCCGTTCATAGGATTGCTCGAAATATGTCGGATTATGATGGTGGTTTTTTCAAATTCGCAAACGCTGCGGCGGCCGCCGGGCGTATAAAAATTTTTTGGCAATTTGAACAATCCGCTTGACACGGGCAATCGGCTATTGTACAATATGTATGCACTCTCCTTAACGGAGTATCTATATATAGTACGATATACGAAAGACGGGAACCAAAATGACCGAACGCGTTACCAATATCGGGCAAATCCGCAAGCGCGACGGGCGTGTCGTGCGTTTCGACCTTGACAAAATCGCTTCGGCGATCAACAAGGCCTTCACGGCGTGCTACCACACCGACCATCAGGAGGAAGCCCGCCGCCTTGCTCTGCGCGTGTTGGACGCGCTGGAGGATGAAGGCCGCCCGGCTCCCGAAGTTGAGCATATCCAAGACGTCGTTGAGCGGGTGCTGATGGAAATGGGTCATCAGGACGCCGCCAAAATGTATATCCTCTACCGCGCCGACCGCAGCCGTGTCCGCGAGATGAATACCCGCCTGATGAAGGTTTACGAAGACATCACCTTCTCGGCGGCGGCCGACAGCGACATCAAGCGCGAGAACGCCAATATCGACGGCGATACCGCCATGGGAACCATGCTCAAATACGGTTCGGAGGGCGCCAAACAGTTTTATGAGATGTTTGTCCTCAAGCCCGCCCACTCCGAAGCCCACCGCGAAGGCGACATCCACATCCATGACATGGATTTCTATACCTTGACCACCACCTGCTGTCAGATCGACATTGTCAAACTTTTCAAAAACGGGTTTTCCACCGGTCACGGATTCCTCCGTGAGCCAAACTACATAACCTCTTACGCCGCGCTGTGCTGTATCGCCATCCAGTCCAACCAAAACGACCAGCACGGCGGCCAAAGCGTCGTCAATTTCGACTACGGCATGGCCTTAGGCGTCGCCAAATCCTTCACCAAACTTTACCAAGAGAATTTTCTGCGCACGTTAGAACTTCTCTGCGATATAGAGAATCCGGCATTTGATTTCCCGGAAGGGATCGTCCCCAAAATGGGCGGTAACGAAGAATACCGCCAAGCCGAAGCAAAACTTCTGAAAAATATTGTTGATGACGAATCCTTGATCTCCCGGATACAGGATTACTCCCAAAAACACGCCGAAAGCGAAGTTGACCGCGCCACCTATAAGGCGATGGTCGGTCTTGTCCATAACCTCAACACCATGAATTCCCGTGCAGGGGCGCAGACGCCCTTCTCTTCCGTCAACTACGGCATGGATACCTCGCCCGAAGGACGCTGCGCCATCAAAAACGTCCTTTTGGCCACCGAAGCCGGCTTAGGGCGGGGAGAAACCCCTATTTTCCCCATTCAGATATTCCGCGTCAAGGAAGGGGTCAACCTCAATCCGGGCGACCCCAACTACGATTTGTTCAAGCTGGCCTGCCGCGTTTCGGCCAAGCGCATGTACCCCAACTTCTCGTTTATGGACGCGCCGTTCAACGCCAAATACTATAAAGGCACGCCGGAGACAGAGATCGCCTATATGGGCTGCCGCACCCGCGTCATCGGGAATGTCTACGACCCGGAACAGCAAGTGAGCAACGGCCGCGGCAACCTCTCCTTCACCTCCATCAACCTGCCGCGCCTTGCCATTTTGGCGAACGGCAGTGTTGAACAGTTCTTCCGGTCGCTCGACCGGAAATTGGATTTGGTCATCGACCAAATCACCGACCGCTTTGTCATCCAATCCCGCAAACGGGTGCGGAATTTTCCCTTCCTGATGGGGCAGGGCATTTGGCTGGACAGCGAGAAGCTGGACTGGGACGACGAAGTCGGCGAAGTGCTCAAACACGGCACATTGACCGTCGGGTTCATCGGTCTTGCCGAAGCGTTGAAGTCCTTGACCGGGCACAATCAGGCCGAGTCGGAGGCGTCGCAGCAGCTTGGATTGGACATCATCGGTCATATGCGCCGCCGCTTGGATGAAGAGAGCAACCGCAAAAAGATGAATTATACCCTGATCTCAACGCCCGGGGAAGGGCTGTCGGGGCGTTTCGTCAAGCTCGACCGCGAACGCTTCGGAGCCATCCCGGACGTAACGGATAAGGATTATTATACCAACGGGTTCCATATTCCTGTGGGCTGTCCTGTCACGGCATTCGATAAAATCCGTTTGGAAGCACCCTACCATGAACTGACCAACGCCGGGCATATCTCTTTTGTGGAAATGGACGGCGACCCATTGCAGAACCTAGAGGCGTTTGAGGCCATCATCCGCGCCATGCAAAAAGCCGGTATCGGTTACGGAGCCATCAATCATCCGCTTGACCGCGACCCGGAATGCGGCTACACCGGCATCATCGGGGACGAATGCCCGCAATGCGGCCGGACGGAAAACGAAGAAAACCGTTTTGTCCGCATCCGCCGAATCACAGGCTACCTCGGGTCTTCGCTCGAACGCATCAACAACGCCAAACGCGCCGAAATCAAAGACCGTGTCAAACATAAACCCCCTGAAAAATCATGAATCTGCGCGTTGCGAAAATCGTCCATGACTCCGTGACGGACGGCCCGGGGCTCCGGGCCGCCGTTTTTTTCCAAGGCTGCCCGCACCGCTGCGCGGGCTGCCACAATCCCGAACTGCTGACAACGGAAGGCGGAACGGAGATGACGACCGAAGAGCTGCTGGCGGAGATCACCGAAAACCCGCTCCACACCGGCGTCACTTTCACCGGAGGCGAACCGATGGAACAGGCCGAAGCCTTGCTGCCGGCCGCCAAACGGCTGAAAGAATCGGGCTATGATTTGTGGATATACACCGGTTGCCTGTGGGAGGAGCTGGACGGGGCAAAGAGGGAACTCGCCGAAATGGCCGATGTGGTGAAAGACGGGCCGTACATTGCGGAACAGAAGTCGCTGATGCTTCCGTGGCGGGGGAGTGCCAACCAGCGGCTGATCGACGTGAACAAAAGCCTTGCCGCGGGGGAGATAATGCTGTATGCCGTTGAGAAAAAGGAGAATGAATATGTCCAAAACACTAAGCGCGGTTGAAAAAGTCATAGAAACGGCCGAACACGGCGGAACGGTTTTGGAGGTTGTTGAACGCCCTAGCGTTGTTTGGGTGGGTACGCTTACCTACGCGGAAGACATATCCGGCGAGCCGGACAGCGGGGCGTTGTTGAAGCGTTATCAGGATCTTGCGCCGGCCGCCCCGAAAATTGATACCGTCAACGATGAATGGGACGCCTGCATCAACATCAATTTCAACGGCGGCGAAAAGGCCAAAGGCATGATGTTCGGGCAGGAAACAGCCTCCCCGGACAAACAGGACAAGCGGTATGACTTGTTTACACAGCCCGCCGGGCTTTATATGCGAATCTATAACGACCAAGCGGCGGCCAAACTGCTCGGCAAAGACAAATGCGAAACATGGGAACTGTTCGGCGTCCTTCGGGAAGCGGCGGGGGCATACGGCTATGTTTGGGACGCCGGAAACCCGATTGAGGTAGAGTATCATAACCGGCGCGACAATTCGTGGTACGCCTATCTTCCGGTGAGGAAAACCCTTTGCCGCGGGTGAGGTCATCTTGTTTGAGACATAAGAGAAATTGATAAGGGATTGTCTTAACCTGACACACAGCTGTCAGGTTAATTGCTGTATGATGATCAAAAAGAATCAAATAGGAGAATGAACACAATGACAGATGTTAAAGCGACCGAAACCCATCCTTATACGGTACATAAAAAATGCCCTTGCCGAATTGAAAAGAGCGTGATCGATGCAACAGCAGAAATCCACAGCAAGTCAAAGGATACGGCTTCTTTTGTGCTGGCGTTGGAAAAATCGCGGATCAAAGGCAAGAGGATTTGGTTTGACGAAGAGCAGAATACCATTTTCATCGCAAAGCCGTTTGCCTGCGAGTCGGGCGGCGGATGCCCGGAAAACGACAGCCTTATCGGGCAGGCCTGCCATTGTAAATTCTATCATCATTTGAAAGAGCGTTTGCCGAAGGAGGCTTGCCGGTGCGGGGCGGAATATTACCGGCCGATGTTCGAGCCTATTTTCGGGGAGGCGATTGAGCTGTATCCTTTCAAAACGGTCTTGGCGGGCGACGATGAATGCGTCATTGCGGTGAAAATACTATGACAAATAAACAGTACGCGGACGCAATCACGCGCGGGCATTTTCTTTATTGGGATATGCTTGGGAATCTGCGCGGCAACGAAAACCGCAAAGAGGATGGCCTTCGGTGGATGACAGGCGATATATTCTATACTTATTACGCCCAAACATCCGACGCGGAAGGGATCGTCCGGCGCATGAAAGATGGGGAAATCCCGAAAAACCTGATTCTTCTTACGGATGACCTCGAGGCTGACCCATCAGTGCCTTTCCTGGCAACGGGGTTGTTCAAAACCGGTTTAGGAACAACGGGCATGGCGCATGAGCTGATGGATACGCCGCTCCCTAAAGCGGATAAACGGCTGAATATTTTCCGCGTCCGTGAGGTGTCCCAGCTGAAAACGGCGGGAGCCATTATAAATGCCGCGTTTGAATACAGTTTATTCTCCTTCGCGCATTATGCCGAAATGATGGAAAACGAAGGGCAATTCTTCTATCTGGCGGAGTTTGACGGCCTTCCGGCCGGAGCCTGTATGTCACAGCACGGGGATGATTATGTCAATATATCATGGGTCGGCACATTGCCCGGAAACCGCAAACGCGGCATTGCGGGTTATTTGATCCAAGCGGCCGAACGCGAAGGTATGCGGCACGGGAAAACCACCGGCGTGCTTCATGGCCGTCCGTGTGCTGTTAACGCATATCGCCGCATAGGGTATAAGGATATTTGCCGAACGATAGATTTGGAGTTGTGCTTGGAAGAAGAGAAAGAACATGGGTAAACCTATAGACTGTTTATAGAGATGCGCAACCCCGGCTATGCGGATAAACATAGCCGGGGTTTTTGCGGATTTCCCCCTTGCGTTTTGATTGGGTTTGTAATATACTGATTCCGTAAACATGGGATCATTGAAAACAGTCGGAAAGGGTGAGGGCATGCAGCACGGTATCCACGCGCTGGTCGTTGACGACAGCGAGATCAATCTGATCGTAGCGCAGGAACTGCTGCGCTCGCAGTCCATTGAAGCCGACCTTGCCGGGAGCGGGGCTACAGCGGCGGAAATGTGCAAACTGCGGCGGTATGACATCATCCTGATGGATCACCTCATGCCTGAAATGGACGGTATCGAAGCGGCGAAAATCATATCCTCCTTTTCAGATACGCCCATAGTCGCCATGACCGCGAATGAAGAGCCAAGCGCAAGAGATCTCTATATGGCAAACGGATTCGCCGGTTTTTTGCAGAAACCGCTGGATGTCTCTCTTTTGTCTGACCTGATGATGCGTCTGATCCCGAAGAAACGGCCGCACAAGGGAGCCGCAGCGAACGCGAGGACAGGCGAAGGTTTATATGAAGAAGACGGTGCGGCAAAGGGGGAACCCCTTACACTGCCTAATATAGCGCAGGAAACCGGCCTTGACGTGCAAAGGTCGGTCAGCAAGCTGGGTGGGAGCGAAAAGGCGTATCTGTCGGTGCTAAAGCTGTTTGCGCACACCGGCCCCGGTAAAATCGAAGCATTGAACAATATGCTTTCTTCTTGGAACTGGAAAGAGTTCCTCATTGCCGTCCACGGGCAAAAAAGCGCGCTGGCCAACATTGGCGCAACGGCTCTGAGCGAGGAAGCCCGCGTCATTGAATCGGCGGTGAGAGACGGAAAGCATTCGCTCGTGGAGGCGGTCTTTTTAGGGTTTTATGTCCGTTATATGGCTCTTTGCGATAAACTTCGCATATTATATCCTGAAGAGGCACTTGAGCTGCGCGAAGCGACAGAGCAAGACCATGCGCGTTTGAAGGAATTATTGGCGCAAGTCATGACGTACGTAGATGATTTAGCGCATGACGATGCGCTGGCAACCTTGGCTCCGGTGCTGGGCATCCATTTCGGCGAGCCGCTTACCTCCGGGATCGTTTCTTTGCAGTCGGCCATCAGTGCCTATAACTATGACGGGGCGGCCGAATTGATCAAACGGCTATTGAAAGGAGCATCCTAATGATTCATGACGGCGGAAAACCAACCGTGATCGTGGTGGATGACGAGGCAACCAACCTCAGCTTCCTCAAAGAGATTTTGCAGGATGATTTCAACGTGCGCCTTTCACCGTCCGGGGAGCGTGCCCTTGCTTTTATGGAGAAAAGTACGCCCGAGCTTGTGCTGCTTGATATTGAAATGCCCGGGATGAACGGGTTTGAAGTCATCCGCGCGATCAAGAAGAACCCGGAATGGCAGGAAATCCCAATTTTGATCCTAACCGGGCATGATGAACGGGACGGTGAGGAGCAAGCCTTCAATTTGGGCGCGGTGGACTATATCCGCAAACCCATCTCAGCCGGTGTTGTGAGGGCGCGCGTCCGGCTGCATACCGAGCTGGAAAACCACCGCAAGAACTTGGAAGGGCTTGTTGCCGTGCGAACCGAGCAGCTGGAGCAAATGCAGGATTCTATCCTCTCCATGCTGGCCAACATGACCTCGTTCCGCGACAACGAAACGGGGGCGCATATCAAACGAACCACCATCTACGCAAAAGTATTGATTGAGAATCTGATGAAAAAGCGGCATCCCAACTACTTGATCGATCCGAAATATGCCGATTCCGTCGTCAAATCAGCCAAACTTCATGACATCGGTAAAGTGGCGATCCCCGACAGCATCCTCTTCAAACCGGCCAAACTGACGGTGGAGGAATTTGAGGTCATCAAAAAGCACGCCGTATACGGAGCCTTCATTTTAGATTCCGCCATCGACGAACTAAAGGAAACATCCTATTTCCTTATGGTAGCCCGTGAGATCATTATAGGCCATCATGAAAAATGGAACGGAAGCGGCTACCCGGCGGGCATCAAAGGGGAAAATATCCCGCTCTCGGCGCGGATCATGGCTCTTGCCGACGTCTATGACGCACTGATTTCCGAACGCCCGTATAAAAAGCCGTTTACCCATGAGGTTTCCATGAACATCATCCTGAAAGACGCAGGTACGCATTTTGACCCCACCCTCGTAGAGCTGTCGCTGGACGTCATGGACAGTTTCAGAGACATCGCGCTGATGCACAAAGACGATCACAGTTTTGAGGTGTATGAGGGGCTCTATATATAACCTATAGCTCTTTTGCGCCCGTAGCTCAGATGGATAGAGTGCTAGACTCCGACTCTAGAGGTCACAGGTTCGAGCCCTGTCGGGTGCGCCACACTGAAACGCTTTAACTGTAATGGTTAGAGCGTTTTGTTGTTTGCCGAGTAAAACCACATAAAAAGTCAAATGGTTACTGTTTGGTTACTACTGCCGCAAAAACTTACGAGAAACGACCACAGAATACCAAGAGGACGCGCCCGATCAGGCACGTCCTTTTCTCATATTCTTTTCTATGATGGCTTCCAGTTTATCGGCGGCTCTGCGGTCTGTGTTTTTGAGGAAGTGGGTGTATATATCGGTGAAGGTGCTGGCCTGAGAGTGACCGAGCCGCGCGCTGGCTGTCTTTACATCTACGCCCTCCGTTATGAGCAGCGTTGCCGATGTGTGCCGGAGGCCGTGAAATGGTACTTGCATTGCGAGAACGCGCCCCGCTTGACCTTATCGACGCTCTTTTACAGCAGTTGTAACGATACATACATTCGCAAGCGGGCTACCATTACGGCGACCCGCTCGCCTGTTATTGCCCGATAAAATGGGAAACGGCCGGGTTTATACCCGGCCTTCCCGACCCGCGAGGGGCATTGTTGCGGTGCCAATTCTAAATTTTATCCGCATCACTTTTTGATCAGCTTTTCACGGATCCTCAATGCGTCAATTTGTGAAAACATCCGGCCAAGTTCAAGCTGCTTTATGTAATTTCTTGACTTTTCACTGATTTCTTTAATGAGGTTTTTATCCTTAACAATATAATGGGAACCGCCAAAGACAAACTCTCCTGCTATATATTCATCCGTTATGGGGATCATATTACAGATTCTAAAAGCCCGCTCTTCTCCGGCGATCAATCCAATATGGTATGTCAAACAGTTACCTTTACCCCGCTTGCTTTCTACAATTTCAATTTTTCGTCTGTATGTGTCCGTCTGACTGCTTAAAGGAATAAGCCAATAAATACCGAGGCTGTCTTTTATCGTATAATAAAACGGTCTTCCGCCTTTGTTGTGGATATGCTTCTCATGGGGGAAATCGGTATAATATTTGTCTTTAATTTTGTACAGGCCGTTTTCGATCATGTTCTTTCCTCGTTTGAAGAGAAAAGCCCCTCGGATGAGGGGCAATCCTTTGTTTCAAGCCTGCGACTTATACCCCGCCCGCAGGCACGCGGCGAATATTAGCAAGTCACACTCTTATACCCCGCTGGCGACACGCGGCAAATGGCGGGCAGTTACGCCCATTACTAGGGTATGCCCTTAGGCTCCTTTATTATACCATACACACTAAGTATGTCAAGCAGTACCCTACAATATTTTTTGGTATCCGTTGGTATCCGTTGGTATCCGTTGGTATCTGCTGGTATCTGTAGGAACACGCTATGTGGAGCACCGCTCATTTATCGCTTCCGTCCGGTATATACTCCTCGTTGTCCGGTTCCATAGGAGCCCCTGTAGCGTCCTGTACGGCCTTATTGAGCGTTGCCCGTATGAAACCATTGGTAGATTGTCCCGTGGCCGTGGCGGCGGCTTTAAGGCGTTCCTTTCCGCCTTTCTTGACGCGGAGCCTAATATCGTCATAGGCCTTTGAGTTATATCTATCTTTTACCGTTGCTGACGTTTTCCCCATTATGATACCCCCCTCTGATAAAGTATAGCACATAATCAATACTGGTTCCAGTATGCATAACACACAAAAATGCTCTCGAAACTTTATGCAACATTACCACTTTACATAGTGGTACCAGTATGCTATAATAAAATCAGAAAGAGAGAGGCGAGCGGTTACCGAAAGTACCGCACCGCGAAAGCGGCAGTCAAGCCCATATCCCTGTGAGCAGCCCTTAGCGGTGAGCAATAGTCAGGAAGATGACTTGACCGCCTCTCTCAAAACCAAAAAGAGGTATCGCCATGACCGCCATCGAAATGACCGTAACCGTTCGTGCCTACCGTGAAATTCAAGCCGAAATCAAAGCCTTGCAGGAACAGGCTGACACGCTCAAAATGGCGATGATCGCCGAAATGGACGCCCAAAAGGTCGAGGAACTGACCGCCGGGGAGTACACCATCCGCTACACCATCTACGAGAGCATCCGTCTTGACAGCGCAAAGCTGAAGGCCGACCACGCCGACCTTTGGCCTGTACAGCAAACCCACGACGGCAACGCGCTTCCAAGTGGCGTAGGAAAGGAGGATCACCATGCAATACCGCGTATGCTCCGACTGCGGCGCGCACCTTGACCCCGGCGAACGCTGCGACTGCCAAACCAAACTGAAGGAGAGATACCATGAACAACACCAATGCCATCGAACCGTCGCGCCCTTACACCGCCGGAGATTACGCACTGGTCGCGAGGATAGCCGCTTTGTCGGCAGAGGGTAAACGGGTTTTAACTGATACCCTCAAAAAGCTGAAAACAGAAAGTGAGGCAGAAGTTTGAAACAAATTAAAAATCACTCACCATAAAAAGAGCAAGACAATAAAGACTGCGGTGAGGCAGTCAAAAAAGAGATGGCGATTAAATCGGCAAGAGAACGGTGCCAGTAATAACGTA
>WRIZ01000020.1 GCA_009782475.1 Oscillospiraceae bacterium | reverse complement strand
AAAAATTCATTCCACCTTCCAAATGACGGCCACCGTCACCGGGCGGCTCTCCTCCACCGAACCCAACCTGCAAAACATCCCGGTGCGGCAAGAACTGGGGGCGAAACTGCGCGAAATGTTCGTTCCGTCAGAGCCGGATTGGGTTTTCGTGGACGCCGATTATTCGCAGATCGAGCTGCGGGTCTTAGCGCATATTGCCGAAGACGACGCCATGCGTCGCGCCTTCGCGTCGGGAGCCGACATCCATACAGCAACGGCGTCGCAAGTCTTCGCCGTCCCGCCCGAAGCCGTCACCCCCGCCATGCGGCGAAGCGCGAAGGCGGTCAACTTCGGCATAGTCTATGGGATGAGCGATTTTTCCCTCGCCGCCGACATCGGCGTTTCCCGCGCCGAAGCCAAGCGGTATATCGAGAGTTACCTTGAGAAATACGCCGGGGTGCGCCAATACATGAAGGAAATCGTTGAGAAAGCGCACGCCGGCGGCTATGTTGCCACCCTGTTCGGGCGGCGGCGCGCCATCCCGGAGGTGCAATCGCGCAATTATCACATTCGCGCCTTTGGCGAACGAGCCGCCCTCAACGCGCCCATTCAAGGAACAGCCGCCGACATCATCAAGATGGCGATGGTCGCTGTCTTTAACCGCATCGTTTCTGAAAAATTGCAGGCAAGGCTGGTTTTGCAAATCCACGACGAACTGATCGTTGAATGCCCGCGCGGCGAAGCGGAAACGGTCAAAGGGCTGCTGACTGAAGAAATGGAACATGTCTATCCGTTGAATCCAACACTTGTCGCAGATGCTCATATCGGTATAAATTGGGCGGAGGCTAAAGGATGACTTACTTTTTCTTTTACCCAAAAGAAAAAGTAAGCAAAAAGAAAAGCATATTTTAGAAAGCGGGTTACAGGTTGAAAATCCTCTTCGTTTGCACAGGCAATACCTGCCGCAGCCCGATGGCTGAGGTCTTGTGCGTTGCGCTGCATCCCGGCTGGGAGGCGCGGAGCCGCGGCGTCGCGGCCTATGAAGGCGTCGGCGCGTCGGCTTTGGCGGTCAGGGCGGCAAACGAGCACGGGTGCGACCTTACGGCGCATCAGGCGGCCAATGTGCAGGAGCGCGATATGGAGTGGGCCGACATTGCCGTGGGGCTGACGATGGCGCATTCGGCTCTGCTGCGCACTCTTTTCCGGGAATACAGCCATAAAGTGCGGGAAATGCCGGGCGGCGACGTCCCCGACCCTATCTACGGAACCCTGGACGACTACCGCATTTGCGCCAAACTCTTGAAAGAGGATATAGAAAAATTATGAGGCTTGCCAATGCGTTTTCTATTTTTCTTTTCCGCAAAAAAAAAGAAGTATGACCACCCGCCCCCTCTCCCCTTTCGACGCCGCCGAAATGGCCGATCTGGAAAAACGCTGCTTTTCTCTGCCGTGGAGTTTGCAATCCATTCAATTCGAGCTGCAAAACCCCATCGCGCGGTATTTCGGTGTCTTCGACGAAGGGCGGCTGGCCGGGTACGCCGGGATGCAGATTATCTTGGACGAAGGATACATCACCAACGTCGCCACCGCGCCGGAAGCCCGGCGGCGCGGGATTGCCGACGCTCTGCTCAAAGAGCTGCTGGCGGTCGGCATTCAGCGCGGCTTGCGGTTTATCACATTGGAAGTGCGGGAGGGCAATGCCGCCGCCCGCGGGTTATATGAAAAACACGGCTTTGTCAGCGTAGGGCTTCGCAAGGACTACTACGACCAGCCGAAGGAAGACGCGGTGATGATGACGCTTGAACATCCTGGCCTTTGAGACCTCCTGCGACGAGACGTCGGTGGCTGTCGTCCGCGACGGGCGGGAGCTTCTTTGCTGCGAAGTGTTGTCGCAGACAGACCTGCATGTCCTATACGGCGGCGTCGTGCCGGAGATCGCCTCCCGCAGCCATTTGGAGGCTATCGCGCCTCTCACGGCAAAGGCTCTGTCAGCTGTGGACGGCCAAATCGACGCGGTGGCGGCAACAGCGGCTCCGGGGCTAATCGGCGCGCTGCTGGTTGGCTTGAATTTTGCCAAAGGATACGCTATGGCGCAAAACCTGCCGCTCATCCCTGTTCACCACATCCGGGGGCATGTGGCGGCGGCGTTTATCGCCGAACCGGATTTGAAACCGCCATTGTTGGCCGCCGTTGTGTCGGGCGGAAATACGTTATTTATGGAAGTTTTGGACTATACCACCTACCGCATTGTCGGAGGGACGCGGGACGACGCGGCGGGCGAAGCCTTTGACAAAGGCGCGCGTCTGCTGGGTTTGGGCTACCCCGGGGGCGCGGCGTTATCGCGTTTGGCCGAGGGCGGCGACGAGCAGCGATACCCTTTCCCGGTCGCCGACATCGAAGGGGCTCCGTTTGACACCAGCTTCTCCGGCGTAAAGACCGTCTTGCGCAACCTCATCCACCACGCCAAACAGCAGCGTGACGCCGCATCCAATGGCGGCTGCGGCCGCGAGACGGGGTTGGATTTATCCTCTCTTGCGGCAAGCTATCAAAAGGCCATCATCGACGCGCTGGTGACCAAGTTATGCGCGGCGGCCGAGGCGTTGAAATACGAAACAATCGTGCTGGCCGGGGGGGTCGCTGCCAACAAAAAGCTCTGCGCCGGGCTCCGTTCCCAATTAGGAGACCGTATCCATATACCGCCTGTATATCTCTGCGGAGACAACGCCGCAATGATTGCCGCGCAAGGGTATTATGAGTTTCAGGCCGGGGCGCGGGCACCCCTTTCACAAAACGCTTACGCAACATTTGACGCGGGAAAACCATTATGTTAATCCGACCCGGTTATCACCGGGCGCAAAAATCAAATCGGCGGCTGAGGACAACTTTTGAATAACCTTGAAACCGTCTCTACCGCAATCGGTTTCGGTTGTGGATAACCCTGTGGATAATGTGCATAACTATTTGTTTAGTGACAAACGTTCCCAACCTTATGAAAACGGAAAGGATGAAATTGGATGAAAATCTTCCTCACAGGAGGCACCGGAAACATCGGCCAATACGTCACCAAAGCCCTGTCGGAGGCCGGACACGAGTGTATTGTTTTGACGAGGACGCCGGGGCGTGTTCCCGGGATCGGGCGGCTCCCCGGTGTGACCGAAGTGCAAGGTTCCCTCTCCGATGAAGCGGGGCTGGCGAAGGCTCTCGCGGGTTGTGACGCCGTCATTCACATCGCCCTCGGCTGGGGGCATGAACCGCTCTCGATGCTGCAAAACGACACCCGCGCTTCGGTCTTCCTGATGGAAGCGGCTGAGAAAGCCGGGGTGAAGCAATTCATCTACACCAGCTCGACCGCCGCCGTCGGAAATATGCCGGGCGATGTGGACGAATCGACCCCTTGCCGCCCGGATGATCTGTACGGCGCGACCAAAGCCTCGACCGAAGCCTTTTTAATCGGTTTTAGGCAGTATTACGCCACCCAGGGCGGGCGCGGAACCAAGGTTTCCATGAAGCGCAATGTCATCCGCCCGGGCTACACCTTCTCCAACCCGGCCTTTGAAGGCGGCGCGTCGCAGTCGGACAAACGCTTTCGGCAAATCGCCCACGATGTACTGCAAAACAGGGATATGACCTTTGGTGAGAACGACGGCACCCAATTCATGTCATCGGCGCAGATCGCGCAAGTTTACAAAATGCTGGTAGAGAGCGATTTGAATGAGGAGATCATCTTCGCGCTGGGCAATGTGCGCACCACATGGGCCGGGATCGCGCAAATGGCTATAGACATGACGCCCGGGTCAACGTCAAAAATCACCGTCCAGCCGGACGGCTGGACGGTGTACCGCTATCAAACGGATAAAATGAAAAGGCTGTTCGGTTTGGAGTTTGACGCCACCGAAGAGCTGCGCGCCCATATGAAGTGGCGGCTGGACTTCGCCCGGCGCGAACTGGCGGGAGAACCATTGCCCAGCGTTACCCATGAGTTCAGCGACTGACGCCGTATTTCCGATAAAACATCCGCTCTTCACAGGGTATTTTTCCCCGGCGCGAGCCTTCTCCGTCGGGCAGCCCAATCGGCAGGACGACACGCAGCGTAAACCCTTCCGGCGCGCCTAGGATGGTTAAGGCGGTCTGTTGCTTCTCTTCATCGAAGTAGGGGCTGTCCAGCCAAACGGAGGCGTATCCCAGCGCGACGGCGGCGAGAAGGATGTTTTCCGCCGCCGCGGCATAGTCTTCGAGTTCAAAGTTGTGCCACGCCTGTTGAGCCGAGCTGTCGGTCAGCAGGGCGACGGCGGCCGGGGCTGTTTCCATCCCGGCTGTCGGCGCGGCGGCGCACAGCGTTTGAACAGACTCCCTGTCGGGCAGGAGAACCAGCCGGACGCACTGGCTGTTTGTCCCGGTGGGCGCGGCCAGCCCGGCTTTGGCAATTCGCTCTAAATGGTTTAGCGGAACCGGCGTTGGTAAAAACCGTTCTTTATGGGAATACCGCTGTTCAACCGCTTGAAAATATTCCATCATCCACACTCCTCACGGAAGGATTATACCATATCATGTCAAGTTTCGCTCTTAAAATCCTCGCTATGGCCACTATGCTGACCGACCACATCGGAGCTGTTTTGGAGCCTCAGCTGCCGGCTTGGGCTTTTCTGCTTTGCCGGACGGTGGGGCGGCTTGCCATGCCGCTCTTCTGCTTCATGATCGCCGAAGGACTCTTCCACACCCGCGACGCCAAGCGGTATCTGCTGCGCCTGACCCTCTTCGCTTTGGTCAGCGAGGTGCCGTATGACCTGGTCAAAACCGGGCAATGGCTGGAATTTACCGACCAAAACGTCGGTTTTACCCTGCTCCTTGGATTCCTAGGCATCCTTTTATTCGACAGTTTCGCGGCGCAGGGGCGCAAAGGGGCGGCGTTGGTCTCGATCATCGCCGTCGCCTCCGCCGCCTATCTTGTCCGCTCGGATTATTCGATTTTCGGGGTTTACTATATCTTCATTTTCTATTACTTCCGAAATAACCACATCGGGCGCACCATAGCCTTGGCGGCCGGGGTGTTGCTGCTGTCCGCCGACATGATGCTGGCCGGCGCGCATTGGCGATATGCCTTGATTTCTCTGACGGCGGTGCTGGCCGCCATCCCGATCATGCTGTATAGCAACGAGCGGGGACGCGACGGAAAAGCCATGCGCGCGGCGTTTTACGCTTTCTACCCGCTGCATTTGATGGTTCTGTACGCGGTGAGGTTGTGGGCGGGGTTATAAGATGAGCTGCGGGTTATAATCCAGTATGTAAAATATGCAGGTACAGAGAACGGCAATGCACGCAGTTGCTGAGAGCTTGTCCAGCTGGCTTTGGAGAATAGCCGCTTGGTTTGGAGGAAGCAGTTCTGCGGCACCTCCAACCATAAACCATGCCTTTTCTAAATTTTGCCGGATGATGGCGTTACAGTTTCCCTTATCTGAAAAAAATGTTTTTATGCTTTTGATCACGCTTTCAGCAGCTACGCGTTCTTTATATTCACCGGCTCTTAACTCTTCCAATGACACAGTATACTCTATATAATGCGGGTCTATAGGAACATACTTTACATGCTTGACCGCTTCAATCATAGGGTAATTGATGTATAGCTGTCCATTTTCCGCGGAGTTATTGAAGAATGTTGCTATTTCTCTGATTCTCTCTGACGAAAAGCTGTTGTCTTGCGGATCCAAATCAAATATTAATAATTTGTCCGCATAATGCTCATTGAATATTTGCTTTTTATTTTCATCTTTTTCACGGCTTCTAAGGTGCATTAAAATGTCTAGATTCTCATCTTTAGATAACGCGTTATACAGCGCATATATATTGGTTTTATATGAAATTATCCGGCCTTTTATATTATACGTTGATAACAGCTGTTTCATCAGCTGCACATCCAGCTTTTCACCTTCAACCAAAACAAGGATGTTATTCCTGCTCATCAAACTCACCGCTCATAAACAGCTTTTCCAAATTATGCCCTTCACGCAACTCCCGCTGTGTGGCATTTGCAAATGAAGTTAGCTTGTTTTGGGTCATAATAAAGAAGCAGTCAGGACGCATATAGCGGTTGGATAAGAGGGAGGTGTTATGGGATGTGAAAACTACCTGCACATTGGGGAGCTCAAGAAACATTTTGACGATATGCTCGGCCAATTCATGGTGGTAAAATGCGTCGAACTCATCAAGAATTACTAAACAAGGGTCATTACATTTACTATGTTTCCCTACAGAATAGAGCAGAGAAAGGAAGCATAAGGCTTTCGTGCCACTGGATGCTGCCTGAGCAAATGGCATTAGGGGAGTAGTGTTAAAATATAATTTTTTCTCGCCGGTAAACCCTTCTTTTATAATTAATTCATCTCGTATTCCTGCTAACCTCAACAATTTACCTAGATCACCAAGCAATAACTCCTCATTTTCTACTATATGTTTTGAAAATACATTGCCTATTTTATAAATTTTCTCGCTGAAGCTATCCAAAAACATACTCTCAATAAAGCGATTAAGTTTACGTAGATAATGTTTGGAGTTCAATGGGGTATTGGCTATAATATAACTTAATGCAGAATCTACATTCTCTAGATTTATGAAATCTATGATTAATGTAGGGTTAAGTCTTTTTAATCCTTGCGTTTTTAATTCTTGGGGATTACTACGATCAAAATGAAAAAGCAAATCTCCATTTATTGATAGACGCTCATAAATCAATTTTAATGGAGCAGTCTTACGGTATATATATTCAATTATCGTATCATCAAATATAAACACATATTTGAACTCTGCATATCCGTTTGTATTATATATGTTTATATATATACCGTCATCATCTTCCATTTTTGTTGATTTCGAGAGCAATGTACAAATATCCATTAACGCCCGAGCGAAATTGGATTTACCGCTTGCGTTTTTGCCATAAATAATAACCTTACCAAGCAATCCATTGTTAATGCAACTGTTGCTAAACTGATAGCCTCCCACATCGGAAAAATCTATTGTAACAGGCTGGTCGAAATTTTTATAGCCGGATACGGTAAAAGATTTTAACACAGAATCACACTCCCTATATATGAGTATATCCTTAAACGCTGGAAAAAGTCAATATCTGCCGTAAAATTTTTACGGCAGATATGCTTAGCTCTATATCCCTAAAACCCCAGCACCCTCTCCAACGCCGGTTTTGACCGATGGTTGACGTCAAACAGCAGCGGCCAGTTTTTGCGCCCTTTTTGCGGGAAATCATCCAGCCATGTGTAGTCGTCGGCGACACCCCATGTGGTGACGCAGCGCACGACGTCTTTGTACTCACGGAAGAGTTCAAAAATCTCCCCGTACCGTTCGGCTTGCTTCTCCAGCATACCCGGCAGCGGCTCTTTGAGGTCGGTGCGGTGGTCTTCCCAGTCGAAAACCGATAATTCTAATTCGGTGACGTGAACGATCATTCCCAACGCCGCGTATTGCTCTATGGCGGCGCGTATCTCGTCGAGATCGGGGTTGCTGTTGTACCAATGGGCTTGCATCCCGATTCCGTGGATGGGCAGGCCGCGCTCTTTCAATCCTTTGACAAAGGTAACAATCCTGTCCCGCTTCTCCGGCTCGCATTCGTTGTATTCATTGTAAAAGAGCAGGGCGTCCGGGTCTGCGTCGTGCGCCGTTTGCAAGGCGATGTCTATGTACTCTTCGCCGATGATCTCTAGATAGGGCGTTTTGCGCAGAAAACCGCCGGAGGAATCGACCAGCACTTCGTTCAGCGCGTCCCAGCAGAAGACTTTGCCTTTATACCGTCCCACCACCGTTCGGATAAACTCCTTTAAGTTGGCGAGGACAGCATCGCGTCCGCCTTCAAAAAACCAACCGGGCGTTTGGTTATGCCACACCAAGGCATGACCGCGCATTTTCATGCCGTTTTGCAGGGCGTAATCCAGCAGTTTGTCGGCTTCCTCGAAGGTAAACCGGCCGCGTTCGGGCAGGAGGTGTTCGGGTTTCATCATATTCTCACAGGTGAGGGTTGAAAAATGCTGTTTGATCAACTCTCCGTGCGTTTTCGGCGCGTCCGGCCATACGATACCGCCGACGTCGAAATAATCCTTATACCGTTCTTTTAACGATTGGATGATCATGATAATTCCTCCTTTGCAAAGGCCGAATAGGCGGACAGTTTCGTCGCGCACTCTTCCCCGCTTCCGGCTTTGGCCATCACATACACTTTCAATTTCGGCTCGGTGCCCGATGGGCGGATGAGAAAGAGTGTCCCGTCGGCCAACTCGTAACAGAGCACGTCAGACCCCTTTGGTTCGATCTTTTGTACTTCGCCTTTTTGCCCCAACACGCGGCGTTCCCCGGTCAAATAATCGGTCAGCGCGGTTGTTTTCGTCCCGGCCACGTCGGTCAGGGGTTGTTCCCGCAGGCGTTTCATCAGGTTTTTCATTTTGCCGATGCCGTCGATGCCCGGCATGACAATGTTGACGGTTTCTTCGCCGTATTGACCGTATTCTTGATACATGGCTCCGATGGCGTCGTAGAGCGTCATCCCTTTTGTTGCGTAGAAAGCCGCCATTTCGGCAATCAGCATGGACGCCACGACGGCGTCTTTGTCCCGCGCCTGATCGCCCGCGAGGTAGCCGTAGGATTCCTCGTAAGCCAAGAGGAACTGCCCGCCGTCTTTTTCAAGCTCTTTGATCTTCTCGGCCATGAACTTAAACCCGGTGAAGGTATTGTAACATGGGACACCCGCCTTTTCGGCGACGGCTGCCGCCATGGGGGTGGTGACGATGGTTTTGATGAACGCCGGTTTATCCGGCATGGTTCCGGCGGCTTTTCGGGCTTTGATGATGTAATCGAGCAGCAGGACGCCTGTTTGGTTGCCCGACACCGGGATAAACCCGTCTTTGCCGCGCACTAGGATGCCGACGCGGTCGGCGTCCGGGTCGGTGCCGATGATCAGATCAGCACCTTGTTTCTCTGCAAGAGTGATCGCATATGAAAACCCTTCCTTGTTTTCGGGATTGGGGGATACGACGGTCGGGAAGTCGCCGTCAGGGGTCATCTGCTCTTCCACGCAGAGGATATTTTCAAACCCGGCGCGGCGCAGGATGCGCGGCACCAGCTCCCGCCCGCAGCCGTGGAAAGGGGTGTAGACGATTTTCAAGTCTTTGGCGGCGCGGCGGGTCTCTTCGCCGGCCAATGATTGGGAGAATACCTCTTCAAGATACTCCGCGTCGGTGTCTTCCCCCATCAGCCTGAGCAGCCCGGCCACTTCGGCTTCATAGTGGCTGATATACTTGATCCCTTCAAACACCGGAACTTTGTCCCGCTCCCGAGCCACTTCGGCGGCATGGGCAGGGGGAAGCTGCGCCCCGTCCGCCCAATAGACTTTATAGCCGTTGTATTGCTTCGGGTTGTGGGAAGCGGTGATGTTGATCCCGGCCATGCAGCCATAGCGGCGTATGGCAAAGCTCAGCTCCGGCGTCGGGCGGGGGCCGTCAAAAAGGCGGACGGCGATGCCGTTCGCGGCCAGCACGCAGGCGGCGTCATGCGCAAAGATTTCGGAATTGTTGCGGGTGTCATAGCAAACGGCCACAGCCGGGTGGTAAGGGCCGGACGCCTCCCTGCACACCAGTTCGGCCAGTGCCTGCGTTGTGCGGCGCACGATATGCCGATTCATGCAGCGCAGCCCGGTTTGCATCACGCCGCGCAAACCCGCCGTGCCGAATTCCAGCGGCGCGAAAAACCGCTCCTTGATTTCATCCGGGTCGTCTTTGATCGCCAGCAGCTCCATCCGTTCGCTCTCGTCCAGTGCGGGGCTTTCCAGCCATTGTTTATAAGCCTCTTGCGGGGTCATCATGGTTGCCATCCTTTCTTTACGAACCTGATTCCTTGGAAATCGCGTCAATCAGGGCGCACCTAAATGTTAAATCATAAATCCTTCGTCTGCGTTCGTGTTTTACCCAAGAATCCTCCAAAGCCAGCCCTGAATAACCCGACCAAACATCATATCCGCGTCTGTTATATTTCTCGGTAAAAAACCCGTTTGTCTTATTCAGAGATTCTATCAACACCAGCAAATGCAAGTAAAACGGGCTTTCCGTACCCAACATGCCGCAGCGCGCCGACAGCTCATAGAAGTAAAACCACCAAAGCCCCAAACCTTCATCAATATTTTGATTAAACGCCCCCGCTATATTCCCTCCCGGAGCAACCAGCTGGTGCTTTGCCTTGATATGGGTTGGCGGGAAAGGCAGCCATTCATAAAGGTTTTGGTATGCTTTTTCCATCATTGTGATGTTTTCCGGCGTCCTCCACCCGTCTGTAAACGCCAGTATCCTCAAATGATATATCGTCGGCAGGTATTTCCCTTCGGCAAAAACAACTTTGCCCTTATACGGCACGGCAATATCTCCGTAATCCGACGCCTCGGCCACATTCCGAAACCCCTGCAAAGCAGACTCCGTCCACTCCCGCACAAAATCATGGTCATGCAGCCCCGCTTGCGCGAAAAGGCTTGCCCGGATCATCCCGTAACCGAAAGCATCGGCGGCGGATCCTTTGCATTCTCTGTTCCACCCCGGAACAAGCAATGCGTCAAGGGCTTTTTTCAACGGGTTACAGTCCAACCCCAATCCCATTTCGAGCAAATACCGCACACAGCCCTCGTGCGGCCAGTCCTTGCTGGTGGATGAAGCCGTATGGAAACGGGTTCCGAAATAGCCGTCGGGCGTTTGCCGGTTTAATACGAGGTTGATTTTTTCGCCTGATAGAATGGCTTGTTTATACTCTTTCTTTTTTTCCTTCGATATGCGCTCTTTTCTGATTTCCTCCCGTGTCCTCATAGAGATGGAAGGGCAGGCGTTTTGAATCAGATGGTCAACCGCTTTATCAATCAAACTTCAATTCATCCTTCCGTGTACTACGCTGGATTGATCGCTAAGGCCACGCCCAGCAATAAGGGCATGGTGATCATCGAAAGCAGGGTGCAGTAGCTGACCGTCCGCGCCGCCAAAGCGGTGTTCCCGCCGAACCGGGCGGCGAAGAGCAGGGCGTTTGTGGCGGCGGGGGCGGCGGCGAGGATGAGCGACGCTGACAGCCATAACCCCGACAACCCTAGCGCGTAACATATCCCCAGCGCGGCGGCCGGAAGGAAGACCAGCCTCAAAACGATCGCCCCCCACATGCCCGATTCGCCCTTTTGCGGGCGGAGGGCGGTGGTGAAGAGGTAGAATCCCAGCACCATCATGGCCACCGGGGAATTGAGGGCGGCTAAAAAGTCGATGGGTTTGCTGAGCAGTTCGGGCGGCTCAAAACGAAGGGCGGCGACAGCCAACCCGACGACAAGCCCCGTTGTGCCGGGGTTAAGAAGCATGGCGCGGATGGACGGCTTCTCTTTGGGTTTGAACTGCTGTACGCCGTATGTCCAGGCGAAAAACTGAAAGACCGCGATATAGACCGAAACGTAAACCAAACTGCCCGTCCCCAAGATGCCCGAAACCAGCGGGATGCCCATAAATCCGCAGTTGGCAAACGGCACGGCCATATGATAAACGCTTTTCCTCCCGGGGTCAGCCTTTCGGAAGACCATGCGGGAGAGGGCAATGCCGGATAGATGGGCAAGGACTGCAAAGGCCGCGGTCAGCAGCATCCCATTGGCCAGCTCGGGAGACAGTTCAACCGAGAGGAAGGACTGGACGATGATGCAGGGGGTGGCGATGTAGAAGACGAGGTTGGTCATCTGCTTTGCCCCGCTGTCTTTCAGCCAGCCCGCTTTCGCCGCCAAACCGCCCGTTCCCATCAGGATAAACAGGATGGCCACCTGTTTGGCCACCAGCAGGATGTTGTCAATCAACCGGCTTCTTCCTCCTATGCGGGGTTTGCTGACAGTATACAGGATTATCGGGGAAATGTAAAGAAGGTCTTGACATATGTGTTTTTATAGACTATTATTAGTCTTATTTTATACTACTATAAAGAGGTGCTTGAATGAACTTGGACATTGAAATGGGGCTTGGCGCGATTTCTGCCGGGGTTAGCAGGATAGACGGCCTGTATTCCAAATGGGCTCAAAAGCATGGGGTTACCTACGGGGTCATACAAGTATTGTATATCCTCAAACTCAACCAAGCCGTTACGCAAAAAAAAATATCGGAATACTGCCAAATACCGAAGCAAACCGTCAACAGCGTGATCAAGCAATTCAAAGCGGATCAATATATCACGCTCGTACCGAGCACCGGAGATAAACGGGAGCGGATCATCCAACTGACGCCGATTGGTGAAACCTATTTGCGGGAAATGCTCGACCCCTTTTTTGTGTTGAACGAACGGGTGGTTGACAGAATCGGGATAGACCTGCTCCGCCATTTGTCGGAAGGTCTGAACACGCTGGGAAACGCCATAGAACTGGAAATGGAATTAAAGGAAACTTCCTTAAAATGGGAAAAAAGGAAAAGAGGCTAAAAATATGCAGGCATTTTTAAGCATTGTTATTCTGCTCGTTATCCTTGCCGTTTTCGTCTTAGCCATGTGGTATACGGCGGGGCGGCTTCACGCGCATTTTGAGTTTTTCACCTTTAAGCAATGGATGCTTACCGTCATAAGCGTCGCGGTTGGTTCTCTCGCGCTTCTGCTGATTTCATCGGCTTTTTCAAACTCGTTTGCGAGTTTGCTGAATATCATAAGCGGATATTTGTTGTTATTCGTCATCTTTTCGTTCATCCTGCTTGGTCTGCTCCATATTGTTCTGCTGATTTGGAAACTCCCTCTGATGTGGAGCGGGGCGGTTGTGTTGGCGATTGCCTTAATTGTAACAGTTCATAGCGGTGTGATGGGATCGTCATTTTTGGTCAAGGAAACGGAAATCAAGATAAAGGGATTGGAAAACGAACTGACCATCATGCAAATCTCCGATGTGCATCTCGGTCACCACCGCGGACATGATTACCTTAAGAAAATCGTTAAAACAACTAACGCGCGTACGCCCGATTTGATCCTCATTACCGGAGATTTGGTGGAAGGGAAATCGGGGCTGCTGCCGGGCGTTCTTGGCTGGCTCGCCGATTTTTACGCGCCTGTGTATTTCGTGATGGGCAACCATGACGCCGAAGCGGACGGCGAACGGCTGCTGAAACTGCTTGAAGAACACAACATCCGCGTTTTGCACAATGAGATTGTTGAAACGCAGGGGATACAGCTGATCGGATTAGATTACATGAAAGCGGACGAAGATACCTTCGATATGCACCCGTCCGATAACACCGAAACCGCGAAATCGGTGTTGGAGGGAATGACCTTGAAGAGCGAAGTCCCGTCCGTTGTGATGGCTCATAGCCCGGTCGGGGTGAAATATGCCGACGCGGCCGGGATTGACCTGATATTGTCCGGGCATACGCACGGCGGGCAGGTTTTCCCGATGTCCCTGCTCGCAAAAATGATGTTTCCGTTCAACAGCGGGATGCACCAAGAGGGGAATACGAAAGTGTTTGTATCGAGCGGAGCGGGGACATATATGGTTCGGGCAAGGTTAGGTTCGCGCAATGAAATCAATCTGCTGCGGCTTGTGCCGGAAAGGTGAGGGAGTCACAATGTATACCTATCTGTTTTTTGGATTGCTCAGTATTGTTCTGTTATTTGTGCTCGCCTTCGGGCAAAGAATGTATCACGGCTATCAAAAAAAGCGGAACACGGTGAATACCTACGGCATACAGAATATTCAAACAGGCAAAAACCTCCGGGTGCGGAACGCCTCCATCGGCGACGAGGTGAAAATCATCCTATATACCCACCACATCTGGGAGTGTATGACTTGGCAGATGATCCGGCTGGATGGGGATACGTATTTGCTGAAAAATCTGTACACAAAAAAAACTTTTCAGCCATCCTCTTCTCCCCAGCCGGGTGTACCGCTATGGCAACAGCCGCTCGGAGGGAGCAGCCTTCAGTATTGGGAGTTTTTGAAACAACCTGATGAAACCTATCTGATCCGCTTGTCCGGTACGGAGTTATACATCACCGTTTCATCAGATAAGAACAACTCGGATATTGTGTTGCGGCAAGCGCAAGGTTCGGATACCCAAAAATGGAAACTAATCGGGCAGCATCCGGTGTTTTAGGTTCAGCACCTCCCATTTGACGCGCGCGCCAAACTGTGATACACTGACGCCTCGGGAACAACGCCGCCCAAGACGGCGGAGAACATTCAGGAGAAGTGTATGGACTATCATAAACTTTCGGAAATGCTTTACCCCAAGGTAACGGAAACGCCGGAGAGCCTGGAGGCGCGGTTCCCCCGGCGTAATCTGCCGGAGGGGGCGAAGGTGACGCGTTTCGCGCCCAGCCCGACCGGGTTTGTTCACATGGGGGCTTTGTTTCCCTGCACGGTCAGTTCCATCCTCGCCAAGGAAAGCGGCGGGGTGTTTTATCTGCGTATTGAGGATACCGACGATAAGCGCGCCGTCGAGGGCGGCGTTGAGGAGATCATTGCCACTCTTTCCGATTACGGGATTTCGTTTGACGAAGGGCCGTCGCAAGGCGGCGGTTACGGGCCGTATAGCCAGCGGGCAAGGGTAGAATTTTACCACGCCTACGCCAAAAACCTCGTTTCGCGCGGGCTGGCTTACCCCTGCTTCTGCTCGGAAGAGGAACTCACGCATATGCGAAGCGATCAAGAGGCGCAAAAAACCAATTACGGCTACTACGGCGGCTGGGCTATTTGCCGTGACCTATCGTTTGACAGCATCGCCGAACGGCTTTTGTCCGGCGCGTCGTATGTGCTGAGGCTCCGTGCGTCGCATGAGAGCGGGCAAGACGCCGGAACAAAGAGTAAATCTGAACCGGACATTGGATCAAACATCATGTTTGACGATCCGGCCAAAGGCAGAATTGAAATGCCGCCGAACGATATAGACCATGTCTTGCTGAAAAGCGACGGCGTGCCGACTTATCACTTCGCCCATGCCGTGGACGACCACCTGATGGGGACGACCCATGTGGTGCGCGGCGACGAGTGGATCGCCACCTATCCCCTGCACCATATGCTGTTTGACCTTTTGGGCTTCAAACGCCCCAAATATATCCACCTCGCGCCGCTGATGAAGACCGACGGCGGCGGCAAGCGCAAATTGAGCAAGCGCAAAGACCCCGAATGCGCCCTGAGCTGGTACGCCGGGCAGGGGTACCCTGTTCAAACCGTTCAGGAATATATCATGACGCTGCTGAACTCCAATTTCGAGGACTGGCGGCGGGCAAACCCAACGGCCGGACTGCGGGATTTCCCCTTCTCCCCCAAGAAGATGAACGCCGCGGGCGCGCTGTTTGATTTGCAAAAGCTGGACGATGTGTCCAAAAACGTCGTCTCCCGCATGACGGCGGAGGAGGTTTATACCGAACTGACGGCTTGGGCGGAGCGGTTTGACCCGGCGTTTTTCACCTGCCTGACGCGCGACCCGGCTTATACCGTGAAAACCCTCTCGATCGGGCGGGGCGGCAACAAACCGCGCAAGGACTTCGGCCGCTGGGGCGAAGCTAAGGAATACCTCTCCTTTTTCTTTGATGAACTGTTTACACCCGCCGCGCCGCCCGACCCGGCGTTCTGCAAGGCGTACGCCGAAGGGTATGACCCGGGTGGTTCACAGGAAGAGTGGTTCGCCTCGGTCAAAGCTCTCGGCGAACGGCACGGCTACTGCCCTGACGTCAAGCAGTACAAATCCGACCCGGCCGATTGGAAGGGCAGCGTGGCCGACGCCAGCGCGTCGCTCCGGCTGGCGGTGACCGGGCGGGAAAACTCGCCTGACCTATATCAAGTGATGCAAATCCTCGGCCAAGAGCGCGTGATCGGGAGGTTGAAGGCATGAAACGGTTTATCGTCACGGCCGGGATGCCGTACGGCAATAAAAATCTGCATTTCGGGCATATCGGCGGGGTTTTCGTCCACGCCGATGCCTTCGCGCGCTATCTGCGCGGCCGTTACGGGGCGGAGAATGTGCTCTTTCTATCGGGAACCGACTGCTACGGCTCGCCGATCACCGAAGACTACCGCAAAAAGGCGGCGAGCGGCGAGTTCTCCGGCACGATCGAGGATTTCGTGAAAACCAACCACGAGAACCAAAAGGCGGTGCTGGACGAGTATCATATATCACTCGACCTATTCGCCGCTTCGGCGTTAGGCCGTCCGGCTGAAATTCACCGGGAGATGAGCGCGTGGTTTTTGGAGACGCTGTATCAAAACGGACACTTGAAGAAGCTGTCCAGCCCGCAGTTTTTCGACCCGGAGCGCGGCGTCTTCCTCAATGGTCGGCAGGTGACCGGGCGATGCCCGGTGGCCGGGTGCCAAAGCGAAAAGGGCTACGCCGACGAGTGCGATTTAGGCCATCAATACCTCCCCCATGAGCTGCTGGAGCCGAAAAGCGCGCTGACCGGAGCCGTGCCGGAGCTGAGGGAGGCGGAAAACCTCTATATCCGTATGGACGAAATGCGGGATTCGCTCAAAACGTGGCTGGAGGAATTTACGAAAAAGGAGCGGACACGCCCCTTCTCCGCCAGTTCGATCGCCGAATTTTTGGAACCGCCTGTGATTTACTGCAAACGGGAACTGCTGGAGGAAGCCGGGTTATCGCTGCCGCCGCATCAAGTGATTGACGACGGCAAACCCAGCGTGAAACTGGTATTCCAAGCCCTCCCCGAACGCGAAGCGGCTTGCGCCGCTTTGAGCGGAGCCGGAATCCGTTTCCGCACCGGGAAGACGCTCGTCCCCTTCCGCCTGACCGGGAACGCCGAATGGGGCATCCCTGTTTCAAATCGGAGACAGTTTGAGCTGAATGAAGCCGTAGGCGACACTGTCCGCGGCGACACGCCGCTGACGTTTTGGGTGTGGCCGGAATCATTGTGGGCTCCCATTTCGTTCACGCAGGCCGCGTTGGAGCCGCGCGGCGAACGCTGGCAGGACTGGTGGTGTTCACCCGACTGCACCGTCGTGCAGTTCATCGGGCAGGACAATGTCTACTTCTACGGCCCGGCGCAGACGGCACTCTTTGACGGGATGAAAGCGGGGCTTCCGCACACCGACCTTGTCGCCAACAACCATCTCCTCTTTTTCAGCAAAAAAGCCAGTTCATCGGGGCAGTTAAAACCGCCGCTGGCCGGTGAGCTGCTGGATCACTACACCGCCGAACAGCTGCGCGCCCATTTCCTCGGGCTGGGGTTGTCCATCCGCTCGGTCTCCTTCCAGCCCAAACCCCTCAACCCGGACGCCAAACCGCAGGATCAAGACCCGGTGCTGAAAGAGGGCAGCCTATTCACCAACGTACTCAACCGCGCCGCGCGGTCGTGTTTTTACACCGCGCAAAAATATTTCGAGGGGAAAGCACCGCCTGTTTCGCCCTCGCGGGAAGCGGTCGATACGGCGAAAAAGGCGGCGTTAGAGGTTGAGCGGCTTATGGAGCGTTGCGAGTTCCACTCTGTGATGAACCTGCTGGACAACTTCATCCGCGAACTGAATAAATCATTTTCGGCCAAGATGAAAGAAGCGGGCGAAGACCCGGAAAAAATCGCCCCCGCGCTGGCCGACGCCCTGCACACCCTCCGCGTCGCGGCGGTGATGAGCCAACCCATCGTCCCCAAGGGGGCGGAGATGATCCTGAACTATTTGGGCGACGGGCAAACCTTCAAATTCTTAGAACCGAAGGTAGATTTCTTTGGCAAACATCCTTCACAGCTGGAGGGTTAGGGTATGGATCATAAAGCATTGCTCCAACAGGTCGCCGACGGATCGGTCACGCCGGATGAGGCGTTGCTGCGGCTGAAAGCCGCGCCGTTTGAGGACTTGGGGTTTGCCAATGTGGATACCCACCGCCATCTGCGGCAGGGGTGCCACGAAGTGATCTACGGCGCGGGCAAAACGCCCCCGCAAATCGCCGGGATCGTGGAGGTCATGGGGAATGTAAACAACATCCTGATCACCCGCCTGTCGCAAGAGGCGGCCGACGAGTTGAACGGGCGGCTGAACATAACCTACGACCCCGTTTCCAAAATCGCCGTCGCCAACCCGCAAAAAATCGAAAACCCGCTGGGGTCGGTCGTGATCGCTTCGGGCGGGACGAGCGACTTGTCTGTCTGTGAAGAGGCCGCCATCACCGCCGAAACGCTGGGCAGCAAGGTCACACGGCTCTACGACGTGGGCGTCGCCGGGCTGCACAGGCTTTTGTCGCGGCTGGATATTTTGCAGTCGGCGCGCGTTGTCGTCGCCGTCGCCGGGATGGAGGGGGCGTTGGCGTCGGTGGTCGGCGGGCTGGTTTCCTGCCCGGTCATCGCCGTACCCACCAGCGTTGGTTACGGAGCCAATTTCGGCGGGGTGGCCGCCCTGCTGACCATGCTCAACTCCTGCGCTTCGGGCGTTTCGGTCGTCAACATCGACAACGGGTTTGGCGGAGGGTATCTCGCCCATCGGATCAACAGGTTGGAGGGCTGCCCATGAAAACACTCTACATCGAATGCCATATGGGGGCTGCGGGCGATATGCTCTTAGCCGCCCTGCTGGATTTAACCGATAACCCGGGCGAATGGGTTGAAAAACTCAACGCGCTGGGGCTGCCGGGCGTACATATTGCCGTTTCCAAAGGAAAAAAGCGAGGGCTGCGCGGGTTATCCGCCGAGGTAACGGTACACGGCCATCACGAGCATGAGAGCGGGCAAGGCACTTGCTCATTACCGCAAGCTAATACGGACGGACGCGCAACGTCAGGTTGCCACCATCACACAGGACTATCGGACATACAAAGCATCATCGCTTCGCTGCCCGTTTCACAAAATGTCAAAGACAACGCCGGTGCGGTGTATCAGCTGATCGCCGGGGCCGAGGCCGAGGCGCACGGAAGCCCGGTCGATTTGGTGCATTTTCATGAAGTCGGGGCGTTGGACGCCGTGGCCGACGTCACGGGCGTCTGTATGCTGATGGAAGCCCTTGCGCCCGATGCTGTTTTCGCCTCCCCCGTCCATGCGGGCAGCGGCACGGTCAAATGCGCCCACGGCGTTATGCCTGTCCCCGCCCCGGCCGCGGCAATTCTGCTGCGCGGCGTTCCTGTTTACGGCGGCGAAGTGAAGGGCGAACTATGCACCCCCACAGGGGCGGCGTTGCTGAAACATTTTGTCAAAGAGTTTACCCCCCTGCCGCCGATGACCATCCACAAAACCGGGGTCGGGCTTGGCAAAAAGGATTTCGAGCCGTTTTGCAACTGCGTCCGGCTCTTTGTAGGGGAAACGGCTGAAACATCGAACGATACCGTCGCCGAACTGCGGTGCAACCTCGACGATATGACGGGAGAAGAGATCGGTTTCGCCGTCGGTCTCCTGTTCAAAGAGGGCGCGCTGGACGTTTTCACAACACCCGTGCAGATGAAAAAGAGCCGCCCCGGCGTCCTGCTGACGCTGCTCTGCCCTGCGGACGAAGCCGGCCGTTTTGCCGCGCTGATGCTCAAGCACACCACCTCCTTCGGCGTCCGCAAAACCGTTTGCGAACGGTACATCCTCGAACGCTCTGTTGAACGGCGGGTGACGCCGTACGGTGAAATCGCCGTGAAAGCCGGGCGGGGGTACGGTGTTTGCAAAGAGAAAGCCGAATACGACAGTGTTGCGGAAATCATCAAATGATGATATAATCAATCATTATGAAGAAGTATAAGAAACCCATTGCCTATGTAACTGTCATTGTATTGATATACGGCGTGTATGCCCTCTTCGGGGGGCGGATCGCCAACGCGTTCAACAACCGGGCGGCCGGGCAGGCGCAGAAGGCCGGGGATTACGAACGCGCCGCCATGCTGTATGAAAAGGTGCTCGAAGCCTCCCCGCGCGATGAAAAACTTCGTTTTCAAATTTGCGATCTATACCGCGAGGCGGGCAATTATTCCCGCGCCGAATACATCCTTTCGGCGGGGCTGAGGGATATTGGCCTCAGTACCGCTCTGTATGCAAAGCTCTGCGCCGTTTATGCCGAGCAGGATAAATTCTACGACGCGGTGGAACTGCTGGGCGGCATCCGCTACCCCGTCGTGAGCGGCGAGATCGAATCCGCCCGCCCCGCCCCGCCTGTTTTCACCCCGTCCGGCGGGGATTATGAGGAGCGGATCGCCGTTGAGCTTTCCGCCGGTGCCGATTGCCTGATCTATATCTCCTGGACGGGCGGTGTCCCTTCCATGTCGGACGGCTATTATGCCGGAGCTGTTGCTTTGGAGCCGGGCGTTACGCACGCCGTCGCCGTCGCGGTGAACCGGGACGGGTTGGTTTCGGATTGGAGTGAAGCCCGGTTTATCCTCCAAAACATTGTCGACCCAGTCGCCTTTGCCGACCCGGTGCTGGAAGCCGTCATCCGCAACGCGATAAACCGCCCTGACGGGGCTTTGTTCACCCCCGACCTTTGGGACATTACCGAACTGATCGCGCCCGACCCGGCCGGATACGCTACGCTGGACGATTTGCAATACTGCCCGCGGCTCGAAACGCTGATGCTGATTGGAGAGGGTGCATCCTGCGATGTTTCCGCTTTATCGTTTCTGCAAAACCTGACAACGCTGCATCTTACCTCTTTTGGTATCACATCGCGTGACCTTGAGTTTATCGGTCAATGCGCCGCCCTCCGGCAGCTTGTTTTGAAAAACAACAACATCGGTTCGGTTCAGCCGCTCGAACGGCTCGAACAGCTGGAAGAATTGAATCTGATGTCCAACAGTATTTTAGACGTCTCCCCGCTTGGGCGGCTTGGGTCGCTGCGCGCCCTCCGCCTTACCCAAAATGCCGTTCAAGACCTCAACGGGCTTTCTTCGCTGTCCAACCTCCAAAACCTGTATGCCGATCAGAACTCCATCGCCTCATTGCAAGGGGTGGAAAAGCTGAAATCCCTGCGGGTCTTGGATGTGTCGTATAACCTCGCGCTGACCGGCATAGCCGAAGTATCGGGGCTGGCCAACTTGGTAAAACTAACCGCTGAGCACTGCCAAATCGAAAAAATACCGTCCCTTTCAGGGATCAAGGCTTTGGAAATCCTTCATATCGGCGGCAACCAAATCGATACCCTCGACGGGCTGCGCGGGCAAACGGCTTTGAAAGAACTCCTCTGCCCGTCGAATTTAATTGCGTCTTTGGAACCGCTGGAAGGATGCGCGGCACTGGAGATTCTCGACGCGTCGCACAACAGCATATCTTCCCTTGAACCTTTGCGCGGGCTTCCGGCTTTGCGGGAGGCGGCGGTGGAATACAATGTCTTAAAGACCCTCCTTCCGCTGAAAGACTGCCCGTCACTCAAACGAATCGAGGCCTTCGGCAATGCGCTGACCGACCCGCTGAACGCATGGGACGGGACAGGGGTGGAAATCCACAGATGACGATAGGGGGCGGCTGTATATGACCGAACGGAAAATAATCGGTGAGACAATTTTCACAGGCCATGTTTTCACGGTCGAGCGTGACACCGTTGATTGCGGAGGGCTGCCCGCCACGCGCGAGGTGGTGCGCCATCCGGGCGGCGTCGCCGTTTTGGCGTTGGATGACAAAAACCGCGTCGTTATGGTGCGGCAGTTCCGTTACGCGATCGGCAAAGAGCTGCTCGAACTCCCGGCCGGGCGGCTGGAGCCGGGCGAAGACCCACTGCAGGCCGGGCTGCGCGAACTCGGCGAGGAGACGGGGTATACCGCTTCGCACATTGAGTTTTTAGGCCGCATGATCCCCACCGGCGGCTATGATTCGGAGATCCTTTGGCTCTATTTGGCCACCGGGCTGATCGCCGGGCAGCCGCATCCCGATGAAGGCGAGATTTTGACCTGCCGGCTGGTTCCGTTTGACCAGGCTGTTTCGATGGTTATAGACGGGACGATCGAAGACGGGAAAACCTGCTACGGATTGATGAAATACGCGTTGATGAGGGGGAAGGGGCTTTGAAAAAGACCGTGCTCGTTGTTGAGGACGAGAAAACCATCGTCGATATTTTGGATTTCCACCTCCGGCGTACCGGGTACGAAACACTGACGGCGGCCGACGGGGAAACCGGCTTGCGCCTCGCTTTGGAGAAAAAGCCCGACTTGATCCTATTAGACGTCATGCTTCCCAAAATGGACGGGTTTACCGTCTGCAAAGCCATTCGCCGCGAGAACCGCGCCGTGCCCATCCTCATGCTGACGGCGCGTGAGGAAGAAAACGACAAAGTGATGGGGCTGGAGCTAGGTGCCGACGACTACATCACCAAACCCTTTGCCGTCAAAGAACTTTTGGCTCGTGTGGCGGCCAACATACGGCGGGTTTCGGTGACGCGGGAAGCCGCTGAGGCCGCCGAAGCCGACATTTTGGAATCGGGCAGGCTCAAACTGCACACCGGGCGGATGGAAGTCTCCGTTGACGGGCACTCGATCGACCTGAGCCAGCGGGAATACGACCTGCTGCTCTTTTTAATGCGCAACGCCGGAGGGATCGCCAGCCGCGAGGAACTGATGCACAAGGTTTGGAACTACGAATACATGGGCGATTTGCGGGTGGTTGACGTCGCCATCCGGCGGCTGAGGGAAAAGATCGAGCCAAACCCTGCCGAACCGGTTTACATCCTGACCAAGCGCGGAGCCGGGTATCTGTTCGCGGGGGATGGCCGTGCTTAAAAGCCTGTACATGAAGCTGGTGCTCATCCTGCTTCTGCTGATCGTTTCGCTGATGGCGGTGACGGGTGTCTTCCTCAACGGAGCGGTGGCGCGATTCTACGCGAATGAATTCAACGGGGCAATGGATTCCGCCTTCGGGCAGAATACGGAGTTTGTGGAGCAGCTGCGGGACGCTTCCGGCGAAGGCGGGACACAGGTTTGGGACATACTACTGGCCTATCGCGGTATTTTGGGCATTGCAAGCAGCCGTCAGATGTGTTTGATGGATATGTCGGGCGGCGTGCTGTTTGGCGCGGTGGACGGGCTCATCGACCTCACGCCCAATATCCTGACGGCGGCGGGCGGGGAAAACGGGTGCGAGCAGCGGATGGGGGAAGCCTTTTTTGACTGCGCCATCCCGATTGATGACAGAAACGGGGTTTTCAACTATATCATCTATGTGCGCGACCAAAAACAAGCGTTGAACGAGCAGAGCCGGAGCCTCTTTTTTGTCATCCTGCAAGCCATGATCCTCGGCCTGACCTTCTCGCTCATCCTCTCCATGCTGCTCTCCAAAACCATGACCACACCGATCGAAAATCTAACGCGCGGGGCTGCCAAAGTGGCCGCCGGAGATTTTTCGGAAAAGCTCGAAGTGCATTCCCGGGACGAGATCGGCACCTTAACGCAGGCGTTCAACCATATGGCCGGAGCTTTGCAAAGTTCCCTGCGGGACGCCGAAGGCGAACGGGACAAGCTCAGCGCGCTCTTCTCGCATATGACAGACGGCGTCGCCGCTTTCAGCCGCGGCGGGACGCTTTTGCATTTCAATCAGGCCGCCAGGCGTTTGTTGGGGCTGCGGGAGGACGAAGAGCTGACCTACGCCGCTATGGAGGGACTGATCCCTCTCAAAGAAGCGAGAAAACTGCGCACGCCGGATTATTTTACCGGGAATTTGATGATTGACCAGCGTGTTTTAACCCTCTATGTCGTCCCGTTTGGTTCGGGGGAAACGGAGAGCGGGCTGATGGCGGTGCTGCATGATGTCACCGAGCAGAACCGTCTTGAATCCCTGCGCCGTGAATTTGTGTCCAATGTCTCGCACGAACTGCGCACCCCGCTGACCGGGATCAAAAGCTACGCCGAAACGCTGATGGAGCCAGAAGGTTTATCACCCGAGGAGATTCAAAAATTTTCCTCGGTCATCGTGAACGAAGCCGACCGCATGACGCGGCTGGTGCGCGACCTTCTCACCCTGTCACGTTTTGATTACGGCAAGGACGACCGCCAGGCCGCCGAGTTTGATTTACAGGAGCTGCTCAACCGGCTGTATGACATGTTGCGTATGGAAGCAAAGGCCTATAAACACAAGCTCTCCCTGTCTGTCGGCAAACTGCCGGGATCTTTCTACGGCGACCGCGACCAAATCGAACAAGTGCTGATCAACCTCATCACCAACGCCATACGCTATACGCCCGAGGGGGGCAATATCGCCGTTGAGGCTGACTCGACCGCCCGGGACGTCGTCATCTCGGTCTGCGACAACGGCATCGGCATCCCGGAAGAGGACATGCCCCATATCTTCGACCGTTTTTACCGTGTGGACAAAGCCCGTTCCAGCTCGATGGGCGGTACAGGTTTGGGGTTGGCCATTGCCAAAGAGATCACCGAAAACCATGGCGGCGAGCTGAATGTTGTCAGCGAACAGGGCAAGGGAACAATCGTGACGCTGACCTTGCCCAAAAGCGGTAAAGCCCTATGAAAGAACGCGTCAAAACCGCCGCCATCATCCTATTGGGGCTCTCCGCCCTTTGGCTTTTGTGGCGCAACTGGGTGGTCGGCAGCGTCTTTACCGGCAGGGACGGGATTGATCCGCCCATCCAATACGCCCCGGCACGCCGGGACTATACCCCTTCGGCCGCTGTTCCGTTCAAATGCGCGGTTATGCTGGACGGAACACGGACAGGCGCGCAGTACGGCGGGGAAACCGAAGCCGTGTATGAAGTTTATAAACCCATCCTGACCGAAGCGTTCGGTTCGGCGCGATCTCCCGCCGTCCTCGGCGAGGCCGCTTTTTGGGAGGAGCTGTCACTCGACGGCGTCTTCTTTGAGTTTTCCGCCCCTTTCCCTCTGTCTCTTTTGGCAGCCTGGCTCTCGGCGGACAACCCCGGCGGCGGGGACGCCGTTGGGGTGGGTCTCTCCTTTGCCGAAGGAGGCGTCCGCCTGTTTTGGATCGACGGCAGCGGAGCCTGTTACCGCGCCGAAACCGCCATGAGCGCGGAACAGCCCGAACTTCCCGGACTGCCTCCTTGTTTGTTTGCCTTTGAATCGGAGTCGGGCGAAGGGCTGAACCCTTTGCAGCTGCTCATAGAAGAACCGCTCCCCCGCCCTGTTTTGACCGTTTCGCCCCTTCCCGGTTACGACGATCCGGCTTACATCCCCTTTTTGGAAGCGTTGGAGTTTTTTCCGCAAGAAACGCCGTTTTACATGAGGGAAGAGACAAAGGTTTACGTAGATGTGGACAACGGGCGGAGCTGCGAACTCTCCCCCGGCGGCTTGATCGTTTTTACCGGGTCGGACAATGGTGCTTCTGCTGACCAATCCATCGCGGCCGACGCCCTCGTCGCATGGGAAGCCATATCCCTGCTCGAACCGATAACGGGGCTGGCTCGTTTTTCGATCAGCCGGATGTCGCAAACCGACGGAACAACGGTCATCGAATATATGCTGACAGCCGGGGGCGTACCTTTGCTGCTGGAACCCGCCGTTGTTGAAATCGAAGGCGGCGTCATCCGAAAGATGACTCTGCGGCTTTTCCACCTCTCGGCCGGAGAGGACGGTTTCATCCCCCTGCCGCTGCAACAGGCATTGGAGCTTGTGCCTGAGAATCACCGCTTAGAGCTGCGGTATTCGCTTCATGATAACGGGATGATGCGGGCTGATTGGGCGGTGGGATCATGAATTGGGCGAAAGCAAAGACACTCCTTCTCCTCCTCCTGCTATCCGTAAACGTCATTTTGGGCGGGTTTCTTTTGATTGGCGAAATGCAGACGCGGACGCAGGAAAGGGCGGCGACGGAAAACCTGTGCGCCGCCTTAGAGCGAAACGGCCTCGCTGCCAAACCCGAACAGCTGCCGCAGACAAGTTCTCTGACATATGATGTTGAGCGGGCTAAGGAACCGGTGTCCGGCGAAGCGGCGGTTCGCGGATTGAGGGTGGTAACGCCGGTTGCCGGGCAATGGCTTTGGGAAGAAGCCCTCCCGATCGACAACAAAGTCTGCCATTCCGCCGGGTATTGCCTGCTGGGCTTTACCGCCGCATGGGAAAAATCCGGCATTTTGGAAGAATGCGAGCTGGTTTTCACCGCGGCGCAAATCGCCCCTGATGTGCTGCGGCTCAGACCCAGCTGGCGGTTTGTGATTTCAGGTGAAGAGGTTATCGTTCCCGCGTCTTGACAAACCGGGCAGGGTATGGTATAATGATTGGGTCGTCTTTCGCGTGTAAAAATGGTGGGTGTAGCTCAGTTGGTTAGAGCACCAGGTTGTGGCCCTGGGGGTCGCCGGTTCAATTCCGGTCATTCACCCCAAATCGCAGAGCCGCCGGTCTTGGCAGATCGGCGGCTTTGGCATTTATGCACCGTAATTCCATGATTTATTTGTGAATAATCCTTGCAAAACCCGGATTTCTATGATATTTTAGAATAGAAAAGTATGCAGATGCCGTTTCCATATATTAGGGGGGTATACCATTGAAACAGCTCGCCTTCAAACGCGTTTTATCGATCCTGCTGACCCTTTCTCTGGCCGTCGCTCTCCTGCCGTTTGGTGTGTTCGCTGCGGAGCCGGGTCATTGGGCGATTTCGGCTTTGGAATATTGCCGCACACACGGCATTACAGACCGCGGCGACATGATAGAACATCTTGACGAAGCCATTACACGCGCCAAATTCCTTCAAATGATCAACCGCACGTTCGGATATGACGCCCTCCCCGCGCCCGACCCGTCGGGTTACGAAGATGTATCGCCGGACGCTTGGTACGCCGGGGATATAGAGATCGCCAGAGCACTCAAGATTATATATAGCTATAGAGAGGACGTTATGATCGCCGCGCCGGAAGACATCATCACCCGCGAACAGGCGGCGTTTATCTTACATAAAATCCTCCGTCTCACTTCCCCGGAAACAACATCCAAATTTAACGACATAGACAATGTGTCCGACTGGGCAGAACCCGCCGTGAAAGCGATGGAGTACAACCGTTATATCATCGGATACAACAACAATTTCATGCCGAAAAAACCCCTCTCGCTGGGCGAGGCGGCGCAGCTCCTGTTCAATGTGACACGGACGATCTTGGATGAAACCCTTGACGCGGAGGGTGAGACATACAGACATGTTGTCATCCGTAAACCGGGCGTGACGCTCCAAAATGCTAAAATCAGCGGCGACCTCTTCATCACCGAAGGGGTGGGCGACGGCGACGTATGGCTGGAAAACGTCACCATATCAGGACGCCTGCTCGTCGCGGGCGGCGGGGAAAACACCATTCACCTGAAAAATGTCACTGTAGGTGACTATTTATTAGAGGACAAAAAGCCTGCCGCCGGGGTACAGCCCGTGCGTTTCCTCTTCTATCACACAAACGACACCCTTGTCATATACGAGGGTACGGTGCAGAAGATTATTATCAAGGACGACGACATCATCCTGCTCATCGACAAGGGCGCGAAAGTTAGGTTTAATATCGTTGAGCCTAAAGACCCGGACGCAGAACAGAAGATTGATATACACAACGGCGCATGGGTGGATGAAATCGTCTCGGATCAACATATCAACATCATCCACGACGACAGGGTCGGCAAGGTTGATATGCCCGACCCGAACGAGCCGAAAGCCCCCAGCGGAAACGGAGGAGGAGGTTCCGTGGTTACCGAGTGGCCGACGGCCAGCCCATCCAGTATCGTTTACGGTTCCGCGATACTATCCAGCATCAAACTGGAAGGCGGCAAAGCGACTACTGATGGTGATTTTGTTTGGAAAACCCCCGGTATATACCCAAAAGTAAACAACAGCGGGTATGAAGTAGACTTCGTCTCGAACGGCGTTATACTGGAAACGAAACTGGTGGACATCGAAGTCACCCCGAAACCTGTGCCGATTGCCTCCATAACGAGTCTCGACTTTTATAAAATATATGACCGAGAGCAGGTCGTAGATAAAATTAAAAAAATATCAATCCCCTCCAGCTCCGGTATTGTCGTCAACTCCGACGAATTATATTACACTGTTATAGGTGATTTTGATGATATGTACGACGCCAATTTCCATGAAAAACCGTCACACACACCCTATGAGGTCTACGTTAGAGGTATTGAACTGGGCGGCAATGATGAAGAAAACTACGAGTTGACGGGTGATTTCGATCCGTATATTGACGAATGGTTTATCAAGCAAAGGCTCCTCAAAGTCACCGGGGCGACGCATACCAAGGAATATGACGGCACCGACGAGACAACTCCGTATCCTCCGATTGACCCCGTCACAATAGATATAGATACACAGTTAAGCGATAAATGGGTCGGTACCGAATCAAGCCTCTATGCCATTGGAACGATTGAAGCCAAATACAAAGGTACGGACGTCGGATCAGACGGATCAAATAAACTTGACATTACCAAAGTGGAACTGACCCGTTCGGACGGCGGGGTTATCAACTACAAGATTCCCCGCAACAACGATGTTGAAGTGGCGGGGATTACCCCCAAAGAGATCATCATCACGCCAACCGCATTAAGTAAAACCTACGGTGATACCGAGACGCTTGCTTGTTCGTACAGCGGCGAAGTAGGCAGCGAAATCCCCCATTTTACTGGTTTTCTTTCGCGCGAGGAAGGCGATGATGTCGGCAGTTATAAAATCAATTTGGGGTCTTTAACACTAATAGATAACGGCATTTTCAAAGCGTCAAACTACAGTCTCAAACTGGACACCACGCCTGTTTACGTTACCATCACTCCTGCTGATTATACAATAACCATCTCCGCAACGCAGGATTATAAGATGAACACAGGCCTAACTTCCATCACCGTGGGCGTAAACGGCATCACAAAGGGAAGCGGCGTAAACGGTGAACCAGTAGCCGGAACCTTGACATGGTACTCCAACCCGGCTCGCACAACCGCAGCTGTTGATACAGACCTCAGTACCGTGCTCAGTGACGGAACCGTAACGCTTTATTGGAGATTTGAAGCCACAAACGGCAACTACACTACTACCGCCAAAGAGGGGTCAACCGTCTTCACTGCCTTGCCCGGAGAGCCGAGAACACTGTCATTTGCCCAAGGGTCTGTGAATAAGACTTATGGCGACGACGCGTTCTATAACGCCGCTACACCCAGCGACGGCGGGGGTGCCATAACTTATGACAGCAGCAATTCTGCTGTTGCGACCGTAGACCCAGACACGGGTGAAGTCACGATTGTCGGTGCCGGAACGGCAGTCATCACTGCCGTGATTGCCGCCGTACTGGACGATTGGCTGTCTGCCACGAATAACTATACCTTAACTGTCGCCCCGAAACAGCTCACATGGGGTGCCAACGGCACGGTGGTCACTAAAACCTATGACGGCAATAACACTGCGACTGTTGCCACCCAACCGGATCTCGGCGGTGTGATCAACCTTGATACAGTAACTGTCACAAACGGCACGGTCACCTTCAACAACGCGAATGCCGGAACAGCCAAAACCATCACCGTTTCAGGTACTTGGGGTATCACTGGCGCGAACGCGGCCAACTACACAGCACCCACCGGGAATCCCACATTCACAACCGGGACGATCAGCCCGGCGACGCTGACCATCACCGGCGCAACGCATACCAAGGTGTACGACGGAACCGACACAGCGTCCGGCATCACCACTTTAACGATGAGCGGTTATGAAAACGGTGAAGACATCGACGCGCTTGGCACATTAACCGTCACAGCAGAGTATGATTCCACGAATGCCGGAACAACAACGCTCGGCGTTACCGCGGTGACGTACACCGGAGCGCAAAACTATACCATTACCGTACCGCAGCACGGCTTGACAGTGGCGGGCATTACCACGAAAGACATTGAGATTACAGGAGCGACGATCACGCCGCAAGTCTATACCGGGGCGAGTACGCTTCTCCCCGCAGCTGTGACGGCGGTCACCTTCTCCGGCAATATTCCGCAAACGGCTTTGGTGCTCAATTCCACCTTTTCCGTGACGGCGGCGGCTTTTACCGGAGGGGACTATAACGCCGGAACCGGGAAACCAACTACCATCACCGTGGCACTGTTCGGCGCAGCCGCCACCAACTACAACCTGACCAACCCGACTTTCACAGGCACGACGGCGGAAATCACCAAAGCCCCCGGCGCGGCTGTCAGCGGTTCGCCGACTGTAAATGGCAAACCTAGATTCAACAGTATCACAGTCAATACCGTAACCAATACTAGCGGCACAGGTCAAACGGTCGAATACGCCATCAGCAAAAGTAGTACGGCACCTACAAGCGGATGGCAGGATGCCGCAGACGCAACCATAACCTTCTACCGCGATAATAATAATCAATTGCTGGTTCATGATACAGATTACTATGTATTCGCCCGTACCAAAAGCAACGGCAACTACCAAGCCGGAACGGCACAGCAGCGTGTCATTGCAACAGACCATGCCACCGAAGTCAATAATATCAACATATGGACGATGGATTGGACATTAACCTCAAGTTATGTATTGGTTGAAAATATCACGTTATCCGCTGGCTGGACACCGATTTCCAACTTCATCGGCACCTTCGACGGGCAAGGGTTTACCATATCCGGCTTGGATTGCAGCTTGTTCGGTGTAGTTAGCGGCGATGGCACAGTACGGAATGTTGGGATAGTAGGTAGTACCCCTATCAAGAGCAGCGGTGGTGTAATGGTAGTGGAGGCACCAGTTAAAAGGGAGGCAGTCGGAGGTATAGCAGGAATTAACTTTGGTATAATTGAGTTCTGTTATACAGAGGTAAATATTACATATCATACAGATGATACTAACCAAGTCATTATTGGTAGCATAGTAGGATGGAATGCTGGGTTTGTAAATAACTGTGTAGCATTAAACGAATACATACATATACATGTAGATTCTGGTAATTTTGGACGCGTGGTAGGGTACAATGATGCGGGGTATCTAGGAACGGGAGAAACAAATAATAACTACGCGAACGTGGATGTATTAGAGAAGACATGGGAGGGTACTACTAGTAACATTCCATTTAGCAGTAATGAAGGTGTTACTCCGATAAATACTAGTTGGACTTGGGAATCTGCCGGGTTTACCGATCCATGCTGGACAGACAACCCGCCGCCTAATGTTCCGTCACCACCGCCACCGCCTATGGTTGCGCAGTCTTCGCTTGACGCAAAAGAGCCTGACCCGATTGAAGTCCCTGCTGGTGACGAAGAAGCCATAGAGCCGGACAACACAGAAGACGACGACCCTACAGACAGCGACGGCGGCGATGACGGATTGACCCCGCAGGAAGCGATACAGGACTTGAACCAACTGCTCTCCCTATGCAATGCGGCGAAGTATATCTAGGTTCTACGCAAATGAAAACCACCGGCTCAAACCGGTGGTTTTGTTATAGTTTATGATCTATAGCCAATATCAAACCTTAATTGCTCTTCCGTTTGTGCACTTCGATGCCGTATATCGTGATTGACGAAAGGCAACTCGTATGCTATTGCCGGATCGAATTTATACCCCGCCGCCGCGTTAAGGATAAGTTCTGCGGTTCGGATATAAATGAGGTCGGTACTTCCAAACCCCCAATCCCCTGATCCGATAGTAAACTCGCTCCCATTGACACCAAAGTAACTGTTTAGTAAAACAAACAAACCCGGAGGGGGAGTCCCAATAACCGTCAGCGCACTCAAGTCAGGGATGACTTTGCGCAGGTCGCCGTTGTAGGTGACGGTCAGCGTCAGGGTGGTTCTGTCGACGTTGAAGGAGGCTATGATGGATTTAGTTCCGTTGAAAATCTCTTCCCCTAAAACGTCTTCGCAGTTTGCCGCCGTAAGCCCGTTAAAGCGGTAATCGTCCAGCGCGCTGAGCGTCATGGTGAGGATGATGTCGGAGGTGTGTTTTTCCGGGTAATTCGCTGATGAAACATTGATGCCCCAGCTCTCAACGGTAAAGAACGGCGTATCGCCGGGTTGGGTCGGCACAGATTGGTTGTATTCAGGTTTGTTAATGCGGAGCGGTTCAAACGGTTCCAAAACGCTCCTGACGGTGACGGTCACGATTTCGCTCTCGTCGTATCCGAGGCGGTTGATGATTTTGACAAAGAAGTGGTAAACGCCCGGCTCAAGCGTATCGGGTATGTTGAACACGTTTTCTTTCGCGTTTGTGTCGGTTTCCTGCATCAATATTCGGTTGCTTTTTTTCTCGTCGCTGCATAGGTACCATCGATATGTGAGCGGCGGTTCACCCTTTGCGGCGACGCTCATCGGGGCACTTTCGCCTTCGGTTACGGTAAACCCTTCCGGCGGCGTTAGGATGACCGGCACCGGCGGAACGATGATCCAGGCTTCGGTGACGCCGCTTTTGGTCTTCTTGCCCGCTGTGTATTCGCCATATTTGATGACCAATGTTCCGTTTACACTGGCCGCTTTGCCCGACGTCCCTTTTGCCGTTGTTTTCAAGCGGATCGGAAACTCGGCCGAGCCTTTGACCTTGGGGACGCCTCCCCATTTGTTTTTATCCGGGTTGAAAACCTCATATTTCTTCAAATTGGTTTGAATCTTACCTTTGGCGCATGACAATACGATGATTTCCGGGCCGTCCGGGTCTTCGGGGTTTTCGGTTCCTTCCATGATCAAACGGCGCAGAGGGATGATTGTTTGGTCTTCGGTGCGCGGTTTCTTGCCTGTGGCTCCCCTGTGAATGGTCAATACCTCTCCGAATGTTAGTATTGCCTCTAAATCAAGCGGATCGGGTCTGTCTTCGAGCACTTCCACCCAGTTTTCACCGTCTATTGTGTAGAAATCGCCTTTTTTAACCTTCACAGTCTCTTTTTTATAGTTGTATTTATAATTCGTTTGCTTCCCGTAATTGGCCGGTGTCACCTTAAACTGCCGGCTTCGCGGGGTATAAACACCGCCCTCGCCGGACGGTACGGTGCGCACAAGGTATGTAACCTTTGTTTTGCCCGATTTCACAGCAAACCCTTCGGGCGCGACCGGCTGCCACAACCCGTCTTTGGCTGTTTTCTTATCGGTGGTTTCCGCGTATTCGTACCCTGCAAACACAGACGCCTCTGTGCCGTCTTTGCTCAAAACCCACTGATCGCGGAGATAGTAAGGCTTCAATTTTTCCGCGTTGGCTTTCGGGCGGGCGTTGATTGCCGGAAACTGTATCTGATTCGCGCCGGATGCGGGGCCTTTTTCTTTTTTATCATATTGATCTGTCAGCGAAAGGGTCAGCCCTTTGTCAAACAATTTTGTCAATTTTGCACCGGAGGGCAATGCGCCTTGCTTCCATTTCGTGCCGCCGTCTAAACTATAGGCCGCAACGGTGAAGCCGCTCCGCAAGTCAATGGTTTCGTTTGTTAAGTTGATGGAAGACTCCGTGGCGGCGGCGGCATAAACGATGACGTCCGTGTCTTCCGGCGCGGCGAAAATTGGGCTATCTTCAGCTCCTGTTTCCGGCGGAAACAGGGCAAACAGCGGTATCAGTAAGACTGCCGCAAGGATGAACGAACAACCCCTCCTCAACAAACCAAGAACCTCCCCGCACCATAGATTTAGTTATTATATCGTAAGAAACAAGCACGAACTTTACCCATGCGTTTACAACATAGTCTGGGTTATATGTTCAATCTCCGTTGTTTCCGCCTTGCCTTCAAGCGCGCGGCATATCACGTGACCGTCAAATGTCAGCCAATCCAAAAACCAGCTTTTTCCGGCGATGACATGCGCGGACGCGTCCATCGGCAATACGTCAAAAGACTGGGGGGGTAATGAAAACCCCAGCCCGATGGCTTTCATCACGCTTTCTTTGGCCGTCCATATCTGAAAAAAGGCTTCGCCGGTTCTCTGTTCTTGCATCCAATCCCGTTCTTGCGGCGTAAAGCACCGGGCGGCCACCGCTTCGGAGAACCGGGTGATTTTTTCAATATCCACGCCGATTTGGCGGCCGGCGGTTGCCAAAACGACATAATCGCCGGAATGCGAAAGATTGAAAAACTGCCCGCCGTCTTTCATGGTCGGTTTGCCGTTTTCGGTAACCGCCAGCTGCTCGTCATCGGTGACGCCGCAGCCCTTCCGCAACAGGAGCCCGGCAACCAAACAGCGTGCCTTATCCTCCGGCCGCATATAGGCCTGTATCCGCTTCCGGCGCGCGTCTGTCACCAGTTCCAGTCCGAGCAGGCTCATGTAGGGCTTGATAGGGCAGATGGTTAACCGCATACTTTTGACCATCCTCTCAAAACGCCGAATGCGAACGGGGCTTCCCATTCGCATCGGGTTCTGCGCATTTACTATATCACAATCCTCTTCAGATGGCAAGAACGGTTCTCTATTCCGTAATCAGGTTCCTTCCCGAAACCCTCCTAACCCTTCTTGAAACCAACCAAGCCGCGGCAAAGGTGATCGCGCATACCAGCGCGACTGGCAGCAGACGGTATGCCGCGCCCAAATCCATCCGCACCTTCGGTACGCCGAAAAACCCGAAGATAAATGAAATCAGCGCGTCACTCGCAAGAAGGCTCAACCCGGCGCCCATCAATCCGCCCGTCAGCGAGACCAGCAGAAACCGCATGGAAAACTGTAACCGAAGCTGATTCGACGTATAGCCGGTTGATTTATAAATGCCAATATCGGTGTGTTCGCGGTATATGGCAATGGTGGCGAGCAGCAGTGTGATCAACGCTACCAAAATCACCGTCATTGTAAGGGATATGTTTGCTGTGGGATCGACCACCGAGCGGATCGAATCGAGCATTTGCGCTTCGGACTCCGCGGTGATATAGATGTAAATATCATCGTCTTCATAGTGCGTTTTGATCTCTGCCGCGGCCGTTTCCAAATCTGTGCCGTCTTTGAAGATGACGGAATATTTCCAGGCGTCAAAACCGGGTGAGATACGTTCGATCCCGGCTGTCAGGATGCTGATGTTCTGCCCCACTTCGTTCATATTCTGGACGATCCCCGTGACGATAAACGGAACGGGGTCTCCTTCGGCGTCCAATATAACTACCGTATCGCCGACGCCTTTGCCGAAGCGTTCCGCCGTGACCGGCGAGAGTGCCAGTTCGTTATCGTATTTCGGGAATCTGCCCGATACGGGATCGATCAGGCCGATGCCCTCAAAGGTTTCATAGCAAAGGGCGAAAACAAAGGAACCTTCAATGGATACGTTTATTCGCAACGTGTTATACACCTTCTCTACAGGATAATCTGCCTTAATTTCTTCACTCACCCTGTTCAGCTTCCCGATGACCTCAGGATTCAAACGAACCAATACTATACTGACGTCTTCCCGCGGGAATCCGAATATCCGCAGGACATTGCGGTTATCGCTGAGCAGCTTGGATGTGCCGCCCATAAATGTGATCATAAAGGTCAGCAACGCCGTGATGATGATCAAAACGGTATATTGCTTCCGGCGGGTCATCATCTGTTTCAACGCCATACGGACATGCAGCGGCAGCAGCGAGAGGCGGCGCAGCGGCAGGTTCAGCCGTTTGGCGAAATAAACCGGAGCCCGCCCGAACGAAATGGCGCGCACTGGGGAAATCGTCCGTATCTTTCGGGTATTGAGCCACGTGATCCCGCAAATCAACCCGACGGCGGCAAGAATCACAAAAACACCCGCCGGAACCCACAGGCTGCCGCTCCAAATCAACCCCGCCGAATCCAACAGCAAGGCGCCGATCACCGGGATCAGAGGGATGCTTACCACGACGCCCGCAACCGAACCCAGCAGGCATACAAGGGCGTATTGCAGCATAACGGCCAGCCGTATCTGCCCGCCGGTAAAGCCGACGGCCTTGAAGGCTCCGAATGTCACAAAATTCCCTTCGATCGAGGAGAGGACGGCGTAGCGAAGGACATAAAGGGTGATCATCAGCGACAGCAGGGCGAGGGAGAGCAAAATCACCGCTACCAAATTGGAAACCATCATGCTGTATTGCTTGATTTCAATCATATTGAAGGTATATCCCGAATCGCCGCGGATTATTTCTTGGGTCAGTGTTCTGAGCTGTTCCGCGTACGCCGCCCCGCCCCGTTCGGCGTTGATCGTCACATACACGAATACCCGCATCCCGCCAAGGTTGCCGTATAGGTTGTCAAAATCAGACTCGTGGATGAAGGCGCGCCGCGTCCCAACCATCGGCGAACCGAACATCGGGTCTTCATAAAAGCCGGTAATCGTAAATTCATGCCGGCCTATGATCAACGGTTCGCCAATGGAAAGAGAATAGCCGTCCTCGTAAAACAGGGGGAGGAGGATTTCACCTTGATTCAGCGTAAACCGGCCATTTTCAAATTGCTTTATCTTGAATGTTTCAGCCTCCGGCTGATAAGGGAAAAAGTTTAGTCCTTCGTTCAGAGAACCTCCGTTGACCGATATGTCATTGCCCATCACGGCAAATGAGCGTTTTTCGGCGACGCTTTTAATCCCGCTGCGATCCCGCAAGTCCGCGAACTGAGCAGCGAGGGCGGGTTCGTAATACTCCGAACCGTACGCGCCGTCGTATTCCTCCGCGTCGTATATACACAGCAAATCAGGCATAGAGGAAGCCTCAAACGCGGCGTCCTGAATCTCCCCGCTTCGTTTCATCACCGTCAGAACCGACGTCAGCATCAGCGATACAACCAGTGACAAACAAAAAATCGTTACAACATATGCTTTTTGCTTTTTGAGCAGCGACAACGCGACCTTCCATACAGCCATACGCTCACCACCCCATCGAGGAAAGCCACGCGATGATTTGGCTTTCACGCGGCGCGGTATGTTCGCCGGTATACCCGCCCATCTCCATTTCGCCGTCCAGTTTTCCGTCTTTGATGTAGATCAGGCGGGTCGCCCGGATGGCCGCTTTGACGTCATGCGTCACCATCAGGATGGTCTGCCCGTTTTGGTTGAACTCGGTGAGGATATTCAAAACGTCCTGCCCCGCTTTGGAGTTGAGCGAGCCTGTTGGCTCGTCGGCAAACAGGATTTTCGGCGTGTTGATCAGCGCGCGCGCCACCGCCGCCCTCTGCTGTTCCCCGCCCGATACTTGCGACGGCAGCCGTTTGGCGAGGCCGGAAATGCCCACCCGCTCCATCAGCTCCTCCGCTTTGGCATGGACGGCTTTGGGTTTTGACACAAGGTACCCCGGCACGGCAATGTTTTCAAAAATGGTCAAGTTCGCCACAAGGTGCATCTGCTGGAAGACGAAACCGAAGTCGCGCCGCCGCAGAACCGCTAGTTTATCCTCGCTCAACGGCTGAAAACTCTTGCCGTTGTATGTAATTTCGCCCGAGGTGGCTCTGTCCATGCCGGAAAGACAATAGGTCAGAGTGGACTTGCCCGACCCCGAACTGCCCATCACCACGGCAAATTCGCCCTCGCGCAGGGTAAAGCCGATGTTTTTCAGCACATGGTTTTGAACCCCGCCTGAAGCGTAGCTTTTACAAAGGTCTTTTGCGGTCATGATTGTCTTGCTCATACCATCCTCCTGAGAATTTCTTAACTCTATGGTAAACGAAAAGTTATTAAGAAATCCTTAAGAGTGAAAAAAATACCCTTAGCCCTTTCTCTGAGTTTTGCAGGCGGACGGAACCGCCGCATTTTTCAATGATGTATCGCACGATATACAACCCCAGCCCCGACCCGGACACCCCTTCGGTGTTCTCCCCCCGGTAAAACCGATTCCAAACAAACGGCATATCACGGGGCGGGATGCCGTTTCCAAAATCGCGTATTTCACATAAAAGCAAGTCGTCTTCAAGGTTGAACGATATGTCAACAGCCGAGCCGGGCGCGTATTTAACGGCGTTGGCAATGATGTTTTCAAAGACCTGGCTGAGCCGCTTTTCATCCGCCGACACGGTGACGTCAGGCACTTCGGTCATCCGTATCCTTTCGCCGTACTCGGCGAAAAACGGGTCAAGGATGCCGCCAATCAGCTTTTTCGCATTATACGGCTTGATTTCCAGCTGTAATTTCTCCATGTCCGATAGGGCGTGGAGAAACAAATCGTCTGTCAGTTTGGCCACCTCGTCGGCTTTTTTGAGGATGACGCTCAAATAACGCTCCCGGCGTTCCGGCGTGGTATCCATCCCCTTTTGCAGCCCTTCGGCATAAGCGCGGATGGAAGACACAGGCGTTTTGATGTCATGGGAAATGGCGGCAATCAACGCTTTGTTTTCGCGCTTGGCCGATTCTTCGTTTTCACGGGAGGTTTTCAATTCGCTCCGCATGAAATCAAACGCCCAGGAAAATTCCCCAAAGATGTTTTCTCTTTGTATGGCAAGCGGAAAGTCAAGATTCCCTTTGGCCACTTCAGCCGCAAATTGCTCCAGGCGATGAAACGGCTTGATGATTTTTACCGTGCAAAAGAGGAAGACAACCGCTGTGAACAATACGCACGCGGCGTAAGCGATCAGCAGAAGCCGCTGCGTCCCTGCAGCCGTCATGGGGAACGAAGCGAACTCTTCCGCTTTGATCAAGGCTTCTTCCAGCTCGGTCATTTGGGTAATCTCATTAAGCAGAACAGCTCTTTCTCCCGCCATTTCTTTTTCATGACGGCCGTATATATCGTGCAGAAAAAACAATGACCCCGCGAAAAACGCGGTGATCACAATGATAAACGCCACGGCAACGCCTATGATTTTCCCTCTCATATGACCTCCAGCTTATAGCCCACGCCCCATACCGTTTTGATGAACCGGGGGTTGGAGGGGTCGTCCTCCAGTTTCTCACGCAGCCACCGTATATGCACCGTCAGCGATGACGGTTCGGCCTCGCTGTACGCACCCCAAACGGCATTGAACATATCGTCTTTGGACAGAGCTTTGTTCTTATTTTGAAGCAAAAAAGAGAGCAGGTCAAATTCCTTTGCCGATAACTCCACACTTACGCCGTTTTTGACCGCGCCGCGCGCTTCCAAATTGACTTCAACGCCGCCGAAACAAAACCGCTCGCTGCCGGCATCCATCGCGTAAGAACGCCGCAGATGCGCTTTTACACGGGACAGCAGCTCACCGAGCGAATACGGCTTGGGGATATAATCGTCGCCGCCTATGTCAAGCCCGGTAATCTTATCGGTATCGCTTGTGCGCGCGCTGATAAAGAGGATGGGTATATCCGTCGTCTTCCGCAATGTTTCACACAACGAAAAGCCTGTGCCGTCGGGCAGGTTGATGTCCAGCAGGATCAGCCTGTACGCGGTTTGGGCAAGGTTTTCCAGCGCGGAGCGCGAATCGGCGGCAACGGAGACATTGTATCCGTTGTCGGTGAAGAGGTCGGCGGTGATCGCCGCCAAGTCACAGTCGTCGTCTACGATGAGGATGTCTTTGTTGTTCATGGACTAAACGCCTTCCTATTTTTCCTGTTTCAAAGTATCAGCAAGGCGGGATCGCTCCCGCCTTGCTGTATTGCCGTGTTAAACTCTAGTCTTATACATTTGTGCGGCGGAGTCTTCTGATCGTCAGTGCGACCCCTGCGCCGGAAACCATCAATGCCATCAGCGCGAGGAAGCCATACACCACGAAGTCGTCGCCGGTCTTTTTCGCCGGTTTCCCGTTGGGGTCTTTTTCGCCGGGGTCGGTCGGCGTCGGTGTCGGCTCTTCCGGTTTGTCGCCCGGATCGGGGGTTCCGGGATCGGCCGCTCCGGCAAAGTTGATCATGCCCTGAGTGCTGACAAGTTCCAACGCTTCAAACTCAACAACCCGTATCCAGCTGTCGTTGAAATCGCTGTTCGACTGATCCGGCACGGTGAACCGCAGGCCGGACATCAGGATGGGGGCGTCCAGCGTTATGGAAATCCAAGAATATTCGTTCTCAACAATCGTTCCGCCCGGCAACGCTTTCCATGTCTGCCCGTCTGCGGTGTATTCAATGTTCAGGTTGCGGATGGTGCCGAGCGCGGTGGTGGCGATCGTATCGCGTTTAAGATCCCTGGGGTTGGAGTTCCACAGGCCGGTGATGCTGAAAATGTTGACGACCGAGATGCTCTTCTGACCGGACAGCATCAGTGTGATGGGTTCGGAGAAGCCTTCCTGTGAATTGATACGCCAGCGTTTGGTATAGTCCAGCCTGTCGCCGTCGGTCAAACTGTCGCCGTCGCCCTCGCCGTCGGCCGGTACGGTTGTGATTGAACCGCCGTTCGTGGCCAAACCCCAGTTGATGAAAGGCTGGAGGGAGATTTCACGGATGGTCGGCGGGTTGAGCGCGGACTTGATGTTTAAGCGGATGCGGCTGGTGGTGAAAACCTTGGCTTGGAAGAAGAGCAAGTCCCCGTTCGGCCCGATGCCGGTTCCCTCGGTGACCGTCTCCCATTTCCCGGACGCCGCGTTCCAAATCTGCACTTCATACTCTTGAATGTTGCTGCCCACTTCGGAGATATAGAGGGAGTCGATGGTGTAGTCTTTGGTGAATCCGATTTCGATCCACTCGTTGGCAACGCCCAGCATCTTCAGCGACGTATCGCCTTTGCCGTCAAAGGCGGAAGCAAGGCGGCCGTCCGCCCGTTCGCTGGAGGCGCGTGTGGCCGGGAGTTCATCCGCCCAAACGGCATACAATTCCAGCGGCTCTCCGGCAATGATTTGGACGCCGGGGGCAAAACCGTCGCCGCTTCTGTCGGATTTGGTGTTCCAGCCGATAAAGACCTTATCGCCGTTGGTGAAGGTATTGTTTTCAATAATGACCTCCGTCTCCGCCGGAGCCTCGATGGTGTAGCCCTCTCCTGTGCCGCCGTTCGGGTCATAGGTATAGGTGATGGCGGAGGTTGAGACAAACCGGGCGGTAACGGTGGTCGGTTCGGCGAAGATGATTTGATCGGTCACCGGCGCGCCGTTCGGCATCATCCAATAGGTGAAAACGAACCCTTCCCGGGTTGGCTGGGTGACCGACGCGATCTGCGCGGCGGTCAGCCGGGAGCCGTTCGACGCTTGCGCCGTGAGCGTTTGGATGACACTTCCGTCGGCATTTGCAAAGGTGACGGCGGCGTCTGCGGGAACAAATTGCGCGATCCCCTTATCAAGGGCGGGGGCAGGCAAATTGATCTTCTCCGTTCCCGCGTAATAGCTTTCCGGCGGGCCGAAGTAGGAATCCATAAAGTGATAGGTTTGCGGAGCCGAGGAGAGTGTCGTCTGTTTGGCGGAGGCCGGGGCGATCACGATTTTTTGAATGACCACCGAAGGGTCTGCCGCGTATATCCGCAGGGTGTGTAATCCGGCGGCCAGGCTGCCGTGCTCTGTGGTCACCAACCGGGTGTTGTTCATCACGCCGTATGCCCATGAGGCCTCGCCGCCGCCCGGCTCATAGCTTGCGGTGAGCAGGCCGCTCGCCGTTTTGCGCTCCCCGCTGCCGATTTGAACCGAGAAACGGAGCTGATCTAGAATGGGGGTGATGGTTTGGTGTACCCCGTTGCCTGTCGGCGCGATGAAGGTGTTCACATTGTAGACGCCCGGATTTTGGATATAGAAGGAATACTCCACATAGGGCGCGTTGGCGTCGCCGACGGCAAACGATTTTCCGTTCGGAAGAACTTTCAGGCTGTCTCCGTCGCGGCCGTAATCGTCAATGACCGTCCACTTGCTCGAACCCGACGCCGAATTAACGACGGCGTTGGCCGGATTGATCGACACATATCCGTGGGTCTCCACATAGGTTTTATCGGCGACGGTTTCCGAGAATACATTGACCGGAACACCGATCGTAATCGTTTCGCCCGCGCCTGAAATGGTAATAGCCGCGGTGGTGTTCGCCGTGATTTTCGTCCAGTCGACCGATACGCCGATGCGGGTTTGGCTGACGCAGGTTCCCTGCGTTGTGCTGAGGATCACCCAGTCTTCGTTGGCCGATACGGTGAAGGTAAACGGAAAGCTCTTGCCGTTGAATACATCGATGTAGCGGTTCTCTTTGCTGAGATTGGTTGATAACGGCAAAGCGGTCAAACCGCCGCGGACGATCTCTTTGCTTCCCTGCACGCGCACGGCAAGTTCTTGACCCGCCTCGGGCGTGACCTGCCCTGCTTTCGGCATTTGGCTTTCCGCAACGCCGGTAGAGGGGCCGTCCCAAGTGGTATAGTTATAATGGTTTTGGCGCATGATACCATCCCATTTGCCGCCGGACAGCGTTTTGTTGTAATATTCCATATCCGCTATGTCGGCGTCAAAGGCGGCGCGCGCCAGTTTGGCATATTCGTTGGCGGCCGGGAGTCCTTGCTCGGCCAAATAAACGCTCCACGCGGCATAAATGTTGGCTTTGTAAACATTCATGGCCGCCCGCGCCGGATAAAGCGCAAGCTGGTAAAAAGAGTCTTTTTGATAGGCCGGGAGTTTGGCGTAAACCGCCTCGGCTGTTTTGACAATATCCTCAAACTCCGCCAAAGTGCGGTCGGCTTCGTCAAAGGCGGTCAGGCTAAAGGTGGACGGATCAGGCATCACGACTTCGGCCTTGCGCGCGCCGAGGATTTTGGTGTAGCCGTTCAAAACGGCGGCGGCGTCATCGGCCACGCTCTCGCCGAACTGGCGGGCTGCCCATTTTTTGGTAAACTCGTCCACTTTGTTGGCCGGGCTCCATTGCTCATAGTCGTAGGCCAGGCTGAGGAAATAGTCGATCGGAAGCTCCATCGGTTTGAGGTCGCCGACGTTGACGATCCAAATGCGGTCAACGCCCGCGTCATACGCCGTTGTCATCTGTTCCCAAACCTTGGTCAGCGGTGTTTGGTTGATCCACTGATAGCTGATGGGTGCGCCGCGGTAGTCGAAGTGGTAATACATCCCGTAACCGCCCGAGCGTTTGCGCATCTCTTCGGTCGGCAGGGTGCGGACGTTGGCGTGGTTGTCGTCGCAGAGCAGCAGGGTCACGTCGTCCGGCACGTTCATTTTGCCATATTCCGCGCTGCCGTAATAGAAATCTTCGACTTCTTTATACAGGGCGAGCAACTGCGGCGGGGCTTCGGCCGAGCCGTAGACGTCCTTGATGATCTCGCGCTGGTCGGCTAAGACGCCCGCGATCAAGTCCATATTGTCTTTCAGCGTCGCGCCCGGGCCGAGGATGGCGGTATCGGCCTGCCCGCGCATACCGAGCGTCAGGATCGACTCATACTCTTTGCGTTCGGTGACGCCGTCTTTCCAAAACTTGTAAATCTTATCCCGGTTGGTGGCATAGTTCCACGCGCCGAGACCCGACCAGCTCCACTCTTTGTCGGCGCAGGTCATATGCTCCTGATGCGAGGTTCCCATAACGACGCCGTATCTGTCGGCCATTTCCGAGTTCAGCGGATCGTCGGTATGGAAGGAGTTGTTCCACATTGTAGGCCAAAGGTAGTTGCCTTTTAAGCGCAGGATCAGCTCAAAAACGGCTTGATAGAATTCATGGTCAAAGCCGTTGGTGGCTTGCGCGTTTGCGGTCGTGCCGTAATTCCTGGACGCCCAGCCGGAGAGGCAGGGGGCTTCGTCGTTGAGGAAGATGCCGCGGTATTTGACCGACGGCTCGCCCTGTTCGATTTTGAGGTTGCCCGTGAAGGTCAGTTTGCCTTTGCGGACAGGCATACTGTCGCCCCACCAAACCCACGGGGAAACGCCGATCATTTCACTAATTTTATAGATACCAAAAATGGTTCCGCGCTTATCACTGCCCGCAACGACCAAAGCGCGGTCAACACCCTCGATGGGGTTGTCGACCACCGTCAGCAAATAGCTCTCCCATTTGCCTTTGACTTTCGATACGTCTATTTTGCCGGAGGCGATCAGCCCGTCGATCACACCGCTCTTGCCGATGGTGCCGGTCAAAACGGCCATGCCGGAGAGGGCGGACGCGTCGTTGACAATGGCCGGTTTTTGCCCGCCGACCAGTCCTATATCGCTTTGCAGGGAAGCCAGCGCGATGGCCGCTCCTTCCCAGTCGCCGGAATCTATGTAGAGGTCGGCGGCCTTGTCGTACAGCAAGACAAACTCATCCGCGGCGGGTGCCGCGCCTTTGTCCGGCACAGGCGGCAATTCGGCGGCCCTAACCACAGGCTCTCCCGCCGCGATTCCCGCGGGGATCAGCAATATCAACGCCAGCAGCAAAGACAGGGTTTTGACGGGTCTCCTTGACTTCATAGGGGCATCCTCCTTTAATACGGTACACGGTTTTCCTCCTCAGGGTCATATTGGTTTATTATACACCGTCGGTTGGACAAATGTCAACTGTAAGAGACGACCGCCCACGTCAATCTAATTTGCCGCCAACACCTCTAAGAAGCCAGCGAAGTTGTTGAGATCAAAGAGGTTTCGTTTGAGAACACCAGAAATAGGGGTTTTGCTTTCGGTTTTGGCTTTGTACTCTTT